>JBCBJQ010000116.1:0-18092 GCA_038523235.1 Cyanobacteria bacterium J06626_4
ATTAGCTGGATTCTACTTTAAGTTGGCTTTTGTTTCTGCTGCAAGAAAGGGATATTACTTTTCAAGCCTGATAGCTAACGTAATGAATTTTCACTCCCTTGCTCGGAAGTATGGCGTGATTTCTGATTTTTGAATTTCTCACAAGTTCTGTAAGCAAGCTGCATTCTAACGAAGGAGATTACCGAGTTATGTCATTCCGAGTTAATCCGTATTTGCAACAACCTGCTAGTGATGGCATCTATATCACTTGGTTTGGTGAAACCAATGCTGCCGGTGAAGTATCCATTACCGGTCCAGAATTAGAGACTCCCCTTACATTTACCACGACCCCAACCTTCGAGCCGCTGCTCAGCTATACCAATGCTGAACTGAATCAAGAAATTGAGGGGTTAGAACAAAGTTCCTGGTTGCTGGGCGATGAAAACTACAAGCATACGGTTGATGTCAGTGGTTTATCGCCTGATAGCACCTACACCTACACCGTCACTGTAGAAGACGAAACTTTTGAAGCCAGTTTCACCACTGCTCCCACTGCTGAAGACTGGGATGAGATTCGCTTCATTGCGCTTTCCGATAGTGAAACGGAGCCGCGCGGTCGGGTTCGTCGGCGTGATTGGCAACAGGGCGCTCTAGAGGGCGATTCTTTGGCTCGCCCTGCTACCGAAGATAGTCTCTGGGCTGAGAACCTGGGGGTTGCCGGCGATCGCCTTAACTATCCTCTAACTGAAACGGTGGGGTATCGCGAAAACCTTGAAATCATCAACAGCCGCGACCCTGACTTCCTGGTGATGCCAGGAGATTTGATGCAAGGGGGAGGCTATCAGCCCGGTTGGGACGAGTTCTTCCGCCACAACGCCGGGGAATTAGATAGTGGCCTATCGGAATACGCTCTGCTCCCGGCTTTGGGCAACTGGGAAAACTTTGGTGCCCTCAATGGCGGCTACGGCTTTGATGACGATGGGCGCTTTGGGCCGTTATTTGGTCGTGAGAAATTCGATGTTTACTTTGATGCACCTGAGAATGGGACGCCGGAACACCAAGATAACTATTACCGCATTGATTATGGCCCCATTACGATTCTGACGCTGGATAGCTCCAACGGTGAACCGGATGACAGCCGCGACAATTACGGTGGCGAAGGACAGCCGCCCCAAATTAGCGGTCAGGAATTTACTGGGCCGGGAACGGATACTCAACAAAATTTCACTCGTGAAGAGTATGAAGCGGCGGGAGGCACCGATTTAGCCGACTTTAACCCCGGTAGCCCGCAATGGAACTGGGTGATCGAGCAGCTTGAAGAGGCCCGAGAGTCTGGACAAATCATCTTTGCTCAGTGGCACCACGCGCCCTACTCCAGTGGCACCCATGGCCTGCCGATGAACCACGAAGATTCTTCGGGACAAGGGGGCACCCCAATGCGTCAGTACCATCCTCTGTTTGAGGAGTATGGGGTCGCCGCCGTCTTCTCTGGGCACAGTGAGATGTTTGAGCGCAGCTTTGTCGATGAGAATAACGATGGCATCGGCGTCTACTACTATGACGTGGGTGTGGCGGGCGATGGCATGCGCGGGCAACGCACCGATGAAGCGGGAGAGCTACTGAACTACAACCCCTTTAGCCAGTGGACTGCGGATCAAGACGAACCGGAGTTGTGGGCAGAGGTGGATGGTGTGCCTCAAATCATCGCCGGGGGCAAGCACTACGGTCACCTAGAGGTCAACCTCAAACAGCTTGATGGCCCCGATGAGGGGGCGGAGATTACGTTTACGCCGGTTTACAGCTTCCCCGTTCTGGATTCGAACTATGAGTTGATCGATACGGAACGTCGGGTTTATGGCGATGAAATCACCCTAGAGACCAATGCCGCCGGGGAAGTCACCGATGCGTCATCGCGACCCTCAGCAAACATTGATTTTGAAGGTCTGGAACTCACCGCTGGAACAGTGGTCACCGATCAGCTCACAGGTCTGACCGTGACCACCAATGGCCTGGAAGCGATGATTTTCGATACGGCGAATCCCACTGGGGGCGATACCGATCTGGCTAGTGATGCCCTAGGGCATGTATTGATCTTGTCTGAAGATGGCGACAGCACGAATCCTGATGACAATGCTTTCGGGGGCACGTTCATCTTCACCTTTGATGAGGCCATGAACATCGCGAGCCTTGATGTTCTCGACAGTGAGGAAGGTGGCACCATCGAAGCTATTGACCTGAATGGTGTAACGCTGGGCAGTACTGCCATTGTTAAGACCGCTGATGGTGAATTAGGCACCACTGACCTCAATGTTGATGGCGTCAGTCAACTGGTCGTCATGCTCAATGGTAGCGGTGCGATTGCCGAGCTCACCTTCGCGTAAACGCTGCACTGAATCTATCAAGATCGCGGGCTCGAAAATTTGACGAGCCCGCGATCTCCGACTTAGTACACAAGCGAGTAGGATGACTGCATCGACATATGGGTTGTAAAAAAATCGGGATGAGAGGATTCGTAGGCTTTGCCTTCCCGAAGGGTACCTCCGACCCCTTCGTCCCGAACGAAGTTCAGAAATTCTTCTATCGCCTACCTGAAAAGCATTACTGCCGATCCGTCCTACCAATTTCTTCGCCCTGAGCAGGACGACTGCACCTTGGCTTGCTGCTCAAATTACTTGAGGTGAGTTTCCACAAAATCGAGGATGGCCTTGTACCCGCGAATCTGATTTTCTTTTTTGACAAAGCCATGGCCTTCGTCTTCAAACACCACATATTCCACCGGAATGCCTCTGGCCTGGACAGCTTCGACAATCTCGTCAGATTCCACCTTAAGCACTCTTGGGTCGTTGGCCCCTTGCAGTACCATCAGGGGTTTGACGATATGTTCCGTGTGAAACAGCGGTGACTTCGCTCGCAAAAACACTTCATCGTCAAAGTCTCCCATTTCCTGTTCCAGGGCTTTGCGGTGGGACTCCCACCAAGGAGGAATGCTTTGCAGGGTGCGCACCCAGTTAGAGACGCCGAAAATGTCCACACCCACATCAAAGACATCGGGCTGAAAAGCTAGTGCTGCCAGTACCATATACCCCCCATAGCTGCCGCCGATGATGCCGATGCGCTGGGGATCGATCTGACCTGTCTCAATCAGCATCTGCTTACTTTCCACCACATCCCTCAAGTCAACATCGCCATGTTTGCGATCATCAAGGTGATAAAACGTCTTGCCATAGCCGGAGCTACCGCGATTATTGATGGCGTAAATGGCATACCTGTGGTTGACCAGATATTGAATTAGCGCCGAATAGCCAACTCGGCTTTGCCCTCCAGGACCGCCGTGGACCCACACCAGTGCTGGCACTAGGACGTTTTCGCTGGCCTGCAGAGGCAGATAAAGAATGCCAGGAATCTCCAGGTCATCGTAGGAGGCGAAACGCACGACCTGGCCTTCCAGCAGATCTTCAGGATCGATGTTGGGATTCAGGGAGCGAGTGAGGCGCGTGGGTTCTTCCCCTGAGAAATCATAGACAAAGAGGTCGCGGGGCATTTTGCTGCTGCTGGCGTAAAACGCCCCGCGATCTTCAGTCGCCGCAATTTTAACGGAGCTGATCGCGGCTTCGGGGAGTTGCGGCAGGTCGATGGGGGTCAGAGTAGCGGCGTCGTAGACACGCAGCTCAGTCCGGGCATCGTTGTTAATACTGATCACCAGGTATTTTCCATGCTTTGAGAGAGAAGCGCCCACAATATCCCAATCTGCAGACAGAAGTTTTTCATGCTTGCCAGTGGAAAGCTCGTAGCGCATCAGGTACAAAAATTCGCTGTCTTTATCGGTGCGGTAGTAAAGGAACTGACCATTGGGACTGAACCCCGAAGAATAGTGATTGATGTCGCCTTCATGGGCCGTGATTTTGGTGAGTTGGTTTGTCTGACGATCGCACAGATAAATATCACTGTCGGCGTTGGTCTCGGTTTTGGCCAGGGCAATGGTGCGGCGGTCGGGGGTAATGTCGCGGAAATTTAGCCCCTCGTTATTTTCGTGAATCCGCTCGCGCTGATAGGTCTCAATGTGGTATTCATAGGCATCGAAAAAGTGCCGATCGCGCTCATTAGTTGCCACAAAAAAGGACTGCTCATCCTGCGCCCAGCCGAGAAACATGGCCTTTAACTCGTCTCCTGGGGTCAGGTCAGTGACGGTGCCATCCGGAGCCTGAACGTAGAGGTGATTCAGTTCGTTACCGCCGCGATCGCTCCGGTACAAAAAGCGTTCGTCGTTGGGAAAGTAGGCGATCGCAAAAATTGAATCGGTGGTGGAGTGGGTGAGCTGGGTAGTAGTGCCATCGTTGATGCGAATTGCGTGAGCGTTATAAATGCCTGAGGCGTCGTTACTGACAAGTAGTGTGCTGTTATCGGATGAAAATGAGGCTCCGGCATAGTTGGTCGTACCTAGGAATTCTTCAATGGCATAGCGTTTGGGGGCAGTCATCCGAGACTGTACAGAATTTTGTGTAAGCGGTCTAAAACCTCGATAACTTAGGAGACCGCATCATGCCTAGGAAAAAACAAGCACCGAATCGTGCCGATGAGCTACTGGACGAGCTGTTGGCAGACTGTCAAAGCCCAGAAGCGATTCTCGGTGAGTCCGGCTTACTCAAGCAGCTCACCAAACGATTAGTCGAACGGGCGTTAGCCGGGGAACTCAACCATCATCTCAACGAGACTGATGAGAGTGATCGCCGCAATAGCTGTAACGGTCACTCGTCCAAGACGGTGCAGTCAGAGCCGGGGGAATTGGCCTTGGCCATTCCGCGAGATTCTCCGAAGGAGAGGCTTCGCCAACGCCAAGGCACCTTTGAGCCTGTATTGGTGCCGAAGCACCAAAGGCGATTGAGCGGTCTAGACGAGAAGATTTTGGCGCTCTATGCGCGCGGGATGAGTACCCGTGATATCTCATTGCAACTGGCGGAACTCTACGGCGCGCAAGTGTCCCCTGCCATCATTAGCGAGGTAACCGAGACGGTTCGTGAGGCCGTCAAAGCGTGGCAGTCTCGCCCCCTCGACGAGGTGTATCCCATCGTTTATCTCGATGCCCTCTACGTCAATATCAAAGTGGTCGGACGGGTGAGCAAGCGGGCCGTCTATGTCGTGCTGGGCATCAACCGCGAGGGCCACAAAGAGCTGCTCGGTCTCTGGATTGGCGAGGCGGAAGCGGAAGGGGCCAAATTTTGGCTCAAAGTCCTCACTGACCTTAAAAATCGAGGCCTGAAAGATATTCTGATTGCTTGCTGTGATGGACTTAAAGGCTTTCCCCAGGCCATTGAGGCCGTCTATCCCCAGACTCAAGTACAGCTTCGCATCGTCCATCTGATGCGCAACTCGCTCCGCTATGTGCCTTGGAAAGACGGCAAGGCGGTGGCTGCTGACCTCAAACCCATCTATCGAGCCGCTACCTTGGCGGAAGCGGAAACGGCGTTAGAGGACGTTGCCGCTAAGTGGGATGAGCACTATCCTGCGGTGAGCCAAATCTGGTTGCGTCACTGGGAAAACATCATCCCCATCTTCGACTATCCGATGGAGATTCGTCGCGTCATCTACACCACCAACGCCATTGAATCAGTCAACCGCTCCTTGCGGAAGGTCGTTAAGACCAAGGCCGTGTTCCCTGATGAAGAGTCCGTTTTCAAGCTGATGTATCTGGCGATGAACAACATCTCAAAGCGGTGGAATCGTCCCATCAAAAACTGGAGAGCGGCCCTGTCACACTTTGCTATTCTATTCCCACAACGCTTCAAACTTTGAACAACAATCTGCTTACACAAAAATCAGAACACTCTCGCGCCTACACCCGATAGTCCTCTTCTAGAGGCAGAGGTGCAGGGGCCTGAGAGTTCTAACTTCTCCTTCTTCCAACTGGAGAAGGGGCTAGAGGATGTCGCTATTTTACGAGCCGTCTTTGACCTCTAGTCCGCTTTCTCCAAGGTGGGCGCCCCCGGCTAGCCAGTGCCCAAAAGTTGAGATGTGCTCGATTTGGTTTCACCTCCTTTTGTTAAGTTGTCGACGACAGGTTTACATTTAGCCAATTCAGAATTTACAATCAGTTTTCGTCGAAATCGATTGCTATCGTTGAACGACTCAATAACTGGACGAAACACGGGGGAGGCCCGACTTTGACCTTTTCGACAGAAGATTTTGCTCGTGCGCTAGCGGATCACGATTACACCTTTCAAACAGGGAGCACCGTCAAAGGCACCGTCATTGGCCACGCTTCAGAAGGCGCAATGATCGAGATTGGCGGCAAGTCAGACGCCTTTTTACCTCTCAAGGAAGCGTCTCTTGAGCGCGTTGACAACCTCGAAGAAACCCTACCCGTGGGTGAAGAGTTTGAGTTCATCATCATTCGCGATCAGGATATGGAAGGGCGCGTGGTGCTCTCTCTGCGGCGGCTGATGGTGCAGCGCGTCTGGGAACGGCTGATCGAACGGGAAGCTAACAAAGACATTTTGGATGTGGAAGTGACGGGCGTTAACAAGGGCGGCGTCATTGTCGATGTGGAAGGGTTGCGGGGGTTTGTGCCACGATCGCACCTCAGCGAGTCTGACGATTTGGAATCGCAGGTGGGAAACACCCTCAGCGTGGGCTTTTTAGAAGTCAATCAGGATAACAACAAGCTGGTCATGTCGCAGCGGCTGGCGGCGCGATCGCAGGCGATGGCTACCCTTGGTGTGGGGCAGTTGGTGAGTGGCAAAGTTGCCAGCCTCAAACCCTACGGCGCGTTCGTCAAGTTTGAGGGGGTGACAGGGCTGTTGCACATCAACCAGATCAGCCAGAACTATGTCGATTCTTTGTCTAAATTGCTGCGTGAGGGTCAGGCGATCAAGGCCATCATCGTCAGCTTAGATGAATCGCGCGGCCGCATTTCGCTCTCCACCAAGGTGCTCGAAAAGTATCCTGGCGAAGTGCTCAAAGAATTTGACACCGTGATGGAAGATATCGACAATCGCCTCCAAAACGTTGGTAAGCTGCTGGCAGATAGTGAACTTTAACGCACCGCGATCGCGCCCTGATACCTCACCAACCTGAATCAAGACTAGGGTTTATGAGAGACTCCCTCCGGGCGGGCAGTGCTGAATAACCAACTGATGTGAGGCAGACAAAACAACGGCTATGGGCACAGTTTGGGAACTCGACTTTTACTCGCGCCCCATTTTGGACGAGAGCGGCAAAAAGCGCTGGGAAGTCCTGATCAGCGAAGGCTTGCAAAGCGTCGATGCCAATCCTGACGAGCTGTTTCGCTTTAGCAAGTTTCTCTCGAATACCCAGGTCAACTCAATCGAGTTGAAGCAGGCGATTACCGAGGCGATCTCCGAAGCGCCCGAACCGCCAACCCGCATTCGCTTCTTTCGATTTTCGATGCAAAACATGATCATTCGCGCCTGTGAAGAGTTGGGCATTGCCGTGCTGGCCAGCCGTCGCACCCTGGCCCTGCAGCAGTGGATGGATTATCGCCGCCAAGAAGTCTACCCCCAAGAACCCGGCTATACGGACAAGCCCTCACCCTCGGTGGGCGCTCCACCGCCCGCGCCCAATGCTTTACCCGATGCGCTGATCGGTCAGCAGTGGGCGCTGGTATCCTTACCAGCTCAAGACTTGGCCGCCATGTCAGATTGGCCAATCGACTTTGGTGAGGCTTTCCCCACGGCGTTTGCTGGGGTTGCAGACGATACGCTGATTCCTGGACTGGTGATTTTTTCACCCCGTGCGATGCCGATGGCGGGCTGGATGTCAGGTCTGGAAGTCAGTGAACTGCGGGTTGAATCGAGTAAAAAACCGCGATTGATTTTAGAAACTGGTAGTGCCGATAGCTGGATTGTGGCCGCCCTCAATACGCCCGAACTGCAAAAAGAAGCCGCGAATTTTGAAACGGCTAAGGCTGAGGCAAATCAGGTTCATTTCTTAGCGGTGCAGGCAGACCCTGAGATTGAAGCATTTGCTGGGTTTTGGCTCATGCGCAGTATCCAGTTAGGGTAAGTGCAATTTCTCGGCTGGCTCAATTAGTCGGCCAACGTGAATGATCAACTCAGCCTGAGCGATGGCTGGTTAACCATAGCGGAATTCGAACTGCAGAATTCGGAGTTCGGAATACCCTGTGGAAAGGGCAAGCCCTACGGAAATAGAAGACTGGTCACGCTAGAGTCCTAGCGCTTGAGGCTGTTCTCCCCAGACTACGGATTGTTATCGCTAAGTCATATCGAGAATGGCGGTTCCAGAGGCGAAGTCATCTTGACGCTCTGGCAACATGATGCGGCAGTTCCTGCTTGGTAATACCAGTTCTACAAATTACAGCCACCCATCCAAGTCTGCTTTCTCCCAGTCGGAGAAACTGTGTGTTGGCCTGGCCTGCCCGTCGGGCTGACGACTCCGTTCAGCCGACGTTCCTTGAGCGGAGTCGAAAGGAAGATTCTGTAGTCCAGTTTCAGAGAACTGGGATAGGAGCTTTATTAAGGCAGTGCCGATCGCCCATTAAAGGCACTCATGGCTTCTTCATGGCCTTTCAACAAGATGGTTTCGATCGCCTCGGTGGCCCAATCGAGGGCAGTATTGACCAGCGGTTTTTCATCCGGGGCAAACTTACCCAAGACATGCGCGACGACGGCCTGGTCGCGATCGCCCGCGCGCGCCGTACTGCCAATGCCGACCCGTAACCGGGGAAACGTTTGGGTGCTCAGGTGAGCAATGATCGACTTCATGCCGTTATGACCGCCAGCCGAGCCTTCGGCCCGAATTCTCAATCGTCCGAGCGGCAGCGCCATGTCGTCATACACCACTAAAACCGTCTGGGCGGGTAGCTTATACCAGTCCACAACGGCTCTCACCGCTTGGCCAGAGCGGTTCATATAGGTGTTGGGTTTCAGCAGCGCGAGCTTGTGCCCGGCGATCGCCCTCCCTTCCCCAAACTTGCCGTGAAATTTGCGATTGTCGGCCATGTCAATGTGCCAGCGCTGCGACAGGGCATCAACCACATCAAACCCCACGTTGTGCCGCGTGCGGGCATATTTGTCGCCTGGGTTGCCCAAACCCACCACTAAGCGCAGAGAGGTTGCCGATTCATTAGCCATTGCAAGATATGAGAATGCGCAACAAAAGATATCTGTGCCACAACGGACAGGCTGGCCAGCGGCTGATCGGCGATCCTACCCTCATCCGCTGAGCCAGGTGAGACGGGGCGGTAGCTGTGTCGGTTTCATCCCACGCTTCAGTGGACGGCACGGTCGCCGAAAATAAAGCATTGTCGTGGTGATAAGCTAGCAAGCCTGAGTAACCGCAAGCGTCATCAGGCCCAGCAGTCAGCGTGATGCTGAGATCCTGGAGAATCTCAAAACTCTCAAGACCTGCCTGCGGTTTAAGAGCAATCCCATGGGGGAATTTGCTTGAGTGCCTAAGAAGACGTGGCGGACGCATCCGGAGCCGCGACGTCGGCAGCGACGGTGGCGGCTGCATCGGCTGCCGCATTCTCTGCTACCGCCTCGGTTTCAACCTCTGGTTCGGGCAGGGCTTTCGGCTCAGGCCGCTCGATCTCGGCCTTCATCGGCGCGTTCATCGATTTTTTGAGATCTTCTGCCTCTTTTTTAAACTCTGTCTCAAACTCTTGCTGAGCCTTTTTGAAGCTGCCCAGGGCTTGAGCTAAACTGCGACCCATCTCAGGCAGTTTTTTAGGGCCAAACACCAGCAAAGCAACGACCAATATCAAGGCCATCTCGGGGAGCCCGATCCCAAAAACGTTCATATCGTCCTCCTAAAGGCTGACAGTTACGCCCGCACACACCTGATCGCGGTCATGAATGAGTCGATAACTGTCGAACTATGTGCCAAAAACAAGAAGGGTAGAAGCGTTGGTTCTTCTACCCTTCTGTCAGTCAATCGAAGCAGTAGCTGAACTTAGATGCCCAGACTGCGCCAGTCAACATCGACGTTCTGCAAAATGAGTGAAGAGTTGTAGAGCTGAAGAATAATCAACAGAAATACGAAGAACAGCCCCATGAAGACGCCCATGACGGGAGTCGTTCCCCAACCCGGGGATACTTTGCCGTATTCAGAGTTGAGGGGTTTTAGCAGATTGCTTAGCCGCGTTTGTTGTGCCATCAGTGTCCTGAACCTATACGCCACTTTATATTCCGTAATATTATAAGATTAAGGTGTTTTATAGGAAACCTCATTCTATGCAGCCTGCAACAGTTCTTATCATTTCTGTGGGTGCAGTGGTCGTTGCCTTTACGGTACTCGCTGTGTACACCGCCTTTGGCCCGCCTGCTAAGCAGCTAGCTGATCCCTTCGATGAGCACGAAGACTAGACGCCCACGAGCTGCCCTGTTATTCAACGGCTCTATGGCTGGAATTGACTGCGTTGGCGACCAGTGAGCTGATCGCCAATTGAGGCTATGTTTCTCCTCAAAATTGCCTAGGATGCTGTTCGCGTGGTGTCTGGAGCTTTTTGGTGAGGAATTATGAGTGACCCTTGTGCCTGGGATGGTATGAGGGTTTATTTGTAGCTGCGCTGGGTGGGTGGCGCATTGTCAAACTGCAGCTCTTCTCGATGTAAGGTGGCAGGACGATCGCTGCCCCGATACTCCCAGGCAGCGACATAAGCGAAGTTGGCATCATCCCGCTGGGCTTCGCCATCGGGGGTTTGGTACTCTTCGCGAAAGTGACCGCCGCAAGATTCTTCGCGGTGCAGGGCATCTTGGGCCATCAGTTCGGCCAGTTCTAAGAAGTCGGCAACGCGACCCGCAAACTCAAGATTTTTATTGAGCGTATTGGCGGCGCCCGGGAGCTTGAGGTTGTGCCAAAATTCATGCCGCAATTCACGGATGCGGGCGATCGCGCATTTCAAGCCCGCGCCATCGCGGCTCATGCCCACATCGTCCCAAACCAGGCGGCCTAACTCGCGATGAAAGGTCATTACGGTTTTATTGCCCTGAATGTTGAGCAGCTGCGTTAGCCGCGTTTGGGCTGCGTGTTCAGCTTGTTGAAAGGCGTCATCAGCCGTAGTCACAGTCGCCAGGGAGGTGCTCGCCAAGTAGGTGCCCAGTGTGGGCGGAATCACAAAGTAGCCATCGGCTAACCCCTGCATCAGGGCACTCGCGCCCAGCCGATTCGCCCCATGATCCGAAAAGTTGGCCTCACCCAACACAAACAAGCCTGGAATCGTACTCATCAGGTGATAGTCAACCCAGAGCCCGCCCATCGTGTAATGAACAGCGGGATAAATTCGCATCGGCACCTGATAGGGGTTTTCGCCGGTGATGCGCTGGTACATGTCAAACAGGTTGCCGTATTTGGCGGCGATCGCCGCCTGCCCTTGTGTGTGAATGGCGTCTTGAAAGTCGAGGTAAACGGCTAGTCCGGTTTCGCCCACGCCACGTCCCTCATCGGTCATGGTCTTGGCATTGCGAGAGGCGACATCGCGGGGCACGAGATTGCCAAAGGCCGGATAGCGCCGTTCGAGATAGTAGTCGCGATCGCCTTCCGGAATGGCGTGGGGCGATCTCGCATCACCCGGCGTTTTGGGCACCCAGACTCGACCGTCATTGCGGAGCCCTTCGCTCATCAGCGTGAGCTTTGACTGATAGTCGCCTGAGATAGGAATGCAGGTCGGATGAATTTGGGTGTAGCAAGGATTGGCAAAATACGCGCCCCGTTTGTGGCAGCGCCACGCCGCCGACACATTGGAATTTTGGGCGTTGGTAGAGAGGTAATAGACATTGCTATAGCCGCCGGTACACAACAGCACCGCATCGCCCGCATGGCGTTCGAGCTGACCCGTGACTAAATTACGTGTGATGATGCCCCGCGCGTGTCCGTCGACGACTACCAGATCGAGCATTTCGCGGCGGGCCAAGATTTGCACTTGCTGTGCTTGCACCTGCCGCATCAGGGCGCTGTAGGCCCCGAGCAAAAGCTGCTGCCCCGTTTGCCCTCGGGCATAAAACGTCCGTGAGACCAAAGCGCCGCCAAATGAGCGGTTGGCTAGTAGCCCGCCATATTCCCGCGCAAAGGGCACACCTTGGGCGACACACTGGTCAATAATCTGGTTGCTGATCGCGGCCAAGCGGTGAACGTTCGCTTCGCGTGAGCGGTAGTCGCCCCCCTTGAGTGTGTCGTAAAACAAGCGCCAAACGCTGTCGCCATCGTTGGGGTAGTTTTTGGTAGCGTTGATGCCGCCCTGGGCCGCGATGCTGTGGGCCCGGCGTGGCGAATCTTGAATGCAGAAGCTTTTCACCTGATACCCGAGCTCGGCGAGGGTCGCTGCTGCCGAGGCCCCGGCTAGCCCCGTCCCCACAATCAGCACGGTGTGTTTGCGTTTGTTGTTGGGGCTCACCAACGGGCAAGTTTCTTGGAAGCGAGTCCATTTGTCACCAAGCGTCCCAGAGGGAATACGAGCATCAAGCATGGGCAGGGAGAGGGCGTAGTGAAGACAACAGGAAAAATGAGTCCTGCTCTGAGCGGACAAATCCGACTGACGCCATGGTCTCCGGTTCGGACTCGCCAGTTCTGCAGCCAACCCCCATTCTCAGAACATTGGGGGCACATACCCCAGATTAGAGGATGTCAAGGGAGGAATGCGTCCGGTCTGACAGCGCTTTTATGATTTCGCGGGGTGACCCATGGAAGGAAGTAGACAGGGCTGCGGTTTAGCGGCAGCGGTGCGATGAGTCCCTACCTGGTCAGGATAGAACATGCGATTGCTCCCACCGATAACGGGGGCCACGTGGCAGGCCATTCTGGCGCAAAACCCGCAAAATCCTGATCGGTCAATAGAATCATCAGTCAGTGAACAATCAATACAATTTCAGTGGTTGCCCCGGTGTCCCTTGCGACAGTAGAGATCGGCCCAACGCTGCGACCCGAAATCTACTGCAGTGTTGCCTGTAAGAGGAAGCTACGATGGCGATCGCAACCATTAATCCCACCACTGGGCAGACCCTCAAGACCTATACCCCGTTCGATCAGATGGCTTTAGAGGCCCGCCTGGCCCAAGCCCAAACCGCCTTTGCCACCTATCGAACGACGTCTCTCAAGCAGCGCGCCCGCTGGCTGCACGCAGTCGCTGACTTGTTAGAGAGCAACAAACAGGCCTATGGCCAACTGATGACCTTAGAGATGGGCAAGCCGCTAAAAAGCGCGATCGCGGAGGTGTCGAAATGTGCCTGGGTCTGTCGGTTTTATGCCGACAATGCGGCCAGCTTTTTGCAAGATGTGCCCGCCGTGACCGATGCCAGCCAAAGTTTCGTCCGCTATCAGCCGCTAGGCGTCGTGCTGGCAGTGATGCCGTGGAATTTTCCGTTTTGGCAGGTGTTTCGATTTGCCGCCCCAACCCTGATGGCCGGTAATGGGGCGCTGCTGAAGCATGCCTCTAACGTGCCGCAATGTGCGCTGGCGATCGCCGATATTGTTCACAAAGCCGGGTTCCCCGAGGACGTGTTTCAAACGCTGCTGGTGGGGGCTGATGCCGTGGCGGGGTTGCTCGCTGATGAGCGGGTGAAAGCGGCCACGCTCACCGGTAGTGAACCGGCGGGGGCGGCGCTGGCGGCGACGGCGGGTCAGCAGATTAAGCCCACGCTGCTGGAATTAGGGGGGACTGATCCCTTCATTGTGATGCCCAGCGCCGATCTAGACGCTGCCATCACCACGGCGATGACGGCTCGCCTGCTGAATAACGGGCAGTCTTGCATTGCGGCGAAGCGGTTTATTCTGCATACGGCGATCGCTGAGCCGTTTTTAACTGGGCTGACGGCGAAGTTCAAGGCGCTCCAGGTGGGCGACCCCAACTTAGGCACTACGGATATCGGACCGCTGGCCACGCCGCAGATTCGCGATGAGCTGGCGGCGCAGGTGACGGCCTGCGT
Source organism: Cyanobacteria bacterium J06626_4 (assembly GCA_038523235.1). GTDB lineage: Bacteria > Cyanobacteriota > Cyanobacteriia > Phormidesmidales > Phormidesmidaceae > Halomicronema. Next base: position 13,875 of record JBCBJQ010000116.1, read on the forward strand.
GCAGCAGGGGGCCAAAGTGCTGGTGGGGGGAGATCTGGAGTCCTGCCTGACAGCTTTACCGGATGCGCTGCGCCAGGGCAACTTTTACCCGCCCACAATTTTGGCGGACATTCCCCCTGGGACGCCGGCGGATCAGGAAGAGTTTTTTGGGCCGGTGGCGTTGACCTTTCAGGTCGATAGCTTTGAGGCGGCAGTGCAGTTGGCCAACAGTACCCCGTTGGGGCTAGGGGCCAGCGCCTGGACCCAGTCCGCCGAGGAATGCGATCGCTTCGTCAATGAGCTAGAGGCGGGGGCGGTCTTTATCAACGGCTTGGTGAAGTCGGATCCGCGCTTGCCCTTTGGCGGCATCAAGCGATCGGGCTATGGCCGCGAGTTGGGGCGCGAGGGCATTTTGGCTTTTGTGAATGCTAAAACGGTTTGGATCAAATAAATGCGAAATGGCCTGAATCACGGGATTGATCCATCACGGACTGACAAGATTAGTAAGGAATGAGTGGGGATGAACACTGCCGAGCTGCTGGTGCGCTGTTTAGAAAATGAAGGGGTCGAATACATTTTTGGCGTGCCCGGGGAAGAAAACCTGGCCGTTCTGCAGGCGCTCAAATCCTCATCGATTCAGTTTGTGACGACCCGCCACGAGCAGGGAGCGGCCTTTATGGCCGACGTCTATGGTCGCCTCACCGGCAAGGCGGGGGTGTGTCTATCCACCCTGGGGCCGGGGGCGACGAACTTGATGACCGGTGTGGCCGACGCCAACCTCGACTGCGCGCCGCTGGTGGCCATTACCGGTCAGGTGGGCACCGATCGCATGCATATCGAGTCGCACCAATATCTTGACCTGGTGGCGATGTTTTCACCGGTGACTAAGTGGAACGCGCAGATTGTGCGGCCCAGCATCACGCCGGAGATTGTGCGCAAGGCCTTCAAACTGGCCCAGACGGAGAAACCGGGCGCGGTGCACATTGACCTGCCGGAAAACATTGCTGAGATGGCGGTGACGGGGCAGCCACTGCGGCGGGATGGCCAAGACAAGTCTGAAGCCTCGCTGCAGAGCATTAAGCAGGCGGCAAACGCGATCGCCCAGGCGACAAATCCGCTGATTTTGGTGGGCAATGGCGCGATTCGGGCGCAGGCTAGCGAGGCGCTACTGCGGTTTGCGACGGGGCTCCACATTCCTGTGGTGAATACGTTTATGGGCAAGGGTATGCTGCCCTACACCCATCCGCTGGCCCTGTGGACCTTTGGCCTGCAGCAGCGCGACTTTATCAGCTGCGGCATTGAGCGGGCTGACCTGATCATCGCGGTGGGCTATGACCTGGTCGAATTTTCACCGAAAAAGTGGAACCCGAATGGCGACCTGCCGATTTTGCACATTAGCGCCACTCCCGCCGAAATCGATCGCAGCTACATTCCACAAACGGAGGTGGTGGGCGACATTGCCGATGCACTAGACGCGATTCTCAGTCGCGTCGATCGCCCCGCTCAGCCCGACCCCACCAATGCTGAACTGCGCGACGAGATTCGGGCCGACTACCAGCGCTATGCCGACGACACCGGGTTTCCGGTCAAGCCGCAAAAGCTGATTTATGATCTGCGCCAGGTGCTCGGGCCAGAAGACATTTTGATCTCCGACGTGGGCGCTCACAAAATGTGGATTGCCCGCAATTATCACTGCGATCGCCCCAACACCTGTTTGATCTCGAATGGCTTTGCGGCGATGGGCATTGCCATCCCCGGCGGCATTGCCGCCAAGCTGGTGCATCCTGATCGGCAGGTGATTGCGGCGACCGGTGACGGCGGCTTTTTGATGAACTGCCAAGAACTCGAAACCGCGCGCCGCTTGGGGACGCCCTTTGTGACGCTGATCTTTCACGATGGCGGCTACGGTCTGATTGAGTGGAAGCAGCAGAATCAGTACGGCGAGTCGAATTTTATCCACTTCACTAATCCCGACTTCGTCAAGTTTGCCGAGTCGATGGGCCTGAAGGGCTATCGGGTCGAGCACACTGAAGACTTGATGCCCACCCTGAAGGAGGCGCTGGCGCAAGCGGTGCCCACGGTGATTGACTGCCCGGTGGACTATCGGGAAAACCTGTTGTTTAGCCAGCAAACGCAGGAACTCACATGCTCCATCTGACGCCGGCTGATCGGCGCTTTTGCCTCCGCTGGATGTTGGCGACCACCGCCGCGATCGCCCTCTGCAATCCTCTCGGGGCCCCTGGACTATTGATCGGCCCCGTCGTGCTGGCGATCGCCCAGGGGCTGGCGCTCAGACGATATTATGCACCGGTTGCTTGGTGGGGTCTGGCGACGATAGTCGGTGGCTATGGGGCGATCGCGCTCTTTATCGTGTGGGCTCTCTTTTGGTCTGCGTTGCCGCTGCCGTTGATGGTGTTGGTGTGTGGGGCGATCGTGGGGTGTCCGCAAGCGTGGGTGCTGCGGCGCGGCAGTCGTCTGTGGGGTTGGTGGCCGCTAGTGAATGCGGTCATTCTCACGGTCAGCATTGCCTGGTTTGTGCCCGATATGGTTGATGCGGCAATTTACGGTACCCGGCGCATCCTCTGGCATTGGGTACCGTTGGCTGCCTTGACGGGCCTCATCGGCGGTTGTCTCAAAGGGCTAGCGCTGGTGTGGTTTCTGAAAAAACGGCCAGTCCCCACGCGTGATGCTGACAGTCCAGCGGTCTGAAATTAGGTTGGGTCGCAGCGAATTTCTAATAGGAAGCCGTCGGGGTCATAGAAGTAGATGCCGCGTCCGGTCGGTCGGCTGACTGGCCCATGATCAATGGGAATATTCTGCTGCTTGAGAACGGTGACGGCCTGATCGAACTGCTCTGGTGCGATACCAAAGGCCATGTGGTTGGCGCGGGTAAACTGCTGGGTCGGATCAGCGTCCGGGGGCTGCAGGTCAGGCTCGCCAAACAGGTCTAAAATCAGGCCGTCTGGCAGGCGAAAGTTAGCAACTTTGCCCGCTGCGACGAGATCTTTGAGCGTTTCGGGTACTTCGGCTCCGCGCAACTCATGCAACCCCAAAATGTCACCGTAGAAATGGCGGGAAGCGGCCATATTCTTGACGTTCAGCGCGATGTGATGAACGCAGCTGAGCGCGCCAGTGGGTAGGGTGGCTGATGATTTTGAGGGGGCGATCGCGGAATCCGTCATGACAATAGAGCAAGCACTGTTCAGAATTCCATTGTATGACCCTGATCAAGCCGTAGTAAATCCAGCATAGTTTCTATTCTTTAGAATTCCAAAATCTGGATTCCAAATTCTAAACTTCGAATTCCTAACTTCTTTCCCTTTGTGCTATCTAGGAAAAGACTATCGCCCCTACTGTCATGACCCAGGACGAGCTGCTAAAACTCATTGACCAAGCCACCGCCGAAGGCTGGACAGAACTGGACTTAGCTGGGCAAAACTTAACAGAACTACCACCAGAGATTGGCAAACTGACTCGACTAGAGATCTTGATTTTAGCGAAAGATAGCAATGGTAGATATTTTGGTAATGCTCTAACAGAGCTTCCAGCTGAAATTGGCCTACTCAAAAGCTTGAAATCTCTTTTAGTATGCGGAAATTGGAGATACAAAATCGATGTGCCTCTTGCTCAACCTGGCAACCAACTGAGCAAGCTTCCGCCAGAAATTGGACAACTCACTCATCTCCAGCAGCTAGACCTCAGTGAAAATAGACTAAAGTCTTTACCACAAGAAATTGGGCAACTTAGGAGCCTACAGCAGTTGATCCTTGGGGAGAATCGACTGAGCACTTTGCCGCCAGAAATCGGACAGCTTGTTCACATCAAGAAACTAGATCTGAGCGCCAATCAATTGATCACATTACCCTCAGAAATAGGAGAATTGAACAGCCTTCAAAAACTGGATCTTACTGAAAATCAGATTAACTTGTTGCCACCAGAGATTGGACAACTCACCCATCTTAATCAGCTAGACCTCCGTTCAAACAAGCTGAATATGCTGCCACCAGAAATAGGAGGGCTGGCTAATCTTAAAAAGCTATATCTTAGCTATAATAAATTAACTGAATTGCCATCAGAAATTGGAAATCTTACACGTCTAAAAGAACTTGAAATTGTTGAAAATCAATTAACCAGTTTTCTTTCGGAAACCAGCCAGCTTGTAAATCTCCAACGACTAGACCTGAGCGAGAACAGGCTAAGTACGTTGCCATCAGAAATTGGAGAGCTGACTAGTCTCAA
>JBCBJQ010000117.1:0-18079 GCA_038523235.1 Cyanobacteria bacterium J06626_4
CTGATCTATGGTGGCGTGACCGCTGTAGTGTTACCGAGTCTTACTTTACGCCAGCGCTCTGTGACCGATCATTCAGCTTAGAAATCACCCTGGAATTCTGGCTGAATCAAGGACTTCAGCGATCGCGATAGAACTGACGCAGTGGCACTCGATTTCTGTCTCCTGAAGTCTCAATCCTCAGAACCTCGGCTGCCACATCCCCAAGGTTAGGGCATTTCCGGGGGGGGATCGATCAGCCTTCAAGTCTCTAAAACTCTGGTCTGAAGCGGCATGATGAATGTCTGATTTCTGCCAAGCTCAGTCTGAGCCAATCGATCTAGCATGGTATCGCTGTGGCTGAGGTCGCCGACCCAATCCTATGAGTCCTGAGCAATCCGATCGGCCTGATTTGCCTACTCCCCCTGATCAAGCATCAAAGGCGTCTGAACGTCCTGAATCCAAAGCCTCCCCGCCGACGGTTTGGTCTTGGCTCGTGGTCAACACCCTAGGATTTGCCATCGCGATCGCGCTGTTGGTGCTGCTGGGCTTCCAGTTTTCTGGCCGAGAACTTTTTCTGGCGGGGTTGGTCATCAGTGCCATCGTCGGGCCATTGCAGGCGATCGTGCTGCGCCAAAAAATCCTTAGGTTGAGGATTTGGCAATGGGTTCTGGTCAGTATTTTGGGCAGTTATCTCGGCGTATTTTTAGGCCTAGTGGCGACCTTTCTCCTGTCAACCTTCGGGCTGTTTATCTTAGTCCTCATCCCGTTTGCTGAGCTTTTTGTGGGCACGCTTCTGGGTGCGATGGTGGGTGTCTGTGTCGGGCTCGGTCAGGTTTTAGTGCTCGCTCGACAGGTGCGCGGTCTGCGCTGGTGGTGGGTGGCTAATGTGTTGGGGCGATCGCTGGGCTGGCTCAGCGCTCAACTGCTATGGCAGCTTGTGAAAGCAGAAACAGTCATCATGGTGCCGCCCAACAGCATCCAAGATCTGCCAATAGTTCTGCTCTGTGGTGCTGTTGGTGGACTGGTTTACGGTGGCGTGACGGCCAGAGCATTACCTTACCTGACCGCCCGTCAGCCTGCTATCACTAGCAGCCAAAAATAAAAATCATTAGGAAATCTGGCTCCTCTAGCGTTTTAATCAGGAACACCTCAAAACTCTGGCATAAAACTGCATAAGGGATGTCTGATTGCTGATAATACAGATGCCATTCAGCCGATTTATGATGTGACGGTGTGGAGTGAATCAGGAACAGGACGCCTCCTCAATCCCTCTCTCAGCCTTGGGAGAGGGATTGCAAAACTTTGACGCTGCAGCGCTCAAAACCGGAATTAGAGGTCGAATGAAATACAGCGACTCGACAAGAAACTGCTTCGCATCTGATGCTCTGATCGTAGGATTAGGCTTACAAAACTTAAAGCCTCGAAATGCTTATAAGTTAATTGATTTGCCGATTTTTTTAGATTCCTTCAAGCCTTAGTAATGTTCTCTCTAGAAATCAAAGGGGCATTTGTTGCTTCGATTTTTATCTGTCTTTACCGCTTTTAGCGTATCTATTTTTGAATTCGATTTGAAGCTTAATTCAATTGAGGGGATTAAGATGATGCCGAAAAATTGGAATTATTTTTCCTTAAAGCTCACTGTCTTTGCCTCTATTGTTTTTGTTTCTTGGCTGGGGTGGGGACTCGCTGCCTGTGGCAAGGCTACAGTTCCGCTCACAGAAAAAGAGAAGCCTTTGCCGCTGGCCTCTGACAGTGAGAGCCCTCAGAACAAGACGGAAGATTTACTGAGTGCAGATGATCAGTTCGGTCTGCAAGCAGGGCTGCCGTATGCGGCAGCCCGAGAACTGTTGATTCAGCAGGGCTGGCAACCCCACTTACAGGGGGCAGCCCCCAACCTGAGTAGTCCGACGGTCAGCGAACTGTTTGATTTGGGGGACGAGGAGGTTAAAGATTGCGCCAGCACCGGTCTGGGGCTTTGTCGCTTTGAGCTTACCAACGCCGCCGGAGACCTCTTGATGGTATCGACAGTGACGCTGGGGAGCGATCGCAATGACGAACGCGTCGTTTGGACCTGGTTTGTTGAAGAGAGGTTGGCGATGATTCAACCAGGTTTATCGTTTCCCGAGCCCAACCCATCATCATCTAATCGAGTAGACCCTGCCCAGATTCAGCTTTCCCTAGCGGGCATTGCTCCTGGCGCTCCGGAGTCTGAGGTGCTCAATCGGCTAGGCCCACCCAGCCGGGTAGTTGATTCGATATTGCCTGAGTTGGAATATCCTGGCATGACTGTCTGGCTGGATGAAAATCGCCAGGTCGTGGAAATAGTCAGCACCAATGCTGAGGACTGTACGCCGGATGGCGTTTGCCCCGACATGGCTTTTGCCGATGTACGTGCGCTGTATGGTGAGCCCATCGTGAACGATCGCGAAAGCGGTCGTTTTATGGAATATTACCGGCCAGGGGCGACCTGCTGGTTACAAATTGCCTTGGATGAACAAACGGTCGAGTCGGTCGGCGTCGTTTGCCAACCTTGACGGTGCTGTTACCCCTTGAGACATAGAGCAGCCTGCCTGCATAACGACGACGGATGTTCTTTATCAATTTTTTGACGGTATGACTGCTGACCCGCCTGATCGCCCTGATCTTCGCCCTTCAGACATCCCCGCGACAGTTGCTTCAGATACTGGCGAGCGTCAGCCTTGGCCGCCATCGTCGATCCTGTGGCCCTGGTTGAGCGCGAATACGCTGGGGTTTGCCGTGGTGACGACCGTCCTGATTGGAATAGCCGTTCTCGGCAAAGCTGCTGGTGGCGTCATGGGGGGCATCGAAGCGCTGTATTGCTCTGGCTTAGTGGTGGGTGGCTTCGTCGGTCCCTTGCAGGCATTTGTTTTGCGTGACCAGGTGCCAAGACTCAAAAATTGGCAATGGATTATGGCGTCGATGCTGGGCGGCTATGCAGGGTTGTTTTTGGGAGCCATCATCTCAATTACGATCACCTTGCCACTACCCATGCTTGAAGCTGCTCTCATGGTGGTTTGGCCGAGCATCTATGGTGCGACGTTGGGCATCAGCGTGGGGGTGGGGCAAGTGCTGGTGTTGGCTCAGCATGTGCGAGGGCTACGCCGCTGGTGGGTGGCGAGTGTGTTGGGGCGATCACTGGGTTGGCTCAGTGCCAAGTTTTATGAGTTTTAGTAACTGCCAGGGTGTCAACTGATTTCCCGCATGGCCTTGGACACTTTCTCATCGTCGCGCTCATGGACGCAGTGGGCAGGCTGATTTACGGTGACGTGACAGTAGGGCGATACTTAGGTTGACGCCACGCTAGCGTTCTGTCGTCGATAGTTCAGAGGAAAAAAACATTCCCAAACGCCTACTTTTTTTAGGGTCTAAACAAAGCACAAGTCAAAACTCTGACATGACACCAAATCGTGTCTGCCTAATTTCTAATCAAGCAAACACGATTTGGCAGACTGGTTATGTGCAGCGTTTATCTGGCTAGTAAGAAAATACATAGTTGTGCTGATTTTCTTTGCATCAACCCAGCCTATGGCTGAAATTGCCAACGCGATTGTGTAGGGTAAGGTGATTTTGATTTGACCCTGACGCCCCACTTATGGATCGCCCCCGGCTCACTGCTAAGGAACTGCGCCGCCGCTACCGCCAAGGAGAGCGTAACTTTACTGGGGTAAACCTCAGTGGAGAATCGCTGCGGGGGATGAACCTGCGGGCGATCAACCTCTCAGATGCTGATCTTAGCTATACCGATATTCGAGGCACAAACTTTACCGAGGCCGATTTAAAGAGAGTCCAATTTGTTGGAGCTGAAGCAGGTAACCAAATACATTGGATAGTTTTTCACTTCTTGGGTGCTTGCATTTCGATGACTTTTGCCAGCCTGTATTATGGCTCTTTCTTTTCGGCTTTAATAATGTCAATCATTATTCCATCGGATTTATTTAATTTGGCGAATGCCAATGATTTTCCAATAACAACAGCTGATGGAAATAGGCTTGCTGCTTGTTTGGGCTTTTTCTCTTTTGTGACATTTTCAAGTTTCCGACCTAGTGACTCTGGTATTCGGGGAATTTTTCCTTTGTTGATAGTGCTCGTGGGGACTATTTCTGGCGCTATTTCAAATCTCTTCCTTAATGATAGTTTTTTTGTTGGTATCTTTGGATTATTTTTGGGAATTTCGCTGGCTATACCCTATATTATCTTCGGGTCATATGTCATTCCTCTCAACTTTTCCGGAGCTATTTTTGGAGCGGCTATATCCCTATTTTCATTTCTCTTTGGAAGACACCTAAACTTCATTACCGTCACCTTTTCAAGTAGTCAGAATCTTCAACTAGCCATGGAGATCTTAGCTATCTTAGGAGTGATTTTGGTAACCTTTTTTAATTTTAGAGAAGTGAAGCAAATGATGAATCATCAAAAGGACAGAAATAAATTCAAGATTCAGATTTGGGTGCGCTCTTTTGGTGGCACGAGATTTATCGGAGCTGACCTGACTGATGCTTGCTTTTTAAAGGCTTTTCTAGGTGACTCACACATATACAAGGCAATCCTAACAAGAACACAGTTTCATTTAGCTGAAAATCTTGAATTTTCTCGCTTCGAGAATACCATTCTTGAAAAGGATCGTATTCGTTCCCTTTTGGTCACTTTGCGAGGCGCAGGACAATCCTATGCTGGCTTTAATTTAAAGGGCGTCAACCTTCATGGGGCAGATTTGACAAATGCAGATTTTACTGAAGCCAATCTCAGTGACGCTACATTAGAAGAAGCTATGCTTGAGGGAGCGATTTTCACTGAAACTCAGGTTCTTAGAACTAATTTCCGTAAATGTATTCTCACAGGCGCTAATATTTCATCCTGGAACATTGATAGCACAACGCAACTCGAAGAAGTCATTTGTGACTATATCTACCTTTTTCGAAACCAGCAAAAACGTTGCCCGAACAGCGGCATGTTTAACCCTAGCGAGTTCACTAAACTCTTCCAGAAAATTTTCGATACGGTGGACCTGATTTTTAGCAATAGCATCGACTGGAAAGCTTTCACTTATACGCTTAAACAAGTCCAAGTGAAACATGATGATGCCAACCTCTCCGTCCAGAGTGTTGAAGACAAAGGCGACGGTTTCATGGTCGTTAAACTTAATGCTGCACCGGAAGCCGATAAACCCGCTATTCACGAGTCTTTTACCGAGATTTACCAGCTTGCACTCAAAGCCGCCGAAGCGCAGTACAAAGCTCAGCTCCATGCCAAAGACAGTGAGATCCAGAACTATCGCCAGCAGAGTGCTGATATGGTCGAGATTATCAAGTTACAAGCCCAGCGCCCGATTAATGTAGAAGCCAAAGCCATTTCTGAGAGTAAAGCCATGCAGGGAGACGATCGCAGCATCAGCATTGGTGGCGATGCCACCGGCAACGTGTTCCAATCTGGTGACGGCAACACTGCCAAGATGGAGTTTCAGCAGGTGACCTTACCGCCTCCGGAAAGCGTCAATATTCAAACAGAATTACTGGCATTGCACAGCATCCTCGCTTCCCTTAAAGATCCGGTTACCGACGGCATTGCCCAGAAGATCGAAGCCGAAGCCAAGAAGCCCAACCCTGACAAAAGTGTCATTAGCCAAACGCTGGAAACGGGGCTGACCTACGCCAAAAATCTACAGGGCTTTGCCGAATCGATTGATCAGCTCCGCCCTCATATTCAAAACGCTACTGGTTGGCTGGGCGAGCATGGCTACAAATTACTGCCACTTGTCGGTTTGACGCTTTAAGTCAGAGACATCGTGAGATCACATTGGCAAAGGCATTGAGACCACTTGCTCGTTGGTGTCACGAACTCAGCTGCTGTCTACGCCATTTCCCGAGGGACTACTGTAAAGATGACGCGTTCTGCTCCTGCGATCGCCGCATCTGATATGGTCTCCGCATTATTCTGCGGTGCAGGAGCACGATAGGCATGGCAGCGCAGGGTTGCAAATATTCTTGCTCTTGCTGAGCAACGGTTGCAAATCAGTATCGTCACAGCTAGCGAGGGTGCTGGGTTATTGATGATCGCACTAATGGCCAAGTCCTTATCTATGTGTTTGAGTGTTCTCAGACACGCCTGTCGTAGGTTTCAGGGCCGTTAATGGATACAGACTTCAAAATTTCTTTGGATTGAGTCGCAACGATTCACAACAAGATAGTGTAAATTTAACAGGAACGATAATCATTCTCAATTTTATCGCGCTCTTGTCTGTGTTGGCCAAAGGAAGATCAGCCATGTCTAAACAGAATTTTCAAACCACATTGCAGCGCAGTGCCTGGGTGGCGTTAGGGGCGATCGCTCTCGGCCTGGGTAGTTGTGCCGCCCCTTCGACCACTGGTGAGGCAGAGTCGCCAGAATCGGAAGTGGCTGCCGCCCCCGAAGATCAGTTACAGGTGGTAACCACATTTTTGCCGGTTACTCAGTTTACCAATGCGGTGGCGGGCGATCGCGCTGAAGTTGTCCAACTGCTGCCCACGAACGTCGGCCCCCACGAGTACCAGGCCAAACCAGGCGATGCTCAGGCGATCGCCAATGCCGATGTGCTGGTCAAAAATGGCCTGGAGATGGAATTTTTCCTGGATGACATGATCGAGAACGCTGGTAATGCGGAACTAGCCATTATCGATTCCAGCGAGGGCATTGCGACCCTGGAAAGCGATCATGACCACGGTCATGACCATGCCAAAGAAGAGGGGCATGATCACGCCGAGGGTGAAGAACACGATCATGACCATGATCATGCGGAAGGCGAAGCCCACGCGGAAGGTGAGGAGCACGACCATGACCACGCCGAAGGTGAAGAGCACGACCATGACCATGCCGAAGGTGAGGAGCACGACCACGCTGAGGGTGAAGCCCACGATCATGCGGAAGGCGAAGCCCATGACCACGGTCATGCCCATGGGGAATTCGATCCTCACGTCTGGCTCGACCCCAAACGGGCGATCGAGCAGGTGGAGAATATCCGCGATGGCTTGATTGCCGCCGACCCCGAAGGCGAAGCCGAATATACTGCTAATGCCGAGGCCTTCATTGCTGATCTGCAAGCCCTAGACGCGGATATCGCTGAAAAGCTGGCTCCCTTTGAGGGGCAGACCTTTGTGGTGTTCCATGACTTTGCCGCTTACTTTGCCGACAGCTATGGCCTGCAATCTGAAACGCTAGTGGGCATTCCTGAAGAGAATCCCTCACCAGATGATGTGAAGCGGGTGATGGAAACGGTGCAGGCAGAAGGACTAAAAGCGATCCTGACGGAACCACAGGCCGGGAAGGAATCGTTTGACGCGATCGCGGGCGACCTGGATATCGGCGTTAGCGTTTTTGACCCCCTCGAAACGGGTGATGCCGAAGCGGTGCAGCCCGAATACTACCTCACCACCATGAACCAGAATGTTGATGGTCTCGTGGCCAGTTTCGAAGGTTCCACTCAGTCCTGGCTACCCCTCTGGACTCCTGAAACCCTGGCCGTGGTGCCCCAGCGTGTGGGCCTGCGGTTTTAATAGACTGGACTAACGCAGTTGAATCCGATTTGGGCCCGCAATCGTCAAATCTGGGGAAATCGGATTCAGCTTCTCCCAAATTTGGAGGGTTGCAGGGAGCTTTTGCGTCAGTCCTAAGCGGGACATTTGTTTGGTGCAGTCAGGAGTCAGTGTTTGAACGATCCGGTTTTAGTGGTGCAGGGGTTAACGGTGTATCGCGGCACTCATCCGGCGGTGCAGGAAGTGTCCTTTACTGTCCCGGCGGGCACTGATACTGCGATTATTGGCCCCAACGGCGCGGGAAAAAGTACCCTCATTCAGGCGGTGCTAGGCATTTTGCCACGTCAGGCGGGACAGATTTCGGTACTGGGTCATGCCCTGTCGGCCAAGGGCTATCTCCCGGCTGCGGTGCGACAGCAGATCGCTTACCTGCCCCAAAACTTTTTGTTTGATCGCCGTATTCCCATCACTGTGTCTGAGTTGGTGGGTTTGGGCTGGGATCGCGTCGGACCACAGCTACCCTGGGTCGGTGTCCGAGCCCGCCGTCAGGCGGTGCGAGCTGCACTGGCTCAAGTGGAAGCCTGGCATCTGCGCGACCAATTGGTCAGCAGTTTATCCGGGGGGGAGACCAAACGGGTGCTGCTGGCCTACTGTCTGGTGCGGCCCCGGGCGCTATTAATTTTGGACGAAGCCCCAGCGGGTCTAGATGCCCGAGGGGAGTCGGAGTTTTACCAGCTGCTCTATCAGCTCAAACAAGACCAGGGCTGGGCGATTTTGCAAATTTCCCACGATCTGGATATGGTGCGCCGCAGTTGCGATCGCGTTCTTTGCATGAACCGCCAGCTGCTGTGCCAGGGTCCTCCCGACCATGCCCTTGCCCCTGAGCAGTTATCCCTCGCCTACGGGCAAGATCTCGTTCGTTATCACCACACCTGTCAGCCCCAGCACCATGACCATTGAAGCCGAAATCACCCGCGTTATTGGACTGTTTCAACTGCCCTTTATGCAGCGGGCACTGATGGGTGGCGTGTTAACCGGGCTGATGGGGGGCTTACTGGGCAGTTTTACTATCCTGCGGCAGTTGTCCTTTTTTAGCGATGCCTTGGGCCATTCGGCTCTGCTGGGAATTAGCATTGGGTTGCTGCTAGGGTTTGATCCGTCCTGGGTGCTGCTGCCCTTTGCGGTGGTGTTTGCCCTGGTGGTGACTTATTTTCTGGAACGCACTCAGCTCTGGACCGATGCCCTGTTAAACATTATTTATTCGTCCTCCCTGGCGGTGGGCATCATTCTGCTGAGCTTTCGGGATGAGTATCAGGGGGGCATTACGAACCTCCTCTTTGGCGATATTCTCGCGGTGCAAACCGCCGATCTGATTTTCGGGACTGTGCTGTTGGCGATATGTGCGGGGTTCATTGGTCTGACCCTGCGATCACAAATTCTGCTCACGCTGCATGAACCGATGGCGATCGCTCGCGGCGTCAATATCTCAGCCCAGCGCACTATCTTTATTGTCCTGCTGTCCTTAGTGGTGGGCATTTCCATTAAAGCGATCGGCGTGCTGCTGATCAGTGCCTTTGTGGTGATTCCCGCCTGTGCCGCCCGCCTGCTCAGCCGTCAATTCACCCAATACATCCTCATCTCCGCTGGCCTGGGGGCCATTAGCGCCGTCCTCGGCATGCTGCTGTCTGCCCTGTTTGACCTGCCCTCAGGCCCGAGCATTGTCACCGTGCAACTCGGGATCTTTCTGCTAGCGGCACTCATCCCTACCGCCCGCGTTCTGGCTCCCTAACCATGACTCAAATCCTGGATGCGTTACCCACCCATCATCCCCATCAAATCCTCTGCCGCTACGCCAATCAATCACCGACTTTGCAGGTGGTGCGCATTACCAATATTCCCCATTGGTATTTTGAGCGGGTGGTTTTTTCCCGTGACTGTCTTTTCTTTGCCGCCGTCCCTGGGGCCATCCTCGAAATCTATAGCGGTGACAACATGACCACGTTACGCGCTGACTCTATTCCCTGCGATCGCTTGCAGATGACGGCATCCGATTAACTCGACGTTTTGAGGCCGACATCATGTCCTCTTCATGCTCAGAACTAACGCCCAAACGAGGAATGCCGGTCACCCTCATCACCGGATTTTTAGGCAGCGGCAAAACCACGCTACTGAACCACATTTTGACCAACCGCCAAGAGTTGAAGGTGGCGGTGCTGGTGAATGAGTTTGGTGACATCAACATCGACAGCCAACTACTGGTGTCGGCGAATGAAACCATGGTGGAGCTGAGCAATGGCTGCATCTGCTGCACGATCAATGACAGCCTGGTGGATGCGGTGTATACCGTGTTGGAGCGGGAAGAGCCGATGGACTATCTGGTGGTGGAAACGACCGGAGTCGCCGATCCCTTACCCATTATGGTGACGTTTTTGACCACGCAGTTGAAAGCGTTTACCCGCCTCGACTCTGTGATCACGGTGGTCGATTCGGAAACGTTTACCGAAGATCACTTTCGCAGTGATGTCGCGCTCAACCAATTGGTCTATGGCGACATTATTTTACTGAATAAGGCTGATTTAGCGCCTGAGGCCAAGTTAACCCAACTCGAAGCCTACATTCACAGCGTCAAAGAACGGGCTCGACTCCTCCGGTGTTCGCTGACCGCAGAAGCCGATGACTTGCCGCTTTCTGCCTTGCTAGATGTCGGGTTAGCCGCGCTCCCGGTATTGAGTCTGGACACAGAGGAGTGTCAGACATTCAATCGGACATCCCCCCATCTAACGCAGGATGGCTTTGTCTCGGTGCCGTTTAGGAGCGATCGCCCCTTTAACCTGACCAAATTCGAGCACTTTTTGATGACTCAAATGCCTGTAGATATCTTTCGAGCCAAAGGCATTCTCTGGTTCGAGGGAGAAGAGCAGCGCCATATCTTTCAGCTCAGCGGCAAACGGTGCAGCATCAACCCCGAACCCTGGACCGCCCCACCACAAAATCAACTTGTTTTCATTGGTCGCCAGTTGAACCCCTTGCAACTGCACCAACACCTCACCAATTGTTTGGCCGGTAGCCGCGTCTCGCTTTTGTCGTAAAGCGAGAGGGCCAAACCCAGATTGGGCTCACCTTCGACCAGATCGGAGTCGCCCAATATCCGTGCCATCAAGGCGCGTTCCGCTCCTGGGGGGAGTGCAAACTTCCCCTTTTCTACCGTAGTTAGGACTGATTTATGACGTTATCTTTTTCTCGTGACGATATGCGCTCAGGGACGCTCAAAACTAAAGCCGAGTCCCCCGTCTCTGCTGAAGAGATGGAGCAGGCCGTTCGCACGCTGCTGCTCGGTTTGGGCGAAGATCCTGATCGCGAAGGACTCGTTGACACCCCCAAGCGCGTCGTCAAGGCCCTGAAGTTTCTCACTTCCGGTTATCACCAATCCCTCGACGACCTGCTCAATGGCGCTGTCTTCCACGAAAACGCGAACGAAATGGTGCTGGTGCGCGACATCGACCTATTCAGCTCTTGCGAGCACCACATTCTGCCCATTCTGGGGCGCGCCCACGTCGCATATATCCCCAACGGCAAGGTGATTGGCCTGTCTAAAATCGCTCGCATCTGCGAAATGTATGCCCGCCGTCTGCAAGTGCAAGAACGGCTCACCGCCCAAATCGCCGATGCCCTGGGAGGGTTGCTGAAACCCCAAGGTGTTGCCGTCGTCGTCGAAGCGACCCACATGTGCATGGTGATGCGCGGCGTCCAAAAGCCCGGCTCTTGGACCACCACCAGCGCCATGCGTGGCACCTTTGCCGAAGACCCCAAAACTCGCCAGGAGTTCATGAGCCTGATTCGCCATAGCCCGAGTTTCCACTAAGGCGAAGAGGTAAGGGGGGAAGAGGGTAGGGGGTAAAGGGTCCTAGGTGAAAGGAAATAGGGAATAGGGAATAGGGATTAGGTGAAATCCAAAACCAAGAGCCTAATACTGAAAAGCCCAACTCCCTGTCTCACCCATCCATCCAAGCCCTCCGGGCAGGCTGTACCCTCACACCCAGCCACCCCACACCCAGCCACTCCCCTACTCCCCACCTACCTCATCCACCCATCCACACGCCCCTACTCCCCCACTCCTCCCATGCTAAAAACCTCTGACACCATCGACACCCGTCTACCCGTCACCATCATCACGGGCTTTCTCGGCAGTGGCAAAACCACGCTGCTGAACCACATTTTGCAAAATTTCGATGCCTTTCGCGTCGCGGTGCTGGTGAATGAATTTGGTGACATTAATATCGACAGTCAATTTCTGGTCACGGTTGAACAGGACATGGTGGAGCTGACCAATGGCTGTATCTGCTGCACCATCAACGATGACCTCATGCAAGCGGTGTATCGGGTGCTGGAGAAACGGGACAGGATTGATTACCTCGTCGTTGAAACCACGGGCGTTGCTGACCCGCTACCGATTACCCTCACCTTTCTCGGCACGGAATTGCGGGATATGACCCGTCTGGATTCCATCCTGACCATGATTGACGCCGAGACCTTTGAACCGGATTTGTTCAATAGCCAGGCGGCGATGAGCCAGGTAGCCTATGGGGATATTCTGCTGCTGAATAAGACTGATTTAGTCTCGCCAGAACGCCTCGGAGCCGTGGAAAAAGGACTTCGCAATTATCGAGAAGACGTCAAAATTCTCCATTCCCAACATGGTCAAGTGCCCTTGCCGTTGATCATTGATGTGAAGGCGGGCGATCGCGGCCTGTATCAAGCGGTGGCTCGGGCCGATGCCGAAAAAGCCGCCCACGAGCATGATCATGACCACGAGCATCATCATGATCATGAGGCTCACGACCATGGGCACCACCATCACGAAGAGCACGACCACCATGGGCACCACCACGACCATGACCATCCCCACGAACACCACCATCATCATTCTGACCACCTAGATAACGATGGTTTTGTGTCGATGGCGTTTCGCGCCGACCACCCCTTCTCGCTCAAAAAGTTTCAGCAGTTCCTCGACTTTCAGCTGCCAGACGAACTCTTCCGCATGAAGGGGATTCTTTGGTTTAAGGAAAGCCCTGCCCGTCACTTTTTCCAACTCACGGGTAAACGGTTTCAGCTCGAAGACTCGCAATGGCCAGGGTCACCAGGCACTCAACTGGTTTGCATTGGCCGCAAACTGGATCTCAACGTGATGGAAGCCAAGCTCAAGGACTGTATCGCAGATGAAGACTAGGTTTTAGTGGTCTGTCAGTGCTCAATTTATGGGTTGTTGACTTTCAGAACGATGGCAATCCGGATTGATTTCGATAGGGCAAACGGGCAAGATGCCCGTCCAAACAAGACACCTGCTCTTCAGATTTTGAGGATGCACAAATTTAAACTTGGCGCTGCACTAGGTTCTGAGTATTGAATTTCATTTATTCCCTGTCCCCTATTCCCTTTCACCCAATACCCCTCCACCCAGCCCCCCCCCCCCACACCCAATTCCCATAACCAAACCCACACCCACACCCAACGCAAACAGCCCTTTACCCCCATCCATCCGGGGCAGGTGACGATGTATTGCTGCGGGGTAACGGTCTACGACGACTGCCACCTGGGTCATGCCCGGTCATACCTGGGCTGGGATGTGCTGCGGCGCTATCTGCGCTGGCGGGGGTACACGGTTCATTACGTGCAAAACTTCACTGATATTGACGACAAAATTCTCAACCGGGCCAGAGCCACAGGCTCGACAATGGTGGCCGTTTCAGAGCGCTACATCCAGCACTACTTTGAGGACATGCACCGCCTGAATGTGATGGATGCCGATGAGTATCCCAAAGTGACGGAGCATATTGAGGCGATTCATGCGTTAATTGGCCAGCTCGAAGCGAAGGGCTATGCCTATGCTGCTGGGGACGATGTGTATTATCGGGTGGAGCAGTTTGCCGACTATGGCCAGCTTTCGGGGCGATCGCTAGAAACGATGCAGGCCGGCGCGAGTGGTCGCGAGCTGGCCGCGACTGCTAAGACCAACCCAGCAGACTTTGCCCTCTGGAAGGGTGCCAAACCTGATGAACCGGCGTGGGATTCGCCTTGGGGACCGGGGCGACCAGGCTGGCATATTGAGTGTTCTGCCATGATTCGCGCTCGGCTCGGGGCGACCATCGATATCCACGGTGGCGGCGGCGACCTGGTGTTTCCCCATCACGAGAATGAAATCGCTCAGTCTCAGGCGGCCAATGGCAAGCCCCTGGCCAATTACTGGCTGCACAACGGCATGGTGACGGTGAATGGTGAAAAGATGTCGAAATCTCTGGGCAATTTCACCACGATCCGTGACTTGTTGGATGGAGCCTGGGCAGGATATCCGCAGCCACTAGACCCGGTAGCGGTACGGCTGTTTGTGCTGCAGGGGCATTATCGGAAGCCGCTGGATTTCACTAAGGATGCGATCGCTGCCGCCATCAACAGTTGGCAAACGCTGAAGACTGGACTTTGCTTTGGCGACCACCACGGAGCCGCGCTGGGATGGTCAGTCGCCACCCTCCAACCTTCTCCCCAGGAACTCAGCCTAGACAACCCCTGGGTCGAACGGTTCCAAACCGCCATGGACGATGATCTGAACACGTCAGGTGCTCTGGCGGTGCTCTTTGAACTGGCCAAAGGGCTACAGCGGGAGGGGAATCGTTTGGTTCACGAGGGGCAATCGCAGTCTAGTCCTGATCGGCTTTTGGAGCAGTGGCAAACTCTAATGCACCTGGCCCAGGTATTGGGGTTTGAGGCCCCAGACGACGGTGATACTGATGCCGCAGCAGGTGACTTGGATGAGGGCGCGATCGTCGACCTGATCCAGCAGCGCCAAACGGCTCGGCAACAGCGCGACTTTGCCACGGCAGATGATATTCGCGATCGGCTAGCGGCAGTGGGGATCTCATTAGTTGACCAACCCGATGGCGAAGTCCGCTGGCATCGACAGTAAATCAACGATCGCGCCAACAGCTCTAGGCTTACAACGGAGAGAAATTATACTGAACTCGTCTACCTAATCACCCATATCGGGGAGTTAGGCTGGCGTATTTCCACCTAAACGCCCAAATTAGGGAATTAGGCTGAAAGATTTCTACCTAATCACCCATATCGGGGGAGTTATGCAGAATGCGCCAGTCCAATAAATAGTTATCCCTTAGACCTTATGCCCACACTAAACGAAATCATCGAACGGTTTCGTGCTGGATCGGTCGACGATGCGCTCTGGCTCTAGTAAGCGATGACGATAACGAATTGACAATCGACACCCCCGCTGACCTCGGATGCCCAGACTACAACCATGAAACTGATGAGGAAATCCATCCACCCGGTTTCACCGAACGCGGTTTGTCATGCACTATTGAAGCCCACGCAGTGGATGCCAGTATCGAATGGTCCGACAGGCTCTCTGGTGAACGGGACAATCAAGCCGCTGCGAAGATAATTCAATACTACATCCGCTTCGATGCATGGCCCGAATCTCTGGATGCGCCGGACCCACCGCCTGCCGAAGAGTCATTGCGGCGAATTTATCGTGCGTTCGCTGGCAGCTTAGGTGCCGAGCGTCCAGACACAAAATGCAAACGCCAAAACTGTGACCATGGAACTGTTACGATGAGCGTTTTGTGCAAACGCCATCATTTCGAGAACGTTAAGGGCGTAGACTATCCCTTTGACGACTGACGAGATAACAAAAAAATGCACCCGAGTCGCGAAGTCGGGCGTTTTAGCAATTGAGAATCTCTCGTCGCGACCGGGTGATTTTAGGCGTTACGCGAATTACACACTTGCTCTGGAAGCTTCTTACGTAGAAGATTCAGAATGCCTCTCTGTAACCTACTTCCAAGTCGATTCGTCGGGAAAGCAAAAGCTCCCCGTTTAATACGCTAGGCTCTACAAGTCTCCCAATGAAACATGAATTTTTCCCGACAATACCGGCACTAGCAACCATGTCACATCCATCTAAATCATCTGCTGAGCCCTATGTAACGACCTTCGATGAGTTTGTGCAATTAGCGGATTATTCTCTGATGGATACCCTAAATGCCGACCCTGACGCCACGGTCGATGGCGATGATCACCGTCCTCGCGAGGTTTTTTCGGGTCATTTTGTCCCGGTGACACCCACACCGCTGGCAGAACCAGAATACGTAGCCCATAGCAGCACTTTTTTTAAGGAACTTGGGTTGAGCGATGAGCTGGCGCTGGATGAGAACTTTCGCCGTGTATTTTCGGGTGATCTCTCTGCTGCCCATGAGCCGATGCGGCAGGTGGGCTGGGCGACGGGGTATGCCCTATCGATTTATGGCACCGAATATATCCAAAATTGTCCCTTCGGGACGGGGAATGGGTATGGCGATGGTCGGGCGATCTCGGTATTTGAAGGCATCATTAATGGCCAGCGTTGGGAAATGCAATTGAAAGGGGGTGGCCCAACGCCTTATTGCCGGGGTGCCGACGGCCGGGCAGTGCTGCGTTCTAGTGTGCGTGAGTTTCTAGTGCAAGACTATATGCACGCTTTGGGGGTACCCACATCGCGTTCTTTGACCCTGTATGTTTCGAAATCTGAGACCGTGACCCGGCCTTGGTACTCGCAAGACTCTTGCTCCGCCGAGCCTGATGTTTTGGCGGACAATCCTGTAGCCATTTCCACGCGCGTTGCCCCCTCCTTTTTACGGGTGGGTCAGCTAGAGTTATTTGCCCGCCGCACGCGCAGCAATGCCCACCCCAAAGCCTCAGAAGAGTTGCGCCTGATCGTGTCGCATTTAATTGAGCGAGAGTATAAAAGCGACATTAATCAAACCCTTAGTTTTGCCGATCAACTGGTGGAGTTGGCGAAGCTGTTTCGCCAGCGTCTGACGTCACTGGTGGCCAATTGGCTACGGGTGGGTTACTGCCAGGGGAATTTTAATAGTGACAACTGCGCCGCTGGCGGCTTTACCCTCGACTATGGCCCCTTTGGGTTTTGTGAAATTTTTGACCCTTGGTTTCAACCTTGGACCGGCGGCGGCGATCACTTTGCCTTCATCAATCAGCCGAGGGCAGCAGAAGCGAATTACTATATGTTTTGGAAAGCGGTGAGACCGCTACTGGCAGACGATGCTGACGCGTTAGAACAGTTCGACCAAGTCGGCCGTGGCTTTACAGAAGCCATGCAAACACAGGTTCAAAACATGTGGGCGGCCAAACTGGGATTGACTGAATTCGACCCAGAGCTATTTAAGCAATTAATGCAGCTAGTGACCCATTCAGATGTGGATTACACCATCTTCTTCCGCGAGTTATCCCACATACCAGAGGATGTCTCAGCCTTGAAAAAGAGCTTTTATGGTAAAACGTCACAACAGTTCGAGGACGAATGGCAAGCTTGGCTAAAAAACTGGCGCGGCCTCATCAACGACGGCAATTTGACTGCAATCTCAACCAAGATGAAACAGACTAACCCCAAATACACCTGGCGAGAGTGGTTAGTCGTCCCGGCCTATCAACAAGCCATGCAGGGTGACTACACGTTAGTGAAAGAGTTGCAAGCAGTCTTTAGCCATCCCTATGATGAGCAGTCACAAGCAGTAGAAGATAAATACTATCGTCTAAGACCGAGCGTGTTTTCTGATGTCGGTGGTGTGTCGCACTATAGCTGTTCATCTTGATAGCGTCATATTCAACACCAACTTTGTTGCTTCTGAGGTTGTTCGAGCAGTTCTTTAATGTTGGCTTCAATAATGCGATACCCAACATTGCCAGTCAGCAATTGACGGTCTTCATTAAAAACATAGGTTGGACTAATCCGAATGTTTGCGTCTCGTGCCTTCTGCGTGTCTTGACATAGAACGGCATAAGCCGTTCCGTCGGTGATGCGATCTAACAACACCGCACTATCCAAACCGACATTACTTGCAACCTCAATCAACTTCGATTGCTGGGCAATATCAAATGCGTGTTCGAAAAAGGCCGTGCGCAATGCCCATGCCAACTTCTCCTCAGATTTGGCAGGAACATCGCCCGCTATTTCCGCCAGCCTAGCTGCTGCCAACCAAAGGTGTGCGGGTGCTGATGAAGCAGGTTGAACTGTTCTCCAACAAGCATCATTGAGTTTTACATGATCAAATCTGTCAACGACTTCTCTCACATGGGAGGCGTAGCCAGCTGCACCTCCACGTTCCTGCCACTGATTTTGTAATTTACTGGGAACGTCGCCGAATACGGGCAAGTAATGCCACAAACATTCCAATTGATTTGGAAACTGTTGCTGGAGTTCGTATGTGCGCACATGCCCGATGTATGCCCAAACGCAGAGTATGTCGGAGTAGTAGTCAATTTTTACTGTATTTTTCATATCCAACGACTGCTTAGAGAGCATCATTCCGCCTAATATGATGGACGCTCAAAGTCATCAGAACAACCACAAGATAAGGCTGTCGATGGCTTTTAAGGCCATTTCAATTGGGTTGACCACGTGGAATAGTACCACCCTATGCGCTGAGAGTATGCCGTTTAAGTGTTTGTGCCGCAGGGCAAACACTCAATACTCTGGAAAGTAAGTTTTCTACCGTTCAGAGGGGGTT
>JBCBJQ010000118.1:0-17839 GCA_038523235.1 Cyanobacteria bacterium J06626_4
CCCAAAGTTTGGAATTTTTCTTATAGGATTTCTGCCAATAGCGTAGCGATTTAAATCCGCTCTTGATCGCTCAGGAATGTCTTTTGAATCAGTAATGTCCCAAAGTAGGCTGCTTCCTAAATAGATAGAATATCGTTTTTATTGATTTGGCAGGATACAAGAAAGGGTATCGAAAAGCTTCGATACCCTTATCGGTTCAATGAGTCTCAGGTTTGAGAAACGTCGAACTAGGCCGATTGCTTCTTGCGGTTCATCAAGGAGCCAGCAGAAACTAGGCCAAAGGCTGCGAGACCCAATAGGCTAGCAGGCTCAGGCACGGATGCTGCGGCTACCTCGAAAGCGATCAGCGTTTCTTTGGAAGCATCACCTGTAACCTCGTTGGACAACTTGACGCTATCAAAAACACCGGCGAAGTTTACAAAGGCATCAAAGTGATAATTGCCCTGGGCATTTGCGTCGCTTGTAGACAGTCCAACGGCCTGTGCGATGTCTGTTCCATCAAAGGTAGCGACAGAAGTACCGCCTGAGAAAAATTCGATTACGTTGAAAGTATCAACTGAGCCCCAGAAAAACTCGAACATACCATCGAGACCCGAAACCTCAATGAGATTAGTGACCCCAACTGGCTGAGTCCCAATGCTCGCAACGTTGTACGAAACAACAGAAGCAGAGTCATCGACAGAATCAACGCTAGTCTTATCGTCGGTGCCCGGTGTCAGAGTGCTGTTCTTAATGGAACCAGAGGTTACTAGACCCTCATCGACGGTGTAGCCAGCGCTTGCTAAGTCAGTACAAAGAGCGGTGGGGCATTCGTGTCCAGTAACCGTGAAGCTAACGGCATGAGCCGGGGCTACGGACATGGCAACAGCAGCACCTGCAACCAGACCGGGTAAAATCGCAATTTTGTTGATATTCATATCAGGATGACCTTGAGGAATGTTTAGAATGACTACCGTTCGGCAAAGTTGCCAACGCAACCCTGGATGCTAGGGAACCTTTCAACGCAATTGGGTGTAACCACTGCAAGAAGAATCATCCCCGTCTGTATCTATGTAATTGCATGTGACTTTTATGTGCATTAATTTACCTAGGCTTTTACGTAAACTTTATCGTAAGGGCCTTGCTTGTAAGGATATGTAGAATCGAGATTGAGATTTCCGTATCAGCGAAACTACTGAGGCTGCACGCCTGAAAGGCTAGCGTAGTCATGATTCTGGAAGAATATATGTTGCGCGAACGAAGGTGCTAGGTGGCGCCAGTAGGATTCTCTAGCGTCTTTGCTAAAGAGGAGGACCAGATTCTCTAGGCTTGTATATATGTAGACGTTGGCTCAGCTGAGCTACTCACTTTGTGAGTGTGATGATGGCTCGTGATCAAACTCAATGTCGCAACTGGGTTCGACGGTAGCTCAAAACGCACTGTGGGCAGCAGCATGGGACGTCTAGATGCCAGTTATGAGGCTTGCTCGAGAATAGTGTCACTGATCACAGAAGGAGCAATCCCAAACCCCTACGGAAACTTGCCTGTCTTGGAAATATTATTAAGCGCTGTTCTCTGATGGTCGTCTGGGCTGTGTGCCCTAGCGACATCTTGGAAAGTCTTGGGTGCCGCCCTCTCTAGCGCGGGTTACCTTGCTTCGGGCACCTAGGAGCGCTCTGATCCTTCGCGCATCGGCAAGGTGACTTCGCAGTCTGGTTTTAACCGGACTGGCGACTGCTATGGCAGAGGGTAAAACTTGCAGGGAAGGGCCTTGCCGCCAGCGATCCGGCGATTAAAAGTGTCCAAACCTAACTACGGTTCGCTATATCACTTGCTCCCCTGCCGAGCCTGATATTGACGGATCGCTGTCAGGCAACATTGCACCATTGTGTGGAGGTGCCCTGCGGTTCAGCGCTACAGTTCAACCCCGAGGTGGTGAAACATAAAGGCATAGATGTCAGCGGTCTCTTCCAGGCCCTTGGTGAGGCTGCTGGCCCCGTGCCCCGATTTAGTGCCGATGCGAATCAGGATGGGATTGTCGCCGCTGTGTTGAGCCTGCAGCGTGGCCGCGTACTTAAAGGAATGGGCTGGCACCACGCGATCGTCATGATCCGCGGTGACGATGAACGTCGCGGGATAGGGTGCATCGGCGCGAATATTGTGCAGCGGCGAATAGTTATAGAGGGTGGCAAACTCCTCGGCGTTGTTTTCGCTGGAGCCGAACTCGGCAATCCAGTTCCAACCCACCGTGAATTTTTGAAACCGCAGCATATCCATGACGCCTACGCCGGGCAGCGCTACCTGGAAGAGATCAGGCCGCAGGTTCACCACCGCGCCGACTAGCAGTCCGCCGTTCGATCGCCCTTCGATCGCCAACCGTTCAGAATTCGTATAACCTTCATCGATCAGGTATTCTGCGGCGGCGATAAAGTCTTGAAACGCCTTCGGACGATGCTCGCGAATGGCGGTCTCATGCCAGGTGCGACCATATTCGCCACCACCACGAATGTTGGCGATCGCGACGACCATGCCCTGCTCTAACAGCGGAAGCCACTTAGCGTTAAAGGCGGGCACCAATGAGTAATTGAAGCCACCATAGGCATAGAGATAGGTGGGGGTGTCACCGCTAAATTTCAGCCCCTTTTGATGAATCAGAAACATGGGAATTTGGGTGCCATCGCTACTGGGATAAAACACCTGTCGGGTTTCATAGTCAGTCGCCTCAAAGGCGATTGCTGGCGACCGAAAAATGGTGGATTTGCCGGTCGTGATGTCGTAGCGATAAATCGTGGGCGGGGTCGTGTGAGACGTAAAGATATAGAACGTGAAATCATCGTCGGCCTGCCCGTCAAAGCCGTTGACAGTGCCCAGACCCGGCAGGGTGATTTCGCGCTCGAGCGTGCCCTCAGGGCGGTAAACGTAGACGCGAGTCGTGACATCTTTGAGGTAGGTAGCAAACAATTTGCCGCCAACAAAGCTCACACCTTCCAACGGTTCTGGCTGTTCGGGAATGATCGTCTGCCACTGGTCTGCAGCCGGATTTTTTGGATCAATCAGCACGAGTTGACGATTGGGGGCGTCTTGGTCAGTGACCATCAACAGGCGATCGCCCAGACCATCAACGATCGCAAAACTCTCGTCAGTAATCGTGCCAATCAGGGGCGAAAATTCCGTGTCCCCGGCAGTTAAATCTTGTATGTACAGTGCGTTACCTAGTTTTGGCTGGCCGCGATCGCTAATCGATAGAACCAAAAATCGCTCATCATCCGTAAGGCCGACAAAGTGAAAGCGCAGCGGATGTTGCGGGTCTTCATACACCAGCTCATCTTCGGCTTGGGTCGTGCCGAGGCGATGGTAGTAAACCTTATGAAACTCATTGCGAGACGACAGCTCTGTGCCGTCTGCCGGTGCGTCGTAGCGATTGTAATAGAAGCCGTCACCCCGCCACTCCGGATAAGACACCTTGACCCATTCCAACGTTTCGGGCAGCGTTTCCCCCGTCTCGATATTGAGAATGCGATAGCGCTGCCAGTCAGAACTACCCTCTGACAAGCCATACACTGCATATTTGCCATCCTTCGAAGGATTGAAGACCGTGAGGGAGGTTGTCTGGTCGTCAGAAAAGGTATTGGGGTCGAGCAAAACGCGCGGTTGCCCTTCCAGACCCTCCTGCACGTAGACCACGCTCTGGTCTTGTAAGCCGTCATTTTTGAAGAAAAAGAAGCGATCGCCGCGTTTTTCGGGGGCGGAATAGCGGGGATAATCCATCACGTCGCGCAGCCGCGCTTTGATCGCCTCTCGATAGGGAATCTGCGCCAAAAAGTCAAAGGTCACTTTATTTTGTGCTGCTACCCAATCTGCAGTTTCGGGCGAACAATCATCTTCCAGCCAGCGATAGGGATCGGCGACCGAGGTGCCAAAGTAGGTATCGACCTGATCAACGGTTGCAGTCGTGGGGTAGGTCAGCTTTTGGGGGGTGTCAGCCATGGCCACAAATCTCTCAGCGGGCGATCGCTCTCTATTGTGCACGATGAGACTGGGCCACGGGTATCGCGTTCAACCCTATGGCTCGCGGTGCCCGTTCGCCGCTCTCAATTTTGTATGTCTATAGCAGAGGTTAGAAAGTTGCAGGGTTCAAGGTGCAGGTAAGGGGCTTGCTGCAAGCGATCCGGCGATTGTCCAAACCTGACTGCGGCTTGCTACAGCTCGGGTTGCGGGCAAGATGCCCGCCCTAAACGTATTGATGGAGTTGCAAATCTGGGATGTGCCCAAACTATAAATCTGGTTCCCCTGCCCCTTAACTCCCTGGCATTTCTCAGAGTGCCTTGGCAGTCCAATCGTGGGGACTTGGGATTAACGCAGTGCTTTAGGGGGCTGTAAAGCGGGCAGGCGCTTCGCGTCAAGGCAAAGCCGTCACCCCATCGCGTCAGGTTTGATGCGTTACTCGCAAATAAATCACGTCCCACTCTTTTCCAAGTGCTCACCCTCTACTCCGTACCCTCCCACTCACCGCAGCCCTCTAACGGAACTTTATTTTCCCGCCGATTCCTTAACTCAGCGGCAGCAAAATTTGAGTCGCCCCGTGACTCGCTTGCAGGCTGATCGTCGTGATTTTGGCCTTGATCAGGCGGCTGTCTTTGTCAGCTTCGCCCGTCCCCGGATTGACCACATAGGCCGGAAAACAAGCTGCGCTAATGCTCAATCTGAGCGCCTGGCCCACGGGCAGCGCAAAGCAAGTCGGCTGCAGGGTGAGACGACAGGTTGACCATTGCTGAGCGGGTACTTCAAAGCGGCCATAGCCCTGAGTCAGCGGATAAACGGTGCCATCGGGCAAAACTTCGGATAGGGTGATGCTCAAGTCAAAAGTGGGGCGATCGCACTGACAGTGCAGCGCCACTTCAATTTGCCCGGCTACTGCTAACTCTGCCTGTAGGGGAACCGACGTGTAGGTCAACACATCGCTGCGACTATCGATCACGGCTCGGTTAAACGCGCCGGCGGGCATCGCCGCATGGCCGCCTAAGGATGGCACTGGTCGCCATGGGTCATGCACCCAGGTATCGATGCTGGGGAGTTCAGGGGGGGCGGGGCGATCAGCGGCAGGAATAGTGGGCTGGAAAATGAGTTTGCCGTCTTCTTGATCCATCGCGGCTAGTCCATGGCTAGCGAGCTGACAACGCTGTGTTTGCTGTCCCCAGGCGGGCCGTGATCGCCAGCAGTTGGCACCCATCTCAAACAGATGCAGGGGCGTTGGCTGCCAACTGGGTGGGGCATCATCCTGCAGCCAGTGAGCAAACCACTCAACTTGCAGACGATCAATCGGACTGTTCGCTGCTGGCCCAAAGTCTCGTTCGCCGACCTGACGCCCCCAAGGAATATGCCCCCAAGGGCCAATCCACAAGGGTTGAGGATATTGGCTGCGGGCGGCCAGTTCGCGATGTAGCCGCAGATCCCCTCGTAGATAGGGGTCAAACCAGCCGCCGATATGCAGCATGGGCAAATCAACTTGATCGAGCTGTGGCGTGATGCCCTGCCAATAGTCAGAGTCGGGGGGATGTCTCAGCCAATCGTGCAGGAATGAGTCTGGGGCATATTGCTGGAGCACCCCGGGACAGGCGGGTGTTTCGTCATGGATGGGCAACTGCCGCGCGGCCTGATACAAATGGTGAAACGCGTCGTCGTCGCCTCGCAAACGCGCTGTTTCAGCCGCGAGTTGAATGGCCCACCCGACCCCCGCCTGCAATAAGAAAGCTCCGTGTTCGTAGGCCCAGTCTTCACGCGGATGATAGCCGACCATGGCGGGGGCGATCGCCTTCAACGCTGGGGGCAGGGCGGCGGCGGCAAAGAGCTGCGTCATGCCCTGATAAGAAAAGCCATACATCCCCACCTGACCGTTGCTTTGCGGCAAGGTAGCGGCCCAGGCCACCGTGTCAAAACCATCGTCAACTTCATGTTCAAACAGGTGAAATTCGCCTTCCGAAGTGCCCCGACCTCGCACATCTTGAATGACGACAATAAACCCCTGGGCAGCATACCAAGTCGGGTGGGCGTAGACGACGGTCGAGGCAATGGCGCGTCCGTAGGGTTGTCGCATGAGTAAGACGGGAAACGGGCCTGCCGCATTGGGGCGATAGATATCGGCATCTAGCCGTACGCGATCGCGCGTCCACATCGCTCCGCTTTCCTTAGGAAGGACGGCATATCGTTTCGCCATGGTCTTGGTCCTGTATTGCTCTGACTAGAGTGTAGAGACCAATCGCCTGAGCCCGGTAGGTTGGGGTCGAGTTGCACGATTCCTCCAGGGCGAAGACGCTGTCTGCGGAGGCACTGGAGGCGGTTGCCGTGTTCTGACAGTGGCTTAGTGTTTGTCAAGGTACTCTCACCCCCATCAGGCTAATGGCGGCGACAAACCGGAGTAAATCGCCCATGAGGCTATGGGTAAACGTCTTTAAGGTGTCGTATTACTCAAACCTCGATTTTGCCCTAACAGCGCTTAGCCTTTAGCTGAAACCCTTAAGGCAAAGGGGCCGAAGTAAAGCCAAAGATTCTTGTCAAGCGTGCGACCTTTGCGTGTTTTCCGGGAAGCCTTAATTAACGAATCTGTCTTCTTAGCGATAATTTTGACCTCATCATCTCCGGTGAATAATTGGAGGCGAATCAGACTACGCTGTGAGTACTCAAGGCTTTTGTGAGGGTGACTATTTGAGCCTGACAACTGACCTCCGCAGGCCTTGGCTGCAGCGGTTGATCGCTCAACACAGCTAGGCATCAGACAGAACATGATTGGCATAGGACTTTTTCGATAATGCACATTCTGGTGATTCATTCAGAGTATAAAACTCGTCGTCGTCTTTATCAGTTGCTTACTGCTGAGGGCTATGACGTCACACTTTGGATGGACGATCCTGAGACGATCGATTTGACGCAGTTAAGCGAGCCCACGCTAATTATTGAGGAATGGAAACAAGAAGCCAAGGCTGGGGGTCTCTCTGCTTGGCTGAGCCTTAAAGCCAGCACTGACGTTCCTCCTATTTTTTGTCTGATGCTGATTCCTCAAAACAGTCTGGCGCAATATACGTCTGTGCTGGCCAACGGCGCAGATGACTGGCTATCGCACCCGGTTGACCCTGTAGAGCTCAGGGCGCGGGTGCTCGCGGGCCAACACATTCTAAAAATCAAGCAAGAGTTGCAAGATCAAACTCGGTTGCTGAGGGCTGAGCTGGCCGAGGCTGAGGCCTATGTGCGATCGCTGCTCCCCAATGATCTAACCGAAAAAGTGCCGATCAATGCGCGGTTTATTCCCTCCCGATTGCTAGGGGGTGACTGCTATGACTTCTACTGGCTCGATCCGGATTATTTGGTGATTTATCTGCTGGATGTCTCTGGTCATGGGCTGGGCTCTGCCCTGCTGTCGACGTCAGTGCTCAATATGCTGCGATCGCAGTCGCTGCCCGACGTCAACTTTTACCGACCGGAAAAGGTGCTCCAAGCGCTCAATGAAACGTTCCAGATGAACGACCAAAACGAGAAATATTTCACCATGTGGTACGGCGTCTACAATCGCGCCAATCGGCAACTGCTCTACGCAAGTGCCGGCCACCCCCCCGCCGTGTTGATTTATAGCCAAGACCAACAGCCGCAAACCATCGAGCCGCTGAAAACATCAGGCCTACCCATTGGCATGTTGCCAGACATTCAATACCACTGGCAGCGGTGTTTCATTCCCCCTGCCAGTCGGCTGTATCTCTTTAGCGATGGCGTTTATGAGATCAAACAGCACGACCAGACCATGATGAATCTAAACGATTTTTTGGATATTTTGTCAACTCATACCGCTGATCAAACGATTGATGACATTTTGAAGCAAGTCGACGATCGCACCATGGATCGAACCTTCTCGGATGATTTGTCGCTGCTCGAAGTTCATCTAGATTGAGAACTTGACTGCGGCTGCGGCACCACTTGCTGGGGGATCGGCTAAGGGGGCGCACTCGATCTGTACGACTAGGTTAACGGCTGCCCTGAGCGCGGTGAACCGGCCACAAAAAAGCTCACCATAAATGGCGAGCTAATCGAGTGTATTGAGCCGGAAGCAAGATTAAACCGAGGGGGCGACTCGTTGGGATGAAGCGAGAACAGCGGCAGTAGCGGCAAGCCAATGCCGTGAAGCCTGATTTGAGCTCACGATGCCAGCTGATCAATGATGACTGCGACGGTGGCGGCAAATAGGGTGATGACGATCGCCACCCACGGACTTTGCCCTTGGGCAACTGCCAACGAGGTGATGATGCCTGCCCCTAAAGCGGCAGTAACCAATGATCCCCAAACATCCTTTTCTTGTTTCTTATACATAAAAGCTGCGGACAAAAAGAGTATAAACAGCCTTCAACGTATCACCTTGAAATGGCAGATCTGTATTTGTGCTGAGCAGATGATACTAAGGTTAAACTTGAGATAAGCTTCTTAACAAAGTGCCGCTTTGCGGCAAGACTCGGTGGTCGAATGGCCCGTTTGCCACGAGTCCATATTCAACAACGCAATGATTTCACGTCTCTGTACTGAAACAACATCCCTAGGATGAAAGCGTTTTCTGCCCTGGTTTGACACGATTCTCTCTGAGCGATCGAGATGCTTTTTGAGCCTTGCCCTCCGCTGCAGTTTGGGTTGGGGCGATCGCGACAGGCAAA
Organism: Cyanobacteria bacterium J06626_4; assembly: GCA_038523235.1. Taxonomy (GTDB): domain Bacteria; phylum Cyanobacteriota; class Cyanobacteriia; order Phormidesmidales; family Phormidesmidaceae; genus Halomicronema. Next base: position 8,667 of record JBCBJQ010000118.1, read on the forward strand.
AATCAGCGCTTGACTATCAGACAGCGTTTTCTCTGGGCGGCTCTACATCGCCTAGGGCTGACCTGTCAGAAGTAAAGCCACATTTGCACGGTTACCCAGCTTGCCCCCTACACCGTCAATCTGGGAGGCAATTATTGATCGCTGGTCAGGGGACTTCTTAGTTCACGCGATCGCGAGCCAGTATGGCAAGCAATTTGGCGACAATAATGTGAATTTTGATAAAACCCCAAAAAATAATAAGCAGCCATTAGAACAGGGGGGGCAAAATTTTGATGGTCATCAGCGATTAACAAAATCCGCCTGCGCTAACCATGAAAGCCCCAAATGTGGATGAAACATCATCTGTTAAGCTCGTTCACTGCAGCGTATTCAGATTATTTAAAGCATCATTGGTTGTGACGATGGCCTTAAGTAACCTCCTGTGAACGAGCTTTATTAGTTTTTGAAAATTTATCCTTTGGAGACATTTTTTAAGTATGCTTTCAACCTTTAGTCAAACGGCTGCTCACGCGGATGGTCGGTTTCTCAATGATCAAGAGTTACAGGGCTTAGAGGCCTATGTCGAATCTTTTTCGGCGCGCACTCAGACCTATCAGACGTTGAGCAGTCAAGCGAATGAATTGGTGCTTCGGTCTTTGCGTAAGCTGGCTCAGACCCATCGTCAAGAAGTGGTCACCCACAGTGCCAAATGCAAGCGCGATATGGATTTTGCTCTGAAAGAAATCGCCCGAGCCGTGCTGTTAGATGAGCCCGAAGGGTTTAAGCAAGATTTCTCTTTATGGATGGAAAATATCACCCGAGCCGTTCATACCAACAATGCGGCGTCGCGGGCCTACCGTTGCCTCAAGGCAGAGATTTGCACAGCCCTCCCCGCTAACCATGCGGCATTAGTGACGCCGTACCTAGATGAGCTGATCACAGCATTTTCTGGACACTGATTTTCGGCAGGCGTGACGCCGTGAGCTAGGCGCAACTAGGTCGATTTGCCCTCGGCTTAACCTGATTCTGAGCAGTCGGCCCTGTGGGTGCGATTTTGCCCCAGAGTGGGCCAACTCAGTCGCCGAAACTCAACATCGAGGGCTCGTGAGCATCGCTCAATCTGCAAAGATTGAGCGATGCTCATAAATGACTGAATAAGGCTAGACAGACCGCCGCAGTTCATCGCGTGATCGCTGTTGATGCTGCCTATGGGCATTCGCGGGCTAACCCTTAAAATTGATGTAAGCAAGATGTGATGCCGCCCTCTCGCGACCTCAATCTGGCTTGCTGCTGCTCCTCAATAGGGAGAGTTATGATGAATTACTGGCTACTTTATGAGTTTATGAGAGCCGTTTGACTCAGTTCGTGAGGTCAGCCGTGGTCTCAGTTGAGAACCTAGTCAGAGTTCAAGAGCATCCTAGCCCTTTAATGACGTGATCACGAGCTGTGACTGCTGATCGAGCGCTGGCGATGCCGCTTGTGTCTGCCCTCTCAAGTGCTTTGGATAAGCCAGACCCATGCCCACTGATCCAATGGGACGAATGATCGAAGAGACCACAGCCGCGTCTTCGGTGACGTCGGAGCTATTGTGTCAGGCATTAGATGCGGTGCCGACAGCCGTCTACATCAAAACCAGGGATCACCGCCTGGTATTTGTGAATGATGCCTGTTGTCAGCTGTTGGGGCAATCACGCCGGGAGCTGATCACCGTTTCTGAGGCAGAAATTTTATCGACAGCGACGGACCAGAGCCTGCAGCATCAAGACGAAGCCGTTTGGCAAGGGCAATTAGCAACTGCCGCGGCTGTAGCTGAAATCCTAGTCGTGCCGACGTCAGCCCCCGAAAACGGGCAGTCGCTGACGCGCCGCACCCAGCTCGCCGCTGATGGTCAAGCCCTGCTGTGTTTTTTAGAGCCGGCAGTAACGCCGCCGCCACTGACCGCTAGCACTGCCAACCCTTCGCTCTGGCAAATGCCTCAGCTGCAGGCGCTCTTAGCCAACGTGCCTGCTGTGATTTATCAGCTCTGCCGTCAGCCGGATGGGCAGCTGCAGTTCACTTTTGTCAGTCCCGGTGCCGATGAAATTTTTGGGGTCGCGTCTAGAGCCATTCTGGTGAACGCGGAGCAAATTTTGCAGTTGTTGCACCCGCTGGACCGCCCGACATTTGACCACTCTTTAGCGGCCTCAGCCGCCAAGTTGACACCCTGGTATTGGGAAGGACGATATTACCAACCTGATGGCAAAGTGGGTTGGATTCAAACCGCTGCCCGTCCTCAGCCTTTGCCGCGGGGGGCGGTCGTTTGGGACGGCTCGATTATGGATGTGACGAGTCGCAAGCAAGTGGCCGCAGCCACCATTGAACAAGCAGTGATGGCTCAGGCGCTAGCGGATAATGAAACGCGTTTTCGCACCTTAACTGCAGCGATTCCGGGGGCGATTGTGCAGCTACGGGTGCACGATCTCGACTACACGATCGATTTTGCCAGCGATCGCATCGAAGCCATTACCGGCCTCCCGCCTGCGTTGCTCATGGCCGATGCCCACGCTTGGTTTGAGCAAATGCATCCGGCTGACTATCAGCAGCTGCAGGCAACTATCAATACTGCTGTCACGACGGAGAGTGCTTGGCACTTTGAAGGGCGACTCACGACCCGCTCGGGGGAAACCCGGTGGTGGCGCATTGATGCGCTGCCGGGGCCGCAAGCGGCAGGAGACATCGTTTTCTATGGCGTCGTGCTGGATGTGACTGACCGTAAAACGATTGAAGAAGCCTACCAAGAACACGATCGCCAGTTACGGATGGCGCTGCAGGTCTCGGGCATGGGGGTCTGGACTTGGGATATGGCCACCGATCAAATGGCGTGGACGACGGAACCCGGTACGTTGTTTGAGGTCTCGGCGGTCAGTTTTTGCGATACCTTTGATGCCTATTTGCAAAATGTGCATCCGAGCGATCGCGACTTGGTTAAAGCTGCCGTGAGCCAAGCCGTCAAAGATGGGCAAGACTATCAAATCGAATATCGGCTGCTGTTGGGTGACGATACTGTGCTCTGGATTGGCGAACGGGGCGGGGTGTGGCGAAACCTTGATGGGATGCTGCTGGGCCTCATGGGCACGGTGCTGGATATCACCGATCGGATGACGGCGAGTGCCGCCCTGAAGGAAAGTGAGGAACGTAATCGCACGTTAATCAACAACATTCCAGGGGCAGTCTATCGCTGCAAAGCGGATAAAGATTGGACGCTGATTTTTCAGAGTGATGCAATCTTTGACGTGACTGGCTATGCCATTGATCATCCGATTCATCACGAAGACTGGCGACTGATTCATCCTGACGATCGCGATCGCGTCGATCACGACACTACCGCTGCGATCGCTCAGCGCCAACCCTTCGAGGTGGAATATCGCTTGCTGCATGCCGATGGCGGCATTCGCTGGGTGCTCGAAACCGGTCAGCCGATCACTGACGCGACGGGCACTGTCCAGTTAATTGACGGCGTGTTGACAGACATTACCCGTCGTAAGCAATCGGAGACCCGTCTGCAAGACCTCGCGAGTCGCGAGGGGCTCATCAACCGCATCTCTACCCAAATCCGGGAGTCTTTGGAACTACAGCCCATTTTGCAAACGACGGTGCAAGCGGTACGGCAACAGCTGGCCACCGATCGCGTTGTGGTCTATCGCTTTTGCCCCGATTGGACGGGGGAAGTGATAGTCGAAGATGTGGCGTCGCCCTGGCGGTCAACCCTCGGTGAAATTGGCACCGACAATTGTTTTCCGGGCGGCTTGGCCCAGTATTACGAAGCGGGCCAAGGACGCGCGATTGATGACATTTATCAGACTGGATTTGACCCTTGCCACATTCAGTATCTGGAAACCCTGCAGGTGCGCGCCAACCTGATTGTGCCAATCCTCCTGAAAAAGCAGCTGTGGGGGCTTTTGATTGCCCACGAATGCCGTGGCCCTCGCCATTGGACTGATAGCGAGATCGAGCTACTGGCTGCGCTGGCGGGGCAGGTGGGGCTGGCCATCGGGCAGGCTGACCTGTTTCAACAGGCGACGGAAAACGCGACTCGGGCGCGACAACAAGCTGCCGACCTAACCGCCACCCTGGCAGAACTCCAGCGGACTCAAGCCAAATTGGTGCAGACCGAAAAGATGTCGAGTCTGGGGCAGCTGGTCGCGGGTGTGGCCCACGAAATCAACAATCCCGTCAGCTTTATTGATGGCAACATTCTGCATGCCGCCGACTATGCTCAAGACTTGCTTAAGTTGACTGAGCAGTATCAGACGACCTATCCAAATCCCCCAGAAGCGTTAGCACAGCTAATTGCCAAGGTCGATCTCGAGTTTCTCGCTGCTGACTTTCCCAAACTGTTGAACTCAATGCGGGTGGGGGCAGAACGCATTAAGACCATCGTGGCTTCCCTCCGCACCTTCTCGCGCATGGATGAAGCCGAAATCAAGGCCGTCAATATTCATGATGGGCTAGACAGTACTCTGATGATTCTGCAGCATCGTCTCAAAGCGGATGGCGGTCGTCCCAAAATCACCCTGACCCGACGCTACGACGATTTACCCCTGGTGGAATGCTATGCCGGCAAGCTCAACCAAGTATTTATGAACTTAATTAGCAATGCGATTGATGCGATCGAAGAGCAGATAGCTGCTGACAATCAAGGGCCGCTGCCAACCATCAGCATTACGACCGAGGCGCTGTCACCGGAGCAGATTCGCATCAGCATTAGTGACACTGGCTCGGGCATGACTGCAGCCAAACGCCAGCGCATTTTTGAACCCTTTTACACGACGAAACCAATCGGCAAAGGAACGGGCATTGGTCTTTCGATCAGCTATCAAATTGTGACCGAGCATCATCACGGCACGTTAGAGTGTGAATCGCAAGCTGGGCAGGGCACCACCTTTCACGTTACGATTCCGGTGCAGCAGGGCACTACCTAACGTGGTCTGGTTCAGCTGTTAGTCGATCACTCTGTAGGGGCTTGGCAGTGCCAAACCCCTACAGAAAACGTTTCCACAAATGGGATGTTATTGAAGCGCAGATCCCTTCGGGGATCTCATTACCGTCGAGTGCGTCATCGCCTGGCGTGGCGCGCCGAGGTTAGCCTCAGAAGTGCTTACCTGACAGCGCCGAATCGCCAGTATCGAACTGAGGGATTCGTTGGTTAATGCGTGGCTCCAGCGGTGGCGCTTTCAGCCTGGTCAGCCGCCTGATTCTCTGTGGTAGTCCCTTGCACGATCAAGACAGAACTCATCGCATGGTGCATGACGTAATTGCTGACGCTGCCGAGCAAGAACTCGGTAAGACCTGATCGGCCACGATTGCCAACCATAATCAGATCGGCGTTCCAGCTCTTGGCGACATCACAAATAATTCGACCGGGATCGCCTGCCGTTTGCGTAAACTCGGCTTTGATGCCCTGATCGGTCGCTTCTGCGGCAAACGCTTGAAGGTCTGCGAGCCCCTCTTGCTCGTAAGCGGCCCAGCGTTTTTGATAGGTATCCCAAGCGACGCTGTCAGCGATGGGATAGTAGGTATGGTAAGCTCGCACGGGCAGCCCCGGACTATTGTCTTCGTAGGCTGAAAGCGCATGCACGATCATCAAATCGGCTTTTGCTGCCTTTGCCATCTCAATCGCCTTACCGAGTAGATAAGTCCGAAAGGGAGAATGATCTAGCGCGACTAAGATCTTGCGATACATAACAGCCTCCATGAAAATCCACAGCATTGAGGAGAGCCGCAATACCGGGTGACACTGGCCCGTTAGGGGCGCTTTGGTCTGCCGTTATGTGGGAGTCTGCAGACCTGCAGCTTAAACCAGAGGTATCACTGGCTCGTTCAGCAAAGCATGGCTGCCATCAGCCAAGATGCTTTCCTGTATCTCGATCTTAAAGGAGGCGTCACAGTTCAATGAGAATGCTTAACATGCGATCGCATCTCTCAACGAAATCATAATTATTGTCCCGCGCACAGCTTCACCCCTTTTCCGCTTCAGCCACGGTCTGGGGCTATGGCTTGAGCGCTTCATCCAAAACTTGACGAGCCGTTTCGGCCTGTGAGCGCGCATCCCGATACTTTAAATTACTCTGAGCAAAGCTCTTGAGCATTTTGAAACCGTCTTTCAGCTCAGTCACCTGAGCTTCGGTGATGGGCTCATCGATAAAGAGCAAATCGATCAGTTTTCTGATTTGCAGGGCGTCTTCTCGCGAGTCCTGCATTTTCATTTTCAGCGTGGCTAGGTGGCTCAAGACTTGCACAGCTTCGACAACTGCATCTTCTTGGCTTTTGACATCTGAAGTCGTTTCAGGTGTTTTCACTTCAATAAACTGCTGAGGGTCAAATCCGTTAGCAAGATTGGTCGGCAATTTGCCATCATCCATCAGCTCTATCAGCTGATCCATCGCTTTTTCTCGGGCTTTGCGAGAATCTTTACCGGCCACCGGTAAGATCACTTCTGGACTCTGAGCCAGCGTATATTGCACCATGGTGGTCACTCAATAGTTCTTATGAACTATTTCAGGATAAACCACGTTGCCGCTCGTTAACTCAGCTGAGTGTAAAGCGTTACATCTGAGCCGGCCATCATCTGAGCGATCACCCGTTGCATCACCGTGTTTCTATGCTCAATGTGATTAGCCTACCCTAGCCTCGCCCCACCCCGAAACGAGGATAGGCCATAAGTCAGAGGGAGGTTCTGTACTCAGGGCTGTCCGGTCGATTGAGGTGACTAAGGCTGATCCGTCGGTTCTTCACCTTCGCCTGCTGGAGTGGGAACCGAAGGGGTTGCTTCGCCTTCGATTGTGGCTTCGCCTTCCGCTGGTTTCGCTTCTGGCTGGTCTTTGGCAAGTTTGGCTTGGGCTCGTTCTTCGCGTTTCTTGCGTTCGGCTTCTAAAACCTCTGCCATGAGGGCTTTTGCTTGCCCCATCTTTTCGAGGTTGCTGCGATAGAGCTCAATGTCTTTCTGCAACTTATCGAAGGAAATCGATAGAGATTCTGCGGCTTCTTTCATAAAGCCCATCACTTGTTCTTTGTCTTCTGCTAAGTCAGGCGCGATGTTTTGCACCAGAGTGTAGAAGCCAATGCCAAACGCGCGGCTGTATTTGAAGCGATCGCGCTCGGCTACGCCCTTTAACATGCCCGATAGCCCCTCTGCTCCGGCGGCGTCTATCTGGCCCAGCGTGCTTTTCAGGTCATCTAACGACACTCCTTCCGCCGCACTCATAGCCAGCTGAGCATCGTTGCGATATTGCTCAGGGGTAGACTCAACCGCTAGACATAACGCCGTAAAGAGATTGCTAATGTCCTCTTCGGGACGATAGCCCTCCATAAAGGTGTCATAGGTGGTGACAATTCCGAGAGCATAAATCGGGTCATAGACAAAACTGTCGCTGACAGAGAGAAGGTGCATCTCCACCATGAGTTCCTCGATCACTCGGCGATAGACCGACGTAACGGGACGGTTGAAGTTTTTATAAAAAGCGCGTTTGGTGTCAGAAACAGTGCGGACGTTGCTCACAGAACTTTGCCGAGAATACAGCTATACCATTCTCACCTTTAGAAGTCGGTTTGCCAAGTTGAAAAGCAAAGTCGCCGCAATTCTCAGATTGAATTTACGGCGCGATTTTAGAGCTCAGCAGGGTTTGAGGTTGAGGGCCTGAGACAAAAATAGTGATGCTTCTAGTCGCCCATGGAAGGGTGTCAAGTTCGAGGCTATCGCTCTCAAGATGTCTCGGGTGACTTGCCCATCATGGCTCAGGCTGAGCTACAGCTGATTGATGTCATTTCCGGTTGGCTAGGCTGAGCTGCGTCCTCCCAAGATGGAGGTGGAAATGGCGAAATATGGTGAACATCACTGGATGCTCGAACGCCGCTATGCTTTCCCAAACAGACATGGTATGGTCATAAATCCTAGGGCGATTAGCACAGTGGTAGCGCGCTTCCTTCACACGGAAGAGGTCACTGGTTCGAACCCAGTATCGCCCATAGTTACTTAACCCTTTAAGGCCATTGGACTGACCAGCATCTTCAGCTCGTCCTCCGAATATCTTGGTGCAGTCCTGTATAGGCAAAGGGTTTCCAGAAAGCTGACATGGCATGTCAGCCTTTGTGCTTGCTCTCCCGGCTAGAGAGGTGAGGGAGGGACGATGAGGTCGCGAAAGATCCCCAATCGACATCTCCTGCTCCGCGTTATCGGCGAGCTGGATGCGTTGGCGATCGCTCTTGGTTCGGTCCCGGCTTTGCGTGGCGTGGCATCTTACCTCGACGCCGCAGTGAAAGCTTCAGAGGCAAAGGAGGGCCCTAAACCTCTCCTTGCCAGGGGCCGGAGGCGGTGAGATTTTGTCAGATGCAAAACTCCAGGTCTGACTCTGAATGAGGTTTATCTCAAGTCCCGGTGGCTAGGAGTTGACCTCAGAGCGGTTTAACGGCTGTTTGTCGCTCCTGGTTTCGCAGGTTGCTTGGATAACTCACGGGATTTCTCTTGAGTGCGCGCAATCGTTTGGGATTGGAGGGTGCTGATGATGCGATTAACATCCAATGTTGCAGACTCAGATAAAAGATTTTGAGGAATGGCGATTGGAGATGACAGCATCAAGTTGCCAGAGCGAGTCAAAGTCGCCCCTGAATTCTGGTGCCGAGCGGTATTGGGAGCTAGGCGACCACGGTCTTGTGAGGCAATATGGGGGGCTTTGGGTGCCACTGAACGGGGTTCTGGTGATTCGGCACCGCTGGGAGAGACCGTCGCCGCCCCTTCGGGAGGACTTTGCGGGGTAGCTTCCAGAGCGATGGGCTCGTCTTGAGTCGTCTCAGGTGTTCGCGGACCACGGTCTTGCGAGGTGCTATGAGGGACGCTCGGTGCGGCTGAACTGAACTCTGGTGACTCCGCAATATTCGGAGAGACCGTCGCCGTGATTGCCGGAGGTGTCGAAGATAAGACCTGAGGTGCTGGCAAATTGTCACTGGGGGATACCTGATTTGCCGGGGGAGGGGCAGGCAACTTGGACAGTTGCTGTTGCCTGTAAGCCCCACTGGCAACGCCTGGCTGATTGGAACGGTTAGTAAAACGAGGTGAGGATGAAAGGCGGTCATGCCTTCTACCCAGGGATGGCGATTGTGGTTGCGCTTGATTTGCCTGCACAGTTGACGGCGATTCAGGGGTTATGCTGGGCGTTGCC
>JBCBJQ010000119.1:0-17426 GCA_038523235.1 Cyanobacteria bacterium J06626_4
TACAAAGGGACTGAAGTTCCAGCGGGCTAAAGGGACTGTCTTAAAATAATTACCCAATTAATCGCTGTTTGCCAACAGTAGTTTTTGCACAGAACGAAAAGCTGACCCTGCCAAACTGTATTTTGGCATGAGCCGCTTTTCATCATAATGGCAACGCTTATCAGAGTCAGCACTCAGACGATAAGAATTTATGTTCAATACTGCTGATACCCGATGAGTTGACTCTATGTCTCAGGCTTGAGATAAAGATCGAGTTCCTTCTGCAACCGATGGCGGGCGCGAGCAATGCGCGATTTGACGGTACCCAGAGAGGTGCCTGTAATGTCAGCAATTTCTTCGTAGCTCAAGCCTTGAATTTCGCGCAAGACAATGGTGGTACGAAAAACTTCGGGCAAACCGGAGATCGCTTGCTCTAGCTGAGCATAAAACTCCTGCGTCATCAGCGTATCAACCGGATTGGGTGCATCAGAAGCGACTTCCCACTCCATTTCGCCGTCCGACAACATTTTCGGCGCATCCAAAGACAACGGCGATTGATGCCGTTTGCGTTTGCGCAGTTCGTCATAAAACAAGTTGGTGGTAATGCGGCCCAGCCAGCTCTTAAAGCGTTCAACCGTTTGCAGCTTATGGAGATTGCGATAGACCCGAATCCACACTTCTTGAGCCAGATCAGCACGATCCGACCAATCTGGCGCGAGATGATAGAGCAATCGCTCTACATAGCTTTGATATCGCGTCACAAGTTCAGCAAAGGCAGCTTTGTCAGGGCGACGCTGTGAGCAACAGCGCTCAATTAATTCATAATTTGATAGTTGAGCCGGTAAGTCGTGGCGCAGGGCCGATAGGGCAGAGCGAGCAGACGTCCAAGGTGTAGAAAATGAATAACTCATAGATTCAGACACGGCTGTGGTGTGAGTGAGCAGAACGTTTAGTAGCTGACCCTTGTGATGAGAAGGATTCCTGTCGGGAAAAGCTAAAATAGCGACTCGCGAATTCCCTTGTGTTGTACAGCGATCGCGTTAGCTTCATGTTTAGATTGTGTGCCTATCGTTTTTGTGTCACAGTCATCTCTAATGAGGCTGGCGGCGAAAGTCTCTTCGCCTCAGTGGTCAGGGTATACTCAACCCATTAGAACGATTCCCAGCCTATGCGTTATCTGGCAAAGGTAGAGCGGGCCTCTTTCCTCGGAAACGCCGTCTTGCAACTCCTGGCACGACAAGTTGATGACTATCTCTGGGAAAGGCTCCCTCAGGAAAAATCAGTCGAAACCAGTATTGCTCTAGGCGTTGGCGATGGGGCTATTGTCTTAGTGAATATGGAGCCTGAGGCGGACAAAATCTTGGCCGTTGAGGATGTCGTGCCCTGGCTACTCGCGATCATCGAACAGTTTCTTGCTCAAGGGGTGACACCCGAGTTTTTGACCCAAGAGGCAGAACGAGCCGAACAGTGGCGACAGTCTTTAACGTTGGAAAGTCAAGAAGTTGAGCGACGTGCCCTCGAAACCGCTGCCCGTCGCGATGAAATTCAAGAACTTGAGCGCAACTTAAAAACGGCACGAGAAGATCTAGACCAGCGCGAAGCCGAGTTTTTAACCCGTCAGCAAAACCAAGATTAACGCTGTGTTGCGAGCCTGAATAGTTAGTCCAAACGATACACTGCGGTCAGATGAGCTCCTCCGGCCTGAGTGCCTACCAAAGAATGCGGTGTAGCTGAATTATTCTGCCGGATAATATAAGTAGGGTGATCACTCTGCAGCAGCATTAACTGGCCTGTTCCGGTCTCAGGTGCTGACTGATGCTGAACAGACAGCTGTGGTATCACTAGCAGCACGGCTGATCCCAAAATTCTTGTTCCTTAGTCCTAGCGTCTGTGGTTTCAACAAATGCGTGTTCTCAGCCCGTTATTTTGGGATTTGACCCCGGTCGGCAAAAATGCGGCCTAGCCGTCATGGGATTAGACCGAGTGCTCATGCATCGGGCAGTCGTCGCGGCAGGGGCCGTGTTGACCACTATCGAACAGCTGCAGCAGCAATATCCCATCTCACTCATTGTGATGGGTGATCAGACCTCGGCCAAAGACTGGAAGACGCAGCTAACCCAACTCAGTCAGCCTTTGCGGGTGGTTTTAATTGATGAGCGCTACTCGTCGTTAGAAGCCCGCGATCGCTATTGGCAGATGTATCCACCAGCCGGGTTGCAGCGATTATTACCCCAGGGATTTCGTCAACCGACTGTGCCAATTGATGACATTGTCGCCATGCTGTTGATTGAACGCTACCTCAATCGCCTCACAGAAGGTTGAGGTAGCGTCTCTCTGCCAAGGCCACCAATACCGATCATTCAAAAGTGGAGAGTAGAGAGCAGGCATGCGTAGCCAGGTTCTTGGCCAGAGAATCAAAACGCGAGCCATCTCTAGCTAGCCTGACTAAACGCGATGAGTCAACAGTCTTACAGCTTGGCTCGAATGGTGAAGGAATAATCACCCCCGGCTTCGAGCTGATAATCAAACTGTTCTAAAAACCGACCCAGCGGTTCGCGAATTAGCGCGCGCCCTAAAGACGGTTCAATCGTCAACCCACCTTTTGAAAACTGCCACTGAAACTGCCATTCATAATCGTTGGCGCTCACCTCACCTTCCAGCCGTCCCAAATGCCAAGACTGGTACGTAATGCGGACGTAGGCAGTGGTTTCTGGCAGAGAACGATTACGGGTCACAGGAGCAATACTAAGTCTCAACAATCAGTCATGGGTCGTGCGATATGCCGCGATCGCGGATTTAGCTTTGACCTTAACAGCTAACATAGCTGCGTTGCCCCTTAGAGATCTACTCCTCAAAGAGATTTATTTTCAGGATTTGCCGATATTTCAAACTGCCTTTTGTTGATGGCAACGTTCGTTTTGCGTGCTCTCACGCTAGTGTGGTTAGGACGAGACTGCAGCCACCTGGCTAAGGCGCGAAGGCTTCAGCGCGCGCTCCGGTGTCCGAAGCAAAGTGGCCAGCGCCACATAGGCAGTCAAAAGCTGGGCAAGAGGGCAAGAGACAGGGTTTTGCATCGTGGGCTTGTCGATCATCCTGTCGAACTCCAACGACCGCTCGCGGAGATGCTGCTGCTGCGGCTATAGCTGAAACATCATGGCCAAATCTCAAGGGCTTTGCCATCGCTGCCAATCTTGGGGGGTGTTACAGTTTGCCAACATGTCTACTGGCACATCGGCAATGGGCATGACTGACTGCGCCTCCTCTGAAGACTGGTCAAGCCAGCCCTGAAACGATCGCCGACCCGTGGTGAGATATTGCTGCAAGCTAGGCAAACAGGCCGAGCGATAAAAACCACACAGCGGTTCCCACCCTTGAGGACGACGGGGTAAATAGGCGATCACAGTCGAAGGCAGTTGCGGTAATAATCGCTGCCATTGCTGCAGCACATTGCCTTGTAAATTGGGCAAATCGCAGGCTAGCAGCAGCGTCCATTCAGTCTCTACCGTCTCCAACGCGCGGACAAAGGCGATCAGCGGCCCGGCTGCCCGGCCGCCAGCCGGTGGGGAGGGTTCGATTACCCACTGTGCTGTTGGCGGCAATAGCGGTCGGTAGCGATCGCGCTGCGGTGTTACCACCCGCACATCAGCGGTGACAGTTTGCGCCACGTCCCACGTACGACGCAGCAGGGGTACGCCATCGTACCTCAGCAAAGCCTTGTCCTGTCCCATGCGCTGGCTCGCCCCCCCGGCCAAAATAAGTGCTGTCAGTGTCATCGCCAATCACCATCCATTTCAAGCAGACTGCCACAGCTACCAAATGCGGGTGGGCAAGCTGTTCAATCATCCCTCCTCAACAACTCTCCGAACACCGGATTACTTCAGGGTTGTGACAGAAAATTTCATCATGGCGATCGCCGATGTTGACTGGGGTGAAAGGCTTTTTGCCCTCAGGCAATGTGACGAAGTCTCGCTTGGCGACGATTGCCCTCTCCCTTCAACTTGGCCGATCACCGTTGCGGTTGGCGATGGCGATTGGCCCACACCAAGCCTTTGGTGAAATAAAGGCTAGCCGTAATGACTGCAAGTAGGGTGTAAAACAGGCGAATGCCCCACCCAGTCAGCATAAAGATGCGAGTAAATAGTCCGGGCTCTAGACCGCTAAAGCGCGTCAGCTCAGAGCGAAACCATTTATCGTCTTGGTCAATATTTTGTAGTGCTCTGAGATTGGTCGGCAAGATAGGTACCTGCACGGTATAGCGAAAAAAGCCAATCAAGCCGCCATTGCCCGTTGCTTGCCTGAGCAACGTATCGGTCACCAGTTCAGCTTGGGTGGGCAGCAACTCTGACTCCACAGCTACTTCTTGCATCCAGAGGTGATACCGCATGGCATAGCCACTCATAAAAACTAGCGGCACCGCCACCAGCAGTGGCAGCAGCTTCGGCCACAGGCTCCACTGTCGGGGCAACCACAGCGTAAACGCCCCTAAGCTGACCCCTAAGAGAGCAAACACGATCACGTTTGTCACTTCCATCAGCTCTAAACTTTTGAGCAATCCACCCACGAGGGGTAGATCGTAGACCACGGCTTCCGAAGCCCAAGCGATCGCGGCCTTTAAGGCCATCATGCCGACCACGAGCAGTACCGTGGCACAAGCATACCGCAACAGTTTGGATGACTTGGCGGCAGTTTTGGCACGCGCCTGATGATTCCGCTTTGATGAAAGTCTTGTCGTCATGGGGAGCCAAGGGCTAAAAACAGGAGGGCATGGATCAAACAGCTCAGCACAACCTTGGAAGGGCGGGTACAAGCTTGGCAACCCAACGCGCTCTCAAGATAACATTCACAGTCTGACGTAGACAGCGTTGGCGATCGCCCCCAAGGCTAGACATTGTGAGGGTGTCAAACAGCCTCAAACCGGGAGCAATCATTTTCCCTAGGATGAACTTGAGCAACGAGACGCGATCGCCCCTGATTGCTTATGAGGATAGTTGAGAATGTGGGAAATAGCCGCAGATTTCACTCAAATTCGTCAGTATTTTTACATCTCCACTAGAGACATTCGCCTTCATTTGAATATCTTGGTTGGCTATTAAACAGCAAATCCCGGCGAACTGAGGTGGGACCCCTTCATTCACCGGGATTACTTAGAAGCAGGTGCACCGCCATTGAGTACACAGCTCAGCAGTTTGCTAATCACTCGAACCTGGAACGCTATCTGCGTTCGTCAGGTTGATTGGCAGGCCGCGACGAGCCTGCCAGTTAAGACTCTATTCCGCCCAAGACACCTGGTTTTCGTAGAACGTCTTCTCTGTCAGCACACTGGGCCACATCGCATCACCTTTCTCGATATTGCCGGGGATATCTTGCACCCACTGATCTTGCACATCTTGGCTGTAGTTGAGATACAGCTTGCCATCAACGATCTTCCAAGCACGGGGGTCAACCGAAGCCACGTTACCTTCGCTCATGGCTTTGGCGCAATAGCCGCCGTAGGCGGGGGCAAAGGCTTCAGGCTCAGCCTTAAACGCTTCCTTGTTGGCGGCGCTGCTAAAGCGCCAGGTCGCACCATTCCACTCGTACTCATATTGCGGCAGGCCAGCCACTGCTTCGCCCATCGTGAAGTAAGCCACCGGGTCAGCACCGCGAATAGCCAAATCACTTGAACTTTCGATGTAAACCTCAGGGTGAGGAGGCTCAGCTGCCGTCACTACATCTGCCCCAGCACAGGGATTTGCGGCACAAGGATCAGCTGCACAAGGGTCAGCCGCGCAAGGATTCGCTGCACAAGGATCAACTGCGGCACAGGGATCAGCCGCCGCGCAAGGGTCAACTGCCGCGCAAGGATTCGCCGCACAGGGATCAACTGCGGCACAGGGGTTGGCCGCACAAGGATCAACCGCTGCACAGGGATCAGCCGCTGCACAAGGTTTAGCCGCACAGGGATTCGCCGCACAGGGGTCAACTGCCGCGCAAGGATTCGCCGCACAAGGATCAGCCGCACAAGGGTAAGCGGCACAAGGATTGGCTGCACAAGGATCAACCGCTGCGCAGGGATTTTCGACCTCAGCAGCACAGGGGTTCGCTTGCGCGGGGCTAAAGATGGTGGGCAGAGAAGCCACCCCAACAGATAAAACAGCTGAGGCAACAAAAGCGGTTAAGTACTTAATCTTCATCGGGCAACATCCATAAAACGGCAATAGTCAGTCAAAATCTGTCGTCAAACAACGTAAATCTCTTGACAGGGTGTGCTTTCTCTTGCCTGCTACCGGTGAAGTTCGACACCTCACAGCCAGGCTCACATTCAACCCCGCTCTCACTAAACGGCATCTCGATGAAGTGCGTCTGAGGAAGATCTGAGAAAACGTTGAGAATTGCAACGCAAAGCGCATCGGAGGGAACACCAGAACCCTCATCCGGGCTTTTTGGGCGGAACTGCAGTGGATGGATGAAGTCGAGCGGGTTCTCTGGAGTCTGTCGCCATTAGAGATCGCGTATGACTGACAGCCACTCGTTTGTAGCCCTTAGCGATTGGCGTTAACGACATCTGTGAGGGCCGGTTTGATTGATGCCTTGCCGCAATGGCATCAAGATTTCAAACTAAACCCACTCCGACCGTGACGGTATATTCTTTTTCAGAAATCTCCTGAAATCCAGATATTTAGTCAGCCGTGACGAGGGCTGACTGTTGTTTGAGCTGAAAAATGCGCTCAATGGACGCTTCGACAGCGCGATCAGGGGTCGAGGCACCAGAGGTCACCCCCACTGTGATGGGGCCTGCGGGCAGCCAATTTTCAGTCACTGTGAGGTCACCGTGTAGCGGCTTATGTTCAATACGGTTGTCTGGCCCAATTCGCTCAGGGCCGTCGATGTGATAAGAGGGAATGTCGCGCTCGATCGCGATTTCTTGCAAATGTGTGGTGTTTGAGGAGTTATAGCCACCAATCACCAGCATCACGTCCACAGTCTCATCAACAAGCTCAAACATGGCATCCTGACGTTCTTGGGTGGCGTCACAGATGGTGTTGAAGGCTAGAAAGTGATCGTTCAGCGATTGCGGCCCGTATTTTTGCAGCATGGTGTGCTCAAACAGCTTGCCGATCGCCTCAGTTTCTCCCTTCAACATGGTGGTTTGGTTCGCCACGCCGATCCGTTCGAGATCTTTGTCAGGATCAAACCCGACGGAATAGGCCTGTGCGAACTTGGCGAGAAACTCATCACGACGTTGCTGTTGCGCCTCAGGAGACTCAGCTTTGGTGAGCATATAGTCAGCCACATACTGGGCTTCATCGAGATTTAGCACTACTAAATAGGTCTGGGCAAAAGAGCTGGTAGCGACCGTTTCTTCATGCTTGTACTTGCCGTGAATGATGGAAGTGTGCGCTTTTTTCTTATGCTTTTCGACCGTATTCCAAACTTTTGACACCCAGGGGCAGGTCGTATCAACGATGGTGCACCCTTTATCGTTGAGTAGCTTCATCTCTTGCACGCTAGCGCCAAAGGCCGGCAAAATCACGACGTCCCCTTCACCAACCACGGCAAAGTTTTTATCGCCGTCGATCACTTCGATAAAGTGTACGTTCATTTCCCGTAAGCGCTGATTGACGCCGGGATTATGAATGATTTCGTTTGTAATCCAAATGCGCTCAGTGGGAAAATGCTGGCGCGTTTCGTAGGCCATCGCGACTGCCCGTTCGACGCCCCAGCAGAAGCCAAAGGATTTAGCCAGACTGATGGTGACCTCGCCCTCGGTCAAAACATAATTGTTGTCACGGATTTTTTGAATCAGGTTGCTCTGATACTCCGTTTGCATTTGGTCGGCAACATCTTTGCCGTGCCCCAAACTATTGCGGAAATATTTGTCAGAGTGATTCAGCGATCGCTTAAAGGCTTTGGTATCCATGACGCTCCCACCAGCTGCTTGTTATCTAGGATAGCGGTTCGCTGCCTGCCTACTCCGAAAATCACCGTTGAAAGAATCAATCATGACGCTAGATCAGCTCACTGACAGAGCCATCGTTCAGCCCCTTCTGCCCTGATCGATCGCCCCCTCCTTTGAGTGGAGAACGTATCCCAGCCTGAGAGTTTACTCATCTAGTTCAGTGCTGAGCAGGAGCGCGATCGCCGTGCGCCAGACCAAATAGCCGCGC
The DNA here is from genome assembly GCA_038523235.1 of Cyanobacteria bacterium J06626_4. GTDB lineage: Bacteria > Cyanobacteriota > Cyanobacteriia > Phormidesmidales > Phormidesmidaceae > Halomicronema. The sequence goes on from JBCBJQ010000119.1 coordinate 8,127, forward strand.
TCATTTAAGTGCAGGCCATCGGTGGTGAGATCGGGCCGGAGCGCCCCTTCGCCATTGGCAAACAGCGGGTACAAATCGAGATAGTCGACAGCTTGCTCTTGGGCGATGTCGGCAAGGACACTGTTGACGGCCTGAATGCGATCGTTCGGCAGCAGCAACAGACGTTCCCGGCCTTCCCAGGTGGCATTCGCCGCGCCGTGAGGCAAAATTGACTGCACCACAATGTCCGCCTCAGGGTGTTTACGCTTCAGATACTGCACCGCCTGACGAATATGGTCGGTCACCTGACTCTCGGGCTCCCCAGCAATCAGGTCATTGATGCCAATCATCAGAAAGATGCTCTCAACATCGGCCTCATCCAGCGCATTCAACCGCTTCAGCATCATGTCAGAGCTTTCGCCCGAAATCGCCTGGTTCAGCCAGGTGCGCTGGCCGGGCAGTAGATCCTGCGGAAACCAGAGAGAAATCGAGTCGCCCAGCAGCACTGTCAATCGGGGCACTGACTCATGGGCTTTGGCCTCTTGCCGCAGCAGCTCGACCCATTGCTGATATTGCAGGTATTGGCGATCGCCGAGTTGCGGACTGAAGTTATCGACGGCGGCGGGATTATCGGCTACAGAAGCGCTGGCTTGCGGCAGCACCGAGGCATTAGGCGCTATCGCTGTCGCCGGCTGGCGATCGCGCAGACCAATGATGACTGCCATGAAGAGCAGGACATTCATGGCCAGCGATAGCATCATCCAATTGGGAACTGTGCGAAATTGTTCCAGCGTTTTCATGAAAAGAGACGCGTGCAGAATGGCTCAAATTGTATCAAGCAGTTCGAGACTGTGTTGCATTCCCACATAAATCCTACAAATGATTGAGGTCGAATCTCATCAAGCGTCACAGACGAGTAGATGTCATCGCCAGTTTCCATGCCCTCGCCTTTCTCAGAAGGGTAAGGGAGCGGTAAGAACAGCCAGCCAACTAGATGGGGCAGTAGCCCGACCAGCAGGCATTAGGAGACCGGGCGTTAAGGGTGCTGGATTTAAATAATCGCCCCATTCCTGTCAGGGTTTGGCAGTGCCAACCCCCTGCGATCGAGGACGCTACTGATCCAGGAGATCGGGTGCTGAAATCGTCAGTTGAGCCGCTAGACATTAAAGCGAAACAGCATCACATCGCCTTCTTGAACAGTGTATTCCTTACCTTCACTGCGCACCAGACCTTTTTCCTTAGCGCCATTCATTGAGCCCAGATCGACTAGATCTTGATAAGCCACCGTTTCAGCCCGAATAAAGCCCCGCTCAAAGTCGGTGTGAATTACCCCCGCCGCTTGAGGGGCCAACATGCCCGCCGTAATCGTCCAGGCGCGAGTCTCTTTGGGGCCAGTGGTGAAATAGGTGCGCAGGCCCAATAAATCATAAGTGGCACGAATTAAGGACTGTAAGCCCCCCTCGGTAACGCCCAGGGCTTCCAGAAAATCCACTCGATCTTCGGCAGACAGTTCCACCAGTTCAGCTTCTACCTGGGCGGAGATAATCACGACTTCTGCGCCTTCAGCCGCTGCGATCGCCCTCACTTTTTCCACATAATCATTGCCTGTAGCCAAGTCGTCTTCGTTAACGTTGGCCGCATAGATAACAGGTTTACGCGTCAGCAGCCCCAGGGGTTTGATCAAGAATTCTTCGTCCGGCGTCAGGTCAACGGTGCGAGCCGTTTTACCCTCGTTGAGCACCGGCAAGAGTTTATCCAGCACATCGACTTCGGCCTGAATGTCTTTCTCTTTGCGGGCTTGTTTGCGCGCCCGCTCCAGACGTTTCTCAACCTGTGAGAGATCGGACAGCGTCAGTTCCAGATTAATAATTTCGGCATCTCGCGCCGGATCAATCGAGCCTGAAACATGAATAATGTCGTCATTTTCAAAGCAGCGGACGACATGCACAATCGCATCCACTTCTCGAATATTGGCTAGAAATTGATTGCCCAGCCCCTCCCCCTTACTAGCGCCAGCAACCAGCCCAGCAATGTCAACGAATTCTACCCGCGCCGGGATAATCTCCTTGGACTCCGAAATTTTGGCTAGCACGGCGAGGCGAGTATCAGGCACCGCGACAACTCCAACATTGGGCTCAATGGTGCAAAACGGAAAATTCGCTGCCTGCGCTTTGGCATTGGCCACCACAGCATTGAACAACGTTGATTTGCCCACGTTGGGTAGCCCAACAATTCCGGCTCTCAGCATAGCGATCGCACCGACACAGTAAATAAACCTTTACCAGCATAGTGGATGTTCGGAGCGAGTATTCGCCCACACGGGCATCCGCCTGGATCAGCTATCGCCGAGGGTTTCAATCAGCAAATCAACCTGCTCTTGCCGCGCTTGTAAGAAGCTTTCACACTGCTGCAAATCGACCACCGCTTGCTCAAACTCTTCGAAAACAGCAGCGAGTGGCAGTTCCCCCTGCTCTAGCCGAGTGACCGTGGCTTCAATTTTGGCGACCGTGGCTTCGTAAGACCAGGTGGGATCAGTTTCAGGAGAGGACGTCCTAGGGGAGGCAGTTTTGGGAGCTTTGGCGGCTTTAGTCATTGTCAGTTTTGCGAGTTGAGGGCAAATTTGTGCGGGCAAAGAAATATCGGGGAATCGGGCAGTATCCGAGGAGATCATGATTAAAAATGGGACTTTTAAGCCGACGAGGACGACGGTTCCGGGGCAGATGTTGGCGGCTCTCCGACCGCTTTGACCTCAGCCTGCAGCGATCCCTGAGCTAGCTGCACCTGCACAATATCGCCCACTTGAACGTCAGCTGTCGTTTCTAAAACGCGATCTCGTTCGGTTCGCACGATCGCGTAGCCCCGTTTCAGCACTGCGGCCGGATCGAGGCTCTGCAACGTTTGCGAGAGATAGCGACAGTGTTGTTGAGCCGTTTGCAGACGGTTAGGTACGCCCTGGCGCAGCCGATGACGATACCAGTTCAATCGCTGCTGCTCTTGCTGCAAAGTTTGCTCAAGGTGCAACTGTTCGAGCCGGCGACGCAGGTCGGCCACTTGCTCATAATGCATCTGCACCGCTGACTGCAGAGCCGCTTTCACGATTTGCCGGCGACCGTCGTGGGCAGCCCAGAGATCTGCGAGGTGGGGCACAGCTCGCTCCGCCGCTGCGGTGGGCGTGTGAGCACACCAATCTGCAGCCAAATCCGCTAAGGTTTCATCTCGTTCATGCCCGATGCCGGTGATGACAGGGACTGGATGAAGGGCGATCGCCCGCACCACCCGCTCATCATCAAACGCATCCAAATCTTCCCGCGCGCCACCCCCCCGCGCCACCATCACCAGCTCAGCGCGGCGGTCAGTGGCCACCCGTGCCAGCGCTGCCGCGATCGATTCCGGCGCTTGCGCCCCCTGTACGATTGCGGGTGACAGCAGCACGCTTAATCCAGGCTGTCGTTGCTTCAGGGTCTTTTGAATATCCCCCCAAGCCGCTGCCTGGGGCGAAGTCACCACTGCCACACAGCGGGGATAAGTCGGCAATGGTCGCTTTAGATCATTGTCAAACACGCCTTCGGCCGCCAGACGCTCATAGAGTTGACGTCGCCGCAACGCCTGCAACCCCGCGCCCGCTGGGAGGATCTGTAGTGTATTGAGCTGATACTGGCCACGCGCCGCGTACACCCGCACCTGCCCCAGCAGAAACACCTGCTCGCCTGCTACGGGAGGCGTCACTAACTTGACTCGCTGCGATCGCCACACCACCGCCTGAATCGACGCCGTCGTCTCAGTATCTTGCAGGGTCAAAAAGAGATGCCCGTTGCGATCGTGGGCACTGGAAATTTCGCCGACCACCCATACCTGATGTAGCTGCGGATCCTGCTCTAGCAGCGCTTGAATATAGGCCGTAACGCCCGCCACACTCACAGCCTCTTCGGGCACTTTTACTGAAATTTGCGACACAGTCATAATGCTTACTGAAATTGATCGCGATGCTCACGCCAGCGCCTAGAACCGCTCTAGAATTTTAGTACACTTGTATGTATGATGAGAAGGTAAAAAAATCAGGTTTATCGTTAGACTAAACGATAACTTTGCATCAGCCTCATCGCTGACCGCGTAACCAGCACTCTGCGACCTAAGGGAAAGTATGGCTAAGACGACCACTGGCAACCCCGACAAAGATAAGGCATTGAGCATGGTGCTCAACCAGATTGAGCGCAACTTTGGCAAAGGCTCAATCATGAAGCTCGGCGACGCCAGCCGGATGAAGGTCGCGACCGTTTCGACCGGAGCGCTGACCCTCGATATGGCCTTGGGGGGTGGCTTGCCCAAAGGGCGAGTGATCGAGATTTATGGCCCCGAAAGTTCGGGTAAAACGACGCTAGCGCTGCATGCTCTGGCGGAAGTGCAAAAGCAGGGGGGTACCGCCGCCTTTGTGGATGCTGAACATGCCCTCGATCCGATTTATGCGCGGGCCCTGGGCGTCAATATTGATGAGCTGTTCGTCTCGCAGCCCGATACCGGCGAAGCCGCACTAGAAATTGTGGATCAGTTGGTGCGATCGTCGGCGATCGACCTGGTCGTCGTCGATTCTGTCGCGGCCTTAGTGCCCCGGGCAGAAATTGAAGGGGAAATGGGCGATGCCCACGTCGGTCTGCAGGCACGACTGATGAGTCAAGCCCTCAGGAAAATCACGGGCAACATCGGTAAGTCCGGCTGTACCGTCATCTTTCTAAATCAGCTCCGTCTCAAAATTGGCGTCGTTTACGGCAACCCAGAAACCACTACCGGCGGCAATGCCCTCAAATTCTATGCCTCTGTCAGGCTCGATATTCGCAGAATTCAGACGCTCAAAAAGGGTACTGAAGAATACGGCATTCGCGCCAAGGTCAAGGTCGCCAAGAACAAAGTTGCGCCGCCGTTCCGCATTGCCGAATTTGACATCATTTTTGGCCAAGGCATCTCTACCCTCGGTTGCATCGTCGATTTGGCCGAGAAGCACGACATCATTATCCGCAAAGGGGCTTGGTACAGCTATAACGGCGAAAACATTAGTCAGGGCCGCGATAACGCTATTAAACTACTCGATGAAAAGCCCGAACTGGCCCAAGAAATTGAGGCCAAAGTCAAGCAAAAGCTAGAAATCGGCGGCGCACCAGAAACCAATGGCAAGGGTGCTGCCGATGATCTCGACGACATGCCTGACGACGATGATTAAGCCATTAATCCTGAGAGCGCAGTCAGCGGCTGGAGGGTATCGCCCGGTAATCGGTTAGAAACCTCGGAGCATCGGCACTTGCCGCAATGTCCCAATAGCCGGTTTTCCCGACCACATCTATCACTTCGCTACAAACCACTGACCTTATTTAGCCGCGGTCTGTAGGGAGGGGGCGATCGCGGTAGCCAGTTTTCTGAGCATTTCGGCAGTCTTGTCAAAATTGACGCAGGCATCCGTAATGCTCTGCCCGTACTTGAGCTGAGTCAAGTCGTCGGGAATCGGCTGCTTACCTTCCACCAGATGACTCTCCACCATTACTCCCAGAATATGCCGGGCTCCCGACGCCATCTGCTGAGCGATGTGATCTAAAACTACAATTTGCTGATTGTGATCTTTTTGGGAATTTGCGTGGCTGCAGTCCACCATCATGCGGGGATTGAGGCCCAGCCCTGACAGTTCTGCTGCGGCCTGCTGCACAGAAGCCTCATCATAGTTCGGCCCGTGCTTACCGCCGCGTAGCACCAGATGCCCATCCGGGTTACCCGTCGTGGTCACGATACTGGCCAAACCATGATGGTTGATGCCCAAAAAGTGATGGGGGCGGCTGGCGGCTACCATGGCATTCATCGCCGCTAACAAACTGCCATCAGTATTGTTCTTAAACCCAATCGGCATCGACAGACCAGAGGCCATCTCTCGGTGCGTTTGGCTCTCGGTAGTGCGTGCCCCAATCGCTGTCCAGGCAATCACATCAGCAATGTATTGAGGCGTGATGGGATCTAATAGTTCCGTCGCGGCTGGCAAACCCATATGGGCTAGATCCAGCAGCAGTCGTCGCGCCAACCGCAAACCCGTATTAATGTCGTAGCTACCGTCTAGATGGGGATCGTTGATGAGGCCCTTCCAGCCCACATTGGTACGAGGCTTTTCAAAGTAAACTCGCATCACGATCTCTAACGAATCTGACAGCTCTTCGCGCAGCGCAGTCAGTTTTTGACCGTATTCCAACGCGGCGTCCACATCATGCACCGAGCACGGCCCAACAATCACCAGCAACCGCTGATCTTCGTTGTACAGAATATTGCGAATGCGATCGCGGGTCTTCGTCACCAATGCCGCGGCAATTTCAGTCAGAGGCAGTTCGTGGTGAATCAGTGCCGGACTGGCCAACGGGCGGGTTTCAACAACATGAAGATCCTGAGTCTTGTGCATGAACTTTGATAATTGCGAGCGGTGTTTTAAGTATCCCTCATCATTGTGGTGGTTTCCGCGTCGGTTGTGAGCGCTTTCTTAGCAAAATATTGTCTGTAGAATTGTCCAACCCATCCGGTTTGAACTGAGTTGCCGCCTCGATATCGCCGCCCGTTAAATGGTCGGCCCCCTCCAGAGCGTTCCTATCGCTACATTCAGAGAGAAATATATCGTGAGAGCATGGCTTACATCGACTACTCAGCGGGTCTATTCAGTCCCTGAATTTGGCGCAAAAATCTGCTGCCAGGGAACGCTGCCAAGCGCTGCTCATCAAGCTTTGAATACCTTTGAGATCCCATGGCAGCCCGCTAAAACCGCAATCTCAGCCTTTGTGCAGTGGTACAGCCCTGACTAGCGGCCTAGTATCATTAGCGTCAAGATAAATTATCAGCTTCACCCAAGTGAGCTGCCCCGTTTGTTTAGGGCCAATTTTTTGTCTTTTAACCGGCCCTGCCACCCTTTGAGATGCCTTTGACCAGAACCGTCAGTGCCCTCGTGGCACTCTTGTTTGCTTTTGTAATTGTTGTCCTGGGTGGATGGTACTTCACCCTGGCGTTTGGCGTGATTGTCTTTTTGGGGCAACGAGAGATCTTTCAACTTGTGCAGGCAAAAGGGATTTTACCCGCTGCAAAAATTACCCTGTGCGTCAGCCAACTCCTGATTGTATTTGCCCATATTTCGCCCGATTGGGCCAATGCCGTGTTGCCTTTGGGCGGGACCTTTATCTGCTTTTACTTACTTTTTCAACCCAAGTTCGCTTCCATTGCCGATGTGGCCGCTTCCATTCTGGGTTTGTTTTACGGCGGCTATTTGCCCAGCTATTGGATTCGACTTCGAGACTTAGAAGCCTCTGGCTCGTTACCTCTGGGCGGGTTTTGGCCGACGCTACCGCTGCAGGGCCAATCTCTGCCCGTCGGCCTCACGGCGACGCTGCTCGCGTTTTCTTGCATTTGCGCCGCCGATATCGGGGCGTACCTGATTGGGCGGTCTTTTGGCAAAACACCGCTGTCGGGTATCAGCCCTAAAAAAACTGTAGAAGGTGCCGTCTTTGGCATGTTTGCCAGCATTTCTGTCGGGATGACCGGGGCCGTGCTGCTGGCTTGGCCACTATGGCCTCTATCCGGAGGGGCGCTCGGGGCGCTGATCGGCATCAGCAGTTTATTGGGCGACCTCACCGAATCACTGATGAAACGTGATGCCGGGGTGAAAGACTCAGGGCAACTGATTCCCGGGCATGGCGGTATTTTGGACCGCACCGACAGCTATGTTTTTACAGCTCCCATCGTCTACTATTTCGTCACTTTGCTATTGCCTAGCTTACCGGGCTAACCCTCACCGGCAGCCAGACTATTTCTCCTCCGTTCAGCCTGGGAGCGATCAACAAGACTGCCATAACTCAACCCCCACTCTCGATGTCTGGGTCACAATAATCAGCAGTGCCATGAATCGCCCCAATAGGCCATTTTTTCCACCAGCGATAAATGTGGTTCAAGCCTGTCTGACCGGTTGAGACTGCCGCCGTTCTACCCCATCCATCGCCGGATCGCTTGATCCCCTCTCTCGTCACGGCCTACTATCCGCCATTCCCCTCCTCTGATAGACTGAATGACTGAGGTTGGATCTGGTCAGACCCATGAGAAACGGCAGTTTTGGAGGATATGAGCCTTGTTAGAAACGACACTTGGTTTAGAGATTATTGAAGTTGTTGAGAAGGCAGCGATCGCATCGGCTCGCTGGATGGGTAAGGGCGAAAAAGATACTGCTGACCTTGTCGCCGTCGAAGCCATGCGGGAACGCATGAACGAGATTCACATGCGGGGTCGCATTGTGATTGGTGAGGGCGAACGTGATGATGCCCCCATGCTCTACATTGGTGAAGAAGTCGGTATTTGCACCCGCGAAGACGCTAAAGACTATTGCAATCCCGACGAACTTATTGAAATTGACATTGCGGTTGATCCCTGTGAAGGCACAAACCTCTGTGCCTATGGTCAGCCCGGATCGATGGCCGTGCTCGCCATCTCCGAGAAGGGCGGCCTGTTTCACGCCCCCGATTTTTATATGAAAAAACTGGCAGCACCCTCTGCGGCCAAGGGCAAAGTTGACATTCGCAAGTCAGCCACTGAAAACCTCAAGATTTTAGGTGAATGCCTCGATCGCGCCATTGATGAGTTGGTGGTCGTGGTGATGAAACGCGATCGCCACACGGAACTGATTCAAGAGATCCGCGACGCGGGTGCTCGAGTGCGCTTGATTAGCGATGGCGACGTCTCAGCCGCGATTTCCTGTGGCTTTTCAGGCACCAATACCCACGCGCTGATGGGCATTGGCGCCGCTCCCGAAGGGGTGATTTCAGCCGCAGCGATGCGTTGCCTGGGTGGGCATTTCCAGGGGCAGCTCATCTACGATCCGGCAATTGTGAAAACGGGCCTGATTGGTGAGAGCCGCGAGTCGAACCTCGCCCGCCTGAAGGAAATGGGCATTAATGATGCCGACAAGGTCTATGAAGCCGAAGAGCTGGCTTCTGGTGAAACCGTTTTGTTCGCCGCTTGTGGCATCACCTCCGGCACCCTGATGGAAGGCGTTCGCTTCTTCCATGGTGGCGCCCGGACGCAGAGTCTGGTCATTTCCAGTCAGTCACAAACCGCTCGCTTTGTTGACACCATCCACATGCCTGAGAAGCCGAAACTGATTCAACTCAAATAATCCTCAGGTCATCAGCCCTGGGGCTAACACTGCCCGTTCTCAGGGTCTGAGTGCAGTTGGTTGGCTATCAGCTAATAACGCGATGTGCAACTAAAAGATTGAGAAAAAGTTCCATCTCTGTAAGCTAGAGCTAGCGATAGTTCTAAGCACTT
>JBCBJQ010000120.1:0-17231 GCA_038523235.1 Cyanobacteria bacterium J06626_4
CCAGTCTTCTCCTCAATTACAACCAAATTGCGGACGTTTCGCCCCTTGCCAGCCTCACCAATCTCACCGGGCTTGCCCTCGATTACAACCAAATTGAAGACATTTCGGCCTTAGTCAACCTGACCCATCTGACTGATCTTTACCTCAGGGGCAATCGCATCACGGATGTTTCGGCCTTAGCTAACTTGACTCATCTGACTGATCTTCGCCTCAGTGAGAATCCGCTTGAAAATCGCACTTGCCCTGTGCAACCCGCAAACATCTGCCAGTTTTGAGCCCATACTTTGTCCGTTTTGGGTCAATGGCTAGCCAGACACCTTGGCTAGGCTGATTTGCAGAAGAATGAGGAAGCCACCATGAAGCGCGCGATCGCCCTGGGTTTGCTGACGGTTCTGTTGGTGATTGGCGTTCGCTGTGCCGGAATTTTATCTCAGGATGAGATTTCCACAGATACGTTTGCCACCTTCACCGACTGGTGTAGCCACAAATCTAGGTTGACCCGAGAGGCTCAGCGTACTGTTGACATACTGCTGAGAGAGGCTAAGACGCGACGTTGTGAGCAGGCTGAAGCGGTGCTGACTCGTTTGAACACGCTTAAATTCTCGGTAAAAGTTTCAGACCTGAAGCGCTATCGGCATGAGCCCATTGTGGATATTGCCCCGCTGGGGAGTCTGACCCAGCTGACCCAGCTAGACATCGGGGGGAGTCCCATGACGAGCGCCGCTCCCTTAAGCAATTTGACCCAGTTAACTAAGCTGTTTCTCAATCACAGCCAAGTTGCAGACATCACCCCATTAGCCAACCTGACGCAGCTGACCGAACTGGATCTGAGTGGCAATCCCCTTGGGGACATCACCCCCCTCGCCAACCTGACCCAGCTGCAAGGGCTTTACCTCGCGTACGGTCAAATTGTAGACGTAGCCCCCCTCGCCAATCTCACCCAGCTGACCGAGCTTAACCTCAGCAGCAATCAAATCGTAGACATGGCCCCCCTCGCCAACCTCACTAATCTGACCTGGCTTAATCTTGGGTTCAATCAAATCGCGGATATCGCCCCCTTAGCCCGCCTCACCCAGCTGATCTGGCTTGACCTCACGACCAATCAAATTGCAGACGTGGTTCCCCTTGCCAATCTCACTAACTTGACTAAGCTTTACCTCTGGAATAATCAAATTGTGGACGTTGCACCCTTAGCCAGCCTCACCAACCTTACCGGGCTTTGGCTTACTGATAATCGAATTGTGGACGCTTCGTCCTTAGCTAGCCTCACCGGGCTAACCCGGCTGGGGCTCACGGGCAATCAAATCACCGATGTAAGGCCATTGGCCAGTCTCAGCAATCTGGAGTCCCTCGCCCTGCGCGAAAATCCGCTTCGCGATCGCACCTGCCCCGTGCAACCTCAGACCATCTGTCAGCTTTGAGCCCATACCTTGTCCGTTTTGGGTCAATGGTCAGCCAGACACCTTGGCTAGGCTGATTTGCAGAAAGATGAGGGAGCCACCATGAAGCGGGCGATCGCCCTGGGTTTGCTGACGGTTCTTTTGGTGATTGGGGTGGGCTGTTTCGGCACACTTCAGCGTGAGATTTCAACAGACACCTTTACCACCTTTAACGACTGGTGTCGCCATCGAGGCCGGTTGACCCGAGAGGCTCGGCATACCGTTAGAGTACTGTTGGATGAAGCCGATACACGATCATGCGATCAAGCTAGTAGCGAGCTGACTGCTCTGACTTACCTTAACCTCTGGGGCAATCAAATCAGGGACGTTTCTCCCCTCACCAGCCTCCCCCATCTGACCGACCTTTGGCTCAATGACAATCAAATCAGGGACGTTTCCCCCCTCTCCAACCTCCCCTATCTGACTAAGCTTTACCTCGATAACAATCAAATCAGGGATGTGGCTCCCCTTGCCAGCTTGACTAATCTGCTCTGGCTTGATCTCAGTGGCAATCAAATGGTAGATGTGGCTACCCTCACTAACCTGAGCCGTCTGCGTGGGCTTAGGCTCAGTGACAACCAAATTTTGGATGTGACCCCCCTAGGCAACCTGATCGGTCTAGACCTCTTGCTTGAGCTCAATGATAATCAAATCGCCGACGTGGCCCCCCTCGCTAACCTGACGTATCTGAGCGAGCTTGACCTCAGGAACAATCGAATCGTGGACGTTTCACCCTTAGCCAACCTGACGTATCTGAGCGAGCTTGACCTCAGAGATAATCGAATCGTGGACGTTTCACCCTTAGCCAACCTGACCAATCTGAGCGAGCTTGAGCTGAGTGACAATCCACTTGAAAATCGCACCTGCCCCGTGCAACCTGAAACCATCTGTCGATTTTAAGCCAACGACTTGGCTGTTTTCGGGCGATCGCCCGCCCGGTGCCTTGGCTAGGGTGATCTCAGCAAGATGAGGAACGATCATGAACAGAATGATCCCAACCGGTTTGCTGGTAGTTCTCATGGTGAGTGTTGGTTGCAGCCAGGGGACGCCCCAGCGCGATCACGCTGATGCCCCCGTGCCCCCCTCAGACACCGCTAACCTTTCAGAAGCGGTGGCCACGGAGGAGGCGGCCACTGCTTTTGATCAAGTTCTCCCCTCAGACCCCGCTACCGCTCCCCCACCGGTTGCCACAGCGGCACCCTTTGCTACCTTTGCCGACTGGTGTGTTAACCAGGCCAGCTTGACTCCAGACGCTCGCCATACCGTTGGCGTGCTGCTAACCACCGCTGCAACGCCGGACTGTAACCAGGCTGCAGCTCAGCTCACGAACTTGCGCGAGCTGGAACTCAGTGACAATCAGCTGGTGGACGTTGCGCCCTTAGCCGGTCTTACCAATCTGACTCGGCTCTACCTCGATCACAATCAACTGGTGGATGTTGCACCCCTAGCGAGCCTGACCAATCTGACTGAGCTTTCCATCGATAACAATGACATCGTGGATGTTTCACCCTTGGCCAGCCTCACGCACCTAACCTGGCTCAGCCTGGGCACTAATGAAATTGTCGATATTTCGCCCTTAGCGAGCCTCACTAACTTGACCTGGCTGAGCCTTTGGGAAAATTACGTCGTGGATGTCTCGCCCTTAGCGAGCCTCACCAACCTGACGACGCTTTACCTCGGTGCCAATCCGCTCGAAACTGGCACCTGCCCCGTGCAACCCGAAACTATCTGTCAGTTTTGAGCTAATCACTTGGCCGTTTTCGGTCAATGGCTCGGGAGATCCCTTGGTTAGGCTGATCTGATAAGGATGAGAAATCACCATGAAGCGTGCGATCGCTCTCGGCCTACTCTCGTTTTTGGTTGTGGTTGTCAGCTGTACCCATCTTGCCACCCCCAATGACCTGCCTACCGATGGGGTGGCAAGCTTTGCCGACTGGTGTCGTCATCAAGATAGCTGGTCTCCAGAAACCCAGCATACAATCGCCTTACTTTTAGAACAGGCCGAAACGCAGCAGTGTGGTCGCGCGGCCCGAAGACTCACCCGCCTGACCCGGCTTGACCTTTGGGATCGAGGGGTAACCGACGTGACGCCCTTAGCGAGTCTCACTCACCTGACTGAACTGGTGCTCTGGGGGCACGAAATTGCCGACGTGACCCCGTTAGCCCGTCTCACGAATCTGACTGAACTCGTTTTGGGAGCCAATCGAATTGTGGATATTAGTCCCCTGGCGGATTTGACTCGCCTGACCGAGCTGCACCTTTATGAAAACCAAATTGTTGATGTGTCGCCCTTAGCGAGTCTGACTCATTTGACCGAGCTGAGCATTGGCGACAATCACATTGCCGATGTGGCGTCGTTGGCCAACCTCACGAACCTGACCTGGCTGAGCCTTGATAGCAATCAAATCACCGACGTCGCGCCCTTAGCAAACCTGACTAACTTAGCCGAACTTTACCTGACGTCTAATCAAATTGCCGATGTGAAACCGCTGGCTGGTCTGACCAGCCTAACCGTTCTTTCCCTAGTGAATAATCCGCTGGGCGATCGCACCTGTCCTCTACAGCCTGAGACGATTTGCCGTTTCTAACTTGACTAACCCCAGCGCTGCAGTTCAAGAGGCATCATCATGACTCAAGAGAATGCGCCAGCCACCTTTGCAACCTTTGCCGATTGGTGCCAACACAAAGTGCAGTTGGCACCAGCCGCTCGAAATACCGTTAACCAGCTATTAAAGACAGCGGGCACATCAGCCTGTGATCAGGCGACAGCCGCCTTGACGACCCTCACTAGCCTCGACCTCGATGGCTATCCCAATGAGTTGGGGTTAAGCATTACAGATGTGTCTCCCTTAGCGAGCCTGACCAATCTGACGATGCTCGACCTGAGCAGCAATGGCATTGTGGATATTGCCCCGCTCACGAGTCTCACCCGACTTACGCAGCTTGATCTGGGTTCCAATGACATTACGGATATCACACCCTTAGCTCACCTCCCTCACCTGACAGAGCTGGGCCTCTACGACAATCAAATCAGGGACGTCTCGCCGTTGGTGCACCTGATAAATCTGACCGTGCTCGACCTCAGCGACAACCCCATTGTGGACTTGGTCCCCTTAGCCTGCCTGCACACGCTGGCCCTGCTTTACCTCGAAAAAAATGCCTTCACCGATCTCTGCCCCTTAGCTGATTTGAACCGCTTGCGATCGCTCCATCTTGCAGGCAATCACCTCGTCGATATCGCGCCCTTAGCCAGTCTCACCCAATTGCAAGCGCTCGACTTAAGCTTCAATGACCTCAGCGATCTCACTCCCCTCGCGAGCCTGACTCACTTAACCAGGTTGAATTTGCGTAACAATCAGCTCGTTGATCTGACGCCCCTCGCCAATCTCACTCAGTTGACTGAGCTGAATCTCTATAACAATCAAATTGCTGATGTGACGCCCCTCGCCCGCCTCACTAACTTACAAAAGCTCGATCTGGGCATCAACCAAATTGCTGACGTGACGCCCCTCGCGAGCCTGACTCACTTAAAAAGCTTGAACCTGGGCATCAATCAAGTGACTGACGTTGCCCCCTTAGTCAATCTGCAACATCTGACCGAGCTTGGGCTGTTTTGTAACCCGCTTGATCCGTTGGCGCGACTGCAGATGCACTGGTTAGTCAGAACGATCCGCCATCTCTAAGCACATCGCGTTAGGAGGAAGTACTGAGCCAACCCAAATCATGTCGTTTCGCTACTACCCATTGCCCTGATTGGGGAGAAGGGCGGGCGCGATCGCCGATGCCGCGATCAACGCACTAGGCTGACCCACACTCCACGTCGGCAATCATCTGGATGGTGGCGGTGTTGAGACAGTGATTGTCCGATTCGAGCTTCCCCAACTTGGAGGATTAACATGACTATTTTAAAAATCGACCGCTCGCTGCTTCTGTTGTCTCTGGGTTTCATCATCGCTGGTCTGACCGGTCAGGCGGCGGCAACCACCCCCGATGCCATCCGGCTAACCGCCTCCCCAGCCTTGGGGGCCGTCTTGTTGCCTGCCGTTGAGACACAAGTAACCTTCCTCGCCAACCTGCCCCCATCTGTCGAGGCTCAAGCTGCTGGCGGAGAACTAACCAATGACGCCGAAAAATGCTTTGTGATGCTGGCCTACGATCCAGAGGACACCTCAGTCAATCTGCGTGACCGGCCCGATGGCAACATTGTCACCAGCCTGCCAAATTTCACGCCCTTGGGGGTTCATACTGGGCCAGCTTTTGTTGAACCTGGGTGGAATTTCATTCATGTTTTAGCGCCAGATCGTTCGGCGTATCAGCAGTCGGGGTATGTCTGGCATGAGCTCATTCGCCGCACGCACTATCAGGTCGAAGACCCTCAAGACAGCGCTGCCAACTTCCGCCAGTCGCCTGACGGCCCCGTGATCGATACGCTAGCCAATGGGACTGAAGTGCAGTTTATGGGTGAGGCAGGCACCTGGACTCAGGTCAAACTCGCCGATAATCGCATCGGCTATGTCGCCACCGCCTTACTGACTGACCCCAGTTGTTTCTAATCGTCATCCCTTAAAACTCGTAGCGTAGGCCGAGCTGTAAAGAATGCACAAATACTGAATCGGCGTCTAAGTCGGTGTCAAAAGCTTCAAAACTTTGTCCCGGTAATCCATAAAGTCGATAGCCTAAGAACGCGATCGCCGTTTCGCTAATGTCGTAATTAACTCCAGCCTTGGCCTGAAAAGCAAACCCGGTGCTGGAATCATCGACAGACACTCCTCCGAGCACCGGCACCGCAGCTTCGACATCATTAGCCGAAAAAATCGCGAGCCCCACACCACCGCCCACGTAGGGGCGAAATCGGCTTCCCGTGGGGATGTCATAGTACCCGTTGACAAAAAACTTCAGCGTCTCCAGGCTGCCATCGACGCCGGTGCCCTCAACATCATTGACCGTGATGCTGCTAACGCCATTGCGATTGTAATCAACCTCAAACTCGACTCGGGCATCGTTAAAGCGATAGCCGACTGCGCCTCCGATGCCAAAGCCAGTATCGGTATCCACATCAATATCAACGGGCACAGTGTTAATCACGGGCGGCAGGCCTGGTAACGGGGCTGGCAGTGTTACTGTCGCGGGATCATCCGACTCAACACTCAAGTCATACCCGAACACCACAGAGGGCGAAATCGACAAGTACCAGCCCGTGGTCTCACTGTTGCCCGGCAGGCTTTGGCCAATGGTCACTGGTATTTCAGCCTGTTCAGAGGGGGGCTCCAATGTGAACGGCTCTGCCGCGATCGCTGGGTGGGCGATCGGGTCTACTCGATTGCTGGTTAGCACCGCCACCGCTTCAGGGGGGACCGTAGCGGTTGGTGCGGGCGGCGTGGTCAGGCGATTGTGACGTAGAGAGGCCAGCCTTGGGAGATCGTCTCTCACCTTATCTCTGTCTAATTTTTCGGAGTTCGTTGGGTATCGCTGTTCAGGAGCGGCAACCTCTGATTCAGCAGCTACCGCTGCAGCCAACAGGAGCGGGCTGGCGAGCATCGCCGACCCCAAGCAGCATAGAGAAAACCTAATCATTTAACTAGTTCGGATTGATTTTTTAGATAACTGATTGCAATTTTATGCGAAATCTTTTCTAAGCAACAGCAAAAAAAAGACTGGATTCAGCCCACACTTTTGGCCGTTGTGAATCGGACTCTGAGTCAGCAGCAGGCGGCGGATCCGAGACGCATAATCGGCTCATCCCAGCTGTCTGCTAGTTAAATTTCAGAGAGGCCGCAAGGTTGCTCACCCTCGTCTGATCTTCTGAGTTAAGGAGAGAGGCTGCCGGCAGTGAGGTTTCTGCGGCGATAAAAACCCCATTGCTGACTCTGGATCGGATGGCCATGCTGTTCGCCGACCGTCAGGGACCGACGATGCGCTGGGGAAATGGCATTAAGTTCTCAACTGGTTCAACTGCACAGTCTCTGCCGCCCAGACAGAGCCAAGTCATCGCTTCCCAGGCCCGAACTAGAGACGTGATCGCTTACCCTAAAATGAAAGCACAGCCAATTGGCATCCATCCATTTTCGGGCGTTTATGGCCACATCGTTAGTCTCTCCAGAAGTTTTAACCGAGGAAGTTGAGAAGCGTCGCAATTTTGCGATCATCTCTCACCCCGACGCCGGTAAAACCACCCTGACTGAAAAACTCTTGCTCTATGGAGGCGCGATTCATGAAGCGGGGGCGGTCAAAGCCCGCCGAGCCCAGCGCCACGCCACCTCTGACTGGATGGAAATGGAGCAGCAGCGCGGCATCTCGATCACCTCAACCGTGCTGCAGTTTGACTATCGTGACTATCGCATCAACCTGCTCGATACCCCTGGCCACCAAGACTTTAGTGAAGACACCTACCGCACCTTGGCCGCTGCCGACAATGCAGTGATGCTAGAAGATGCCGCCAAAGGTTTGGAGCCCCAAACCCGCAAGCTGTTTGAAGTTTGTCGGATGCGATCGCTCCCCATCTTTACCTTCTTCAACAAGATGGATCGCCCAGCGCGAGAACCGCTAGAACTGCTGGACGAAATTGAGCGCGAGCTGGGTCTGCAAACCTATGCGGTGAATTGGCCGATTGGCATGGGCGAGCAGTTTCGTGGCGTGTTTGACCGGCGCAAGCGCCAGTTTCACCTATTTGAGCGCAATGCCCACGGCAGTAAAGAAGCGGCAAAAATTGTGCTCGATATTGGTGATCCCAGAATTGAAGACCTGGTGGATCAAGACCTTTACTACCAGTTCAAAGAAGAACTGGAGATGATTGAAGAACTCGGGTCGGCGCTCGATCTGGAGGCGATTCATGCCGGTCAGCTGACGCCGGTCTTTTTTGGTAGCGCCATGACCAACTTTGGCGTGCAGCTATTCTTAGACGCCTTTTTGGATTATGCGCTGAAACCGGGGGCTCGCAGCAGCAGCCAAGGCGACATTGAACCCACCACCGAAGACTTTACCGGATTCGTGTTTAAGCTCCAGGCCAACATGGATCCGAAACACCGCGATCGCGTCGCCTTTATCCGCGTGTGCTCTGGCAAGTTTGAAAAAGACATGGTGGTCAATCACGCGCGATCGGGCAAAAATGTCCGCCTGTCCCATCCCCAAAAGCTGTTCGCTCAGGGCCGTGAATCGTTAGAAGAGGCATTTCCCGGCGATGTGATTGGTCTCAATAACCCGGGTGTGTTTGCGATCGGGGATACGATTTATCAGGGTCAAAAGCTGGAGTATGAAGGTATTCCCTGCTTCTCTCCTGAGCTGTTTGCCTTTTTGAGGAACCCTAATCCCTCTAAGTTTAAGCAGTTTCATAAAGGCGTCACGGAACTGCGGGAAGAGGGGGCAGTGCAAATCATGTTCTCAGCCGATGAGGCTAAGCGTGATCCCATTCTGGCCGCGGTCGGACAGCTGCAGTTTGAGGTGGTGCAGTTCCGCCTCAAAAACGAGTACAACGTTGACACTCGTCTAGAACCCTTGCCCTACAGCGTTGCTCGCTGGGTTGAGGGCGGTTGGGAAGCGCTGGAAAAGGCTGGTCGGTTATTTAACACCACCACAGTCAAAGATAGCTGGGGTCGTCCTGTTCTCTTGTTTCGCAATGAATGGAATGTGGGCCAAATTGAAGCTGATCATCCTGAACTGAAGCTGCGCAATACAGCCCCCGTCGCTGCCGGTCAGCAGGTCGAAGATTTGTAGCAGTGCCGTTGTTCGCTAGACATCGCGGCATTCAGAATTCGGAATGCGGAATGCCGAATAGGCAGCAAATAGGGTTTGCTGCATTAACAGTTGCAGCAGCAACTCTTAATGCACGTGAGACGGGAGGGGTAGCGGCTCGCGACTCATTCATGGAGACGTTAAACCTGTAGTGGCATGACTGATAGAGGAATTAGGGATACCACTGAGCGATCTCCCCTAGGGCACTCCGCCAAATTTAGGGCTGCAAATAAGGGCGTAAGCCCACGACTTCGCCAATCACAATGATGCAGGGAGACAGCGTTTCAGCCTTAGTCTGCTGCGTGATATTGAGTAACGTTCCCGTCCAAACCTGCTGTTGAGGCTGACTCGCCCATCGCACGATCGCCACTGGCGTTTCTGGACGCTTGCCGTAACGCAACAGGAGATCGCAGATCGCGGGCAGCGCTTTGCCCCCCATCAGCACGACTAAAACAGCCATTTGGGCTAAGGCCTCCCAGTTGTGCAGCTCCAAATCATGGGCCGTTAGCACGGTGAATTGACTGCCCAAAACCGGATCTGTCAGTGGCACACTGGCGAGCAGCGGGGCCACAGTGGCAGATGACAAACCGGGAATCACTTCGAACGCGCAGTTGGCAGCCTTGAGCGCTTGAATCTCAGCAGCAGTGCGACCAAAAATAAACGGATCGCCACTTTTGAGACGAATGACGGTTTTGCCCTGTTGGCAGAGAGCGATGAGGAGTTGGTTGATCGCCGCCTGTGACCAGCTGGGCTGCCCGCCCCGTTTACCCACAGACTGCACGTCACAAGTTGCGGGAACTAAAGCTAAAACGTCAGCATTTACCAACGCATCATGGACTAACACCTGAGCCTGGGTCAGCAATTGATGGGCTCTGACGGTTAAGAAATCGACGCTGCCGGGCCCTGCCCCGACGAGATAAACCTTGCCTAAATTCTCCAAAAATTGCCTCAACGCTCAGCCTGCTTGCCCTTATCATGCCGGAACGACGACGCGATCTCGTAGACCATGGCAAAAGTGACTTAGGGGAAGCGAGTCAAAAACCAAGTTTAATACATTTGTACTATACTGATCGAGAAACTGTCCTTTGATGAGCGGCGAATCTTCGTTTCTTGCTACGGTCAGGGTGAGTGCCGTGCGGTCGGCAATACCTGGGTGTGACTGACCGCTTGTGACTGAATCTCTATTGGAGTGCGATCGCCATGCCTACCCAGCTACCTCCCGTTGAGCAGGAGCCTGATTTAAATGAGGCAGATCTATACAAGGTGCGGCGCCGGTCAACGCCCCGGCGATCGCCCCTCATTTTGCGCGTGCTCCAGGGCTTTGCCGGCAGCTTGTCAGGCGGCATGTTGCTGATTGGCATGGTGGCAGGGGTTGGACTCTGGCGCTCAGGCGAAGATTTTGTCAACGGCATTCGCTCCGCATTTACGCCCGCCGCCCCGGTGGAAGAGGTGGATGTGCAAACGGTGGTGGTGCAGCAGATTCGCGGAGCCAGTGAATTGACCACGGCCATTTTTACTATGGAGGTGGTAGTCCCGACCTCCAGCACGCGCACGATCGCGAACTATGAAGTGGGCAAAACCACTCTGATTTACATTGCCAATGGTGAGGTGCGAGCGGGAGTAGACTTGAGCACCATTGTGCCAACCGACATTCAAGATACGGGCGACACACTGCGAGTTATGCTGCCGCCGCCCACCATTATTGACAGCAAGATCGATGTCAACCAGTCCCAAGTGTTTGACTACGATCGCGGCTTTTTAGGCATGGGGCCTGATCGCGCTCCAGAACTGCAAGATCAAGCTCAAGAGGTGGCACTACAGCGGATGATTTTAGCGGCTTGCGAGCAGAGCATTTTGCAGGAGGCCAGCGATCGGGCCGAGCTAGTGGTAGGGCAGTTGCTGCAAACCACCGACTATGAACAGATTGTGGTGGAATCACAGCCCTCACCGAATACCGCCTGTGTCGGCGCTGGGGCCGGCACGGTACAGTAAACGAGGTTGTGCCAAGGTATTCTCCTCCATGCTAGAGCTTTATCAGTTTGAAGCCTCTGCCTACAGCGAAAAAGTTAAGCTCATTCTCGACTACAAGCAACTGCCATATAAGGCGATAGAAGTGACACCGGGGGTCGGCCAAGTTGAGCTGTTCCAGCTGTCTGGCCAGCGCAAAGTGCCTGTGCTCAAAGCTGGCACCGACGTCATTCCTGATTCCACCGCGATCGCCCGTTATCTGGACGAAAAATATCCCGATCGCCCGATTTTGCCCACCGATCAACGCCAAAAAGGGCTCTGTCTAGCGCTCGAAGATTGGGCTGACGAATCCCTCGGTTTACAAGGTCGCCAAGCGATGATTGGCGCGTTTAACCAACATCCCAACTTTCGGACGGCGCTACTACCGGCGGCGACGCCTGATCTCGTCAAAAACTTGGTCGGTGCAGTGCCGGGCGATGTACTCAGCCTGTTAGGCATGGGCATTGGATTTGGCCCCGAGAATGTCAAAGAAGCGACCCAGGTGCTCAAGCAAGCGTTGGAAGCCCTGTGCCTGATGCTGGCCGACCAGCCTTATTTGGTCGGCGATCAGCCCACGCTGGCTGACTTTGCTGTGGCGGGTATCTCGATGTACATCAAATTCCCCGCTTATCAATATGTTGATTTGCCTGAAGGCATCTGTGGGAAGGGGGTACCGGGACTAGCTGACGACATCAGCTACCAGCCCTTTTTTGATTGGCGCGATCGCCTTTATGCTGACTACCGTCAGGTGCGCGTCGACACTCCGACGGGGGGGAGCAGCCCAACTTCGATCAACATTGACTAGGCCCTATCTTGTCCGAGTCAGTTGAATTGAATCGGGGAGCCGACTGCCTAAAGTTGCTTACCGCGATCACCAGTTGGTTTCTCGATGGGCCTCAATCGGCAGTGCTGCCAGTCAGCGCTGGCGATTCTCGTCAATTGCCGTTCCGCCCCCGTCATACACTGAAGAACAGTGAGGTACGGGGTTACGCGCGATGGGATCAATTATTCAAACTGTTGAGTCCATATTGGGCGCATCGCAGGTCACGAGTTGGGAGGCTTTGGGCCCCGCTTGGCAAAGTCGCGTACACGGGGCGATCGCCGCTGAGTCACCCCCCGACTGCATCGCCTATCCCAACACTGTGGCCCAGCTGGCCGAGCTGGTTGCCTGTGCCCATCAACATCAATGGCGACTGTTGCCCTGCGGTCACGGCAGCAAACTCAGCTGGGGCGCACCCGTCACGGGTGCCGATGTGGTCATCAGCACGCAACACCTCAATCAAGTAGTGGAACATGCTGTCGGCGATCTGACTGTTACGGCGCAGGCTGGGGTCGGATTTGCTGAGTTACAAGCGGCTCTGTTGCAGACCCGACAGTTTTTGGCAATTGACCCGGCCTATCCCCAACAGGCGACCCTAGGGGGCATTGTCGCCACCCGTGATACGGGGGCCTTGCGCCAGCGATACGGCAGCATTCGCGACATGCTGATCGGCGTCTCGTTTCTGCGTCACGATGGTCAACTGGCCAAAGCCGGTGGACGCGTGGTTAAAAATGTTGCGGGCTACGACCTGATGAAGCTGATGAGTGGGTCTTTTGGTACGTTGGGCATTTTGACTCAGCTGACTTGGCGCACCTTTCCGCAACAGGAAACTGCTCAGACCCTCTTGCTGAGTGGAGCTGCTACCGAGATGCGGGCCGTGACGGCGGCCATTTTACGATCGCCCTTAACGCCCGCCAAGCTGGATCTTTTATCGCCAGGGCTGGGGCCAAATCAGGGTGAGCAATTCGGCTTAGCGGTGCAGTTTCAAAGTATTGCTGCCGGTGTCGCCGAGCAAGTGGAACGGTTGGCCGCGATCGCCCAGCCCTATGAACTACAGCAACAAACGCTATCAGACGCAGCGGACGACACCTTTTGGCAAACGCTGACGGTGGCGCTGCTGCCGGACGAGCGCCCGGCAAATCTCGCGATCGCCAAGGTGGGCCTCCTCCCAGCTCAAGCCGTCGATTTGCTCGCATCTCTGCAGACGATACTCGCACCCGGCACCTGGCGAGCCCGCCTTCACGCCAGCAGTGGCCTGGGCCTCTTGCAGCTGAGCTGTGCTCAAAATTCACCCGAGCAGCTAGCCGCAGTGCGATCGCGCTGTCAGTCTGCAGGCGGCTATCTCAACCTGCTCGATGCCCCTGCAGACTGGAAGCAGCAGCTTGACCCCTGGGCGTTGGATGACGCGGCCCGGCTGTTGATGACCCGACTGCAACAACAGTTTGATCCGCAAGGACGCTTGAGTCCCGGTCGTCTGCGGTAAAGCCATCAGGCGATTGCCGGTACTGGCTCTCCTCGCGACTCCCGACCGATATCAGGATGCGATCGCTCGCGGCGCGGCGATGCAATAGACACCATTGAAAGATGATCCCCCGCGATCGCCTGTCTCGCCGTCTGCTACCACCCAATCCCGAAATCGACGCGGTAGGCTGGAACTACTGATCACCAGCGAAATCTCACTAATATGCAAACGGCAGATGCGCCCACGCCTCAACCCGACAATTTGCCCGAGCAAGGATTTGATCCCCAACATCCGCCATCTCAAGAGCTGATTGATGCCTGCGTGCACTGTGGATTTTGCTTGACCACCTGCCCCAGCTATCGAGTCATCGGCAAAGAAATGGACTCGCCTCGGGGTCGCATTTATTTAATGGATGCGATCAATAAGGGAGAGGCAGAGTTTTCGGCTACCGCGGTAGAACATTTTGACTCTTGTCTGGGGTGTCTGGCCTGTACAACTGCCTGTCCGTCTGGGGTGCAGTATGACCAGCTCATTGCTGCAGTGCGGCCTCAAATACAGCGCAATCACTCGCGATCGCTGCCTGGTAAACTCTTGCGGACGCTGATCTTTCAGCTATTCCCCTATCCTGACCGGATTCGTCTCTTACTGACCCCGCTGGGGCTATATCAGCTATCAGGCCTATCGAAATTGGTGCAGGGCTCCGGCCTGCTCAAAAAACTGTCGCCCAACCTGGCGGCGATGGAATCGCTGCTGCCCAAGGTGACGGCCAAATCCTTTCAAGATAATTTGCCGGCGGTGATTCCGGCGGTGGGCAAACAGCGCTACCGAGTGGGCATGGTTTTAGGCTGTGTGCAACGCGTCTTCTTTTCTGACGTCAATGAAGCGACGGCCCGGGTATTGGCCGCCAACGGCTGTGAAATTGTGATCCCCAAAAGTCAGGGCTGCTGCTCCGCGTTACCCGCTCACCAAGGTGAAGAAGCCCAGGCTCAAGCCCTAGCGCGGCAAATGATCGACGCCTTCGCTGACACCGAGGTTGATTATGTGGTAATCAATGCGGCGGGCTGTGGGCATACCCTTAAAGAATATGGTCACATTTTGCAAGATGATGATGCCTATCGCGATCGCGCCCAGGCTTTTTCAGATAGCGTGCGAGACGTGCAGGAGTTTTTGGCCGCCGTTGGGCTGACGGCAGAGCTGCATCCGTTAACCGACGACACGTTGCCTGTGGTCTATCAAGATGCCTGCCATCTGCTGCATGGGCAAAAAATCAGTGTGCAACCCCGCCAGCTGCTCAAGCAAATTCCCCAGGTCCAGCTGCGCGAGCCGATTGACGGGGCGCTGTGCTGTGGCAGTGCCGGGGTGTACAACATGCTGCAGCCCGAAGTGGCTGAAGAATTGGGCCAAATGAAGGCCGAAAACCTGGTGAATACGGGGGCCAAACTGATCGCTTCACCCAACCCAGGCTGTTCCCTACAGATTCAGAAACATTTGCAGCAACAGGGCCAATCGTTGCCGCTGGTGCATCCGATTGAGCTGCTGGATCGATCCATTCGAGGCGAAAAACTGGCAGTTTAAGTCAGTCATTCCATCCTGTGGCCTGTCATCAATCAATGATAAAAAAACACGGAGCCAGTATTTCCGCAGCTGCTTCGGACAACGTGCTAAGAGCCATCGCAGAGTGCGGAATGCTGAAGCCGGAATACAGACTTAAAAGTTTGGTCAGAGTCGATGACCGCGATCTGGAGTGACCTAACCGATTTGCGGCTGGCTATAAAACCGTTGCAGCTAACTATTCACCGGCTGACATCTGACAGTCTTCAGCGGCCAGGTCATCATCGGTAGATGAGACGATAAAAGCATCCCGTTGCCAGACGAGCGTATTAGGATGGACAAGCATCATTTCTCCACTCCTGACTATGGCTTCGACATCTCCTGAGCTCACGACAACCACGACTCCTTTATTAGGGCAGTCTCTAGAAGAACTGACGGATTGGGTCAAGGCGCAGGGGCAGCCTAGCTATCGGGGCAAGCAGCTGCACCAGTGGCTGTATGAAAAATATGCCCGTACCCTAGCGGACGTGACGGTATTTTCTAAAGAGTGGCGGGCCGAGGTGGCGGCAGTGCCTGTCGGACGATCGCAGCTGCACTTTCGCTCTGTCGCGCCCGATGGCACGGTGAAATATTTGTTGAAGCTAGCCGATGGTCACATTATTGAAGCGGTCGGCATTCCCACCGAACGCCGACTTACCGTGTGTGTCTCTTCTCAAGTGGGCTGTCCCATGGCCTGTGATTTTTGTGCCACGGGCAAAGGCGGCTTTTTGCGCAATCTAGAAACCCACGAAATTGTCGATCAGGTCTTGACCGTACAGGAAGATTTTGATCAGCGCGTCAGCAATATCGTCTTTATGGGCATGGGTGAGCCCTTACTGAACCAAAAAAATGTAGTGAAAGCAGTGCGATCGCTCAATCAAGATGTCGGCATCAGTCAGCGCTCGATCACCGTTTCAACGGTCGGGATTCCCGGTCAAATTCGACGATTAGCCGCCGAAACCCTAAAAATTACGCTGGCGGTCAGTCTCCATGCTTCTAACCAGACGCTGCGAGAAACTCTCATCCCCAGTGCTCGTCAATATCCCCTTGAGGCCTTAATGGAAGAGTGCCGCGAATATTTGCATCAGACCCGGCGGCGCATTAGCTTCGAATACATTTTGTTGTCAGGGCTAAACGACCTGCCCCATCATGCCGCTGAATTAGCCGAAATGGTGGGCGGCTTTCAAAGCCACGTCAACCTGATTCCTTACAACCCCATCAGCGAGGTCGATTATCAGCGACCGAGTGATCACCAGATCCAAACCTTTGTTGATGAACTCAAACAGCGCAACGTTGTTGTTAGCGTGCGCTATTCTCGTGGGCTGGAAAAAGATGCCGCCTGTGGCCAGCTGAGAGCACAGAAGCTAGCCAGCTAAGCTCACGGGTATCTCAACAACTCAACCGCAGTTCAGCCTACTGCAAACCAAAAAAACAGACTTTTCAAAGGAAGTCAGGTGATTGAACAAGCCCAAAAGCTGACTTTAAGCACTCGTCGAGCCTGGCAGTTGCAGCTCATTCTGTTCGTAAGCGATCGCGTCACCCGTAAAGCCTTAGCCGATAGCGTTGTAGCGGAGGTCGTCGTTGAGACCGATATCAATGGGTGATTGACTAAGATCTGGCAGCCGTCGGCAGTGAGGGGTCGGAATTGAAAAGCCGACTAGATTGTAATTTCAGTCATCTGGAATGGCCTGATCTAGCTGCGGTTAGACGTATCGGCATGACTTGATTGCAACAACCATGCCAACCATGCTTTAACGCAGCTTAGTGAGTGCGAGTGGCCAGCAGTTGTTCTTCTAAGGCGGCAATGCGGTTGTAGGCAGCTGTGAGCTGAGCCGTTAGTCGCTGAATTTGCACTTCGGGAGACAACACAGTGTCATCGCCAGACGTTTCGGGATCAACGTAGACCGAATCCATCAGAATGTCTTTGTGCATGAGCAAGGACTCACCACGCTGGAAATTACTAGATGGCCGAACGCGTGGTGGGTAGCTATCATCCAACACGCTGGCACTTGCCGAAGAAGACTTTGATGTCGAAAGCATCTCGGTCACCCGAGAGTTGACCTGGTCAATCACCTCGTGAAGTGCGTCAACTTTTTGAGTCAGCAATGTGACTTGTGATTGCATAGGTTCCATATGACGCTGAAGCTCTTGAATAGAATTATGTATATCCTATAGCTGCTTTTTT
>JBCBJQ010000121.1:0-16901 GCA_038523235.1 Cyanobacteria bacterium J06626_4
GACTAGGTCGCGGTTTACGATGTCTTAGCGTAAGTGGCTTTCGATGAGCTACGTCGCGAGAACTTGGACAAGGATGCGGTCAACTTCGATGAGCTGCGTCGCGAAAACCTGGACAAGGACGCTGTTTACGAAGTCTTAGCCAAAGTGAATTTCGATGAGCTACGTCGCGAGAACTTGGACAAGGATGCGGTCAACTTCGATGAGCTGCGTCGCGAGAACCTGGACAAGGACGCCGTTTACGAAGTCTTAGCCAAAGTGGATTTCGATGAGCTACGTCGCGAGAACCTGGACAAGGATGCGGTCAACTTCGATGAGCTGCGTCGCGAGAACCTGGACAAGGACGCTGTGGCTGCTTAATGAGCTGCATGGCGACTCACAGGATTGCCCCTGCTGCCCGGCGCTGATCTAATTCCCGTCGGGCAGAGTGGGGATGTTTTTGACCAATCGCGTATGCCTCAAGTCCTCACTGGTTCGTGGCAGTCGGGAGACTTGAGCAGCGCTCAACAGGCTTGATGCGGGAACTCCGGGTAGTTTCAATCATCGACCGCATCAGGGCTCCAGTCAGCAATGGCTGGAGTTTTTCTTAGGGGGCACGAGTTGGCCGCAGGGCGGCTGCGGTTTTTTGCCTCCTTTCACACCCTGTCTTCTCGCCGATATCGCTCAGTTGCCAGCTTGGTTAGGGACACCCTAAGCTGTCACGGGTGGCGACCCCAGTGACCGAATTCGTGCCGGTCGCGCGATCGCACATTCTAGAAATCTGGTAACGGTCGAGGATGGTGCCGCTAAAATCAGCGCCGTCGATAGTGGCCTCGCTAAAGGTCGAGCTGGTCATGATGGCATCGACCACGATCGCATCGGTCAGGTCAGCGCCGTCAAAGATCACGCGATCTGCAAAGGATTCGGTTAAATTCACTCCCGGCATATGCGCTTTATAAAAAGAGCCCTTCGTTAAAATCGTCTGACTCAAATCAGCGCCCGCAAAATCCGCTTCCCGGGCGTCTGCTGCTGCCAAGGATGAGCCGGTCAGGTCTTCGCCGACAAACGAACGATGCCCCAAATCGGCGTAGGTGTAATCTTCCACCGCGATCGCGTGCCCCGGCAGGCCCGTCAGTCCTAGCAGCAGCGCTACTAAGCCCATCCCTGCGCCAATTGCCCGCGCCCACCGATGAAATCCCATCATTTTATTTGGCCAACCATAACGTTCTGTAGTCTTACTGTACGCAAATCACCTGCCAATGGGCAAAGGCTGCTGTCTCATGAGCGGCGACGTTAAGACCACGGGGATCAGTCGAGGTGGCTCGCTGCTGTAGATCGAGTCTCACCGTCAGCTCTCTCCTGGCTTGAACCCGCTACCCAGTGGGGCAACTGGATTTCTCTGCCCACATTGCTGCCGCTGTGGCCTCTTTCTGGGGGATGATGAGGGCAGCTTTACAGATGTGTTGCTAACCGACGGGCTGGGCTGCCGTGATCGATATTGTGCAGGTAGATGCCTTTACTGACCGCCCCTTTGCTGGCAACCCAGCGGCGGTGTGTATTTTGCCCCAAGCGGCTGATGCGGGGTGGATGCAGGCGATCGCGGCGGAGATGAACCTGTCAGAAACGGCGTTCTTATACCCTCACCATGATGTTTATCAGCTGCGCTGGTTTACCCCCGCCGCCGAGGTCGCGTTGTGCGGGCATGCCACGCTGGCCAGTGCCCATGTGCTTTGGAGCCAGGGGGCGCTCGACCTGACTGCCGAGGCCCGGTTTCACACCCAAAGTGGGCTGCTGACGGCCACTCAAAACGACGGCTGGATCACACTCAACTTTCCGGCGCAGCCGGTGACGGCAACTTCTGCCCCGCCCGAACTGCTCAAAGCGCTGCGCGGCCTGCAGCCGGTTGCTGTCGGCTATGGCGGTACGCGAGCATCGACCTATTTGGCCGAGCTCCCTTCAGAAGATCATGTGCGATCGCTGCAGCCTGATTTGGCCATGATGCGGCTGTTGCCTGCCCGAGGCGTGATCGTGACCGCCCGCGCCGAGGCCGCCGCCGTTGATTTTGTCTCGCGCTATTTTGCGCCTGCCATTGGGGTGAATGAAGACCCCGTGACCGGTTCGGCCCACTGTACGCTGGTGCCCTATTGGCAAACGCAGCTCCACCAATCTGAGTTTTTGGCGCAGCAGGTTTCGGCCCGAGGCGGTACGTTGAAGCTGCAAGCGCGGGGCGATCGCGTCTTCATCACCGGTCAGGCTGTGACTGTGATGACCGGAACGTTACTCTCTTCGCCTCCTGCTGACCCGTCCGCTGCCTAACCCGTAACCCCCCATACCGGTATGAATGAAGACATTGCCCATCGGGTATTTTTTGAACTCCATGCTGATCTGCCGCGAGAAGGCCCTGGTGATAACCATTTCACCACGACTGCGTTTAATCTGCTGCCGCCCTTACCGCCGCAGCCACGCCTTTTAGACCTGGGCTGTGGCCCGGGCATGCAGACCGTGCAGCTGGCGCGACTCACTGACGGCCACATCACGGCGGTCGATCTGCACCAGCCCTTTTTAGATCAGCTGCAGCAAGCTTTGGACAAGACGGATTTTGGCGATCGCGTGACGCCGCTCCAGGCTGATATGGCCGAGCTGCCCTTTGCGCCCGAAAGCATTGATCTGATTTGGGCTGAGGGCTCCGCCTACATTTTGGAATTTGGCGGGGCGCTGCGGACCTGGCGATCGCTGCTCAAGCCGACGGGCTATCTGGTCGCCTCCGAAATCACCTGGATGCGCCCCAACCCTCCCCAGCCCGTTCTCGACTTCTGGGCTGAGGAATACCCCAACATGCAAAGCTTGGAAGCCAACATCACGCTGATTAAAGGCTTGGGCTATTTACCCACGGCTCATTTTTTGCTGCCGGAGGCGGCTTGGTGGCAGCATTACTACACGCCGCTAGAGCAGCGCGTCCAAACCTTGAAGGCGCAGTATGCCGACAATCCCGATGCCCTCGCCGTCATTGAGTCTCACCAGCAAGAAATGGACCTCTATCGCCGCTACTCCGACTACTACGGCTATGTCTTCTACATCATGCAGGTTGACTCGCTGAACCCGCCCTCAACGCTTTCTCTCGGGGCTGAAGGGTAGAACTGTGTCCCCCGGCTCCCTGGGTTTCCTGGCATTTGCCAAATGGCAGGGGGGCAACGATGACGGAGAATTGAGATCAGAGCGGCTCTTCACCGGTTGGCTCTCTGCTGGCTAAACACAAACCACCACAGCTCCAGGCCGATTAGGCTCAAGCCGCCGCCGGTTACTAGGGCTTTGAGCCACAGCGGCTGCTCAATTTGCTGAAATTCGGCGGTGGGTGCGCTGTTGTGGGAGCTCATTTGGGCCGGTGTGCCGATGGCCAATCCGAGCACAAGCAGCAAGCCAATGAAGCTACTGAAGAGAGTGGAGCGGTGGCGCATTGAGTCATCCCCATTTGCAAAACTACAGCTCGACATTGGACTTCCCCCGTTTCGAGGCTCATTTCCGGTTTTCAGTTGAATCTGCGATCGCCGCCGGGGGCAGCGGGAATCAACGAAGCGGACTCAGACGGCGGCGATCGCTCTGAGAAATAGTCCAGTTAGGCATCAAACCGAGGTCGAAACTGGCGCAGTCGCAGCGCATTTGTCACCACCGATACTGAGCTGAAGGCCATCGCTGCCCCGGCCACAATCGGACTGAGCAACCAGCCCAAAACGGGGTAGAGCACACCGGCGGCAATGGGAATCCCAGCGACGTTGTAGACGAAGGCAAAAAACAGATTTTGCCGAATATTTTGCATCGTGGCGTGGGAGAGCTGAATGGCGGTGACGATGCCCTGTAGATCGCCCGAAATCAACGTGATATCACTGGCGGCGATCGCCACATCTGTGCCTGTGCCAATCGCGATGCCCACATCGGCCTGAGCTAAGGCAGGGGCATCGTTAATGCCGTCGCCCACCATCGCCACCCGCTGGCCGGTGCGCTGCAGGGCGGCAATCTGAGCGGCTTTTTGGTCGGGGCGCACTTCGGGCATTACCTGGTGAATGTTAACCTCACGGGCGATCGCCGCCGCCGTGCGGCGATTGTCGCCTGTGAGCATGACCACTTCTAGTCCCATACGATGAAGACGATCAATTGCCTCAGCCGCTGATGGCTTCACTGCATCGGCAATGCCTAAGACAGCTTCCACCTGCCCCTCTACGGCCAGCCAAACCGCAGTTTTGCCAGCCTGCTCCAGTTCATCCCAGGCGGTTGTAAGCGGCTGGGTGTCAATGCCCAATTCTGCCATCCAGCGATAGGTGCCCATCTGCACCCAGTGCCCGGCGATTTCCCCTTGGACGCCACTCCCCGCGATCGCCGCAAAGTTTTGCGCTGCCACCAAGGTGACCTGCTGACGGTGGGCATAATCCACCACTGCCGCCGCTAGGGGATGCTCGGAGAGTTGCTCTAGCGAACCGGCGAGTTCGAGCAGGGCCAATTCGTTGCCGTTGGCCGTGCCCTTCACGGTGATGAAATCAGTGACGCTGGGCTGGCCGCGGGTGACGGTGCCGGTTTTATCCAGCACGATGGTTTTGAGGCTGTGGGCCAGTTCCAGGCTTTCGGCCCCTTTGATCAAAATGCCCTGCTCGGCCCCTTTGCCCGTGCCTACCATAATCGACGTCGGCGTCGCCAGACCCAGTGCACAGGGGCAAGCGATAATCAACACGCTGACGGTGGTGATCAGCGCCAGCGTGACATTGCCCACCACGGTAAACCACGCCACAAACGTGACAATGGCCAGGGTGATGACTGCCGGCACAAACCAGCCCGTGATCTGGTCGGCCAAGCGCTGAATCGGCGCTTTGGAGCCTTGGGCCTGCTGCACGAGTTTAACGATCTGCGCCAAAAAGGTATCTTTGCCGACCCGCGTGGCGCGAAACTGAAAGCTGCCGGTTTGGTTCAACGTCGCGCCGATCACCTCATCGCCCGCCTGTTTTTGCACCGGTTGGCTCTCCCCCGTCACCATCGCTTCGTCTAAGGTAGAAGCCCCCTCAATGATTTCGCCATCAACGGGGACTTTTTCGCCTGGTCGTACCAGCACGATATCGCCGACCACGACGTCGGCGATCGCTACGTCAACCGGCTGTCCCCCCCGCAGGATGCGGGCCGTTTTGGCCTGCATGCCTATCAGTTGCCGAATTGCTGCCGAGGTTTGGCGGCGGGCGCGACGTTCGAGCAGTCGGCCCAATAGCAGCAGGGCAATAATGACGGCGGCGGCTTCAAAATACACGTCCGGCTGCAGCCCTTGAGCGACAAACCAGTGCGGGTAGAGTGTCGGCCACAGGGAATAGAGAAAGGCCGTGCCGGTGCCGATCGCCACCAAGGTATCCATCGTGGCGGTGCGATGCTTGAATGCCTTGCCCGCATTGATAAAGAAGCTGCTGCCCGCCCACACCATCACTGGCGTCGTGAGCACGAGTTGGAGCCAGGCATTATGCAGCCACATGGGCCAGCCGGGAATCATCAGCCCGGTCATGGCGGGCACCGAGCCGATGACTAACAGCGCACTGATGGTTCCACTAAAGATGACTTTTCGCCGTAACTGTCGATCTGTGGCCGTCCGTTCCCGTTGTTCTGCGTCCGCTGCCGGTGCTAACACATCGTCGGTAGCGGTTTGGGCACCATACCCCGCCGCGGCGATCGCGGCTCGAATCTTACCCACGCTGGTTTGCTGAGCGTCATAGGTGACGGCGGCCTGCTCGGTGCCAAAGTTGACGCTGCCGGTGGTCACGCCGGGCACCGCCGCGATTACCTTTTCAATATTGCGGGCGCAACCGGCACAGCTCATGCCTTGTAGCTTAAACAGTTGTGTGGCCATGGCGGCCTCCTTGAGGGAACAGTAGCGATCGCGGCTTTGATGGCCGTTTGCAAAACTGTCGTGGCGATACTCACCCCGGTTGAGTTTTCCGCTCAGTGGTTACTTGGGCCGTTGTCTCAATCTCTTGTATTACCGGCGTCACGGTCTGCCCACAGGTTGCACAGATCAAATCGGGCACTGTCAACGCTACTGTCATCGACAGGATGTCTAAATCGGGATTAGCTTCATTCTTGACTCTCTAGTGAACTAGAGAGTCAAGGGGGGTAGGAGATCGGATTTTTAGGAATGCTGAGACGCTTTGATCTCGATGAGGGAGGCCGCTGACAGGACTAGAGATGCTGGCTGTGAGGCTTTAGCATGGATCGCCCATTAGTTATTTTTTCCTCAATCTTGACTTCGCGATGCT
Organism: Cyanobacteria bacterium J06626_4; assembly: GCA_038523235.1. Classification (GTDB taxonomy): domain Bacteria; phylum Cyanobacteriota; class Cyanobacteriia; order Phormidesmidales; family Phormidesmidaceae; genus Halomicronema. The sequence continues at coordinate 6,255 of JBCBJQ010000121.1, forward strand.
TACGACTGTCGCAAGAGCCAGCGGCGAAACAGCTCGACCAAAATGCGGGCCTGATTATCCTGAACGCTGACGACATCATGGCGTTGCAACATTTCGAGAGCGGCGTTCAGATTTGCCTGATCTAGCTGAGTCGTGCTTTTCAGGTTGTTAAGACTGAGACCATCGGGGTGGGTAGCCAGGGCTTGCAGGATGGTTTGCTGCTCGGGGACATCACGACCGGCTTGATCCCAAACGCCCGTGAAGTAGTAGCGACCGCGCTTAAAGAATTCGGAGTCTTGGGTAACGGTTTCGACATCTTCGACGGTGAAGGTGGACTCGCGCTGGCGACCCTTTTCAAATACCAGATTGTTGTAGCGACGCACCAGTTGAAAGCCGACGAGTTGGGTCAGGTAGGGTTGGCCGCTAGTGAGCTGATAGATGACATCAAGGGCCTCAGTTTGATAGTCGAGCAAAAAGTCAGGATCGGGATTGGCGAGCAGTTGCCGCACCGCTCCGGGCTGTAAGAAGCCGACGCGAATGGGGATGACGCTGGCAAAGAAAGGATGGAAATAGTCCTGGGTCATCTCTTCGAGGGTGTGAAGTCCAGCAAAGGCAAACCCGAGTTTGGGACTCATCTGCACCAGGCCCCGGAGGTAGGCAATGAAATCGGGGGAGAGCTTGCCGGTGTCAATCAGCTCCTCGATTTTCTCGAATTCGTCGATGGCGATGATCAGGGTTTCACCGTCCTCTAGGCGATTTAGGATGCGCTTGAGGTAGCGATCGAAGGTGCGGCTGGGATGGGTCATCAGCTCATCGTCGCCAGGGGCTGGTACCTTGGTCACGGCGGCAATCTCATCCGTCATGGCGATCAGCACATCGCTGAGGGACTCAGCACTGGCAGACCGCAGCATGTTGATATACACCAGTTGCAACCCAGCCCCCACGGTCTGGGCGGCATTGCGCAGGATGGAGGTTTTGCCCATGCGGCGATGGCCGTAGATCACCACCGACTGCATTTGTCGCCCCATTAGCCACAGTTCTTCCAACTGCCGTAGAATGTCGTCGCGTCCGACAAACAGGTTGCCCTCCACCGGATCGCCGACGACGTAGGGATTTTGAACCGGCTGCTCAATCTTCTGCTCGCCGACGGCGGTGGCGACATCGAGTAGGGCATTGCGCCACTGTTTAGCGATGTCTTCAATCAGCTGTCGCTCGGCTTCGGGAACCTCGTCTACGTAGTCGAGAATGTGCTTGAGTTCGCCTAGGGCGCGGTTAGAGGCAAAGGCGCGGGATGTGCGCGACACACTATTGGCGACTGACTTAGCATCAGACACGACATTGCAAAATCGCTGCATGGCCTTCCATGTAATCGGTCGCAGTAAAGGGTTTTGGGGATAGTTAGGCACCTCAATCGTGGCAATGCTGGAAACAGTTTCGGCTGCCTCAAACATGGTGAGACTGATGGCCAGTGTGTGCATCTCTTGACCGTAAAGGCAGTCACGCACAACTTCAAACGCCTGACTGGCGGCAGCGGGGGACAGATCGTGTAAGAGCCAAAACCCGGCAGCCGTTGCGTGAGCAGGAGTATCTGTCTGCAAGCTGCTTTTAAAGGGAAAAGGGTAGAAGCGAGCCGAAGCCAGGTTGATTAGAGACCAGTCGAAAGGATTTTCAGCAAGCTTCGCAACATGATAGATGATTTGATCATCAGACATCGTGATGAGAAAGCTATTAATCACTTGCACCACAGGCGCAAATTGCATGGAATAAGCAAGAAGTTGGTTGGTATTTTTTACTCCAGTTTCCCAGTCGTTTCTCAACCAGTTTTTTAAATTTGGCCTCACCCAAGGAATGGGTAGTTGAGTTGTGGCAGCCAAAGAATTGAATGACTGTTTTCTAGGAAATCCTGTCAGCGTAGCCAACAAGAAACTGTCTAGACGGAGAAACGCCACGCCGAACGCTATGCCGAATGCCACGCCGAATGCCACGCCGAACACTGCGCCGCCCGCCACGCCGCCCGCCACGCTTAACACCATGTTGAACGCCACGCTTAACGCCACGCTGCCCGCCACGCTGAGCGCTACGCCGAGCGCTACGCCGAGCGCTACGCCGCCCGCCATGCTGAACGCCATGTTGAACGCCGTGCCGCCCACCACGCTGAATGCCATGCTGAATGCCATGCTGAATGCCACACTGAACGCCACACTGAACGCCGTGCCGCTCCCCACGCTGAGCACCACGCCGAATGTCACGCCAACCGCCACGCCGAATGCCACGCCGCCCCAATCAATTGCTACCCCGAGCTTCTCAATTCCAAAGCAGATGATTAGAGGTGTGACAACTGTTAAAGTCAGTCCCTGCAAAAGCAAATATCTTTGAACTGGATTATCTCGAAGAATCTTTGATCCCCTTGCCGGATTCATTTCGTAAGTTGGAATGTAACCACCGCCAAAAGTGTCGATATACCACCGCAGCGCCTGGGGAAAATAAAACACCCAGTAGAGCAGGCGCAGGTAGTCGAGGGGGTTCCAGAGGGAGAGGGGACGATTGAGTTTGGGGGCGAGGTCTAACTTCGGGACTTCGGGGTGGGGCTGACGGGACATGGCTAAGTCTCCCGATAGCGGTTGTAGAGTTGGTGGCAGGCTTGGGTGAGCTTTTGGGGGTTACCTTGGCAATCGTTCACCAGTTGCTCAATCTCGACCGCCGTGAATTGAATGGGGCCATCAGAGAGGCGATCTGCAATAAAGGCTCGTGCGGTCTCGTCTGACCAGGGGCAAATAGGTTCCTCTACGGTAATCCCTTCCAGTGGCGACGTCTGACCCTCCAAATAACTTTCTGGAAACAGCTTGTCTAACGAAATACGAGACGCGATCACGAGCCGCAGCGGTGCATCACTGCCTTCCGATAGTCCCCGCAGTTCTTGACGAATGTGGTGGGTGAACTTTTTTTGACTAATACGTTCCACTTCATCCAACAGCAATAAGACTTGCTTTTCCTGTCGATACATGGCTCGAACGAAGGCGTTGCCGGTCACTGTTGCCATCTCCAAAGCCTGGCAGAGATCGGCGTAAAACTCTTGTTCGCTAAATACCCGAGCCAGATTCAGTAACACCGGCTGTCGAGGTGATTCTAGCCAGATCTCTGCCATGCGAGAAACGGCCCACAGAAGAGACGATTTCCCCATGTTGGGTTCACCGATGATGGCTACGCTACTACCGCCATTCAATGATTCAAAAATACGGTTGAGGGTGTCTTCGCAATTAAAAAACTGAGCCGGGTTATCGATGACCCCGGTAAGAGGCCAAAAGGGGCTTTTGGCGGCTGTCGCAGCTCCCTTTGCATTCGGAATGGTTGAAGTGGAAACTGGTTTTTCAGGATCTTTTTCCTCAGTTGCCATCTCCGGAGCACTCGGAAATCCAACTTTTTCTGCCACCTCACGGATGATTGTTTTGGCCGTCGTGTTGGCTCTCGGAAAGGCTGGAGGCGTATCCGGTTTGCCTCTGGGCTTCAGAGCTGCTAGCAGTTGGTCTTTCGCCGTTTCCTCAGATAGGCCCACAAAATCAACGTACACAATGGACTGCAACAGTCCAGTAGGATCAAAATCTTCGATGCGTACCGGAATCAGCTTGTACGCTTCTCCCTGCGGATCGCTAGAAAAGGCCGCAGCCCATTCGGGATTGGTATAATCGGCTTCGAGATACGCTTGAGACATCACGGCAATCGTTTGCTTGCACTGAGTGCCCTTTTGCATCTCTAAAGCAAAGTTGCTGCCTGGTCGAAAATCCCAGACATCAATAAAAACGGTATAGCCCTTTTCTTCTAAAAACCAGCCGATCCATTGAGCCCAGGGGCGATCGCTGCCAGTGTAGCTAATAAAAAAATCTCGTTCTGGAGACGGGGCAAAATCAGTCATCAAACCTGAGAAATGCAACCTGATGGCAAAAGCTGCCTTTAAGCTAACCCAGCCTCAGTCTGAAGCAAATAGCGCGACGCATTTCTTGAGAGAAAAAAGGCTATAAATTGGAAATTTAGTCTGGAAAACCGATATTAATCGATGCTAGAGATAATCAAAAAAATTGCTGGCGACTTGTTATGGAGTGGCGCACCAGCGTCATGAGCCATTTTTCTGAAATTGCCGGAAGGGCAGACGAGGCAACAGGGTCGAACCGGGCAGTGGCGAGGGCGGATGGCTGAGCAGTCAGCCTCAGGCCAGTTTTACTGCTGGGCGGTGCCACAGTCTCGGCAGTACGACAAAAACTTGTACGTCGGGCGATGACAGTGGGCGCATTCGACATATTGGTCGTAGCCACAGTGGGGGCAATGGGTGTCGTGGGCGTGAATTTTTTTGGCACAGCGAATGCAGCGACTCTTTTGCACTCGACCCGCCGCCTGCACCTTGGGATTAAACACAATCTTTTGAAAGAACTTGATCAGCCCAAAGCCCAGCAAAGGGATTAGCAAAATATAGAGATAGCTGACTAAAAAGAGCAGGCCACCGAGTAGTGCGCTGATGACATTGGATAAGATTTCAAAGAGAACGCCAACCTGCAGAAATTCAAAGATTTTGATGACGAGCGGAATGCAGAAGATGACTACGAGATGCCAGCTAATCAGGGCAATTAGCCCATAGCCGCGTCGTTCGCCATAGCGGTGAACCGCCCCCGCCAGTACGAGGAGTGGTACCAAGAAAATGCCTTGCCACAAAATTTCAATACTGGGATGCCAAAAGGAGGCGCGATCGTATTGATTTTCAAGAGTTTGCAGGGCTGCCGTATCGTTGAGCAAGGTGAGGAAGCGATCGCCTGTTGCCGATTCGACCACTTGATTTTGCAAGACCTGTTGTTCTTCCTTAAAGGTCGCAATGTTGCGACTATTGGCTTCCAGTTCTTGCCGTGCTTGAGCCGCTTCAACAGTGTTGATCGATTGATCGCGAGGCTGCCCGGCAATTTCTTCTAACAGCGTCGAGTCATATTCTTCTCGAATGGTTTGATTGGCGGTTTCCAGTTCGCCGATTTGGGTCTGCAGCTGCGCGATCTGCCGCACGCGCTCCTGATTTTCTGGCGTATTCACGGCATCATATCGCTGCGCATACTGCAGGCAGGTCTCCGATACACCGCCGAGATGGTCGGCATTCAACCGCTGATAGTCAGCCTGCAAAGAGGGCACTGAATTCTGCTGCAAAAAGCTGATGGCATCGCGCAGCACATCGTACTCTTTGGTCTCAGAGTCACTCGTTTGGTAGCTGTTCCAGGTCAGATGACAGCCGTATTCTTGGTTGGGGCTGATCGGCCACTGGCTAATATCATTGAGGCCAATAAAAACATTCACCAAAATAAAAATATCGATCAGAATAATGACCCCTAAACTGACCTTATTAATGGGTTCATTGTTGACCGTGCTGGATTTTTGAAAAAATCGTCTGAGGCGTCGTAGGAGTCGGTTTAGCATGGTGAATAGGCTCGATAAAGGCCAGCGATCGGCATCCCCATGACGCCTCTAGCTATTGCCAGGCTAGACACAATTCATCAGATTCACCGATGGCGTAGGACACTCGCTGAGCTGGCAATTCTGTAGTTCTACTGAGCATTCTGGCGTACTTGTTTCGGTGAGTGATTTTTTGTCCTCAATGAATACTGATGGCCATTGCCAGACAATGACTGGGCATCAGTTCTGAGGCAGAACCGTAACGGCAAGCAGAGCCGCTTGGGTGCGATCGCGCAAATTCAACCGGCTCAAAATATTGGTCACGTGGTTCTTGACAGTGCCCTCTGACAAAAAGAGCGCCTGGGCAATTTCACGATTGCTTGCCCCCTGACCGATCAACGCCAGCACTTCTAACTCGCGCGGGGTCAAATCATCAAATCCTAGGGGAACCGCTGGCTTGGAGGGGACGGTCTGGGGTCGCATCTTTTGAAAAATGCCGGGGCCAAATTGGGCATAGCCGCGATGCACGGCCCGAATCGCCTGAGCCACCTCTTCTGAGGGGGTGTCTTTGAGCAAATAGCCCACGGCTCCGGCCTGCACCGCCTGCTGCACCAGCTCATCGTCGTCAAAGGTGGTTAGCACCAACACTTTAATCGCCGGCAACTGGCGGAGAATCTCTCGGGTGGCGGCCACGCCATCCATTACGGGCATGCGAATATCCATCAGCACCAGATCGACCGCGTTGGGTGTGGTCAGAGATCGCTGAATCACGCTCAGAGCCTCGCGTCCGTGGCCCGCCTCACCCACAATCTGAATGTCATCCTCCAGATTTAACAGCGCCTGCAGTCCTTGCCGCAGAATCGCCTGATCATCCACTAGCAACACGCGAATCATAGGGCCTCGGGGGCTAAGGGAAACCAAACTTGTAGGGTGCAACCTTGGCCCGGCGCACTGTCGATCTGGCAGCGACCCCCTTCGGCGGCGGCGCGTTCTTGAATGCCTTTAAGGCCAAAGCCAGTCGTGTTGTCTTGGGGATGAAACCCGATGCCGTCGTCTTGCACGGTGATGTGTAGTTTTGAGGCACCGGCAGATGACTGCTGCTGGCTGACGCTAACGCTGACGGCAGTCGCTTCGGCGTGTTTGCAGATGTTGGTTAAGGCCTCTTGCACGATGCGGTAGACCGTGAGGTTGATCGAGGGGGGCAACGGGGGCACTGTGATGATCAGGCTGGGCATCACCCCAATCAGTTGTTGCACTCGCTCCATCAAGGGGGCGATCGCACTGGCCAAATCTTGATCTGGTAACGGCGTTGTCCGCAGGGTGGTGACGGCCTGGCGCGTTTCTCGCAGTGCTGTTGACCCCATCTCTTTGGCCTGGGCGACAAACTGTTTAGCCTGTTGAGGCTGGGTTTCCCAGAGCTTCAGTGCCCCCTCTAGCTGAATGTTGAGACCGGTCAGGGCATGTCCTAAGGAATCATGAATCTCGCGGGCGATGCGGGTGCGTTCTTGCGCCATCGCCAGTTTTTCGATTTGGGCGGCAGATTCTCGCAGTTTTTGGTTGGTGCGGTGCAGTTCATCGCGGCGTTCTCGCTCTGCCAGCAGCGCATTCATCAACAGCAGCAAAAACACTAGCAGCATCAAAAACATGACGACTAAGTTGAGCCGCAGACCGATGAGCTGAGGCAACAGCCGTTGCACGACGCGGCGCGGCAGTTCGCTATCGAGCGATCGCAGCCAATCCCGCATGACGCTCAAAAACAGCGCCACTGAGACCCCCGTCACGATCAGTCGGCCCCACTGCCCAAACAGAAAGCAGCTGCGCAGCACCAACACGATATACAGCAGGGGAAACAGCCGAAAATCCAAAACCCCTGATCGCGTGGCGATCAAAATTAGGCTGAGTTGCCAGCCCACGTGAGCTAGTTTGAGCCCGAGCGGTCGGGTCGGCAACCACAGGCCCAATGCGCCGAAAGCCAGAATCGCGACCAGGGCAGTTGCAGGCAGATTGGCGGCTCGGGGCAACAGGCGCGGCGTCAATTCACTAAAAAGCGCCATGCCCAACAGTGCCCACTCGCCATATAGCAAAAAAGGGAAGGGGTGATTGTCAGGGCGAATCGCGCGGACATCAGGCATAGACCAAATCCGTCACTGCTTACTTTTATGAAACCCTACTGGGGCAACCGCCGACCGTGACTAAAGTCATGGGTGCGATCGTGACCGATTGCCCCCTTTTTGCTGAGACGCGTTGCCTACAGTGGAATCGTTGAAGTTCACTGCTCGATTGGAGACAAATTCTATGAACCGCTTTTTGCCAACTGGACTCGTGGCCCTAGCCGCTGCCGCTGCGATCGCCGTTGTGCCCATGATGACCAGTGGCGCGAACGCCCAAGCCCGGCCCGAAATTTTTGCTGAGCTTGACCTCACCGCCGACCAACAAGCACAAATCCAAGCCATTCTGGCCGATCGCCGCGAGGAGGTGGAAAGCATTTTCACCGATGAGCAGCAATCGCAGTTTCGCGAGGCTTACGAAGAATCGCAAAACTTTCGAGAGGCGGCGGCGGCTGTTGATGACCTGACCGATGACCAAAAAGCTGAGTATCGCGCCGTGGCTCAGGCCTCGCGAGAAGAGATCAGTGCAGTCCTGACTGAGGAGCAACTCGAAGAATTTCGCTCATTGGTACAAGAACGCCGCGATAATCGCCGCAATAATCGCTGACCCTCTGCGCTAATCCAATCAGGGGCTCAAGTGGGCGCATCGCCTGGATGCGCCCAAGCTCACCGTAAGTAGACAACCGGCAATAGGAGGTTAGTCGTGCCTTTTACCGATATCGAAACGATGCACCAAGGCGCTCAGGCCAGACGTTTTTTGAGCGTCTTGAACTGGGTTCACACCCAATTAGACCTCAACATCGCCCCGATTGTAGAAATGCATTATTTGCGATCGCTGCCGCCTGACAGCTTGGGACGTGCTTGGGTCAACCACTTGGCCGATCATGATCTGGCGCTGTTTGATCATGCTCCCAGACGACAGCAGTTGCATGATGGCGTGCATGTGCTGACGGGCTACGGCACTGAGCTGATTGGCGAAGCGGAAGTGCAGGCTTTTTTGCTAGGGTCAAAATGGCGTCTGGCGCACCTCCTTTTGCTGGCTGGACTGTTGCGGGGGTTGGCGCGGCAACGGCGTGCCAACGTCAATGCACTAAGTCATGGGCAAGTACAATCGCGCCTCAAAATTGCCTATCGCCGGGGTCAACAATCTGGCTTTGATCTGGATACTTGGCAGCCTGAACATCTTTGGGAAATGCCGTTGGTGGAGGTGCGATCGCGGTTAGGCATTGATTTGTACTAAGCTCTGCTGACACTGCGTTTTAGAAGTCACCTGAAAGTTTGCGCTTTTTTTGGTTAACGCAATCGACCGGCCTAAAATTAGTGAGATTCAGGCTAAGACCTCCGCTTTTAAATCTTCTAGCTCTTGTTGAACTTTTTGGCAGCCTATTTTTATTGGCTAAGTCCTAATTCCAACTTAGTCTTTTCTTTTGTAAGTCGGTCATAGGCTGTCGCCACAACAGTGTCATCGAGTAGCAAAGAGATGATTGGCATTGGAAATCTCCTCTTGAAGGCGGCTTTTTCATTTCGTTCGGGTAACTGTCACAACTCAATAGGTGGCCTCTACCGGGAACTCTAGAAATCTTTTCTGTTGATATTTTGTTGTATTCCTCCAATTCTTGAAAAAGTGTCGTTCGATACTTCTTCCGACTAGTTATAGATTGATGGTTGTGGCAAAACGAGCAAGGTAATCCCTTGACGAGCCACCACATGAACGGGTGTATCTGGCTTGAGGGTATCTTGCATGTTGGGATAGTAGAAGCGAGCTGGCCAGTCAGTTGCTCTAAAGCGAACCCGGCCGCGATGATCAGGCGTGATGGTTTTTAGGACGGTTGCAACACCGATATTTTCTAGCAACTCGACTGAATAGGGATTAGAAAAGTCATAGTCAGAAAGCGTCATAGTGCTTGATCTCTTGTGATGAAACTTACAGCTTCACTATCGCGCTCATAAATCAGACTTTGTTGTTAGACAAAGGCCAACTATCCCCAACTATCCCCAACTTTTCTGATTTGCATTAAGTCAGCTCAATGCTTCCAGGCAATACTGGAACTGATGATGAATTTTAAAGCAAAGCTATAATCAAAATTAATAGACACGTTGACACTCTGTTTGGTGTGCCAGAATATATTCTCGCAGGGTAAATTCAAGACATCTACATAGGCAATGCAGGAAGAACTACCGGAAGAACTACCGAGAGATTTCCTTGTTGCTATAGCAAGGAAATACAGCCTGACCAAGCTAGAGGAAGATGCATTTGTTGAAACATTCCACGCCGGTAGAACCGATGCCGTGATCATCAAGGTTCTCAACCTTACTTTGTCGGCTTATCGTTCTCGCATGGGGAATGTGTATACAAAATTCAGCTTCAGAGATGGTGGACGCGGTAAGAGAGCGCGCCTTCAGTACTTTCTCAATGAGCAGTATAGACAGAGTAATGGTAGACATTCACTGCGCTCAGGCCAGATTAATATTGAAGAGTTAGTGGATGAGCTAAACAGCCGTCTTAGAGAGAAAATTCAGAATGAGTGCGGCTCTATGCGTGTGCTCGCCATGACTCGTCCTCTCGACTTATCCAACATTTTCACAGAAGTCAATATCCTTGAGCAAGTTTCTCATCACCAACGCTTGCGTTTAGATGAGCTTAATGCCTTGCATGCTGATGATAATCACTTGAATCCCTTTAGTTTTGCTCGCCAAACTGTTGAGAAAGTGTCAGGTGTTGATTATGTGCAAAGGCAAGAAAAGCTTTTGATATTAGGCCGACCTGGCGCAGGCAAAACGACCTTTCTCAAGCATCTCGCAACTCAATGTAGTGCGCGAAAGCTTTTTTCGAACTATCTTCCTGTCTTTATCGTTTTAAGGAAATTTGCAGAGGTGGAAGGCCATCCTAGCCTCCTTGAATATATTATTCAAGAGCATGCGCCATGGCAGATAAAAGACTATGAGATAGAGGGATTGCTGCAAGAACGAAGAATTTTGTTGCTCTTAGACGGCTTGGATGAAGTAAAGATCGAGGATATTCATCGAGTTACTCAAGAGATACAAAGCTTTACTAATAATTTTCATGGCAATCGGTTTGTGCTGACCTGTAGAATAGCTGCTCAAGAATATATCTTCGAACAGTTTACTGAGGTTGAAG
>JBCBJQ010000122.1:0-16604 GCA_038523235.1 Cyanobacteria bacterium J06626_4
GCCAATGCCCTCTAGTAATGAGGATTTCCCAGAGTTATTCCTGCCAACTATCACATTTATGCCCGTGTCAAAGTTAATACGGCCAGAATCAATAAATGTCTTGTATTCAAATAATTGAAGATGTTTCAGAATCATTTTGTAAGGAGGAGAGATCGTTTTCCGGAATTAAAGTGAACTATCCCAAGCCGTAATCAAAGATATTTACTTCTTTTCCTTTCTTTTTATTGTCGTGAACTACTCAGGCACAAAATTGGTGTTTCGTACTATCTAGAGTCGCAAAATCAGCCAGTTTTGGGGCATTAGTTTTGAAGTCTTCAACGATATCAGAAACGAAGTTTTCTAAACACTAATGCCTTTTCAGTACAGACGTGCTGGATATTCTATGTGGAAACGGTTGCGCTGAGAATGCCATAAGAAAGGTGAGCTTCTATGGTAAAAGTTCAGAAAAGTCGAGTATAGCTTGTTGCTGGTCGAGAGGCAGTTATCAAGGAGGGATTGTTCGAGGTTTGCTAGGCTTTGCATAGCAGAAGTCTCTGCAGATAATGTTTAGTTTAAAGCAGTTTGCCTTGAGTGACGATCACTGACGGTTAGCAGGTTTCTATCGGTCGGCTACTCCATTTTCAGAACAGTCAGTTTTCATTGTCTCAAAACGGCATCCAAAAACTGAATTACTTATTGATAAACTGAATGATGGACAGCGCTAATCATCATTCAGTTTATCAATAAGCAAGGGCTGTAATCCGATGTCTGTGAACACTGCCCGTCCATTACTGTTCAAGAGCTGTAAGCAAATTGCAGAAATTATGCAATCGCCTAAAGCTTTTTTGAGTTCTTCGTTTTGACATAGTCATACAACCCTTCCATCGTGTCGATAAAAGAATTGTCCCGCTGCCAAAACTCCGGAAAGTCGCCCTGCTTTTTGACCAGCACCGCTGAAACCGGGGACGGCGTCGCCACTTCCAGGGTGGGGGGAAGGCGTTTTTCGCCCTGCCAGAAGTCTTTGAGACTGAGGTCACTGACGGGTTGGGTTTGAGGAGCGGTGAAATAGCGATCGCGGGGTCGAGGGGGCTGCTGCTCAGCCGATAGCTCAGCGGCGAGGGCTTGGCCGAGGGGCGTTTGGGCGAGTTGAGCTTGCAGGGCATCGCGCGGTAACCCGCGCAGCTCAAACAGCAAAAATGGATCGCTGTCTAGTTCGGCGGCGATGCGGTAATACAGTCCCGCGATGTGCTTGCAGGGGTTGCTCCAGTCGGGGCACGAGCACTGAGTATGAAAGTCGTGCTCGCTGGCGGGCAGTAGGTGCAGGCCCAGCGTCGCAAAGCTGTCTTCAATGTTGTCGGGAATTTCGTTGAGCAACAGCCGAGAAATCAGACTGGCTTTTGACCCCATGAGCGCAATGACGGCAGCCCACTTGGCTTTGCTGATGGGCTCAAAGTCGATGACCGTGTGGTACCGAGGCTCTTTGTGCACGCCGAAATAGGGGTTCGCGTTGCCGCGAATTTGCGCGACCGCCGTGCCATCTTGGATGTCGAAGTGGAGAATGCGATTTGGTTTTGAGTAGGAGCGCCCCCGACTCAAACGACCCGCATCCGTCAGCTGTTCGATCGCCTCAATAAATTTTTGCCCCCACCAGGTTCGACTCATTTTGGCCATGCTGCTTACTCCAAAATTGCGCTCTTGTTCAACGCGATTAATTCCTTAAAGGCGTCGTTGTCGAGTTCCGTCAGCCACGACTCGTCGGCCCCGACGATCGCCCCCGCCAGCTTTTTCTTATCCTCGATCATTTGGTCAATGCGCTCCTCCAGCGTCCCCAGGGTGACAAACTTGTGGACGAAGACGTTCTCCTTTTGGCCGATGCGGAAGGCGCGATCGGTGGCCTGGTCTTCGACGGCGGGGTTCCACCAGCGATCGAAATGAAAGACGTGATTCGCTTTGGTCAGGGTGATGCCGACGCCAGCCGCCTTGAGGGACAGGATGAAAATGGTCGGCGGCGTTTCCGGATCTTGGAAGGCGCTAATCATCTGCTCTCGCTTATTGCGGTTGGTGCCGCCGTGGATGTAGTAGGTGGGGTAGTGGCGACTGTGGCGCAGGTGGTGTTCTAGGGCGTCACCGATTTCGCGAAACTGGCTGAACACGAGGGCGCTTTCGCCTTCTTCGATCACCTCTTCCAGCATTTCGGTAAGGCGGCTGAGCTTGTGCGATCGCGTCGGCGCAAATTCGCTTTCGTCTTGCAAGAACTGGCGGGGATGGTTGCAGATCTGCTTGAGTTTAGTCAATGTGGCGAGAATCAGCCCCTTGCGCTGGATGCCCTCAGTGCTTTCGATCTGTTCCGCCACGTCTTTGAGCACCGCTTCATAAAGGGAGGCTTGCTCTTTGGTGAGGTTGCAAAACAGCTTTTGCTCCACCTTGTCGGGCAAGTCTTTGATAATGCTCTGATCGGTTTTGAGCCGCCGCAAAATGAATGGCTCCACCAGTTTTTTCAACGTGGCAGAACGTCGCGGACTGTTGTCCCGTTGAATCGGCACCTCGAACTGCTTGCGAAACTGACCTTGGGTGCCCAGATAGCCCGGATTGAGGAAATTGAAGATCGACCAGAGATCGAGCAGACGGTTTTCGACTGGGGTACCGGTGAGGGCTAGTCGGTGATTGGCCTCCAGCTTGAGGATGGCTTTGGTCTGAGCCGCTTTGGGATTTTTGATGTTTTGCGCTTCATCCAGCACGACGCGATGCCAGTTGACCGCGCCAAACAGCTTGGCATCTTTGCGGGCCAGGGTAAAGGAGGTGATCACCACATCATGGTCGCGACAGAGGGCTTTGAAGGCTTTGGCATCCTTGGCGCGATCGCTGCCGTGATGCACTACTGCCGTCAGCTCTGGCGCAAATTTCTCGACTTCGTGCTGCCAATTGCCCAGCACCGAGGTTGGCCCAATCAGCAGCGTGGGGGGCACGTTGGCCCCGGCCTCGGCAGCCAGTTCTCGCTCTTGCACCAGGCGCGCAATCACCTGAATGGTTTTGCCCAGCCCCATATCGTCGGCCAGACAGCCGTTCAGCCCCAGACTTTCCAGATAGTGCAGCCAAGACAGGCCCCGCTGCTGATATTCCCGCAGCGTGCCGTGAAACTGGGCCAGGTCGTCGGTAATTTGCAGGCGAGCTTTATCGCTGAGTTGGGTGAGCATCGTGGCCAGCGCATCGCCGCGATCGAAGTTGACCTCCAGGTCATCCTCATCCTCGCTGGCGGCGAGCTTCATAAAGTCGAGCAGGCTCATTTCGGGGTGGTCGGCCTGCTGCTCTTTCCAGAACGCCAGCATTTGCCGCATCTTGTCTTGATCTAGCTCCATCCACTGCCCGCGAAACTTGACCAGGGGCGATTTGGCCGATACCAGCTGCTGCCACTCTTGCTCGCTGACGGGCTGATCGCCGATCGCCAACGCGTACTGATACTGCACCAGTGTCTCAAAGGAAAAGTAGCTTTTGCTCTTGTCGTTACCACCGAGGGATTTGCCCTGGGCTTTGAGTTTGACCTTGGCCCGACGGCGTCCCTGCGGCGTCCACCAGGCGGGGATGATTACCTTGTACCCAGAATCTTCTAGCACCCAAGCCGCCTCTTTGAGAAAGTTAAAGGCGGTGTCAAGATCCACCGTAATGCCGACCGGCTCATCGGTTTCCAACCCGGCCCAAAAGCGGGGATAAATGCGGGCGGCGTAGCCCAAATTCATCAGCAAATGCTGCTCAAACTCATCACCGAACTGTTTACGCAACTCCTGTTGTTGAGTACCACGCAGTCGCCAAAAATCGAGCAGAGCAATTTGTAAGGAAGGGTCGTGCTTCGGAGCCACGTAAAACAGAATTTGCCAAGGATCTTCCGGCTTGGCAGGTTCCTCCAGCTTGAAGGCGATGTGGAAGGGGGCGGCGGTTTCGGAACGGCTGATGCGATCGCGCCAGCGCTGCCACTGCTGATACCGTTCTTGCTGGGGCGCAGTTCCCCCAAAAGGCTGGCGTAAGTCGTGCTTCAAACAGTCTTGAATCAGCGAATGCTCGATCCGCTTGAGATAAGCCTGAGGTAACGCCCAGGCGGTGATGCGCACCAGCTCATGCACCCAGCATTCAGAAAAGTGACGCAGCAGGGTCTCGCGATCGCGCAGCGTCAGTTGGTCGAGGGCGGCCTCAAAGCCCGCCGTGCAGAGCAGGGGCATGTATTCGACGTAGGCTTGGATGTCAGCTTCGTAGCGATCGCCGATAATTTCCCACCCGGGATACACCTCAAAGTCGCCGCCTAGGGTTGGGGTCTCGCTGTGCGGCTTGGCTGAGCGAGCCTTCGAGCGGGACTTTGATGATGATTTTGCGGCGCGTTTGCCAGATTTGGACTGTGGTTTGGTCGCCGTCTCGGCAGCTGCCAAACGGTGATATTTCAGCGCGGGAATGTACTGGTCGCGGAGAATCACCTGTTTGAAGGTTTGGGTGTAGTGATACCAAAACAGTAGATCTGCTCCCAGTTGCACCTCTGTCAGGTTATAGGTGGCGAGAAAGTGCAGGTCACTCAGCGTACTGATGAGGGTTGTATTATCCTTGAGCCGGTAGCAGTCCACTTGCCAGTACTGCCAGTCAAAGGAATCGGGCGGGTCGATCTCCAGATAGCGCGACATTTCCAGAGACGGCAGCGGCTCGTCATCGACCGTTGGCAACAGGAAATATCGCGGCGCGATGTGATCTTCTAGCGATCGATAATCGGGAGATTTGATTCCTAGTTCCTGAGGCAAAAAGGTCGCCAAATCTGGCTCGAAGAGATGGCGAGGATGGCCTTCACGATGGCGACGACTTTTTTCCGCCGTTTCGACCCACAGGCAAAACGCGCCCGACTGCACAAAATCGTCGGTGGGCTGCGGTATCCAGGTGCCGTGAAGGATATGCATATCGCTTCCCCAAACAGACCAGTCTCACTGTTTAGGGTGATTGAAGCAGCTTTATCACCGGACGACAGTGCCTTGTTAACATCTTGCAACGCGATCGCCCGCTACTGGCCGGACAGTCAGTGGTCAATGTCATCGTTAAAGTGGAACTGAGCCCATCGGTTTAACCTCTCTCGCATTTTCCCTCAGTGTCTTATGGTGACGGGATTTCGCTGGATTACGTTGCTCTACTGGATGCTGAGCGCCTTTGGCCTGTTGGCGCTACATCTTTTGATGCTAGGCATTCCCGGTGCGATCGCCTACGAAGGCTGGCAGGTCGTTCTTAATACCCTCTTGCAGCGCGAAGTGATTGCTGACACGTCTGGTTTGGGCTCAGGAACTTGGGTGTTGGTGCTCTATTTGGGGGTGTTTCTACCGTGGGGATTGCCGCTGGGCTATGTGCTGACAGCTTGGCTCCCTCGTGCTCGGATGCAGCGCTTGCCATCCCTTGTCCGTGCTCGCATCACCTGGATCTTGCTAATCGAACTTTTGTGGACACTGGCCGTTGTCTTGTTCTTTAGCGCATCTGTCCATGAAATGACTTAGCCTGATCACCGTTGTGGCAACCACAACTGTCGCTCCCGGCAAATGGCAAATGGCAAATGGCAATGTCAGATTTCATCGTTTCATCGGCAGTCTTCAGGCTGCTGAATGTTAGATTTCATCGTTTTATCGGCAGTGAGCAAGCTGTTCAAGGAGGAGTCGTTTTACGCTGGGGAATGTTAAAACCAGCGACTACTCAGTCCGGCGCAATTGCCTTGTCCGCTCATGCGTGGGTCTGACCCGGTTGTGTGATGCCTAGCCCAGCCAGACGACGGGTGTAGAACACATAAGGTTCTCATCGAGAAACTCCTAACGACGCTGCTTGACCACGTTGCCACCTGGATTTTGTTTAGAGACGAACGGGGCGTTTATCAGTTTTGTAACCCGGCGTTTTCTACCCTGGTCGGCTGTCACAGCTCAGCGATTATCGGTCAGCGCCAGCTGCCTGCGGCTGTGACCCCTGATTGGCTCGCCACCCTAGAAATGACCTTCGACCAAATCGAGCGCAATGGCCAAACGCATGATGAGCAGGCGCTTACTACCGCAGCGGGACAAATTCGGTGGTTTCAGATTCAGGGGTTTGTCGTTGCTGAGCCCACCCACCGAGGCAGCGCGATCGTGGGCCATGACATTACCCAGCTAAAACAACAGTCTGTAGATGCTCAACCGTCACTATTGCAGAGCATCTACGACGGGGCAGAAACCCCCATTTTCGCAGTCGATGTGCTGGCGGAAGAGCGCTATCAGTTTGCTAGTTTCAACCAGGTGGCTGAGCGTAACATGCAGGTCGCACCGGGCTCGCTCGTAGGTCAGCAGCCGAACGAGTCGGTGGTGGAAAAATATAACGCCTGCTGCGAGAGCGGCCAGCCGTTTGTCTACGAAGAGTATTTGCAGTTCAACGAGCAAGATACCTGGTGGTTGACCACGCTCAACCCGCTGCGAGACGAGACCGGGCAGATCTATCGTTTGGTGGGCACGACCATTGACATCACCCGGCGACATCAGGCCGAGGTGCGTCTGCAGGAGAAAGCCGCAGAATTGGAGCAGGCCCTGACTCAGCTGAAATTGACCCAGGCTCAGCTGGTGCAAAGCGAAAAAATGTCGAGCCTCGGGCAGTTGGTGGCGGGCATCGCCCACGAAATCAATAACCCAGTGTCTTTTATCTTTGGCAACATCGGGTATGCCTCTGAATATGTGGAAGAGCTTGTGTCGCTGCTGCAGCTCTATCAAGCAGAATATCCCCAGCCTGCCCCCGCCGTTCAAGAGCATGCTGATGCGATCGACATCAAGTTCGTTCTCAAAGATTTAGAGCAGCTATTTGGATCGTTAAAGGGGGGCGCAGAGCGAATTCAGGCGATTGTACTGTCGTTGCGCAACTTCGCGCGGCTAGACGAAGCCGATATGAAGCCCTCAGATATCCATGCGGGCATCGAGAGTACGCTGATGATGCTACAAAATCGGCTCGGTACGGCTGATCGCCCCACTGGCCCCGGTGAAATTCAAGTGGAGGTGTCCTATGGGCAAATTCCCGAAATTCTGTGTTTTCCGCGGCAGCTCAATCAGGTCTTTTTGAATGTGCTGACTAATGCCATTGACGCACTAGAGGGCAAGTTTCACCCTGATACCCACGACTCAACCTCGGCTAGCCCGAACCCCGATCGCCTCAGCTCCGATCAACTGCCCACAATTTGGATTAACACACAACTCACTGACGGCGGCATCGAGATTAGGATTCGAGATAGCGGACCGGGCGTATCGGCGGCGGACCAGCCCCGCATCTTTGACCCCTTTTTTACCACTAAGCCGGTCAGTCAAGGCACCGGCATGGGATTAGCCATTGCTTACCAGATTGTCGTGCAGCAACATCAAGGGCAGATACGCTGCATCACGCAGCCGGGAGAAGGAACGACGCTTAGGATTTGGCTGCCCCAATAGTCGGCATTTCAGTCACAACGGGGGGCGATCGCAAATGACGTAAACGTTGGGTTTCTCACCTGTCCACGTTCTGGGATTCATCCAGAGCAACCAGGCAAATCTAGCCTTCTTTATTAGAAGGGAGTTGAAAGCATTAACCACATGACGTTTGTGTTGACCGGGTACGAACGGAAATATATCCACTAGGACCCTAGCAATTTGAGCACTCTGACCCAACACACTGTCATATTGTATTACTGAGCACTAAAGAAGGTTTTTTGTAAGATATACATCCGTATAACGTCCCGATATTTCCCGCCGATAAAAACTTCTTGGATCAAACGACCTTCTTCAGTAAACCCCGACTGCTTATAGAGATGAATTGCTTTTTCATTTTCCACTGCAACCAGAAGATATACTTTGTTGAGGTTGAGAATAGAGAAAGCATAGTCTAAGGCTTGTGAAATAAGAGATCTTGCCAACCCTTTGCCTTGATAATCCGGTGAAACAATGATGGCAAACTCTGATGTTCTATGGATGTAGTCAATTTCAAGTAATTCTACCAGTCCTACCGAGTTGCCGTCGCTACCTTCAGCAATGAAGCGTCTTTCTGTATTGTCGTGAATGTGCTTTTCGTATAAGTCTTCTAACTCATCAAATGATTCATACGGTTCCTCAAACCAGTAGGTCATTATATTGCGATTATTATTTAATTTATGAATAAATTCTAGGTCTGTCTTTTCTAGAGCTCGCAATGTTAATTGCTCAGGCATGAGTCTGCACAACTTAGCGATCGGTATATCTAAAGATGATTGAAAAGTGAGGATGCTTTTCGTCACTCTAGCCGTTTCAGCATAGCAATTTATTATGCAGAATCTGTCTGCATAATACGATGGTGATCAATCCTATTGAAACGCTGGTTGTAAAAGGATTTTGTTGGGATTCAGTCGCTTTTTATTCCAATTCTGTTGCCGCTCTCTTGTCTTCTCTGCCTAGCAGGCTAGGGGACACAATCATACGGCGACGATCTGAGGCGGCTGCAACTTGCCAGACCGTATTCAGGCATTAAACCGAGAATTGTTACGCCAGTTTGATGAGGGCAGTGAACTCTTGGGAAGCTGATATGATCTCTGCATCGGTTCTGGTGGAGAACGGCAACCAGAGGTAACGGGGAAAGTCTGGTGAGAATCCGGCACTGTCCCGCAACTGTGAAAGAGGAGCGATTCCTCTCAGTCAGAATGCCCGCCGATAACAGCGTTCAGGCTCGACCACATCTGCGAGGTACAGATGATGATTCAATATTTTTCTCGTCGCTGTTCCATGACAGCGGCGCCTGTTTTAGGTTCGCTATACGGCCAGACATCTGGCGATATCCCTAACCAACGGTTGGGGCAGGAGGTGGATTGCCATGACGTCTGATTCCCCCATCGCCTCGTTGGGCCCCTCAGGTGGGTTTGCTCAGGCCTGGCGATCGCTGGCTCATAGCGGGGTGTGGCCATTTTTGCTGTTAGCGCTGGGCACGGCGAGTAACGTCGTTTACGCACATACGCCCCTCGTTGCCTTTGCCGCTATGAGTGGTGTGAGCCTATCTCGCCGCCGAGCGATCGCAGTGGCGCTGGGTCTTTGGCTGGTCAATCAAACCATTGGCTTTGGTCTGCGCGGCTACCCGCTCACGGGGACGGCTTTTACCTGGGGCGCGTTGATGGGCCTGGGCACGCTGCTAGTCGTCGGCTTCGCCACGATGCGACCAACCTTTAGCCAAACTTCCTGGGCGGGGCATGGTCTGTGGGCACTGATGGCTGTCATGGTGGGCTTTGTGCTGTATCAAGGGCTGATTATGCTGGCCTATCCTCTGCTGGCCGATGGCCACACGATGGGGTGGGATATCATTGCTCGACTGTTTAGCAAGCAGCTGATTTGGGCGATCGCGATCGCCCTCGGACACGGGGTGCTGCTCTGGCGGCAACAGACCTTACTGAGTCCAGTGCAGCGCTGATTTGATTCCCCGACTTAACCCTCTAGGATGCGTCATCAATTAATCCCAGAAACCTTTGGGGCTCAGCATTACTGCGCTCGCACTGACTCGACAAGCTAGGGGTGGTCGTTCCTTTGCTAAGGAAATTTGATCTCTCGAAACGAACGGCGGGGTTGCTCAGTGTACGGTCACCGCGGAGCGAGAACGATTGACGGGGAGTGGTAGCAGAGAGACCATTCACCGCTGAAATCATCGTGTTTTACTGGAGCTAGCGATTTCAGGGCAACTGATGGATGTCTCCGTGATTGGGGCGAGTGGCGACTGCGGTCGAGAAATTGTTTCACAACTGGTGGCCATGGGCCTGCTCACCCCGACGGAACGGTTGCAATTGGTCGGGCGAGCCGGGGGGCGCAGCAGTCAGATTTTGTATGGGTTGTGTAGCGATCTCAACGATGCCTACGCGGAGACCGCCCCCATGCTCGATGTGGCCCTGACGCCGGAAGCAATTGTGGCCGATGTCATTGTGATGGCAGCGGGGGCCACGGTGGGCGGTGACCTGACCTCGCGGGCCGAGTTGGCGTCGATCAACCTGCCTATTTTTGAGTGCTATGCCCAGGCGATCGCCCGCGATGGTTATGGTCATGAGGTGGTGATTATCGTGACGAATCCCGTTGAGCTGGCGGTTGAGGTTTTTAGCCGACACCTCGGACGGCGGCGGGTGATTGGCGTCGGTGCCTACTCTGACTCGCTGCGATTTCGGCGAGAGATTGCTGCTGACTTGGGCGTTCGGCGACAGCAGGTGCAGGGCTTTATTGTGGGTGAGCATGGTGAAGGCATGGTGCCGCTGTGGAGCAGTGTCCGGGTGCACGGCATGATGACCGAAGAATTGCAGGCCGTGCGGCGTCAGCTGCAGCGCGATCGCTCGGTGAGTCAGTTTCCGGCTGAGGTGGCGAGTGCTAAACAGACCCTGATGGGCTATCTCCAACAGGGTGAGATTGTGCAGGCTTATCGCTATGTCGACGATCTGCCGCCTGATCTGCGCGTCGTGCTGAAACCCTTTGTCACCCACAACTCAGGTGCTAAAACCGTGACCGCCACGGCCAACGTCACGATTGATCTGGTGCAAAATCTGCTGGCGGGTCGTGAGGTGGTGATCTCAGGTCAGGTGCAGCTCGATGGCGAATTTTATGGGCTGCGCACGCCTCTAGGGGTGCCGATTGTCGTGACCTCAGCAGGGTGGTCGCAGGTCGTGCCCCTGCAGCTCTGGGCTGAAGAGGCCGATCTGCTGCAAACGGCGGCGGCCCAGCTTAATCGCCGTCTGCAGGAGGACTTAGCCCATGGCTGAACAACGTTGGGTCTTTGTCGTTCGCGCGCTCGATCGCCCCGGCACCTTGACGGCGACGGCAGCGGTGTTTTCGAACCGGGGGGTGTCGCTAGAGAGCATTTTGGCCAGCGGCATTGCCCCCACCACGCTGGAAAACGGGCGACTGATTCTAATTTTTCGTGCCACTGAGGCCAAGCAGGCGCTACTGCAGCGAACGCTTGAGCGCCTCTCGATCATCTTTCAGGTCGATGCCTATACCTACGATGACGAGCGGTTGCGGGCGATCGCGGTGGCTAAGCTCAGCTCCGAGGCAGCGATCGCGCCCACTGCCGACTATTCGGTTGAAACCATTGCCACGACGGCGGCGGGGCGCATCGTCATGCTGACCGGCGCTCCGGCAGTGATCGAAACGGCTATCAGTCACCTGCGGGAGCAAGACAGGTTGCAAGATGTGGTGGTGTCTTACATCACGGTGTAAAACGCTCCCTGCTCACTGTTAGGCGAGACGGGTTGCAGTCAGGCCGGGGATTGCTATGGTGGAAGCAGCGATCGTGGCGACTGCCCGGTCGATTGCCACTCATTCACGGCCCATCGATTCCAGCGCTATGACTGACAACTCTACCCTCGAAACGCCTCAATCTGAGCCCGACCCCTCAGCATCAACCGTTGAGCCAGCCACCTCGGAGGCAACATCGGCCCCGGCCCCCTCAGAGCCCCCGCCGAGCTTTGTTAAACTCGCCATGCGCAACATGGTGCGCAAAGGCGGCCAATCTTTGTTCCATTTCACCCTGACTGCGGTGTCGCTGGTGGGGCTGCTAATCGGGCTGTCCTACCTCACCCGCTAGCGTGGCATGATGACCCCGACGGTAGACGTCACCTTGCTGGGCGAATCACTGGCCACCGTTAGCGCGATCGTGCCGACTAACCAATGGCCCGTTTGGCTGCAGCTCTGGCTCACCCAACTCGACCCCGCTCACTCTCCCCTCAACGCTTACGAGATGAGCCTGCAGTTCACGACTGACGCCACCATCGCTCAGCTCAACCGCGACTACCGCCAGCAGGATCAGGCTACCGATGTGCTTTCCTTTGCGGCGCTGGAGGATGCCCCCTTGCCACCCGAAGTGTTAGCGACGATACCGGTCAATTTGGGCGATCTCATCGTCTCGGTTGAGACGGCTCAGCGCCAGTGCGAGGCCCACGGCCATTCCTTAACCGAAGAGCTGGCCTGGCTGGTCGCTCACGGTCTGTTGCATCTGTTGGGCTGGGACCACCCAACCGAAGATCGCCTGCAAGCAATGTGGACCTTACAGCGATCGCTGCTGGCTCAGGTTGGTCTGTCGCTCCCGGCCACGGCTTACACGATCGATAATTGAGCGGCTCAGAGGGCGGACTGACGGGCCAGCCCTGGGCACTCGGTGATGTGGGGGCAGATGTGTTGTCTTCGTTCAGAGCAGTCAAGATCACCTCAGATGGGAGCTTGGCACTGGCTGCGCCCTTGATGCGCTGGCTTTCTGGCTTCTCGCCCGGTTAATCTCTTGGTCTAGATTCCCGACCTTTACCGTGAAAATCCGCCCTCGGGTCAGCGCTTTAACCGGCCTAATGAACAGTCTACGAACCCACTTCTGGACTATGCTAAGGCTGCAGAATGGCCTTTAGACAGATTACTGGGCGCGATCGCCCCTTTCTCCTGCCCTAACTTGTCGAGTGTTCACGACTTTTATGCCGACCCCTTCCTCTGTTTCAGACTCTACGCCAGTCAATGGCAACCGTGACACCGTGACCTCACCGGAACGGGCGCACGCTTTTCAAGTTGCCCACAATTTAGGCTCTAGCTTTTTGTATGCCTGGCAGGGCATCTACTACGCGCTACGCACCCAGCGTAATTTTCGCATTCACGCCCTGGCCACTGGGGCCGTGATTAGCCTCGGCATCGTTCTGCAGTTACCGAGCGTCAACATTGCTGTCTTAGGTCTGACTTGTGGCGCGGTCATGGCGCTAGAGTTGATTAACACCGCATTAGAAGCCGTCGTGGACTTAACGGTTAAACAGAGTTATCACGAACTCGCTAAAATTGCGAAAGACTGTGCCGCTGGGGCCGTTTTTGTGGCCGCTCTGACTGCTATTTTGGTGGGCATCTGTCTGCTCGCGCCCCCGCTATTTGTCGCCCTGCAGCCCTATCTCTAACGCTGCTGACGCTAAGGAATCTTGTGCCATGATCGTCGTGATCGACAACTACGATAGCTTTACCTACAACCTGGTGCAATACCTGGGCGAACTCGGCAGCACCCATGCGGTTGCCCAAGATATTCGGGTCTATCGCCATGACGAAATCACGGTCGATGAGCTGGCTCAACTCGTCCCCAATGGCATCGTCATCTCGCCGGGGCCGGGCCGTCCTGACGATGCCGGGATTTCCCTAGAGGTGATTCGGCAGCTCGGGCCGACGGTGCCCTTACTCGGCGTTTGCCTAGGGCATCAAAGCATTGGGCAGGTGTTTGGGGGACAAGTAACCGCCGCCGCGGAGCTGATGCACGGCAAAACATCCCCGATTCACCACACGGGCAAAGGCGTTTTTCGAGGGCTGGAGAATCCGTTTATCGCGACTCGATATCACAGCTTAGTGGTGGCCTCAGCGACCTGCCCCGACAGCCTGGAAATCACGGCTTGGGTGCAAGATGGCACCATCATGGGTGTCCGCCATCGTGAGTATCCGCACCTGCAGGGGGTGCAGTTTCATCCTGAGAGTGTGTTGACCAAGGCGGGTAAAGCCTTACTGGGCAATTTTTTAGCCGATATCAAGGTCGCCGTCGCCGCTGCGTGAAGTGAGGTTGCCGCGCCCCTGATGCAACTCAGAGTGTCCAGATTAGCTTGGCCGTGCCGTTGAGACGTCTCCTCAGCGAGTACGGGTGATTTGACCGGCTGAATAAAGTTGGTTGCGACATTTTACATCTGGCGTGATGTCAGTCTTAGTTGAAACAGGATTTAGCCCTACAGCGTATTGGTAGGACATTTTGAGGTGCTTTCGGGCATTCTATTGCCATGTCAAGGCGAATTTGAGGCAGTCTAAACCAGACCACTTGTGACTAAGAAAATTGGATGTTAGTCGCCACGATGCCGGCCTGAGAGCTTCCCCGGTTCGTCAAGCCAGGCTTAAGCCGTCAGCATGTTAGCGCAACCTCTTCTCAGGAGAATGACTCACAACACACTGCGATGATCGGTGAAGGGGAATCCTGCACCCGCGAGCGCCAGGCCCAGGGTACGCCTATTGCCAAAGTTATGTTTTGTATAATTCGACACATTAAAATTCTTTCGAGGGAAAACTAACAAGCTCAGCGTCAGCCAGGGTTAGATGCGCTTGAGCGCTAGTTACAGTGTCAACGGGTAAGAGTCAGTCGCCATGAAATTGCCTAGTCTGAACTTAAAGCAGCAAACCATGCTGATGGCGGTTGTGGCCAGTACCTTGCCAGTGCTCGCGATCGGGGCAGTCACTCATCAGGCCGCCAATCGAGTTTTGATTCAACAAAACGAGACTGCTCAGAGGGCGCGAGCGGCCGACCTCCAGCGCACGGTTTATCGATTCATGGAGGAAAGAGAACACGATATTCGGATCATGGCGAATCTGAGCATTTTTACCCGCGCTGATTTGAGAGCGCAGCTTTCTGCTGAAGAAAAGGGGGAAATCCTCGATCAGTTAATGGCGGAATACGAGATCTATGACAGTATTGCGGTCTTTGATATCAGTGGGAATATAGTTGCTCAGACCACGGGAACAGCTCTGCGGAATCATCTCGATCGCAGCTATATTCAAACGACTTTAGAGACTGAACAAGTTGTCCTCAGTCAGCCAATTATTTCAACCACGGCGGGGACTTTTTCGATTTATGCGGCAAATGTCATTCGTGATGCCGACACTCAGCAGGTGATCGGCTTTGTGAGGTCGCGGATGGCCGTCGAGGTCTTCAAAACGATTCTGAAAAGCTACAACAGCGAAGATGAAGACTACTATTTAATTAGTCAAAATGACGAAGTCTTTTTAGACTCAAATAATATCTATTTCACGCAGATTCTGAGTACTGGGGAAACATTCACGCATCCCAATCATGAAGCTTCATTTCAAATCTATGACTTGTTTCCGATATTAGAGTCGTCAGTGCAGGCGGCACAGTCCACCACTTTATTGGCCAGCAACACTCGTACCAACGACCAAGAATTTCTCACCTACAATCCCCCTTTAGTAAACGACGGTTTGCCGGATGTGGGCTGGCAAACTGTGGTCACCAAAAACCGGGCTTTAGTACTGGAACCTCAGCGCGAGTTAGAGCGCATTGTGCTTCTGGGCACTGGCCTGACCGCCCTCCTGGTCAGCATCTCGGCGGCTTACTTTGCCAATAAAATTATTCAGCCCGTTCTGTCAGCGGCGGATACTGCTCAGGCCCTGGGCCAAGGGAAATTGGCGGCGCGGGCTGAGGTGATTGGCCCGCCGGAATTAAGGCAGCTGGGCAGCAATATTAATTCGATGGCTCAAAGAATTCAGCAGTTGTTAACGGAAAGGGCCGAAAAAACGGCCCATCTCAAGGACTTAAATCAGCAGTTGTCTCAGCGAACTGAGCAGTTAGAGCAAGAAGTGGGTGAGCGCAAGCATACCGAAGCCGCTCTGCGCCAATCTCAGGCTCAGCTGGTGCAAACTGAAAAAATGTCGAGCTTAGGCCAGTTGGTCGCAGGAATTGCCCACGAAATCAATAATCCTGTCAATTTTATTCACGGTAATCTGCGCCACGTTAAAACTTATACCGAAGATTTGCTCAACCTGATTGATTTTTATCAGCAGGAGTCCCCCGAGGTGACGGAGAGCTTGCAAGCTGTAGTAGACTCGGTCGATCTGACCTTTGTGCAAGAAGATTTGCCCAAAGTGGTCGACTCCATGCAGATGGGCACAAGTCGAATTCGCGAGATTGTGAAGTCACTGCGGATCTTTTCTCGGCTCGACGAAGCAGCCTGTAAAGCCGTCAACATTCATGAGGGCATTGACAGTGCTGTGATGATTTTGCAAAACCGCTTAAAGGCGAGCCGCGATCGCCCAGAAATCACCGTGGTGCGAGACTACGGCTCGTTGCCGCCGGTGGAATGTTATCCGGGTCAGCTCAACCAAGTCTTTTTGAATCTGTTGAGCAACGCGATTGATGCTCTGGATGAACGGCATCAGCAGGATTCACAGCAAGCGCTGGAAACCGCGTCTGGGATGATTCAGATTCGCACTCAAAGTTCACAGCATGGCTGGGTGGAAATCGCCGTTCGTGACAACGGCTTGGGCATTGCGGCCGCTACTCAGTCAAAGTTGTTCGATCCTTTTTTCACCACTAAGCCGGTCGGCAAAGGCACTGGCCTGGGCCTATCCATTAGCTATCAGATTGTGACTGAGAAGCACCAGGGCCACTTACGCTGCAGTTCGATGCCAGGCGAGTGGACTCAATTCACGATCTCCATCCCGATGCGTCAAACCTCAACCCTGGTCGAAGCAAATCGCCTTCAGTCCTGACTGGATGCTGATCAACATCGGCAAGATTGTTGGCCCTGTAAGCTCGTTTGCGATCGCACCTCAACTGCACTTTTGGGCATCCTTAGGAGGTCAGTTCAATCCGCTGCCAAAGCGCCTCCTCATTATGCGCCGCCTCAACAATCGTGCCTACGAGATTATTGCCCAAGAGATTAAGCGCCTGGTTCGTGATCCGGCCCTGTCCTGTTAAGGGGTGAAGCATTGAAAGCCTCTGGACAAGAGTAATTCAGAGATCTTCAATGGCCTCTGAATGAATCCCATCGCTATGGCAGGTGTCTTCGTTTTACCCAAACTCCAATGGGGCCTCACCCAGTTGTGGATTAACCGCTGTACATTCAAGGCCCTCTATAA
>JBCBJQ010000123.1:0-16516 GCA_038523235.1 Cyanobacteria bacterium J06626_4
GTGCTTAGAACTATCGCTAGCTCTAGCTTACAGAGATGGAACTTTTTCTCAATCTTTTAGTTGCACATCGCGTTATTTCGGTGTATTTACAGAGATTTTCAAGCGGTCATCAGGCAGATTGATGGGGAATCAAGTCTGATATGACTTCTCAGCTTTTGCAATCGATGGACACCCTCGCAATGAGTCTTCCAATTCAGGGCTGACTTGTGGCGGTGCGCAAAAGCTTGCCAGATGATTCGGACAGGCGACCAAAACTCAGGACTGACGGTTGAGTCTGGGGTTTTAGCGGCTCTTCACATCTGACCTGCAGATTTGATCTGTCGCTGAAGTTGAGGACGTGGATATCACTCTTTACCCCTGAGGACATCGGGAATCTGGATGACCCAGTACCAGGGCTTTGGTGTTGCATGAGAAATCCTCCTAAGAGGCTCAGTATTTTCTCGTACGCAGCCTTTCTAAAAATCCAATGAAGTCGCGGATGCCTGGAATCCTCACTCAGGTCAAGGTGATAGTGAGGGGTAAGTATCCTCGGAGTTGATGGCCATCGGGGTAACCCGAATGTGCGTAAAGTGATCACAACATCGCATATGGCATCCGAGCAGCTTAAGAGCAACTGCACCGTAATGGTCGAGTGGGGGTTGCCAACCAAGACTCAGTTGTGGGTCGTCGGTATGAGCAATTGTGTCGGCGACGAAGCGGCGATCGTCGGTAATGCGATTCCATTTTGAGCGGTGAATTGCCCTATCCAGTGAGTCCCACAGACTCGCTGCACCGTTCTCTGAAGTCATTGTGACAAGGAGAACCCGTCGCTCCTCTATGCCCTCAGCATACCGACCTGGCCTTTGGGTCTCTGCTGCGCCGATCGCTGAGAGCATCTCAGCCATAACCATCTACTGCACCCTGGAAAGGTTCTCGATCTTGATGACGCGTCTTACTTCATTGATTTCCGCGATGGGTCTGGTGGCTGCAACCATGCTATTCCCCAGTGCAGCGACTGTCATGGCGGCACCAGATCCCTTGCCGTCGATTCAGATGACATTAGAGACACCGCCCATTAAGCGAAGGGTGCGCATTGGGGTCATCGCGGCGCGTGGCATCAATCATACCGAAACCAAGTGGCAGCCGACCATCGAGTATTTGAACCAAGCGATTCCTAGCGTTCACTTTGAGTTGATTGTGATTGATTTGGAGACAGTTGAGGCGATCGTTCAGACTCGGCAGATCGATTTCTTGCTGGCCAACCCAGGCACCTACGTCAAATCAGAAATGCGATATGGCGCTCGCCGCATCGCCACGTTAGAAAACTTCCGCGCCGGTCGTACCTACTCTGCCCTTGGTGCCGTTATTTTTCGCCGGGCCGACCGCACCGATATCCAAACGTTGCATGATCTCAAGGGCCAACAGTTTATGGCTGCGAGTGAAACAGCTTTTGACGGCTGGCAGATTGCTTGGGCGACGCTGCAAAAAGTTGGCATTGATCCGTACCAACAGTTTCAAAGCTTAGCGTTTAGTCAAAGTCACGATGATGTCGTCTATGCCGTTCTCAATGGCGAAGTAGACGCGGGTACCGTGCGCACTGACACCCTAGAACGCATGACACAAGCAGGCAAGATTAATCTTCGAGATATTGTGGTGTTGAATCACCAAACTCAGCCTGGCGATAGCTTTCCTTTTGTGCTGTCGTCCGAGCTGTACCCCGAATGGCCGATGGCAGCTCTGGCTCAAACCCCGACAGAATTGTCAGAGCAGGTCGCGACCGCGCTCATGATGATTTCGGCTGATCATCCTGCTGCTCAAGCCGGGCAATATGGCGGCTGGACCATTCCCGCTAATTATTCTTTGGTGCATGAGACGCTGCGTGAGTTGCAGGTGAGTCCCTATGAGGATTGGGGCCAAGTCTCTTTATCTCAGGTGCTCTATCAGTATCGTTATTGGTTGGCGTTTACCGCGACAGCATTTGCCACGTTGGGATATGTCGGCATGCAATTGATCAATCGACGACGCATTGAAGACAATCTACGTCGAGTAAACGCGACGCTTGAGGAGCGCGTTGAAGCCCGCACCCAAGAACTCCGAGCTGCTAAAGAAAAAGCCGAAACCGCGAATCGGTCAAAAAGTAAATTCCTCTCGAACATGAGCCACGAGCTGCGCACGCCCCTGAATGCCATTCTGGGGTTCACTGAAGTGATGCTGCGTGACCTCAATCTTAGTACCAATAACCCAGAGACCCCCCGTCAATCACAGCAAGAGACGTTGAGCATTATTTACCGAAGTAGTGACCATTTGTTGTCTCTGATCAACAACGTGCTGGACATGTCGAAGATCGAAGCGGGTCATACGACCTTACGACTTAACCCGTTTGATCTTAAGGCCATGTTAGCGGCCTTGATTGAAATGCTGCATCTGCGGGCAACGACGCAAGGTATTTTGCTGCAGTACGAGTGTGGGCCACAAGTGCCGGCTTGGGTCTGTGGCGATGAACGCAAACTCCGGCAGGTATTGATCAATCTGATCAACAATGCCATCAAGTTTACTCAAGAGGGCGCGGTGGTTTTGCGGGTTGGGGCGATCGCCCCCCCACCGGCTGCCAACACTGCCACTGTGACTCACACTGTGACGTTTGAGGTTAAAGATACCGGCGTCGGCATTGCCGCTGCAGACATCAAACACTTGTTTGATCCCTTTGTGCAGGCCCAAGCCGGTCAGCGATCGCAGGAGGGCAC
Source organism: Cyanobacteria bacterium J06626_4 (assembly GCA_038523235.1). GTDB lineage: Bacteria > Cyanobacteriota > Cyanobacteriia > Phormidesmidales > Phormidesmidaceae > Halomicronema. Next base: position 2,724 of record JBCBJQ010000123.1, read on the forward strand.
TGGCCTCGGTCTGCCGATTAGTCGTCAGTTTGTGGAGCTGATGGGAGGTGAGTTACAGGTTAAAAGCACCCTGGGCATCGGTACGAGCTTTCAATTTTCGCTACCGGTCACTGCTGCCGCCCCGCCCACCCTCGCGCCCCCGCGGGTCTCGCGCCACGTGATCGGCTTGGCACCTGATCAGCCTGAGTATCGCATTTTAGTCGTTGACGATCAGTTAGAAAATCGTCAGTTGCTGCGTCGCTTTTTACAGCCGCTAGGCTTCCAAATTTATGCCGCCGAAAATGGCCGTGAAGCGGTCGAGCAATGGCAGCGACATCGCCCTCAGCTCATTTGGATGGATATTCGCATGCCCGTGATGAATGGTTATGAAGCGACCCAAGCAATCAAGCGTCAGTCTGCTGGCCAGGCTCCCGTGATCATCGCACTGACGGCGAGCGTCTTTGAGAATGAGCGATCGCACATCCTGCAGGCGGGATGTGATGATTTTGTCCGTAAGCCCATTAGCGTCACAGAACTGTTCGACAAACTGACACAGCATTTGGGTGTTCGTTACCTTTACCAAAACGAGTCTCTGTCAGCTGCCGCTCAACAGGGCCAGTCACCCCTGACGACAAGCGAATTAGCCGACCAGTTAGCCGCTCAACCCCAGGCATGGGTCACTCAGCTACAGTTGGCGGCTCGGGGAGCTGACGAAGACTTGATCTGGCCGCTGCTAGAGCAACTCTCGCCGACTCAATCTGCGTTGGCGCAGGCCCTCACGGAGCTGGTCAATGACTTCCATCTCGACCAGATTGTTCACCTAACGCAAGCGGTATCGACGACGGACGGCGGTCCATCGGGGACCGGGCGATCATCGGGGGCGATCGCCACATGGCCTCTTAATCATGAGAGGTCAACTTCATGAGCACCCATCACGCTGTCCCTAGCTTTGCTGACTGGGCTTTGCCATACTGGCCGTTGGGAATGGTCAGTCGGTTATTAAGGTCTATACCTCCATTAATGTTGATAAATGGGCGTATACTCAGGCTCAATCATGGCACCGCAACCCGTCATCTCAAAGCTCAGCCTCGTCCTGACGAGACCACCGTGATGGCCTGGTTTATCAACCTGCTGAGGCCAGATAAAGATCGGTTTTACCCAAAGATTTTTGATGATGTGTTGACCAACTATTTTCAGACCTGCAGCGACGTCACAAACTGGCTCAATACCTGGCAGACCCCAGTCATCAGGACACCCATACAAGGGCTGGCCAGATCGCCGAGGCTCGGCAGCAGTGGAACTGACTCAAACAGTTGGTTGCTGCTCCCTATCCCCCCATGCCCTTCCATCTTGTTACATATTCTTTATTTTGTTCGGCCATGACTCGCGATATTGACCACGCTTATAAAGGTGACATTTTAGTCGTCGACGATCGCGCCGATAATCTCCGCCTGCTGGCGACGATGCTCTCAGAGCAAGGCTACAAAGTTCGCAAAATTCTGAAAGGCGAGCTGACCCTTGAGGTGGCGCAAATCAACCCGCCTGATTTGATTTTGCTTGATGTCAGGATGCCTAAGATGAACGGTTTTGAGGTGTGTCAACAGCTCAAGGCCGATCACCACACTGAGTCAATTCCGATTATTTTTCTCAGCGCTTCTGATGAGCCCCTCGACAAGGTCAAGGCTTTTAGTGTTGGAGGCGAAGATTTCATTGCCAAACCGTTTGAAATCACCGAAGTCTTAGCCCGCATTGAGCACCAACTCAAACTGGTGCGCTTAAAGAGACAGCTCCGAGCGCAAAACCAGCAGCTGCAGGCAGAAGTCGCGGAACGGCTGAAAGCTGAGGCAGCACTTCAGCAGGCTAATGATGAGTTAGAAGAGCGAGTTAGCCAACGCACCCTCGAACTGACCCAAGCCAACCATTACCAGCAGCAGCTCGGGCAGCAGCTACAGCAATCGCTAGCGCAAGAGCAAAAACTGAGTCAGCTAAAATCACAAATCATCACCACCATCGCCCACGAATATCGGACGCCCATGTCGATCATCAGCAGTTCGGTAGGGATGTTAGAAGATTACGGCGATCGGCTGACCGACCACTTGCGAAACAAGCACTTTGGTCGGGTTCAAAAAGCCATACAGCGAATGACCGATTTAATTGACGAGGTAATTTTTCTCAACCAAATCGAATTCGAAACGCTCGAGATCCAACGAGAAACCGTGAGTTTTCAAGAACTCATTGACAGCATATCGACTCAGATTAAATCGTCTAGTGAGTTATGCCCAACCTTTCAAGTAGAGATTGATCCCGCCTGCGATCACCAATTGATTGATCACAGGCTGATGACCAAGATCTTGTTGAATGTGCTCCATAATGCCGCGAAGTTCTCACCTGACCCGTCGCCAATTACGGTGCAGGTATTCTGCACCTCTGAGCAGTTATGCATCATCGTTGAAGACACGGGTATCGGCATCCCCGAACAGGAATTAGCCCGGGTGTTTGAATCGTTCTATCGCGCCCAAAACGCTGAACATGTTCAAGGCATTGGTTTAGGGTTAACCATTGCACTGAAATGTGCTCATCTGCTAAGTGGACAGATTGACATTGAGAGTCAGCTAGAGTCAGGAGCTCGAGTAACAATCAGCTTACCGCTCTATCAAATGGCTGATGTCGGTAATGCTTCATAGATCAGCCATTACAGTATCCCGAGGACAGACAATTGCCTGTCCTCGGAGTTTGGCAATGTTCAACCTCTGTGTGATCGGGGCAATTTTTTCAAACTGATTTTGAGCAACGTCCTTGCCGTGTCGCCGTTCTTAAACCTTTCAACAGTTGGGGAACTTGGCTAACAGCGTCCCCCAACTGTTGAAACCTAGATTGCGAGGTTAACGGCTACGACGTTAGCAATGTGGTCAGTCCAATGGTCGACTAAAGCCGAGTGCTCAGCTTCGACCATGACGCGAATCAGCGGTTCGGTGCCAGAGGGGCGCACCAACACCCGGCCTAAATCGCCCATATCCGCTTCGGCTTGAGCGATCGCCTGTTTGACCGCACTGCAACTGGCCCAGTTTTTGCGGCGATCGCGATCTTCAACGCGAACGTTTTTGAGCCGTTGCGGATAGGTTTGAAAACTTTGATCCATCAGCTCCACTAGCGAGCCGCCTAGTTGCTGCACCAAATGAGCCAAGTGCAACGCCGTGAGAATGCCGTCACCAGTCAGGCTGTAGTGGTGGCAGAGAATATGCCCCGACTGCTCGCCACCGAGCTTGGCGCCGCGATCGACCATCTCGGCATGCACATGCTGGTCACCGACCGGAGTCCGCATTAGGGAGCCGCCGAGGGCGTTCCAAGCGCGCTCAAAGCCCAAGTTAGCCATCACCGTCGACACGATTAGGTTTTCTGGCAGGCGGTCAGCGGCCTTGAGCTGCTGGCCCCACAAATACAGAATGTAGTCACCGTCGACAACACGGCCTTTGGCATCGACTGCAATCACGCGATCGGCATCGCCATCAAAGGCAAAGCCAAGATCAGCCTCATGCTCCCGAATCGCTGTTTGCAGAGCGCCCAGATGTGTCGAACCGCAGTTGACGTTGATGCGATCGCCATCCGGCAGACCATGCAGCCCCACCACATCAGCCCCCGTGCGAGCGAAGGCACGGTGAGCAATCCCCGCAGCGGCCCCCCAAGCCATATCGAGCACTACCTTGAGACCGCTTAGATCAAGCGTCGGCAAGGGTTCATGGAGAAATTCTAAATACTGGTTGACCAGCTCAGGGCGATGGTGCCATTGGCCCCATTGCTCCCCGGCCAGATTAATCAGTGCCCCACTGTGACCACGCAGGGCTTGCTCAATTTGTTGCTGCAGGGCAGTGGATAGCTTCGTACCCTCAGCCCCAAAAAATTTAATGCCATTATCAGCCGGCGGATTGTGGCTAGCCGAAATCATCACCCCGCCGCTCGCCCCAACGGCTGGTGTGAGGTTGGCCACGGCGGCAGTGGGGCACAGGCCTAAGTTCCACACCTCTAAGCCAGCGGCGGTGAGCCCACCGGCCAGCGCCGACGCGATCATGTGCCCTGAGTTGCGCGAATCTTGACCTAGCAAGATCGGCCCCCCCAAGGGATAATGGTGTCGATAAACGTGCCCAGCCCAATAGCCAATCTGCAGGGCTAACGGTGCCGTTAACAGCTCACCAGCTTGGCCGCGAATACCATCTGTACCAAACAGTTTAGTAACCGGCAGCTCAAGCGGCTGCCAGCCCAGCCCAACCGGCACTGATACCGGGTTGCGGCTTGCTGACCGCGGGGGGGAACTTACCATATAAATGACTCCTCACACACTCTCCAGTGGAGAATACCACCTCTTCTTAACAATCCACAGCTCATTAGACCGATTACCTCAATGTCCACCCGTAACGCATGACTTCTAACGTTTCCTCACCCGAGACCGATGCTTGGCAGGCAGGCATCGAACAGTTTAATCAGGGCGATTACTATGCCTGCCATGACACCCTAGAAGCCATCTGGATGACCGCTGAAATTCCCGAAAAGCCCTTTTTTCAAGGGGTTTTACAGCTCGCGGTAGCGCTCTATCATCTGGGTAATCACAATTGGCATGGCACCGCTATTTTGCTCGGGGAAGGCATTCGACGGCTAGAGCCCTTTGAGCCGAGTTACCGCGAAATTGACGTCACCGATCTGCTGGATTGTGCCAGCGTCTGGTTAGAATTAACACAACAGTTGGGGGCTGATCAGATTGCACTGGTAGCAGAGGCCCTGATTTTGACTCATCAAGGTAAGTCGGGAGTCGGAGCGACGGCCACCTTGCCGAAGTGGGAAATTCAACCTGGAAAATAGGGTTATTTCCGAATTTGAATGACCTAAGTGTGTATACAAACGACAGAATGGGCTGTCGTTACCACAAAACTTAACAGCGCGCCGCGCGCCTCGATGGAGTGGAACTCCGGTTAATTGGGTAACGTCTTAGAAGAACGTGATAGGGAACGAAATAATGGCCAATGGGGCAGCAACGGTGAGACGGGATACTCGAAATTTGTTATGGCGCGGGCGATCTCTACTGGGGCTGATGCTCACCGGCACCTTAGGCATGCTGTTAGCGATTGTTCTGAGACCCAGTCACATCGCCCATGCGCAAACGGGCACCCAAGGCACAATTACCCTCAAAGCCGATGTGCAAGAGGCCAACGCCATCACTGGGGTGGTGACCGCTCGCGGCAATGTTCAGATTGAATATCCGGTGCGCGATATTTTTGCCACCTCTGCCCAAGCGCAATACTTTAGTGAAGAAAGCCGGATGATTTTGAGCGGCAACGTCGTGGTGCTGCAAGAAGGCAATCGTTTAGAGGCAGAAACCGTCACTTACTTGATTGATGAAGGCCGTTTCATTGCTCTACCGCAGCCGAACGACCAAGTCGAAACCACTTACCTCTTGATCGACGAAACCGCCACAACAGAGGAAACTGAAGAGGAGGGCGACGAGACCGACAATGGCGCGTTCAACAACCCGGCCCCTGATCCGGCGCTGACCATCTCACCCATTAATTAGCCGCCCACTGCTGATATAGAAAACGCTGTTTTGAACCCGGCAGATGGCATTGCTAACAGCGGTCTATTTTGCGAGGGGCAAATTTTGGGGAGACGCTTTGATAAAATTTGAGCCGACCCTTTGATCACCCTGCTTCGGTACGAAATCTCTTGAAAATTATTTTAGAGAACGTTCAAAAGACCTATGGCAAGCGCCAAGTTGTTCACCAGGTGAGCCTATCGGTGGCTCAGGGTGAGGTCGTTGGCCTCTTAGGCCCGAATGGGGCAGGCAAAACCACCACCTTTTATATGGCCACCGGACTCGAGAAGCCGGATGATGGTCGCGTGTATTTAGATCGCATCGATATTACGGACTTGCCGATGCATCAGCGGGCTCGTCTGGGCATTGGCTACCTCGCTCAAGAGCCCAGCATCTTCCGCCATTTGTCTGTGCGTGACAATTTGCTGTTGGTGATGGAGCAAACCCACGTCTCCCCAGCGGCCTACGACGATCGCCTGTATGACTTGCTCAAGGAATTTCGACTAGAAACCGTAGCTAATACCGCTGGCAACCTCGTCTCGGGGGGCGAACGGCGGCGTACCGAACTCGCCCGCGCCCTAGCCGCCGGGGAAGATGGGCCGCGCTTTTTATTCTTAGATGAGCCCTTTGCCGGTGTTGACCCGATCGCGGTGAATGAGATTCAAACGATGGTGTCACAGCTGCGAGAGCGCGACATCGGGATTCTCATTACTGACCACAACGTCCGTGAAACACTCCAAATCATCGATCGCGCTTATATCATGAGCGAAGGACGCATCTTGGCTTCCGGTACCGCTGACGACCTCTACAGCAATCCCCTGGTGCGTCAACACTATCTGGGTGAAGACTTTAAAATTTAGTCTGCCTCGGTCCCCTGGTCCTGCTTTCCCCGTTTTTGCATAAGTTGCGCGACACACGTTATGGATAGTCCTTACCCTCAATCAACGGCACCGGCACCCGCGCAAATGCCGATGAACCGCTTTCGCATTTCTTTGATGGATTGGTACGTGGTGCGTGAGTTGGCCCTACCGTTTTTGTTTGGCGTGGGAGCCTTCTCGTCGATTGGCGTTTCGATTGGGGCACTATTTGAGCTGATTCGGCAGATCACCGAGTCCGGCCTATCGATTTGGCTGGCCATGCGAATTTTTGGCTTGCGACTCCCGGAATTTGTGGTGTTGTCATTTCCCATGTCAACGCTGTTGGCCACCATGATGACCTACAGCCGTCTGTCTGCCGATAGTGAACTGGTGGCCCTGCGGGGCTGTGGTGTTAGCGTTCGCCGCATCGTTGCCCCGGCCATCATTCTGAGTTTTTTCGTGACGGGCCTGACCTTTGCTTTTAACGAGTTCATTACGCCGACGGCGAACTATCAGGCTTCCGTGGCGTTGGAGCGAGCCCTCAATTCCGAAAGTCCGCCCTTTCGCGAGCGCAATATCCTCTATCGCGAGTTTCAAGAAGCCGCCGATGATGACGATGCCACTGAGATGTCGCGCCTGTTTTACGCCCGGCGGTTTGACGGTAATACGATGTATGGCTTGACGGTGTTAGATTTCACCCAAGAGGGGTTGAGTCAGGTGGTGAGTGCTGATGCGGCTACATTCAACCTGCAGACCAACATCTGGAATTTTTACGACGGCACACTGTACGCCGTTTCACCTGACGGGTCGTTTCGTCACATCGTCAAGTTTGAAACTCAGGAAATTCAGCTGCCCCGAGCCCCCTTTGACATTGCCAGCCGTACCAAAAGCGACTCAGAAATGAACATTGCGGAAGCGTCGCGTTACCTCAACGACGTGATTCGGCAAACAGGCGATGAAAAATCGATTCGCACGTGGCAGATTCGGATTCAGCAAAAGTATGCGTTGCCCTTTGTCTGTGTGGTGTTCGGCCTAGTAGGAGCCGCGTTGGGTGTACGGCCACAGCGCACCGGTCGGGCCACCAGCTTCGGCATTAGCGTCATCATCATTTTTGGCTACTATCTATTTGCCTTTATCTCAAATGCCATGGGCGAAGTGGGCGTACTGTCGCCGTTTATGTCAGCTTGGCTACCGACGTTTCTCGGGCTGGGCATTGGCGGTTTTCTGCTGCTGCGGGCGTCTAATTGACGGCACGCCAAAAGTGTAGATGGCTTGTTTGCCATGTCTTGATGCCGCTGCCACGGGCTAGCGCATGCCAGCTTGAGCACTTGACTTTAGCCGTAGGCTGGAGGCCATCTCCCTTATATTGCAAGAAGGTCGAAAGGTTCAGAGTTCAAGGTGTAGGAAAGGGCCTTGCCGCAAGTGATCCGGCGATTAAAAGTGGCCAAACCTGACTGCGACTCGCTACATAACCGAAGACCCTCTAGAACAATGCAGCATTGGCCGTTCTAGAGGGTCTCAAGGATTAAGGCTTCACTTCTGTGTGAGATCGCATCACCCTGCGCGATCGCCGACCGGATAGTTAGTCCAGCGGAATGTAGCTGGGCTCAATATCAAGGGGCTTATAGCCAGCTGCAATGCAGGTCGTCAAAGAATCTTCAGTAGTGTAGTCAACTTCGTTCGCAATACCCACAACGCAGGCTGCATAGCGCTCGGGCAAAATGGTGCGATGGCAATGCTCTAGCACCATCTCGGAGTCGTTCACCACGAGGTCAGCGTGAATGTTCGAGACACAGGTCGCGACTTCGTCGGGGCGGCGATCGCGGCTGCAGGCGACGAGGGCTGATTCCGGTAGGACGGCTGAGGCATTTAGTACGCCCGAGACACAGCTAGAGATCTCGGTCGGTCGATAGGACATGGCGCAGGCCGCCGCCGCCGCATCAGGCGCAATGCCAGCATCTAACAGCTCGCTGGCGCAATTGTCGTAATCAAAATCGGTGGCTTGTGCCTGAGCGGGACTCGTCATCAGGGAGAAAGCGCTCGTGGCGATTAGGCCAATCGTCGCCAACGGCATCACTGGATACTGGAAAAGTGCGAGCGAGCGAGAAAAATAGTTCATGACAGAAGATTAACGGTTATGTCGGTTGATTAACGCTGAACCATGCCTTGACAAGAAAAATTAAGGCTAATTTACGATTGTTCTGAGGTCTTCTCTGTGCAACCTCCCTTACGATATTCCACCATGATCCGACTTTTTTGAAATGGGAGCAGTGGGACTAATCTTTTACAGTAAGAAGACAGCTTCAACGTTACCTAATTAAACCTGAGGGTATCTCAACTATGCATTTGAGTGACGTAACTCACCCGAACCAGCTTCACGGTTTGTCGATTCATCAACTTGAGCAGATTGCTCGCCAAATCAGAGAGAAGCATCTGGAAACCGTCGCCGCCAGCGGAGGCCATTTAGGGCCTGGTTTGGGTGTTGTAGAACTGACCTTGGCCCTGTATCAAACCCTCGACCTTGATCGCGACAAAGTCGTTTGGGATGTCGGTCACCAAGCTTATCCCCACAAGCTCATCACCGGTCGTTATCACGACTTTCACACTCTACGGCAAAAAGATGGCGTCGCCGGATATCTTAAGCGATCGGAAAATAAATTTGATCACTTTGGCGCCGGGCATGCATCCACCAGCATCTCCGCCGCGCTGGGCATGGCCTTAGCCCGCGATCTGCAGGGGGATGATTACAAAGTCGCCGCGATTATTGGCGATGGGGCCTTAACTGGCGGTATGGCCCTGGAAGCCATTAACCATGCGGGGCACCTGCCCAGCACGCGCTTACTCGTGGTGCTCAACGACAACGAAATGTCGATTTCGCCCAATGTGGGAGCGATTCCGCGCTATCTCAACAAGATGCGACTGAGCCCCCCGATGCAGTTCCTCACCGACAACTTAGAGGAGCAGTTCAAACATCTGCCGTTTGTCGGCGACTCCCTGACGCCCGAGCTGAGTCGGGTCAAAGAGGGTATGAAGCGCCTAGCCGTGCCTAAGGTCGGTGCCGTGTTTGAAGAACTGGGCTTTACCTACATGGGGCCAGTGGATGGCCACAACCTGGCCGAACTGATGAATACCTTTACCGAGGCGCACAAAATCGAGGGACCGGTGCTGGTGCATGTGGCCACGACGAAGGGTAAGGGCTACGCGATCGCGGAGAACGATCAGGTCGGTTACCATGCCCAAAACCCTTTTGATCTAGCGACGGGCAAGGCCAAGCCGTCAACCACACCCAAACCGCCCAAATACGCCAAAGTCTTTGGCCATACGCTAAGTAAAATCGCTGAGCAAAATCCCAAGGTCGTCGGCATTACTGCCGCCATGTCGACCGGTACGGGGCTCGACATTTTGTGTAAAAAGGTACCGCAGCAATACATTGATGTGGGCATTGCTGAGCAGCATGCAGTTACGCTAGCGGCGGGTTTAGCAACTCAGGGGATGCGGCCCGTGGCAGCCATCTATTCCACCTTTTTGCAGCGCGCGTTCGACCAAATCGTGCACGACGTCTGCATTCAAAAGCTGCCGGTCTTTTTCTGCCTAGACCGGGCCGGCATCGTCGGCGCTGATGGCCCCACCCACCAAGGCATGTACGACATTGCTTACCTGCGATCGATTCCCCATATGGTGCTGATGGCTCCGAAGGATGAAGCTGAACTGCAGCGCATGATCGTCACCGGCATCAACTACACAGACGGCCCCATTGCCATGCGCTATCCCCGTGGCAACGGGGTCGGCGTGCCGCTGATGGAAGAAGGGTGGGAAACTTTGCCCATTGGGAAGGCTGAGGTGCTACGTCAGGGCGACGACCTGCTGATCTTGGGCTACGGCTCGATGGTATATCCTGCCCTGCAAACGGCGGAAATCTTGAGTGAGCACGGCATTCAAGCCACCGTGGTGAATGCGCGCTTCGCCAAACCGATTGACGAAGAAATCATCTTGCCGCTGGCGAAGCAGATTGGCCGAGTGGTGACGATGGAAGAGGGCTGCATCATGGGCGGCTTTGGCAGCGGCGTGGCTGAAGCGCTGATGGAGGCCCAGGTATCAGCGCAAGTGGTACGTCTGGGCGTGCCCGATGTGCTGGTTGACCATGCCACCGCTGATCAAGCGAAGGCGGCGATCGGACTCACGCCGGCACAGATGGCCACCACGATTCTCAGTCGCTGCCAGTTCGAAGAGCAGATGGCGACCCTGCACCAGCAGTAGGCCTCAAGGCAAACATTCCCGGCCTTCTCCCCTGGTCTTATTGGCTTGAGGGAGGCGGTTGGGCTCGTGTCATGGCGCTGGCGATCGCAATGATCGTCAGCGCTTAAATTCAAAGGCTGGGTTTTGGCGCGATCGCTTTCCCGACAGCCATCACTCTCAATCTGAGTGTGGCAAACCGCAGTCAGGTCAAGATACTTCGGAATGCGGAAGTCAAATCTTGGCGGGATGCGGTATTCTGCATCCCGCTGTAGGACAGTGGCTGATGCAATTAATCGGGCGATCGCAACATGTCCTCACAAAAATCTAAGGGCAATATTAAATTCCAGTTGAATCGGTAGCGTCCGTTCAAAGCTGGAGAGTGCGGGCAGCACTCCGGTATAGAGGTGAGTAATCAACATGACAGCCGCTTACATCATGGCCCTCGATTTGGGCACCACGGGTAATCGCGCCATTCTGTTTGACCGAGACGGGCAAATTGTGGCTCAGTGCTATAAAGAACTGACGCAGTATTATCCCGAACCGGGCTGGTTAGAGCATGACCCGAGAGAAATCTGGGATGACATTCAATGGGCGGCCAAAGGGGTTTTAGAAAAAAGTCAGGTAGCCGCCCAAGACATCGCCGCGATCGGCCTTACGGTGCAGCGAGAAACCTGTCTGCTGTGGGACAAAGAAACCGGACGCCCCCATCACAACGCGATCGTCTGGCAAGACCGGCGCACGGCCCCGCTATGTAACGACCTGCGCGCCCAGGGCAAAGCCGATGAGATTTACGATCGCACCGGTCTTGTATTAGATGCCTATTTTTCGGCGACTAAACTGGCCTGGCTGCTAGAGCGCACCCACAAATATACCGATCCGCCCCTATCGCTCGAAAGCACGCTGGCGGGCACCATCGATGCTTGGGTGTTGTGGAACATGACCGGCGGCCAGGTGCATGCGACCGATCACAGTAACGCCAGCCGCACTATGCTGCTCAACCTGCAGGAGCATGATTGGGATCCGGCGTTGCTAAAAATGTTTGATATTCCGCCGCACATTATGCCCACGGTGCAGCCCAGCTTGGGGCTGTTTGGCTATACGGCTCCCAGCTTTTTAGGAGCTGAGATTCCCATCACGGCAGTGCTGGGCGACCAACAGGCGGCCCTCTTTGGCCACGGCTGCGATAGTCCCGGAGCGCTGAAATGCACCTACGGCACGGGCGCGTTTTTGGTGGCTCATACCGGTGAGCAAATTGTGCGCACCAATCATGAATTGCTGTCAACGATCGCCTGGTCTACCGCTAACGGCGACCAGGCCCAGTTTGGCTACGCTGTTGAAGGCGCGATGTTTACCGCCGGAGCCTGTATTCAATGGCTGCGAGACGGCATTCGGGTGATTAGTCATGCAGCTGATACCGAAGCCCTGGCTAAACGTATCGGCACCAATGGCGGCGTGTATTTTGTCCCGGCGCTGAGCGGCTTGGGAGCCCCCCATTGGGACATGAATGCGCGGGGCTCGTTTATGGGCATCACCGCCGCCGTCAAGCGGGAACACATGGTGCGAGCTGTGTTGGAAGCGATCGCCTATGAAGTCAAAGAAGTCGTTGATGCCGTGAACGCCGGTAGCACCATTCCCATCCAACGGCTCAAGGTTGATGGCGGCGCGTGCCAAAACGATTTTCTGATGCAGTTTCAAGCTGACGTATTGGGGATTGCCATTGAACGTCCGCAGATTTTAGACACCACCGCGCAAGGAGCCGCCTTTGCCGCTGGCCTCGCGAGTGGATTTTGGCAAGACTACCGTAACCTCATCGACAGCCGCAGCATTGATCAAGTGTTTGAGCCGGGCCAAGGCGCATCCTCAGCGCAAGACAACTATGCCCTCTGGCAAAAGGCGGTGGAGCGCTCTAAACGGTGGAGCGAATAAGCTTTAAAGCTAGGCGTCGCAATTCGCGATGTGGGGGGGGCGGCAAATAACTGGACTGCGGGACATCACTGCGTCTATACCCTCAGCAGTTTTCATCATTGGAAGTAGTCGGTCAACATCGCAGTCGGTCCGCATCATAAGCATTACTCCATAAATTCAGATCCCGCAGGATGAGGAGCCGCGCACCAGATATAGCCATCTTGACTCGATGTTAGAAAGTGGGCTAATACCAATTCGCTAAATTCGGACTACATACCAAAAAAGTGTGTAGCCCCCTTCGACAAGGGGGCAGCGACAGCGGGGGATCCCCGATCTGTAGCGCTACTGTGCAGAATTGGTATAACTGGTCGAGCTAACTTTCAGGAAGGGGGATGGCTGGATAGGAGCACACGACCTCTGGTTTGTACTGACAGCTTAATCAGGTAAAGGCAAAACTGTTTTGATATCAAATTCTTGAGGGCAGTGCATATCAACCCACACTCGATATTGAGAACTCCCTGGTGTCAGTAGCGTTGGATAGTTCTCACATAGCTGGTAAGCGAAATCGATCGCGCCCTGCTTATCAACTGCCAGAAAAACACCCGCTAGTTTCATGAAGCGATTCTTGTGAAGAACCGCTTCATGAATTGCATGATTTTCATAGAAATTGAAGATATTAACTTGTGATTCCGGCATGATATCAGGTAATGCCATTGATCGAGATGAGATGGATTTTCAGGAATTTGAGAATGACTCGCACAGTGAACAAACGCTCATTTGAAGTCCAATACCGGGAAGGCCGATCTAGAAACTAGAGTGCATCACTAGCATTCGCAAGCATTTCGCCACGTCTAGAAAAAAATATCGGGAAAGCTTAGCGTTCCCATTTTTTGAGAGGTTTGATCTCAGTTCAGAACAGTCGATTACGAAGATTTAAAAATCCAGATTCCGTGACAATCAGAATCGAAAATTTTTCATCTAGAAGCTACCTGATTTTTTTGAGTTGATCGATGCAGTTTACCTTCAATGCCTAACCAATTATTAAGTATTAAGTTATGGATAAATTAGGATTCAACTCGCTGAGGCAAACGCTGAGTAAACCCGTACAGGCACCTATGTTCTTGTAAAAACAAGGTGTGGACATCTGCAGAAGGTATTACTCATTGGTAAGAACTTAAGCAGGTAGGGTTGATGTCAAGTCTGATTTGAGGTTGATGTCATGCCTCGTTCTTCAAATA
>JBCBJQ010000124.1:0-16434 GCA_038523235.1 Cyanobacteria bacterium J06626_4
CCTTTATGAAACGAGGCATTGTCACAGATAATGACACTACCCGGTGCCAGAACGGGCAGGAGCTTTTGCTCTAGCCAGGTTTCGAAGACTGAGCGATTGCAGTCGCCCTCATAGGTCAGGGGTGCGACCAGTTGGTGTTGATGCCAAGCGGCTATAAAACTCACGCGTTCGGTGCGATTGCCGCGGCGCTCGGCGGTAAAGCGCTCACCTTTGGCACACCAGCCATAGGCATCGTCTTCGGTATTATTGATGCCCGCCTCGTCGAGATAAACCCGTTGGTGGGCCTCGAATGGCGCTAACTCGCTGTCGTAGACTTGGCGTTTTTCCGGGTCTCTTTCGGCGGAGAGATAGCTCTTTGTCTTGGTGCGCGTTCCCTAGCGCCGGCAACCGACGCGGGGTCGCACCGCTTTTTCGCGTGAAGCCAATCCGTTTGAGCGCTCGCCCAATGGTGTCTTCGCTAATCTCCTCGGGCCACAACTGGGCCATCTCGGCCTGGGTCTTGTCCCCATGTGTGGCCGCAAAAGCGCGAAACGCCTGCCAGTCAGTGATCTTGTGACTATGGCCCTGTTGATAGCCTGGCTGGGCGGCAACCTCACCGCTAACGCGATACCGATTATGCCACTCCGTCAAAGTGGTGGTGCCAATGCCCATTAACCGACTGACAGCGACTTTGGAATGCCCCGCTTCGAGCGCGGCGATCGCTTTCTGGCGCAGGTCAAGACTATAGGGGGCAGGCATCGGCAGGGCTCACCCACTTTAACCGACCTGACCTTTCTACGGATTGCTATATCTCTTCAACACCATATTTCGGGACATCCATGAATTCATTGAACCGGGCTTCATTGAACAGGTGATGACCGGCACCTTCAACGGCATTCAAATTACCGAACCGTTGCTGCTGTTGGGTGGTTTCGTTGCCGAAGTGCCAATTTCCATGGTTCTCCTCTCTCGGCTATTGCCCTATGGTGCCAATCGTTGGGCCAATATCATCGCCGCTGCAATCACCCTTGCGTTTGAGATCAACAATGGCACCACCGATTTAGACGATATCTTTCACATGGTCATAGAAATGGCCGCGCTGTCATTCATCATTTGGTCGGCCTGGCGGTGGCAGAGTCTAGTTCTCAGGCAACCGGCGATCGCTCAGGAAGTGTCGTCATAAAATTTGTTGTCCAGACATTTACCAATCTGATAGGAGAACATCACCATGACTGATGAACACAATTCTCTGCTGAAAGCATCAGACATCAATTCAATGGATGCGTTTGAGTTTCATCATCCGCTCAATCCCAATTCGGAAATTTATTTACGGTTTCTTGGGCGTGCCGTCGGTCTAAAGCGCATTGGTGTGACGATCGCTCGCGTACCACCGGGCAAAGAATCTTTCATTTACCATGCTCATCAGAATGAAGAAGAATGGGTTTACATCTTGTCAGGTCGAGGAATTGCAGAAATCGGCGATCAGGAATACGAAGTTGGGCCAGGAGACTTTATGGGATTTGGGCTGCCTCAGCAGCCTCATCATCTTCGTAATCCATTCAGTGAAGAGCTTGTATACCTGATTGGTGGAGAAGCAGGACGCTTTGATGTTGGTATTTTTCCTCGGCTGGGTAAACGACTGATTCAGGATGGTGAGTCAGTTTACATATTTGATGAGTCAGCGCTTCAACTTTTTTGGGACAGTGAGCAATCTGCTGAGGATTGATGTCTGTTGCTGAGTACGTTTCTGGCGGCTACCAGTCTGAGCTGTCAAAGAGAGGAAACCGATGAACAAAGTTGCTGTATTTGGGAATGCGGGCGGTGGCAAATCCACTTTGAGCAAACGGCTGGCTGACATGACCGGCTTGCCCTGGATGCCGCTCGATTCCATCCAGTACCAAGCGGGTGGCGGCGAAGTGCCCCACGCTGAGTTCAAAGCGGCCCATGATGCGCTACTGAAGCAAGACCAGTGGATCGTGGATGGCTTCGGCTCAATGGATACCTTATGGCCGCGTTTAGCCGCAGCCGATACCCTGGTGTATCTTGATATGCCTGTGCTGCGGCACTACTGGTGGGTGACGAAGCGATTCCTGCAAGGGGCTTGGGTATCGCCTGCGGGTTGGCCGGAGGGGAGTTCGTTATTGAAAGGGACGTTGAATTCCTACCCTACCGTCCGGTTGTGCCATGCCAAACTGACGCCCAAATATCGAGAGTATGTGGAGCAAGCAAAGGCGACCAAGCAGGTGTATCACTTGCGATCGCGCCAGGACATTGCCCAGTTTTACGAGACCATCACCGCACTACCCAGGAGTTGAACCATGACTCAATCAATCAAATTTTGGGACAAGGCCGCCGAGAAATACGCTAGGCAACCCATTGCCGACGAAGCCGCCTATCAGAAAAAGCTGGCGGTTACCCGTGACTACTTTCGACCCGATATGGAAGTGCTGGAGTTTGGCTGTGGAACCGGCTCGACGGCCATCCTCCATGCGCCCTATGTCAAGCACATCCGCGCCATTGATTTCTCAAAGAACATGATTGCGATCGCCCAGACGAAAGCCGCCGCCCAAAACATCCAAAACGTTACCTTTGAGCCAGCCAGCATTGACGACCTGAACGTCCCCGACAGCACCTATGATGCCGTATTGGGCTTGAATGTTTTACACCTGCTCGAAAATAAGGAAGCGGCGATCGCCAAGGTCTACAACATGCTCCAACCGGGCGGACTTTTCATCACCAGCACCGTCTGTCTGGGGGATACGATGGCTTGGTTCAAGCTGATTACCCCCGTGGGTAAAGCCTTGGGACTGTTTCCGTCGGTCAAGGTCTTCACGGTAAAAGACTTAGAGACAAGTTTGATGGATGCGGGGTTTGAGATCGATTACCGATGGCAGGCGGATGATTACAAATCGCCCATCGGTAACGCAAAAATCGTGTTCACTGTGGCCAAAAAGCCGGCATAAACGACCATGAATCTGACGCTAGATCACGTCTTTATATTGGTTGAGCCGGCAGCTAAGGTGGGAGATCGGCTGCTGGTCCATGGCTTTCAAGAAGGGCCTAGCAATACCCATCCCGGTCAGGGCACGGCCAACCGCCGCTTTTACTTTGCCAATGGCATGTTGGAGCTGATCTGGGTACGGGATGCCGAGGAAGCTCGCAATGGGCCAGGTCGCAACCTACACTTTTCTGAACGCGCTGAAGATCCTACTGCCTCCCCGTTTGGTGTCATTCTTGTGCCCTGTAAAGACAATACCAGTCCTGATATGCCCTTTCCTGGTTGGCATTACCAACCTGACTACTTTCCATCCCCAAAAGGGTTCCATGTGGGGGCAAATTCCCACAACATTGCCGAACCGCTCTGTTTCTATTTCCCGTTTCACGATCCGGGAGTGCCCCGACCGCAACCTGAACGCAATTGCCAGAGGATTACGGAGGTGGTCATTTCTACCCCCTCGACTGATACTCACGGGGTGTTGGCCTTGGCCTCAAAGTGCGTTGGCTTGCCTGTGCTTTGCACGTATCGCCTATTCATCCAATCAGCTCGTGAACATCTGATGGAAATCACATTGGATCATCGTGCTCTGGGGCACACCCAAGACTTTCGACCCGCAATGCCACTCATTTTGCACTGGTAACTGTAGTAGAGTATCCAACTCATTCACGACTTTTTCTCGAATGCCACGAGGCAGGCAAGCTCTCAATAAGGAAGCGACATGGTTGTTTTAGTTGTACTACTCAGCGTATTTACTGTGACTTGGGGACTGTTAGCGATCGCCCAACGCCCCCACCAGATTCGTACTGCTGGCTGTATCGCTTTTGCAGCTTTGTTCATTTTCACAGGCATCAGTCATTTTGCGCTGGCCGCTGGCATGGTGCAGATGCTGCCGGCATGGGTGCCAGGTCGTTATCCCATCATCTACATCACTGGGATTATGGAAATTCTTTTGGGACTGGGCTTTTTGTGGCCATCTGCCCGACGCACATCTGGTTTGCTAACGTTTGCCTTCTTGGTTGCTGTCTTTCCGTCTAATGTTTACGCTGCTTTGAACGCCGTTGAGTTTGGTGGCAATGTCAACGGCCCTAGTTACCTGTTCTTTCGTGTGCCCCTACAATTTTTCTTGCTGGGGTGGGTCTGGTGGATGGCGGTGCGCCGCTATTAATGGGTTCGATCCCGCGCTTGTAATAAAGTGTCGATCCCGCTGGACGCTAGTAGGACGTGAGATCGTTTGACTATGGCAGTGGTTGAAAGAAAAGGCCATTGCCCGCTGTCGCTAGCGGTTTAATACCAGTTCGACAAATTACAGCTAAGTAGCTGGGTCAAATCAAGTGTGAAACCGGTCGCTGATTTCGACTCCGCTCAATCAGCTATATTGCTTGCCAAGTCAAACGTTGAGGGTTGAGCGGAGCCGCAACCCGTCTGCAAGATGCTTGTGCCTGATTTCTTTGATGATTTGCACGACTCGTTTTCCGACGCGAAAGGGTTTACATGAGCGGAATTGAGAGCCCCTAAAGGCTCTCAACGGCCAACCAGATTGCTGCTTTCAGTCACTATTTAAAACAGCTGATAGAGGGCTACTTCACAATTGAAAAAGTAAAACAATCAGCAGAACCGATGCCAGGCTGGCAAAAGGTGTTCTTACTAAGTTCCATAGAGTCCAGCGGGGTTCGAAATCCATGCGAGCCGCCTTCAGGGCCACTGTATCCATGGCATCCACGTTCAGCGCTTGGAGTCGATTGTTGAGCGGCACGTTAATGGTGAAGGTGGATAATTGAACCCCCAGGAGGTAAATGAGAGGAGCCGCGATCAATATTAGCCGCTGAGTGCCAGCCAGTTGTCCGAAGCCTAGCCCCGCCGCCACTATCGATGCCACCACGGAACCCAGCCAAACGGCTACAAATAGCGGCTGATTATTCTGAATGACCCCGTCAATCACCTGAAACGCTCGGATGAAGTCGCGATCGCTCAGTGTTTTGATGCCGGGCATGACGACGGTGGCAAAGGCAAACAAGAAGCCTGCCACGAGAGAACATAGCAAAGTGGCCAAAATCAGCACAATTTGGAAGGTTGCTTCAGTAGACATGGTTCAAGTTCCTTAATTTGGAAAGTTAGCAATTGAGAATGACGAAGTATTTGGAGGAATGAGGATTGAATAACTCCACAATTCTTGCTCCCTCTCCCAAGCTTGGGAGCTAATCCTGTAGGGGGTTTCTCCAAAAAATGATGCAACCAACCTTTCAGCCTCCTCAAGGGTGAGCGAAATCGCTGCTTCCCACTGGTTCAAGCATCTTAGAGAACTGGTCGGGTAGGCTTCCTAGCCTGCCGCCATTACCCGTTTGCTCAAACGCGATGAACGACTCAGGACGGCCAGGATGGCCATCGAACAAGAGTAGGCTTACCCCATTCATGTCAGCACACTTCAAACCCTTACAAGATGAGGCTGGGGAGAGGCCCATTTCAGGGCTTAATTTGGTTGGCATTCCGGAGTGATTGCCCCGGTCGCGCACGAGGGAATCCGCGATCGCGCGAGCGACTCAACCGATTCCCTTGCCGTGTCGATTTTCAACAGCAAGCAATTTAGTAAGACAAGCAGGGTGCCTGGTAAAGGGAGGACTGATCCGAGAGTTGCTTCAGAATGAAATCAGCCACGTCGGCCCGAGAAATCTGGAGCGTGATGGTGCGATCGTTGCTGGGGAAGCTGTAGCGATACTGCCCCGTCAGCGGGCCATCCGTCAGCGCCCCCGGACGCACAATGGTCCAATCTAAATTGCTGTTGCGCACCAGCGCTTCCTGCCGTTCATGGTCGGCAAATACCTGGCGCAAAATGAAGCCAAACATGATGTACTTCCAGTAGAAGTCGAGGTTGCTCCAGCTATCGCCCGTGCCTAGGGTCGATAGGCAAATCAGTCGACGCATTCCGACCTTTTCCATCGCTTGGATAACCTGTTGGGTGCCCTCTGAGCGAATGGTGCTCTTGAGCTTTTTGCCAGCACCCAGCACACAGACTACGGCGTCTTGTCCCTGGATGGCCTGTTCCACCGCCGAGGCATCCATCACATCCCCTTGGGCGACGCTGAGTTGAGGATGTTGGATATCGAGCTTGGTTAGATTACGGGCAAAGGCGGTGACCGTGTGTCCTTGTTCTAAGGCTTGCTGAACGACCTGGCGGCCAACAGTACCGGTTGCACCAAAGATTACGAGTTTCATGGATTGATTCCTCAATGAAGACATCCATAGCCTACGAAGACTGCTTTGGCGGCGCTTGCCATTTTTTGCGGGACTGTCACTTTCTTGCGGTAACTTGTGAGACCGGCAGGTAACCCCTAAAATTGAGGAAAATTTCAACCTGCAGAGAAAAGTCTGAGACGTCCCGGTAAGGCCCTGCCAGGAGATCGCTATCAGCACCGTGACGATGCCCTGAACCGATGGCTCTTGCTCAATCCCAGACAACCGATTCATTCCCTGAAGACTCGCATCCCAGCGAGTCAGCTCTAGTCCTGGGAACCGAGACAATTCAGATTGAACAGCTGCGATTTCCGCCAGGGGAAGGCGATTTTTGTGCTGAAGCGGCCCACACGCTGTTTGTGAATCTGACGTCGCGTCCCCAGTCTTACTTACAAAAGCAGGATGGAAAAACCCATACCGGGCTATATCGTCACGGCGATATGTTGATCACCCCTGCCAATACACCGCTATTTGTGCGGTGGGAAGGAGATGAAAATTGCCTACAGATTCAGCTGCCAACATCCTTCCTGAAGCGAGTTGCAGAGGAAGCCCTAGGAAAGGACGGCGATCGCTTCACTTTAGTACCGACCTTTCAAAGTCGAAATCAGCAGCTGGAAGCAATCGCGGCGCTGTTATTGGCAGAAGTGCAGCAACGTCAACCCAACGGTGCGCTGTATCTAGACTCACTGGCCAATGTGCTGGCGATGCAGCTGCTGCGCAACTATGGGACGACCTCAGCTCAGTTGCCAACTTATGAAGGTGGGTTGCCGACTTATCAACTCAATCGGGTACTCGACTACATTGATGCTGGATTGACCGAGGAAATCAAGCTGTCTAATCTGGCAGAATTGTTGGGTATGAGCCCGTTCCATTTCGGACGCATGTTCAAGCAGTCCACGGGAATTTCGCCCCATCAATACGTGATTCAGCAGCGGCTAGAACGCGCTAAGCATCTACTGAAAAATAGCGATCGCGCCATTATCGATATTGCTCTGGACTGTGGATTCACCAGTCACAGTCACCTCAGCAAGCAATTTCGCAAAGTAATCGGGATGACACCGAGAAACTTTAGAGGTCAAAAGGCTTAAGTCTGAGGTTCCAGAGCCACCGATCGCTACTTGTGTCGCAGGTTTTAACGGTAGCGCTCGTTCGCGGTTTTCTCAGGGACAGTGGTTTGAGGGCGCGATTAGTGCCCGTTGGCCGCCTGGTCTCATATAAATACAAAATCTGAGGCGAGATTGACGGTCGTCGCATCTTGGACAACGCCAATCAGCTTGTTTTGATAGTAAATCAGCGTATCGGTGGCGACTCCTCCCGCGAGATTGCCGTATCCCAGTGAGTAGGTACTGATGTCATCATGCACCTGAATTTTGTCTCCTTCAGCGCTGTTGAAATCGGTGATGACCGCGTGAAAATCGCCACCCGTGTTGTACTTCACTAACAGATCGCTGAGCACAAAGGTATCTGCCCCGTCTCCGAAGACATATTGACCCGGCAGGGAATTGTATTCATCGCCCGTCAGAATGTTGGCATAACCACTGCCCTGGTAGTGCCCGAGTCCGCCATGCCCTCTCAAGATATCGCTGCCCAGCCCACCGATGAGGATGTCTCGATGGGCGCCCCCGTTGAGCACATCGTTGCCATAGGAACCGTTCAGGTAGTCCTGCCCGGTGTCGCCCGATAGGTAGTCATTGCCATGCTCGCCGAATAGCCAGTCATCGCCCCATTGTCCATAGAGCTGGTCGTAGCCATAGCCGCCTTTCAGCACATCATTGCCGCTGGAACCACTGAGGTTGTCGTTGCCGATACCGCCTTCTAGGACGTCGTTGCCGGTATAGCCATAGAGCAGGTCGTCTCCCGGCCCCCCATTTAGGTAGTCGTCACCTTCTCCGCCCCAGAGCCAGTCCTGTCCCTCCCCGCCATACAACTTATCATTGCCGGCTAAGCCCTCTAACTTGTCACTGCCGGCGTAGCCGTAAATCACATCACACCCGCTACTGCCAACTAAGGTGTCATCTTCGGCAGTGCCGTAGACGTATTTGTAGAGCTTAAAAATAATGCCGCTGTCAACGCTCACCCCGATATTGAGATTTGGTGTCGTGCGATCGCTGACATCCACTGGCAGCTGATCTGGCAGGACATCGGTAAGCCCGTCATTGTTCACATCTGCTTGGGCTTGGGTGCGACTGATCGTTTTAGCCATGAAACCTTCCTACTACAGCAATCAAAACTGTGGGATGCAGGCACTGTGGGATATAGAGCAGATTTCGATAGCACGGCCCTCTCTGCTGCTCTGTAGACCTAGGCTAAGCGGCGAGCCCCTGGAAATTGTCTGGGTTTCCGGTAAGGTCGGTTGCCGAAAAGGAGCCGCCTGATGACAGAAAAAGGCCAACTTTCCCGAGGGTAGCCACCGGTTGCGATCGCCGCACTCGGGCGTCGTGCCTCAAACCTCTTAGCAACTTGCAAAGGGGCGATTTTTAGAAAAGGTTGGGTGAGTATTAAACTTTGGGTGAGTGCTCGCTGAGCCAAATGGCCTGACCATCGCGATCTCGCATGAGGAAGGCACGACGAAAACTGAGCCTCGATGCTGGCGGTGCGTGCATTTCGCCGGATCAGGGCTTCCAATGCAGCGGAGAGATATTCGAGACCGCTGATACGCCGGTGAACCCTGAAGACATTGTTCAGACTATGCTGAGAGTGGGCTGTGATCAGTATCGTTTCTCAAATCCTGAAAACCCATCCCATGAGAGTATTTTGCTGAGTTGAACAATGATGAGAGCTCTAGATGGCCAAAACGATCCGACTTAAAGCGGGAGAAAGCGCAAAAATATTTCACCGCAGTCTGAGTAGCCTACCGATGGATTTTCAGTTCCAGGCATTAGCCCTCGGTGGTGGTCAGCCCAATGGTGAGATCGAGATTCGCGGATCAGATTGGCTCTTTCTCAAATCTCCGGTTCGGCAACCTCTGCAAGAGCACAATGTCGTTCATGCAGGCTTTTGGGACACTTTTTTTACCGTGTCTGTGATTGCCCATAGTGAATTAGAAGTCACTACGCCAACGCGTCAGCTCGGATCGACGCGCTGGCTTGTTGGGTTGGTCATTTTAGTGATGGTGGTAGCCGTTATCGCTTTCTCGCTGACGCTATAGGTCATATTTAGCCCATGCAGAGTGACGGATACTTTGACCAAAGAGTGGCTGCAACCTACGACGACGATCTCGAGTCCGATCAGGCTGAAGCCGTTGACCCGATCGTCGATTGTTTGGCAGAACTGGCCGGTGGCGGCAGAGTGCTCGAATTTGGCATTGGCACCGGTCGAATCGCTTTACCTCTGGCGATGAAAGGTGTCGAAGTGCAGGGCATTGATCAGTCTCAGGCCATGCTGGCTCAACTGGCGGCAAAACCAGGGGGCGATCGCCTGCCAGTCACTCAAGGGGATTTCGCTACGACGTGCTGCGAAGGGACATTTTCACTGGTCTACCTGATTTTCAACACCGTCATGAACCTGACGACTCAGGAAGCCCAAGTCAGATGTTTTCAAAATGCCGCCTCACACCTCACGCCTGGGGGGCAATTTGTGGTTGAGGTCATGGTGCCCGCCCTGCAGCGACTGCCCTTGGGCGAAACTCACCAGGTCTTTGAATGCCGTGATGATCATTGGGGTATCGATATCTATGATGTGGTCTCTCAAACGGTTCAGTCACATCACATGAGAGTTCGCAATCAAGGGGTGGAGCGATCTTCCATCCCTTTTCGCTACGTGTGGCCTTCAGAACTCGATCTCATGGCGAGAATCGCCGATCTAAAGCTGACAGCACGTTGGGGCGGGTGGCAGCAAGAACCCTTTACCAACACCAGTCGCTATCATGTCTCCGTTTGGGAAAAACCAACTGCAGACAATTAGGGCGATCGCTCACGGATTGAGGCCGTAGCAAGGCACAAAAGTTATCTTTCGTTCTCCGGTCGTCACTGTTGTATGAAAACTTGTGCGCGTCGCCTAACCATCCAGTTTTAACCGATAAAATCGGGAGGCCTGGAGAACATGGCAAAACTCTCTGACTGGCAAAAATTAGGTCGCTAGAAGGCTCGTTGCAGCGGTTTTGAGTCTGGTACTCTCAAGGGCTCTTTCATCTGCCCAGACTATTCTCAACGGCAAATTCGCCGGATGTCCTGCGATCGCATCCACAATCAGCGAGGTCACTTCAGCTAAATCAGCTCAAAAACAATGGATTCCTTCAAATTCGTACTCGGCCCCTATGAGTTCTTTTCCTCAATCATTGGCGGCATCCCGCTCATATTAGCTATATTTCTGCTTTATAATCCGGCGATTAGTGTTCAGGAACTAATCTTGACGTTGCAAACGGATTTCTCAATCCAGTTTCTAATTGTCTTGTTCTTTTTCAGTTATTTGCTAGCTGGCTTGATTCAAGGGATTACTTGGAAGTTTTTTCTGGTGCTCTGTGATGTTTTTGGACAAAGCTATCATTACTTCAAAGATGAGCTGATTCTTGAAAGAGATCAATCACTGCAAGCAATGGGCAGTGATCTCGATCTCCATAGGCTTGATTTCGAAGATAAGCTAGTTCTTTTGCTGAGAGAAAAGGTGGGAATTCCTAAAAATATTGGATGGATTTACTCTAGACTCCATGCTTACTTAAAAGAGAATAATCGACCCTCAGTGGTCACTGCCGATCTATATCAGGCTACTCACATCATGTACAGAAATATCTCCTGTGGATTTCTGCTGGTGAGTCTGGTGATTCTGCTGAATCTCATTCGCGTTCGCTCACTAACTTTAGAACAGTTGGTATTGTCTGTGGTGTTTGTCTTGCTGGCCTATGTGGCATTTTTGCGATCGGCTTCCTTTAAACGCTGGTATTCTCGGGAAGTGATTTTGGGTTTCTATTTCGCTGCTGGCCAACCGTAGAAATTGGAGCGGTTCAAGAGACCAATTAACAGACTGGAGAAGTCAAGCATGAAGATTGGATTTTGGGGCAGCGGTAATATGGCCCGCGTACTGGGTGGAGCCTGGGCGGTCGCGGGTCATGACATCATGTTTGGCTCGCGTGATGCCGATAAAGCGCGGGCGGTCGCGGCAGAAATCGGGCTGGGCGCCACTGGCGGTACGAACGACGAGGTCGCCGCATCCTGCGACGTTATTGCCAGTAGCGTCCGCGCAGTGCCTTCGAGCTTTTTGGCATCAACGTCGGCGGTCGCGGGCAAGATCATCCTCGATCTCAACAATCGAGATTTTCCCCGTGAGTACCAGCCAGAAGACTTTCTCAATGCTCTCGCGGTGGCAACTCAACAGGATGTGCCCACTGCTAAGGTCGTCAAAGCCCTAAATAATCAGGCGATGGAAGTTTTTAACTGTGATGCCGCTACGCTGCAGGCGGCGGGTATACAGGGATTCATCGCTGGCGATGATGCTGAAGCCAAGCAAATCACGACTGCCCTACTCCAGGATATTGGGCTGAAAGCCATCGACTTTGGTGGGCTCTCGAATGCCTGGCTGCTAGAGGTGCAGGCCGATATCTTGAGGACTTACATGTTTGCTACGGGCAATGCTCTAGTCACCCCAGGATTGATTGAAGCACCCCAAGCTGAGGCAAGATTTGGCGATCGCCGTCAAGGCACTTATTAATGGCTCTTCCCCCACGAACTGCTCAACATGACGTTCCGAAGTATGCTAACTGTGAAGCTGCAGCAGTGTGCGCTCTGAAAGCTCGAAGAGTTTCACAGAGCGAGCTCGAAGCTGACAACAGGTAAAGTTCTCATTAACAGGAAACGGTGATGGCCTCTAAATTTACGGACGAGATTAATCTGGCAGAGCAGGCCGAAAATCTGGGACGAGTAGCGTTGAAAGCTGGTTTGATTCCGAGCTTTGTTGTCCGTCATTTTCCGGATAGCTGGGAGTTCTATATTCCTGACGAAAAGGCGGAGCAGCTTACCCCTGAAGAAGCCTATCTTCACCTCAAGAAAATGGTGGATGAAAACGATAATAGTTAGAGCTTCAATTGATTGAGAAGGTGTTTATGCTATCGACAGAATGATCGCTCGTTGCAGTGATTCTGATGACATATCCATTACCCATTCGCTGAGCAACGACTCAGGATGCGAACTGCTCTCGCAAATCATATTTGAGGATTCATAATGATGCCTGGCTTTGCCATCTTTAGCCTCTGTTTATCGGTGGCTATGGGGTACTTTGGGGTGAAGCCAACGGTTAGCCTGAGTCATGTATGGCTTTGCCAATAGCCTCACAGCTTGATCTGCCCTACCCTTCGAAATAAAGGGACTCAAGCTACTGGGCTCAAAGTCACTGCTGCAGCGAGGATTGCTCTCGATGCGTTAAAGCCGTCATATAAATCGGTCTCCTCTACCCTCCAGTGCTTCCGTCTCTGCTGACGACATCTGCAGTCCGGCAACCGAGAACTGATATTCGGGTATGGAACTTAACTCTTGGGGGAGAGTGGCTAAGGCGATGTAGCTACAACGGCCATGCAAAAGCGATCGCCTTGATCCATAACGGCAATGGGTGTGCGTCGTCGCCAGCCTCAATCGCCTGGTCATAAAGTTGGCCAGATGGGCCGTTAGTGACGCTCCCTCAATATCAAAAAAAATGCCCGATTGATCATTAGCGTGATCGGTTTACTCGGAACTCACGCTTGTTAGCAAGACATTCTGGGTTCTGGCCTGAGTCCAAAGACTCAGTATATAGACTGACTTTTTGAGGACTTTATACACTACTTAATCCGGTTTTAAGTTTTTACACCTTTGCGAAGTTTCCGACAAGAAGGGTGCTTGCGGATTTCCATGCGGTATATACGGACGGTAGTGTTGTGTTCGACTATACACCTTTGCTTGGTTTGAGTCCGCCTTCCTCTGGTCAAGGCGTCAAACCCCAGGCAACATTTACAGAGTATGGAAATGCGTATTTTCTTTGTTTTGATGAGCGCGATCGCGCTTTCGCCCACCCTGATAATTGCGAATTCGCCCAGCGCATCAGCGGGGCAGTTAGGGGGCTCAGCGACGTCATCGTCATCGGCGACTGAGCCCTTATTCGAGTCTTTTATGATTGACTTTGATGATTTCGCAACGGGCACCTACATTGTGGGCGATGAATGGGCCCAGTACGGGGTCAACATCAGCGTTGACTCCAACCGGAATCTGAAGGGTGACAAGCAGGCATCGCTTCCCCTACGGTTGTTTGACAGTAACTGCCGTCCACAAGGCTCTAGCGATAAATCTTTGCCGAAGTGCTCTGGCGGCGACCATGATTTGGCCACTGGCGACGCCTTTGGTACTGAGGCACAGGGCAATGTGCTCATTATTCAGGAAGATAACAGTAAGCGGCAGGATCGCAGTAATCTGGGTAATCCGGATGATGATGCTCGTGGTGGCACGATTACCTTTCACTTTGAGCAGGCGATCAAAGACTTGAAATTGGGATTTTTGGACTTTGACGATCGCGATCGTGGCGAAGGCTTTATTCGTTTCTACACGGGCATTGACGACACTGAGGCAGCGATGACGTTCAATCTGAGCAGTGTTGAGGCGCTGGTGAATCCAGGCTTCACCGGTGATAATTCGCTGCGAATTTTTGCCAGCCTCGACCTGGCTATTCAGCGGCTGGAGGTGGAATATCCTGGCAGTGGGGCGATTACCCATCTGGAATATTCGCAAATTGCGCCGGGGGGTAGCCGCAATTGGGGTGACTCTAAAGACTCTCACCTGTTTTAGACGAGAGCCGCACTCGCCGATGACTAAAACAGGGGAAGGAGACTAACGCACTGCGATCGCTCCTTCCCCTTTGGCAATATTCAACCCCAAGATGCTACCCAGTTGGTCGGGGTTGAACCTCTAGCAATCCTCTCTCTACGCAAACACCGGACGCCCTTCAAAACGTCCGAATTGTTCATAGTGATCGAATCCGCTACTGAAGCTGCCAGCAGTGACACCGGCGGCCACGTCGGCATTCAAGCTCAAATAGCTGGCCTCGTTGTACAGACTGCTAGGCGCCCGTCCCTCACTCTGTCCAGCCACGACAAAGTGTTCAAAGCCGTTGGGCAACTGTCCGCTCGCCACCGCCGCCGCGACATCCGGATTGTTCGCTAAGTAGAAACTTTCGTCATAGAGCGACAAAGGTAAGCGGTTCTCTTCAGCGCCAGACTCCACAAAGTGTTCAAAGCCGCTACCAATGAGACCGTTATCGACTGCGGCGCTGATATCCGGGTTATTTGTCAGGTAATCTTCCTGACTGAACACGCTACTTGGGTCACGGTTCTCTAAATGACCGACGTTGAGGAAATGGGTCAACCCACTCGACAAACTACCCTCATTAACCGCTGCAGCGACGTCAGCATTCATTTCCAGATAAAAGACTTCATCGTAGAGAATGCTGGGGGCGCGACCTTCTGAGATGCCGGCGCTCACAAAGTGAGCGTAGCCAGAGCTCAGTTGTCCACTACTAACTGCTGCAAGCACATCGGGGTTCTGGTCTAAATAGAAGCGCTCGTCAAAGAGTTGCGCCAATGCCAAGCCTCCTACTTCATCAGCAGGCGCGACGGCGCTGATGCCTTCAAACCGCAGGAACTCCTCATAGTCAAACAGTCCCAGCGTCGTGGGTGTGCCTGGGCCTCCACCATTGCCATTGATGTTCAATGTCACAGCAGCGGTATCGGTCAGCAGCCCATCACTCAGCACGTAGCTGAAGCCATCGGTGCCGGTGAAGCCCTCATTCGGGACGTAGACAAAGCTGCCGTCCTGATTGAGTTCTAGGATGCCGTTCTCTACGCTGTCGGTATCACTCAAGCCAACGATTAAAACATCTCCGTTGGGGTCACTGTCATTACTCAGCACGTTGCCGCTGATGTTGATACCTTGCTCACCTTCAAAGATATCGTCAACGGCCACTGGCGCTTCATTGAACCCGGTCACGGTCACAGTAACGGCAGCAGTTGATTCCTCCAAACCATCACTGATGGTGTAGGTGAAAGTGTCTTCGCCATTGAAGCCTGCGGTGGGTGTGTAGGTGACAGTGCCATCTTCGTTAATGTCCACCGTTCCATTGGGCGCGGCATCGACTGCTGTGATGCTTAGTTTGTCGTCAGCATCAGCGTCGGTGTCGTTGGCCAGCACTTCGATGACGACTGGCGTATCTTCCTCGGTGGTGGCGGTATCCTCCACCGCGACAGGGGCTTCGTTGATGTTGGTGACGGTTACAGCCACTGACCCGGTTACTTCCTCTGAGCCGTCGCTGACGGTGTAGGTAAAGGAATCCTCTCCACTAAATCCGACAGTGGGCGTATAGGTGACGGTGCCGTCATCGTTGATTGCCGCCGTCCCGCTGGTTGGAGTTCCTACCGCTGTCACGGTCAATTCGTCGGCATCAGCATCGGTGTCGTTAGCCAGCACTTCGATAGTGACTGGCGCATCTTCCTCGGTAGTGGCCGTATCTTCGTTGGCTACAGGCGCTTCATTGAGGTTGTTAACAGTCACGGCCACCGACGCAGTGACTTCTTCCGAGCCATCACTGATGGTGTAAGTGAAGGAGTCTTCGCCGCTGAAGCCAGCAGTCGGCGTGTAAGTAACAGTGCCATCTTCATTGATGACGACTTCGCCGTTGGTGGCAGTGCCCACTGCTGTGACGGTCAATTCGTCCGCATCGGCATCAGTATCGTTGGCCAGTACAGTAATTGTGACTGGCAGATCTTCATCAGTGGTCGCTGTGTCCTCAACTGCCACGGGTGCTTCGTTGACGTTGTTAACCGTCACCGCCACCGAGCCAGTGGTTTCCTCAGTGCCGTCGCTGACGGTATAGGTGAAGGTATCTTCACCGCTGAAGCCCGCGTTCGGTGTGTAGGTAACGGTACCGTCTTCGCTCAGAGTCGCTTCGCCATTGGTGGCAGCACCCACGGCGGTGACGCTGAGTTCATCGCCATCCGCATCGGTGTCGTTGGTTAACACCGGCACGTCGATGGCGACATCTTCATCGGTGGTGGCTGTATCTTCAACGGCCACGGGTGCTTCGTTGACGTTGTTGACGGTGACCGCGACGGTGCCGGTGGTTTCTGCTTCGCCATCGCTGACGGTGTAGGTGAACGTATCTTCACCACTAAAGCCCGTGTTCGGCGTGTAGGTAACGGTGCCGTCTTCGCTCAGAGTCGCTTCGCCATTGGTGGCAGCACCGACGGCGGTGACACTGAGTTCATCGCCATCGGCATCGGT
>JBCBJQ010000125.1:0-16186 GCA_038523235.1 Cyanobacteria bacterium J06626_4
TCAAGATCGGCGTTTCAGAATGTATGATTTCAATCCTCTGCTTGCCTATCCAATTATTAGGCCTTGCCAAAACAAGCAGTTTTATACTCCAGACAAGGATTTTATTCATGCGCCTGTACCTGAGTTAGTTGCTTCAAGGATTTCAACTGGAATCTTTTATCAGATGTATAATGCTTATGGCACTGAATTTTCTCAGTATTTTGGTTTTATTTTTGAGTATTATGTCGGCCTTGTACTGAAAGAGTGCTTGTTGTCAGAACAGTTATTTTCTGAGTCTGATATAAGAGAATTCTATCCAACAGAAAAGGGGAAGTTACCAGACTGGGTTATAGTTGACGGCTCAACATTGCTTTTGTTTGAATGCAAAGCAACTCGTTTTTCTAGAGCTGCACAAGCAATAGCTAGTGAAGATTCAGTCAACAATAGTCTGGCGCAAGTAAAAAAAGGACTGAAACAACTTGCCAGCTTTATATCTGATTGCAAAGCTAAAATTCCTGAACTTCAGAGATTTCATGGCTGTAGTGAATTCAGGCCAGCCCTTGTTTCACTTGAACCACTATTTCTGATCAATAATGATTTTTTTCGAGAGTATATCAATGATCTATTGGCTGCCGAAAAAGTAACTGGACTAGATTGGCAAATACTTTCAATCAATGAGATCGAAGCCCTGCAGCCTCATATTCTTGAGGGCTTTAGTTTGACTGCGGTTTTACATGAATTAAGAAACAAGTCATTCAATGATGTTCTTGAGAATTTAGTTTCTCAGACAGGTAGAAGCTTTGAAAATTCTTTTTTGTTTGAAAAACAAGAAGAGCTTTATCGTCGTCTCAACTTACCTAAAAGAAGTCATCTAAAAGGTAAAAGGAGCGATGATCATAATTAACTGTGTAGGCAACCACATGACAACCCCAATGCACGCTGATCGCCAGGAGTTTTGAGCTGGAAGTCAATAAGTCTCTGTGGCAGATAATTGGGAAAGCTCCCTAACCAAACTATTTGCTCCTTCTGTTCCTAGATGATTTGTGAGAGCATCAACTACTCTTCTTCAAACGCGGCTTCCAATTCGCTTCGAGCTTGTTTGACCTGCTCTAAAGCGGCTTCAAGCCCAAATTCATAGCCTAGCCAGTAGTCAGGCTCAACGCCTGAAATGCTGAGGTTTTCGCAATATTCTCTAGCCTGCATCGATAGATCAATGAGCGCTTTTTTCAAAGCTTGGAATAGTTCTTCATTCATGATTTGTTGCTCTGGCCGCAACTACTCAACGGCAGCAGGCGGTTTTGGAGTTTGCCGGTAACGAGAGAATGCAGGGTTCAGGTATGTGCCAGTTGACCAAATTCGGCCAGATTTAGGCCACGTCACAAAAGAGGCCATGTGATGACGACTCCCAAGAACGGAATCCGAGGCTCAAAGAAACGAATAAATTCATCAATGGGGTCGTCAGTGAAACCATCGACCTCAGCGAGTGCGAAGATCTCATCAAATTTGAACCGGGGCCGGTATTTACGCCATCTCTTTAATGACGGCCCCGGGCGCTTGCGGTGAGGGGGGTGTATTTGTCTGGAAACCAACTTCTCTTTGTCGGCTATTCATATTGCGTCGCAGTCATCAAGCATTCCATGAACCGTGCTGATTTTTTGAGGTTTTACAGAGAGAGAGATGCAAACTGTAAATGAATGGCCTCCTTAATATCACTTTCAGGCTGTTCTCAGGTGTAGCTGCCAGTCAACTGACGTCTGTAAACCTCATCCCTTTGGAAAACATGATTGGTTATTTCACGATCGCAGCTCTGGTGTTTAGCTCTGTCTCTCATGACTTTATTAAGGACAAAGAGGCCCGCAAAGATGATCTGGGGGCATGGTTTTTTATCACATTTGCTGCCTTAATCTGGCCACTCACCTTACCGAATATGGTTCGAACAGTCGTGGCTACGGGGCTCAATGCCCATCGTTCTCAAGAAAAACAATCGCTGCCAGAAGCCTCAAGAGCCTAATGCGGTTTCAGACAAATGTAGTTCCTCCCACTCATATCAGTTGGCTCTATTCGGCCAGATTTAGGCCATAACCCCAAACTTAAAAGTCTAGAACGACGATCTCCCGACCAATGTCATCCAGACTTTCTGGCAAGTCGATGACTGGCATGATGGCCTGTCACGGCTGGAGCGATCGCACCTTTTGGGGTTTGAGCAGATCACCCAACCCAGTCATGGTCGTTGATTGGCCAGGGCCGTTGATATTTGATCAGAGAGCGTCATAGGGTCGTAGGGTTTCGCGATCACTGAGGAGACGTTGAGCTGGCTAAATTGTCGCTGCTCGCTGGATTGGGCTTTTGCCGTCAAGATAATGACGGGAATTTTCCGCGTTTCCGAATTTTCCTGGAGCTTTTGCAAAATCGCGAGCCCGTCCATTTCTGGCATCATGATGTCTAACAAAATGGCATCAGGGGTGGCCGTTTTTGCGATCGCAATGCCCTCTGGCCCATTACTGGCCTTTAGCACCTCCCACTGTCCCGTAATTTCCAGGCAAATCTGAGTCGCTTCTCGAATATCGGCTTCATCATCAATAATGAGAATCTGTTTGGAGGCCATAGGAAACTCTCTTGATATAAACGGTGGGCACAAGTCGTAAGCGGTGACGTTTGCAGTGCTGAAAAATCGATATCGCCCGGCCCGATCAGTCAGGCACCAATTGCTTTAAGGCTGGGTCTGCCGGTCGGGCTCAGCCGATAGCGGCAGCACCACAAAGAAAGTACTGCCCCCGTCGGCATTGTTCTCCGCCCAAATTTGTCCGTCATGCTGTTGCACAATACTGCGGCAAATGGCCAATCCCAGCCCCGTGCCGCCCTGGTGACCGGTATTGGAAACGTTGAGCTGCTCAAATTGTTGAAAAATCACCTCCAACTTGTTCTCAGGAATGCCCTGCCCCTGATCTTTGACCTGCACTAACAGCACCGCAGGGACAGCAGTGTCTCGCGGCTCCATCAGCGCCTCTAGCCTTTGTGAGAGAGATTGGGTGGGATCTAACAACAGTTGTCCGGGGTGAATCGTTTCGGCAATGACGGTCACCGTTGACCCCGCCAGAGAAAATTTGATGGCGTTGCTCAGCAGATTGGTAAACGTTTGAATGAGGCGATCGGGGTCGGCCCAAAGCTTGACTGAGAGGGGGTTGACCGCCAGGTGAATGCGGTTTTTTTCGGCGATCGCGCGCATCTCATCTGCAGCCTGAGCCAGAATATCGGCCAGGTCACACATTTGCTTGCTGAGGGTGACCTTACCCAACTTGATCCGCTCTACATCCAGAATGTCGTTGACCAGACGCACCAAGCGATTCGTATTCGAAAACGCAATTTCTACCATTCGCTGACGTTTTTGCGAGTGAATGTCGAGGTTGGTGGCTGCCAGCAGCCCCAGAGCCGCGCGAATAGAGGTCAAGGGGGTGCGTAATTCATGGCTGACGACGGAGATGAATTCATCTTTCATCCGTTCGATCATTTGCCGCTCAGTAATGTCTCTAAAGGTCACCACCCCGCCTAAAATCCGGTCGGCCTCTCGCAGCGGCGTGCTGACGTATTCGGTGGCAAAGCTCGAACCATCTTGCCGATGAAACAAATCGCCCGAGACATAGTGGGTCTGCCCTGAATGCAGCGTGTCGTAAATGGGGCTGTCGGGCCACTCATAGGGGGTGCCATCGGGCCGCGCCTGGGCGATGAGAGGATGAATAAATTGACCAATCAGCTGTTGGGTGGGCTGCTCCAGCATTTTGGCGGCAGCAGGATTCACAAAAACAACCTGGCCCTGAGCATCCAGACCATAAATGCCGTCGCCTGCCGATCGCAAAATCAGGTCATTTTGATGACTTAACTGTTTGAGCGAGTCCTTCGCCTGCTGCAGCTCGGCCAGCGTGCGTTCTCGTTCGAGAATCTCTAGCCTTAAATCAGTATTGACGCACTCTAACTCGGCAGTCCGCTGGAAGACGCGCTTTTCCAGATCCGCATTCAGCCTTTGCACTTCTTGGTACAGCTGCGTCTGATAAATCACCGAAGCGAACTGATCGGCCAAGGCTTGCGCTAACTCTAGGTCTTGAGCCGTCCACGGATGCACCTGATCGCGCTTGAGTTCACGCCAGGTCTCAAACGACTGCCGCGGGCGATTTTGCCGAGGGTCAGCCGTATTCAGCCGCCCGGCCCAAATATTTTCGATCGCGATCGCCTGGCGAAACAGGCTGAGATAGCCTAACTGACGGTTTTGGTGACAGAGTTGCATCACCAAAAGCCCCCGCATATCGCGGCAGCGCAAGGCCGCGTCGAGGGTTGGGGGCAAATGTGCTTGATGCGTATCGGTAATCGCCCAGATTTGGGAGCCCGGCTGCGTCGGCATTTCGTGAGCGAGCCAGGTCTGCCAGTCCGGCAACTCTTCTAACACCGGCGGCTGAGTGCGCCGCTGGGCGCGACCATCCTCAGTATTGAGACTTGGTTGCGCCCCACTCAGGAGAATTTGCGGCGCTGCTTTCGCCCATTGGGGGGCGAGATAGAGCCGCCCACCGGTACTGCTGAGGGCCGTGACGGTTTGGTGTAGGGCCGTTTGCAGAGAGCTTTTGCTAAAGTCTTGCAGCTGCGAGGCCACACGGTTGAGGGTGGCTTCGCGGTGAGTCTTGAGGCGGCTTTGCGTCAGTAGAGTGGCGTGGGCGATCGCCCCGGTGACCTGATCGGCAATCAGCTGCATCATCTCTAATTCTTGAGGGCTAAACCAGCGCGGCGTGCTGTGATGAGCGACGAGTAATCCCCAGAGGCGATGTTGATGCAGCAGGGGCACCACCAACGACGCCTGCACCCCCATGGCGGTGAGATATTCCACATGGCAAGGATCAACCGAGCGAAACCAAAGATTGTGATCGAGTGCTCTCTGGGTGCGGTAGTCCACCAGATGACTAATGCCAATTTCTTGTTTCGCGACATTGACAATCGTGCGCTGCCGAGCCGCCAAAAACATTTCGCGGGAGCGATCGGGAATATCCTCCGCCGGGAAGCGATGCCCGAGCAAGGACGGTAACTTGCGGGCACTCATCGCCTCCGCCACCACTTCACCGCTGTCATCGTCGTGAAAGCGATAGACCTTAACGCGATCGGTGGCCAAAAATCGCTGGGTTTCCGTCGCCGTTGAGGTCAGAATATCGGGCAGCTCAATCGAGCGACGAATGCGATCGGTAATGCGATGGAGGAGGCCTTCGAGGGTCGGGATGGAAGAGGAGGGAAACATGCGGGAGAGGCGGAGGTGGAGGGTGGAGAGAAATGGGTTGGTGGAGGGGCCAGGCATTCTCGAAGATTCGGATGCGTCGGGGCGAGGCATTCTCGCTCAAACGTATTGGTCAAACCTGATGAGTTATTTCGAGAATGCCTCGCCCTTACCGGGGAGCCGAACGGCCTCGTTTGAGTCAGATGGGGATTTCGGCGATCGCGGTCATGGCTTGCTGCAGCTGCGATTGCTTGAGTTGTTCAAACAGGCGATCGAGGAGGGTGGACTGGGTGAGCGATTTTTCGACTAGATCATTGGCACCGGCTCTGAGGGCGGCGGCTTTGGTATTAGCATCCCCGTGGGCCGTAAAGAAGATAATTGGCAACTGATTCCAAATCGGGGCCTGACGGACGGTGCGACAAAGTTCGAGGCCGTTAAATTTGGGCATCTCGATATCCAGCAGCAGCAGATCAGGGGCGGCAGCCTGCAGAGTCGCCCAAAAATCTAAGGGTTGGTTGAGGGTAATGAGCTGAAACCCCTGCGGTTCGAGGAAGGTTTGCAGTGTCTGTAAAATCTGGGGATCGTCATCCACGATCATGACCTTATGGGCCGAGGCCGGAAAGCGCGATCGCACGCTGAACACACTCTTGAGCACAGCGGCAACATCTGGGTTAGGCAAGAAGGCCTGACTGCCTAATTGAGCCGCTTTGACCCGATTGGCCAGGCGGTCATCTCGACTGCACACCAGCACCAAAAGAGACGGCACCTGATTGATCAACTGTGACAGCCGTCGCAAATCACCGCGATCGCTGTCGGTGAGAGAGAGATTCAACAAAATGACGTCGGGGCTGGCCGTCTCGGCAGTGGCCGCCGGTGGGCGATCGCCCGCTTGTCCGGCGGGATGCGCCCCCCTCAATGAGGGCCACAGATCCTGCAGGGCGGCTTCATCTAAGGCCGTTTGCACCTGTAAGTGCTGGCTGATGCCCTCAGACACTCCCGCAATCAGGGATAAATCATCATCCACAATCACCAGCAGCGGCGCCGCCCCTCCCGATTGCACCGGCTGAATCAAACTCGAAGCCTGATGGAGTTCTTGATCTAGCGTCTTAATCAGCTGCGCCAGCTGTTTTTGGTCATGGGGAGGAATCGCGGCCTCCCCCTGCAGAATCAGTTCGATGGAACGCGCCAATTCTGACCCTGACCGCAGGCCAAAGATGCCGAGTGCTCCCGCCAGGCTATGGGCGGCTCGAGTTGCCCGGTACCGCAAATCGTCAGTTACCTGTCGGGTTTGTAGCGCCTGCAGCATTTCCCTGAGCAAAGCCAGCCGATCGAAATGCTGAGATTTGACCGATTGCCACAGGGTGGCCAGGGCCGCTTGGGTTTTCTGCTGACAAGTGGACGCGGGCGGCTGCCGCTCTGCTGCACTTGCCGAGGCTGCAGGGGCAGGCGGGTCAACTGAGCGGGCGGGCTTGAGGCGATAGCCAATCCCATAGACCGTTTTAATCAGGTCACTGGGCGCTCCCACATCGACAAGCTTACGGCGCAGCCCGCGAATATGAGCCGTGACGGTATCTTCGCCTGGCGCTTCGCTACAGCTCCAGAGTCGATCTAAAATGCCACCCCGCGTAAACACTTGGGACTGTTTGCGCAGAAACAACTCCAGCAGGCGAAATTCTTTGGGGGTTAACTGAACTGGGCGATCGCCATAGGTAACTTCTTGACTATTGGGATCGAGCCGCAAATCTTCCCACTCTAAAACTGATAGCAGAGACGTCTGCGCCCGGCGCAGCAGCACTCGCACCCGCGCCAATAGCTCTGCTAGCTCAAAGGGTTTAGTGATGTAATCATCGGCCCCTGCATCCAGACCCGCAATCTTTTGCGTACTCGAATCCAGCGCGGTCAGCAACAATACCGGCATGTGATAGGCGTGATCGCGCAATTTCTGACAAAACTGCAGACCATCGAGTTTCGGCAGCATCACATCCAGCATGATCAGGTCATAGTCAAAAGAATTGACCATCTGCCAGCCCGCCTGACCATCCCCCGCCACATCGACGGCATAATGCTCGCTCGCTAAGCTTTTCTC
Organism: Cyanobacteria bacterium J06626_4; assembly: GCA_038523235.1. Classification (GTDB taxonomy): domain Bacteria; phylum Cyanobacteriota; class Cyanobacteriia; order Phormidesmidales; family Phormidesmidaceae; genus Halomicronema. The sequence continues at coordinate 7,314 of JBCBJQ010000125.1, forward strand.
AAGCACGGCTGTGACCGAGTCATCATCCTCAACGAGTAGTATCCTCATGGGTCTTTAGCCTGCCCGAGATAAACATCGATAAAAAGCAGTTTTTGTTTTAAAAGCGACAAAAATCTATCTTATAAGAAAATATTATTTATGGTTTTATTTAATATTTTACCAAAATTAATTAAAGTTTATCTCTAGAGAGAAAAAGATTGACCTAGAGTCGGTTGGCAATCTACGCTAACCGGTCAGAAAAAAGTTGCGTACTGTCGTTTTTTGCTTTTTTGGGCACATATTTTTCTTCGGAGCATCTTCCCAAGAACTTCAGCTTTTTATGTTGTAATTTTCAACATAAAGCTACTAAGCTTTATGCTCATTGATTGATTCCTCTTGCCAGAGTCTTTGATATCAAAGACTCTGGCAAGAACTTCCTACCCTTTGCTCAAGCTTTGGCTTTTAGGGTTAGTGAAAATAGGTGCCATACTGCAGGCCCGGAAACAGGTGGTTAAGTTCAATCATGAAGACTGAGAGCACAATGAGGGCGATCGTCGCCATGATCGGTGCACTCGTCAAATATTTGGCAAAGTATTGCATGAGATTCTCCCGTAAGTGAATTGCCGTTGAAAGCTCTACCGAGGCGATACCGAAAGCTCATTTTTGAGCGTCGTGAGTTCTCCAGAGGTGAGTTCCTTAACTGCGAGTAAGGGCCACAAAAGCCCTTGAGTAAAAGAGCGAATCGCTAAAGAGAGATCAATGAAAATCTCTAGCTCTTCTGGTTTCGAGGCTTGCTTGCTGCCAATCAAATAGGCTCGCCCCGACCAGCCCACAAAGCCAGCGAAATAGAAGAAGATGGCAAAGGGAATCGCGATGTCAATGGCGCGATCGAAACGGATCTGTAAATGTGGCAGTCCATCATCGCCACAGAGTAGATTCGATGAATAGGCTTGGTAAGGTTCCTCAAAATAGTAGTTTTGTGGGGCATTCTGCAGGCGCTGTTGAAAGGCTGCTGACTCCTGACAAGGCACCAAATGAGTATCTGAGGCGGCATGTGCCGGAGGCACAATATTGATCCAGAAAAACACCACCAATACAACGGCAAAAAGCTTTCGCATTCTCTGATCTCCTATGACTTAAGAGAAAACTTTAGTCTGTTTAAGTTGGGAATATCCGGCGGCAAGGGCAGAGCCCGACGGAGTTCGGATTGAAGAATTTACTCAAATCTCTGAACACCAAGCATCTTCACCCGTTAGGAAGAGGATGTGGGGTCAGCACCCATGTCACCGGGTGCGACAGCTAAAAATCCGGATGATGAGCTGGTCGCATCTTGTCCCATCGCCGCCTCACTGTTGCCTTCGCGTTCAATCCAGAGAAAAATGATGGCAAAAGCGGGAAAAGGCAGAATGTAGCAAATCAGTGGAATCATCAGCCAGGGCAGCCATGATGCGGCGTAGGCTCCGGTCATTTGAGTTGTCTCGGCCATAATGTTTCTCCATAAATAAGCGTGTTAGTTGTTAGCGTTGCTAAGAGGTGCAAGGCAAATGGTGCAAGGTGGAAGGTGAGAAGCCATCATTCAGAGCCTTGAACCCTGAACCTCTGAACCCGAGACCCATTCCCCTTAAACTAATGACGTCTGAAAGATCACCCCAAAATTCCATTGACGATCGCCTGACTCACATTCACCGCGCCGCGTAAGCTGGCATCGATGTCACTGAAGTTTTCCAACAGTACGTAGGCAAAGATAGCCCCGCCCATGGAACCGAGTAAGATGCCGCCGCAGAGCTGAAACCAGTCTTCTTTTTGGCGCAGGGGCCGCAGCCGGTCTTGGGAGTGCAGGTTGTAAGCGCCTCGGGGATCCCCTTGAAAGGTGGCGAGGGCAAAGATCGAAATGCCCAAGCAGGCCGAGACGGTGATGTAAACGGCGGTAATCAGGCCGCTGAGATTAGCTCCGTGAGCCGTCTCACGCAGCGGCCCCACCACCACTTCTGGCCCCACGAGAAAATAGCCGTGGGCCATGCCAATCTCTAAACCCCGTAAAAACGGTGTCAGCCCTGGCCGGTAAGCTGGCAGGTTGTTGATATAGGTTTTGACCCAGCCCGAGCTGTTGATGGGGGTGGCCAAATTGCCCAACCAGGGATTGCCCTGATAGGGCTGAATGAAATCGTCTTGACTGTAGGCATTGGCCCAGTCCGGTTGTGAGGTGTCGGTCATCGTATCGCCCTCCGAATTAGCATGTGTTCAGCGCTTGAATAATGAGGAAACGAAGCCCTGGCCGCTGAACCTCGACCAGGACTCGTTTGGTAGTTGAGTTCTCACTGCTGAACCTCAGTCAGAACTCATTCTGGGACGAGGAGAGTCCGCAGAACTGGGGCTGGGGGCGATCCGCCCCCCAGCCAAGGAGCCATCACGGGAAGCGGCTAGCCGTTGACGCAATCAGGAAAGCACCATAGGTGGCGATATAGCCGACCGTGAAATGGGTGAGGCCGACGAGCCGGGCCTGCACAATGGAAAGGGCCACGGGCTTGTCTTTGGGATAGCCAAAAGACAGCGGCGTATTTTCGTGCGCCCACATCAGCGTTTCGATCAGTTCTTGCCAGTAGCCGCGCCAGGTAATCAAGAACATAAAGCTGATGGCCCAGATCAGATGACCAAAGAGGAAGATCCAAGCCCAGATGGCCAGATTGTTCGTGCCCGTCGGGCTATAGCCGTTGATCAGCTGAGCCGAATTCAACCACAGGTAGTCGCGGAACCAGCCCATTAGGTAGGTCGAACTTTCATTGAACTGAGCGACATTCCCGCTCCAAACTGACAGATGTTTCCAGTGCCAGTAGAAGGTAATCCACCCGAGGGAGTTCAACATCCAGAACATGCCGAGATAAACGGAATCCCAAGCGGAGATGTCGCAAGTACCACCCCGACCCGGCCCATCACAGGGGAAGCTGTAGCCGAAGTCTTTTTTATCGGGCATGAGCTTCGACCCGCGCGCATCCAGAGCGCCTTTCACCAAAACGAGGGTGGTGACGTGGAGGCCGAGCGCGATCGCGTGGTGCACCAAAAAGTCTCCCGGCCCGATGGTCAAAAACAGCGAGTTCGCCCCGTTGTTAATGCCCTCTAGCCAACCGGGCAACCAAACGTTGCCGTAATTGGGCCAGGCCGTCGTCGCCACACTATCGGGGTTGGATAGCAGGGAACTGATGCCGTAGAGCGTTTTGCCATGGAAAGCTTGAATCCATTGGGCAAACACCGGCTCCACCAAGATCTGTTTCTCAGCGGCGCCAAAGGCTACCTCACAGTCGTTGTGCACGTAGAGACCGAGGGTATGAAAGCCGAGGAAGAGCGACACCCAGCTCAGGTGCGAGATGATCGCTTCCTTGTGATCCAACACGCGGGCTAGCACATTATCGACATTCGCCTGAGGGTCATAATCGCGAACCAGGAAGATCGCGCCGTGGGCAAACGCCCCCACCATCAGGAAGCCCGCAATGTACTGGTGATGAGTATAAAGCGCCGACATGGTGGTGTAATCGCCGGCCATAAAGGCATAGGGCGGCATGGAATACATGTGCTGCGCCACCAGGGAACAGACCACCCCCAACCCGGCTAAATGCCAGCCCAACTGAAAATGTAGGGAGTTGTTGTAGGTGTCGTAAATGCCCTGGTGACCGCGCCCGGTATTCGGCGCAATGAAGAATCCTTTCCACCCTGGTCCCTGCACGGCTTCGGTCATTTCTTTAATGCTGTGACCGATGCCAAAGTTGGTGCGGTACATGTGACCCGCAAAGATAAAGAGCACCGCGATCGCCAGATGGTGATGGGCCATATCGGTCAGCCACAGCGATTCCGTTTGGGGATGGAAGCCGCCTAAAAACGTGAGCATGGCGGTACCGGCACCCTGGCTGGTATTAAACACATGCTCAGCCGTGTCAGGATTCTGGGCATAAACGCCCCAGTTGCCGGTGAAGAACGGCACTAGTCCCGCTGGATGCGGCGGCATCGCGAGGAAGTTATCCCACCCGACGTGCTGCCCCCGTGATTCGGGAATGGCCACATGCACCAAGTGCCCCGTCCAAGCTAAGGAACTGACGCCAAACAGACCCGCCAGGTGGTGGTTGAGCCGGGATTCGGCATTCTTAAACCAGGCCAAACTGGGCCGGAACTTAGGCTGTAGGTGCAGCCACCCGGCATAGAGCATGACGCCCGCCACCAGTAGCAAAAACAGCGAACCGACAAACAGGTCGGTGTTGGTGCGCATGCCGATGGTGTACCACCAGTGATACACCCCGGAGTAGCAAATATCGACCGGATTGCGGGCTCCGGCTTGGGTGTAAGCTTCAATCGCCGCTGGGCCAAACTGGGGATCCCAAATTGCGTGGGCAATGGGTTTAGTGTTCAGCGGATCTTGAACCCACTGTTCAAAGTTGCCTTGCCAGGCCACATGAAACAAAATGCCCGATATCCATAAAAAGATAATGGCGAGATGACCAAAGTGGGAGGCAAAAATCCGCTGATACAGATTCTCCTCCGTCATCCCATCGTGGCTTTCAAAATCATGAGCCGTGGCGATCGCATAGAAGACTCGACGAGTGGTCGGGTCTCGCTGCAAATCCTGACTAAATTTCGGAAATTTTGTCGCCATAGTTCGAAATTGGGTTGAAAGAGACAGATGTCAAACGGGAAATGAATGGGGTGGCTAGGAGCCGCATCGAGTCCGGTTCCTAGCCACGGGCCGCGCGGGAGTTTCTGCAGAGAAACCCACAGCCGCGATCGCTACCCCAGCGCCGCCATGCGGGCTAAGAAAAAGGCCCAGGTGGTGACAATGCCGCCCAAGAGATAATGGGCTGCCCCCACCGCGCGTCCTTGCGTGATGCTCAGCGCGCGGGGTTGAATCGCCGTGGTGATTTTCAGCTTGTTGTGCGCCCACACGATGGACTCAATCAGCTCTTGCCAGTAGCCGCGACCGCTGAACAAGAACATCAAACTGAAACCAAAGACGAAGTGCCCCGCCAGGAAAATCAGGCCGTAGGCCGAGAGCGCCGACCCATAGGAGCCAATCACCTGCGACGCCTGCGCCCAGAGAAAGTCGCGCAGCCAGCCATTGTTCGTAATGGACGATTGGGCAAAGTTACCGGCTGTGAGATGGGATATCGTGCCGTCGGCATTCACCGTGCCCCACACATCCGACTGCATCTTCCAAAAGAAGTGGAAAATTACAATCGACAGGCAGTTGTACATCCAGAACAGCCCGAGAAAGACGTGGTCCCAAGCGGAGACCTGGCAGGTGCCGCCACGACCGGGGCCATCACAGGGGAACCGGAAACCCAGCTCACCTTTATCGGGAATTAGCCGCGAACTGCGGGCAAACAGCACGCCCTTGAGCAGTACTAGCACCGTCACGTGAATGGTGAAAGCGTGAATATGGTGAATCAAGAAATCGGCGGTTCCTAGTTGGATCGGCATCATCGCCACCTTGCCGCCGACGGCCACCACCCCGCCGCCAAAGGCATGGCTGATGGGGTTGACGACACCGGGCACCGTCGTACCCAGGCCTGCCAGATCGATATTGCGCGCGCCCCCAAACACATCGCCTAACGGCTGAGCGGCTTGCACCGCTGGGTTGTTAATCGCCATCGTGTGAATGTGCTGCACCCACTGGGCAAACACTGGTTGGAGCTGAATTCCCGTATCGGAAAACATGTCTTGTGGGCGACCAAAAGCACGCATGGTGTCGTTGTGACAGTACATGGCGAAACTGTGGAAGCCAAGGAACTGACAGACCCACACCAGGTGAGAAATAATGGTGTCGCGGTGACGCAGCACCCGATCTAACACGTTGTTGACGTGGTCAGCGGGGTTGTAGTCCCGCACTAAGAAGATGGCCGCATGGGCTGCCCCGCCGACGATGCAGAACCCGGCAATCCACACGTGATGAGTAAAGAGCGAGGTCACCGTGGCGTAGTCAGTGGCCAGATACGGGTAGGGCGGCATCGCATACATGTGATGGGCCACCAGCAAACTGGCGGTGCCAAACTGCACCAGGTGAATCGCTAGATTGGCGTGCCAAGAGGTTTCAAAGATTTTGTCGAGCCCCCGGTGCCCCACTGGCCCAAGAAAGCTAAAGAGGGGGAACAGTTTTGGGGTACGAGCATCATCCAACAGCTCTCGGAAGGAATGGCCGATGCCCCAGTTGGTGCGGTAGAAGTGTCCCGCCACAATAAAGAGCACCGCGATCGCCACATGATGGTGCGCGATATCCGTCATCCACAAGCCACCCGTGACTGGATTAAGCCCCCCCTTAAAGGTGAGGAAATCGGTGTAGGCCGACCAGTTAAACGTGAAAAACGGCTTGACGCCCTGGGCAAAGCTGGGGAACATCTCCACCATCAAACTCTTATTGAGAATGAATTCATGGGGCAACGGCACATCGTTCGGCGCCACCCCGGCATCCATCAGCCGATTGGTCGGCACCGCCACGTGAATCAAATGCCCCGCCCAGCCTAAGCTGCCCATACCCAGCAGTCCGGCTAGGTGGTGGTTCATCATCGATTCCCAATTGCGGAACCATTCCAGCTTGGGCGCTCGCACATGGTAGTGAAACCAGCCCGCAAACAGCATCACGGCGGCCATCACCAGCGCCCCCATCGCCGTCCAAAAGAGCTGGAACTCATGGGTAAAGCCCTGGCCGCGCCACATTTGGAAGAGGCCCGAGGTGATTTGAATGCCGTGGAAGCCGCCCCCCATATCCGCGTTGAGAATCTCTTGACCAACGAGGGGCCAGACAATCTGAGCGCTGGGCTTGAGGTTAATTGGGTCGGCCATCCAAGCGGAAAAATTGGAAAACCGAGCGCCATGAAAATACATGCCGCTGAGCCAGATAAAGATGATGGCTAGGTGACCAAAGTGCGCCGAGAAGATTTTGCGAGAAACATCTTCTAAATCACTGGTGTGACTATCAAAATCATGGGCATCGGCATGCAGATCCCAAATCCAAGTGGTGGTTTTGGGGCCTCGGGCCAGGGTGCGGTCGAAATGTCCCGGTTTGGCCCACTTCTCAAAAGAGGTGGGCACCGGGTTTTGATCGACGGTGACCTGCACCGGTTGCCTCTGCTTCGGAGGACTGGTAGTCATTAAAACCTCCTACGTTTACTCAATAAAAGTGATGATGGTGAACGGGTGGCAAAAGGGGCCTCATCAGCCCCCCTGCCGAGGTCGGCGGCGAGTGGATCAGCACTCGTCAGCTGGTGGGGATGGCTGGGGCGATCGCGCCCGACAGCTGCCTGCCCGTGAGCGCTTGCGCCGGGGCATCGGGGTCTACCGCCAGCCCCAGACTGGCAGCCTCCGGCGTTGCGGCTTCGCCCAAAAAGGTGGGAAAGGTGGACTGCTCAGTCTCTGCCAGCACATGCATGCCCAGATTGGCCTGGGTCACAATGTCGGCCCAAGTGGGCACCACCGCTTTTTGGAGGCCGCCCCCGGCCGCTTGACTAGCAAACTGATCAAACCCGAAGGCGGCCATATCAATGCCCATCGCCGCCGACCAGATGCCCGCCACCGGCAAGGCCGCCAGGAAAAAGTGCAGCGATCGCGCTGACTTAAAACTCGCCCCGCGCCAGAGTAATTTTTGTTGATTGATCTGCAGATGTCTCAGGCTATAGGCCCCGTGGGGGTTGTCATGCCAGCGTCGCTGGGACGCCGCCGGGGTTGGGCGATGGCGAATCAGCGCCGACGTGACCAATGAGCCATGCACGGCACAGAGAAACGACCCGCCAAAGACCCCAATCACGCCAATTTGGTGAAACGGGTTAGCCAGGATATTGTGATCAGCCTGGAACTGCAGCATGAACGTAAACGTGCCCGAAATGCCCAAGGGCATGCCCGCGGCAAAGCCGCCTTGGCCAATGGGGTAAATCAGCAATACCGATACGGCCGCCGCCACCGGGGCAGTAAAGGCGAGCGATACCCAGGGCCGCATTCCCAGTCGGTAACTGAGTTCCCATTCCCGATCTTGATAGGCAATGATGCCAATCAAGAAGTGCAGCACAATGAGCTGATAGGGGCCGCCATTAATCAGCCACTCCTGCATCGAAGCGGCTTCCCAAAGGGGATAAAAATGCAGCCCCACAGCGGGTGAAGTGGGCACGACGGCAGCAGTAATCAGATTATTGCCGCTGAATAACGACCCCGCGATGAGCCCGCCAGCGCCGTCAATATCCACCGGGGGGGCCGCCACAAAGGCCAGCAAAAAGACGATGGCCGCTGTGGATAAGGTCGGAATCATCAAGATGCCAAACCAGCCGACATAAATACGATTGTCAGTGCTGGTAACCCAGCGGCAAAAGCGCTCCCACAAATTAATGGGGCGCGCAATTTTGGCATCGTCAGAATGAATGGGAGGTGCAATAGTCACGTCACTTATGGGTTTCCTAGAGGGTGAGACGCCTGCGATTTGGTCAGGACGATCGAGGGCGATCGCTCTACCAAACTGTGTCATCTTAAAGCTCCTATTTTCATAAATTATTCGATGCCAAAAAGTGTTGTTAACTGGCTCTCTGCTGGCATCAAAGCCAAGCCAGAAATTATCCATTAATGCCTGTTCTCAAGCCAACAGACATTAATGGAATTTGCAGTAATCAGACCTGCTTGCAGTGACTAGTTTGGGCCACTTCAAACAGAAAACTGTAAGTTTTATTATCCTCAACTCATCTGCTTAAAAGCAGCAGATGAGTTCCCGAGTGCCTTCCTCTATGAGGAGAGGACAGCACTATTTTTCTTGAACCTAATCAAGATCATCAGGAAGACAGAGAATGAATTGGTGAATCGACTGATCGCGATTAGTAAAGCAAGGTAAGCAAAAAAAATAAAAAACTAGTGAAGATGAATCAGCACAAGTGCTGATT
>JBCBJQ010000126.1:0-15509 GCA_038523235.1 Cyanobacteria bacterium J06626_4
TTTCCACCTATTTACCCGTATCGAGATCTTCGGTGGAAACTTTCCCTCTAATAAGTAGTCAGCCTGATGAGATGTGGGCAAGCAATGACAAAGTTGAAATTACGCCGAGCGTCCTTGCAGATTAAGGATCGGCGACGAAGGATGGCTGTGTGAAGGACAAGCATACGACCAAGAAGAAGGCGACGCGCAAGACGCTCCCCAAGGACCTAGACGAGCTCTTGGACGCGGCGGCGGCAAGCGACGACTACGGGGCGGTCTACGAGGCGCTCCAGCGGTGCCTGCCGGATGCGCGCGGAGGCTACGGTAAGGGGACGCTGCTGATGAACGGTCGCTGCACTGTTGAGCTGGCACGCTGGGCGATCGAGCGCGGCACGGACATTCACGCCACCGACACCTGGGGCTACACGGCCCTCCACGAGAGCGCCCGCTCCCGCTTCCACCATCGGCTCACGCCTGCCCAATTGATCGATCTGGGGGCTGACGTGCACCGGACCTCGAACGAAGGTCTCACCCCCCTGCACTCCGCCGTCGATGGCAAGCACCTCGACGCCGTCCAGGCGCTCCTAGCGCATGGCGCTCACGTGAACGCGCGCTCGACCAACGACCTAACACCCTTGGAATACGGATTTCTTCGGATGTCAAACGTCCACCTTGTGGCCATGGTCCCGGTGGCGAAGGCGCTCCTAAACGCTGGCGCGGCAGTGACTCAGCAAGCGAAGGAAGCGGTCCTGCGCGCGAGCCAGAACTTTGAATTCCATCGAGCCGGCTTCAACAGCGACTCGGTCGAGGCAACTTCTGCCGCTGCCGAGGCGCTCTGTGCTCTGTTCTCGGTGGAACCGGCAGCAAGGCGGCGCATGCATGACGGCAATTCACCCATCGTCGCTATTGCGCGGACGGACGCCGAGCGCTTCGCTGAGCTCTGGGACCTCCTAGTGCCCTCGAGCGGTCCCTGCAAGACGTTACAAGGCGAGGTCGTACGGATTGCCGGTCGTGTCCGCGACGAGTGGTATCGCAATGGCGGTGGAAACTGGGATCGAGACTACGCCTCCATGGCCAGCGCCTTCAGCAAACACGTGAGCATGCACCAGGCTCTGGACCCGGCGGACCTCGACGCCTGCGCACAGGTCGTTCGGTCGCTTCGTAGGAACCCCGACGGCAGCGACCGCCTGGTAAATTGGGCTGTGGAGTGGGTTGCCCGGAACCCGGACCCGATCCCACTCCCGCCGCCGTCATACCAACGGTGATCAGCGAGAGAGTGTTGAACACAGGCTAACAAACACATGCACCGGAGCCGCCGATCCGGTCGGATTCAAGTGGAACATCAAACGGGGCGACCCGGTGATGCTGGTCGTTAGGCGGCTTAAGCACGTTTACCGAGCGTCATTGAAGAACAACCCAGCTACTGTACGCGCATGGATCAGGCGTAGAAACTTGCAACGATCGCACGTTCTAGGAGTAAAAGTGTTTGATCACGTAGTTTTTGGCACCAGCAACTATGAGGCCAGTAAAACGTTCTTTCTGAAAGCCTTGAAACCAATCGGCATAAAAGTCGTTTCAGAGGGAGCGCTCGGGATTGAACTGAGCTCTGATGGCAAGTCGTCACTCTGTATCCGTCGAGTCGAGGAAACACCTGCACACCTTCATCTTGCATTCGTTGCACAAAACCGCGAGCAAGTTGATGAGTTTTATCGTGAGTCTCTCGAAGCCGGAGCAAAAGACAATGGCGCGCCGGGCATACGCCCGGAATATAGTGGAACGTATTACGCCGCTTTCGTTATTGGACCAGATGGTCATAACATCGAGGTCGTGTGTCACGAAGCATAGGTCTATGAGAAACCGATTCTGTCGCCGTCTAACACCATCACTAAACTCAAACCGTTGGCCGCAAGCTTTTAAGCCGCTTCCAGCAAAAACTGCTGCATGAACAGGATGTTGGTATAGAACTGGTAGTCGATGTTCTGCTTCTTCGAAAAGCCGTGACCCTCGTCCGTCGCCACTAAATACCAAACCGGCACGTCCTTGTCTTTGAGAATATTGACTAGCTGCTCGGCTTCACTCAGCGGTACGCGAGGGTCGTTGGCACCGTGTACCACCAGCATCGGCTGCTGAATTTTATCTGCATTGGTCATCGGCGAGATGTCGATCAGGAACTGCCGCATTTGCGGATCGCGCTCATCGCCATATTCCGCCCGGCGCAGGTCGCGACGGTAGTCTTCGGTATTTTCTAAAAAGGTGACGAAGTTAGAGATGCCGACGACATTGATCGAGGCGCGGATGCGATCGCTATAGTTGGTCGCCACGGCCAGAGACATGTAGCCGCCATAGCTTGACCCGTTGACGAGGACGCGATCGCTATCCAACTCCGGTTGAGTCTCGATCCAATCCAGCAGCGCCCCGATATCTTTGACCGAATCTTCGCGCAGGTAGCCGTTGTCGAGCTTGACAAAGGTTTTGCCATAACCGGTGGAGCCGCGCACGTTAGGAAAGAGTAGGGCAATACCTAACTCATTTAAGTAATAGTTGAGGCGACCCAAATAAGCGGGACGAAACTGCCCCTCTGGCCCACCGTGAATGTACATCGCTACCGGACGCGGCCCCGTGAACTGAGCGGGCGGGCGATAGAGAAAGCCAGTAATGGTGCGCCCGTCAAAACTCTGCCACTCGACCAGTTCCGGTTCAGAAAATGTTTCGGGGTTCAGCCCCGCCGTTTCACTCTGAGTCCACCGCTGCACCTCGCCCGTGGCGACATTGAGAGAGAAGATATCGGCGGTCGACCGGGCTGACATCAAGGTAAAGCCCAGTTCTTCGCCGTTTTTGCGCCACTCCAACCCTCGCATCATCCCGGCGGGCAGGGCAGACAGCGGTTGCTTTTGTCCTGTGGCCGTCTCCATTAAATAGAGTTTGCTCGCGCCATTTTCATTGATGATGAAGGCGAGCTGCTGGCCATTGGGAGCCAAGGCCACTGCTTCCACATTCCAGGCAATATCGTCCGTGAGGGCGGTGAGGGTCTGAGTCGGCAACTCGAAGTAGCCGAGCTGCAAAAACTCAGAGCCGCGATCGCTCACCACATACAGGCCCTGACCGTCAGGACCAAAGAGCGCCTCTAAATACGCGACGGGCTCATCGCCAGTCGGTTCAGTGAGGCGGGTGCGTTCCCCCGTCTGCGCATCAAACAGCCACAGGTAGGTCTCGTTAATGGAAATGTATTGAATGACGACAATCTGCTGGTCATCAGGCGACCAATCAGTGGGAAACCAGCCCCCGCCCTCGACTTCCGCCAGCAGGCGATCGCCCTCTGGCTGCAGCGGGTCCACAATGTACAGATCAGAATCGGCACCATTGCGACGGCTAGAGGTATACACGAGGCGATCGCCCGCCGTTGACCAGACGCCACTGCTGTTGCGCGAGGTGCCATCAGTCAGCAGGATAATATCACCCGTTTCCAGGTCATAGCGATAGATCTGATTCGCCTCGTTGCCACCGCTGTCTTTACTAAACACAAAGTAGTCACCGTCGGTGGGCTGATAGCTAATCCTCGACACCCGTTCGTCAAAAAAGGTGAGCTGATAGCGCTGCCCCAAGGGCTGACCGACGCGGTGGGCCTGTGAACTCTCGCCAAACCGGGTAGAAATCAGCATTTCGCGACGGGTCGGATGCCAGCTTTGCAGGGCAGCAGTGCGCGATTGGGTGTAGCGATCAGCCTGCTCGACTAGGCTCAGGGGAATCGGCGGAATATTCTGAATGACGAGGTTATCGCCGGGAGACAGAATTGCAGGATCAGCAGACATCGCAGCTTGAGGAGGGGGTAGCACCAGGGTGAGAACAGCGATCGCAATCGCGAGCAGACTAAATTTGGGTTTCAGCATAACGCTTTTAGATGGCCGAACGAGAGCAGCATCGAGCGACTAGGGACAATGGTCGGGATACAACACTTTGATCTCAACGTTATAGGCCCAGGGTTCATCTTCGCTAGGAAACGTGTATTCACCGGTGTCGATCATCGCGATCGCCTGCTCATCCAAGACAGCATAGCCCGTCGAACCCACAACTTCAGGGCCGCGGGCAAAGGTTTGATCAGGGTTGACGACCGCCATCAGCAGCCCCGGAACGGGCGCCGTATCGAGACACTCGGCTCCGAGTTGATAGGGCACCTCTAGCGAATCAGCTTTCGAAGGCAAGGTTTGTCCGGGCGTCGCCCAACCATCTTGGGCGGCCTGAGCTTGGATAAAATCTAATCCCTTTTGACCGTTGTACTGATAGGCTCCAATATCGCCCAACCGCTCCGCCAAGGTGGGCACCGGGTCAGGGGCACCGCCGGTCAGGCCCGTCGAGCCGGGTTCATCCGGGAATTGCTCATTCGGCACCGGGTCAGTATCAGCAGTGGATGGAGTGGGCTCAGCAGGTGTTGTTTCAGTTGGGGGGACCGTATCTTCTGGCGGGATTTCAGGAATCTCAGAAGATCGCTCTACGGGTGCCGGTGCAGAGGAGCGCCCAACACTTTCGGGTGAGTCCTCTAACGTGTCTTCAACGTCCTCATCGGCGATCGCCGTTTCATCGTCTTGGCCATTGGCCGCGATCGCCCCAGCAGGCAAAATGGTCACATCAACTGCGGCAGACTCCTCGGACGGCGGGGACAAGACCTGAGGTTCTTCTGGGGTCTCAGACGGTAACGGCCAGCCCAACAACAGACCGTGGAGACCAATGGAGGCAGCAATCACCAACGCCAACGTCCCATATTTGGACGCCTTCGCAGTGGGAGCACGATGGGATGAACCGAGGCGTGGCAAACCGGTTCCTCAAACCTCCGTCGAACAAGTCTGATGGGGGTAATTCCTCAATGCTTTTCCCCGCCAGTAATCAATTCTCTTCCTAACCATAGCGAGCCGAGCCCGGCAGTGACCGCCTTTATGACAGTTTTCACAGTGACTGCCGATACAATTTTTGTGATCGCACCATTGCTAAACCTGAGCTTGAGCGGGTTATGGCCCCAGCCATCGGTTACAGGCGATCGCGGAATCGGCGATCGCCTCCTCACGCCATCCATCCCCGCTTTTGTCGGGGGGATGGCGGACGGTGCGGGCGATCGTGCCTCGTTAGTGTCACCACCATCGTTGTCATTAAATTAACAGTTAGAACGTTAAGGCTTTTTAACCTGAACAGCCTCTAGACTGGCAATGGCAAGCGTGAACCTTTGCAGGGGAAGGACAGCATGAGACGGCAGGAAGATCTGCTCTTACTGATCTCAGGAATTTTGTTGACGCTGGTAACCCTATTAGTCGTGACGCTCGAATCACAGTTTGCGAACCAGTCGCCGACCGCTAACAGCATGACTGCAGCGGGTCTGCTAACCGATCCGTTTTTACAGCTTCCGACAGAAGATGCCGTTCACGTCGTGTGGTTTACCGAGTTTGAGGGGCAGCAGCACACCGTTATCTATGGTCGTCGGCCAGCGGCGTCTCTCGAACCGGGGAATCTACGCCAGGTCTTTGCCACCACCAAACAGCTCACCCGCCTACAAGAAGATCAGGCTTCTCGCTTGCCGACCGGCACTGCGTTTGAAACGCCGACCTTTCGCAGCGTTTGGCGTCACGACGCCGAAGTCACCGGGCTCGTACCAGGGCAGCGGTTCCCCTATCAAGTCAAAAGCTTAAGAGCCGACGGCACCATTTTCGCCAGTGATGTATTTTCTTTAGCCGCAGCGCCGCCTGCGGGTCAGTCCCTCAAAATATTGCTGACCTCTGATCATCAATCCAAGCCGATGACAGCGGCCAATCTGCAAAAGGTGAAAGAAACCGTGGGCGAGGTTGATGCGGTTTTGGTAGCCGGTGATTTGGTCAATGTGCCCGATCGCGCCTCTGAGTGGTTTGACAATGCTGAAGGGGCGGCCTTTTTTCCCGCTTTGCAGGGGCGCGGCCACTATTCCCTCATTGCCAATGGGCGCACCACTCGCTATCAGGGCGGGGCGCTGATTCAAACAGCGCCGCTGTTTCCGGCGGCGGGCAACCATGAGGTGATGGGGCGATTTATCCCTGAGGTGCCGCTCAACGAGCAGTTCAACGACCCGGTGCCGCGCGGGGCTGCCGCTGCGTTATATGAAACCCAGGCAGACCTGTTTAACCCACAGAACGATCTGGAGGTGCGCCGCCGGTGGATTCTCGATCATTCCTACAACCTCGACACCTATCAAGAGCTGTTTACCCTGCCAACCGGCCCACCTGTCGAGGGCGATCGCGCCGATGCCACCCTGCCTTACTACGCCACCACCTTGGGGGATATTCGGTTAGTTTCCCTATTTGTGACAAACATTTGGCGACGCCCCATGGTTGAGCCCGACGTGCGAGGCCGCTTCCAAGAACGACTGTCCGATCTGGGACAGCCCGCCGCCTGGGGCCACGGCCAGCATATTTTTGAACCGATTAGCCAGGGTAGCCCGCAATATCAGTGGCTGCAACAAGAACTGGCCAGTGATGCCTTTCAGCAGGCGAAATACACCCTGGTGATGCTGCATCATCCGCCCCACAGCGTAGGCGACAACATCGTGCCGCCGTTTACCGATCCGGTGCCGATCTACGATCGCGCCGCTGACGGCAGCCTCCGCGCCATTCGCTACGAATATCCCATCCAAAACGACTACATTATTCGCGACCTGGTGCCGCTGTTAGAAACCGCTGGTGTTGATTTAGTCCTCTACGGCCATTCTCATTTGTGGAACCGGTTTATCGGGCCCACCGGCATGCACTTTTTAGAAACATCCAACGTGGGCAATTCCTACGGTGCGTTTTGGCAGCAAAAGAACCGCCAGACTCCCCCAGCAGAAGCCAGTGAAACCTTTGACAAGTATCAGTCGCGTTACTACGTGGCTCAAGGCGACCCGAACGGACTGGAGCCAGTCATGCCCACCATCGCCCCAATCACAGATGACCAGGGCACACCGCTGCCCTACTTGGCCAGTAACGACATTACTGCCTTTAGCATTCTAGAAACAGGCAGCGGCACGGTCACCAGCTATTATTTCGACACGCGCCAGCCCCTGTCTGAGGTCGTTAAGTTCGATGAGTTCACGCTCGCAGGCTCAGGCTGATATAGCCAGCCACAGTTTGATTAGGTCACCATAGATGGCTGAAATCATCATCCGATCTGCTTTTAATTCCGTAGGGCTCGCCCTTCCCGCAGGACACTCTGCATTCCGAATTCTGCTACGGGAGCGTGTTATGGCGATCAGAAAACCTCAGGCCCCTGAAATCCGATAGAGGACACCAAGTCTTGCTAACTTAACGTCAATTCGGGTTAGAATATTCCCCTCCTGGGCTAATCCTGTAGGGGTTTCCCAGAAAGCTCATGTCATATGGCTTCCAGCTGGTTGGGGAACCGATGGCGATACGCTGAAGGAGGAGCTCTGCCATCGCGATATGCCGGGGGCTCAAGTTCGGTCGATCACCGGTCGAGTAGGCTTCCAGCCTGCCACCCCCATCAGTCGGAGAGAAAATGACACCTGAACGGCGCGGCTCAGCCGCTTCGGACGGCCAGGATGGCCATCAAACAAGAACCCTGAAAACCCCGACAAGATTAGCTCCTGGGAGGGGCTGAGGGGTGGGTAGATCGCCCGTTAGCGCGGCTGACGGCACCCACCTCGCCTTTGGCAACCCGCCCGAGAAGGGATTCGAAGCTCAATCGGCGGGTAAAAGCGTACTTAATTCTTATCCCGAACTCAGGTTAACTTAGGCGTACTCTGCGCCCGATCGCGCCCACAATCGATAGGGATGCTTCGCCAGATTGGCGTTGTAGTAGCGCGCATCCTCAGAGACCTCAAGACCGGCCCAAGGCGGCAGGCTAAAAGATTCAGTTTCGCTGCTGAGTTCGACCTCCGCCAAGATTAAGCCCGCATTGTCGCCCAAAAATTCATCCACTTCCCAGAGATGACTGCCGACGTTGAGGCGATAGCGCCATTTTTCGATCAGCGGCGGTGCGCACAAATCGGCCAGTAGGGTTTCCGCGTCGGCTAGGGGGATGGGATACTCAAACTCTTGGCGAGAGACGCCGCTCGTTGGCCCTTTGATGGTGAGATAACCGCGATCGCCCACCACTCTGACCCGCACGGTCGTCTGGTTCTGCGTGGGCACATAGCCCTGACGATACAGCGTCCCCTGGGCGCGCTGCCGCCATGATAGATCCGTCACCAAAAATTTTCGCTCAATTTCTTGGGCCATAGCCCCTGCCCCCGACTTGGTCTTGACTGCGCGCCGACTAGACGCGCTGATCATACCGTCCCGAGGGTCCAGACTCTGCCCGTCTGAGCGCGCAAAAAGTCGAGGAGTTCGTAGGGGTGTGGCTGTGCCGCGATTGCCCCCGGCTGCAGTGTGGCTAACTGGGTGCCAAACCGGTTAGGTAGCGAAGTAGGGAGATTAGAGGCGATCAGATGGGCATCGGCAAACTCAGTCGTCTCGCCACCGATAAACCTGCCAAAGGTGCGATCGCCCTGGGGTGAGCATTGAACTTCAACAATGCAGGTGGGCTCAGGCCGATGCTGCAGTCCAGCACAGTTCACCCCCGATCGGGCCAAAAGATGGGCCAACTGCTGGCCCGGTGAGTCGTTACCCACCACGCCGACAAAAGCAGTCGCGAGTCCCAATCGTGCGAGAGCGGCAGCCACATTAGCCGGGGACACCGCCAGGTAAATCTTCATGGTCTCCCGCTGGGGCAACCAGGCGATCAATCAAGACTTCGCCTAAACAAACCACGGTCATGGTGGCTAATTCTCACCCCTGCAGCAACAGATTTCACCCGCGATTCTCCACGCTGATCACTGTTCGGGAGCCGCCCCTAGGAGCCTAGAGCGGGGCCATGGTCCCAAAGCTCCGGTCATTCTGGCCGCTACCAACAGGCGTGATCAATAAACGCGTCTGAGTACATAACTGCCGAGTTCAACCAGAGCTTTTTGGGGTTCCGACGACGGCAGATCTTGCAGGCAGGCGATCGCTCGGTCAATATGCTGAGTGGCTAAATCGCGCGATCGGGCAATGCCATCACTTTTGTGAATGAGCCCAATGGCCTGCTCAAAGTCGTCGGCTTCCGCAAATTCCCGCTCAATCAAACCGGCCAGATAGGGAGTTTCTTCAAGGGCATACAGCACCGGAGCGGTTAGGTTGCCACTTTTGAGGTCAGAGCCTGCTGGTTTACCCAGCACCTCACTGGAGCCAGTGAAATCCAAAATGTCATCTACAATTTGAAACGCCAAGCCCAAGTTGCGCCCGTAAGCATAGAGATTGTCTAACTGATGATCAGGCAATCCACTCAAAACGCCCACGGACTTAGCGCTATTGGCAATCAGCGAGGCCGTCTTGTAGTAGCTCTTGTCCAGATAAGCCTCTAGGGTTAGCCCCGTATCAAACCGGTTGAGCCCCTGCTGGATCTCACCTTCAGCCAAATCCATGATCACCTCTGACAAGAGCTTGACCACGGTGAGATTGTCGAGGTTGGCCAAATACCACGAGGATTGGGCAAACAGAAAATCGCCCGCCAGCACGGCCACGCGATTGCCAAAACTACTGTGGACAGTCGGCACTCCCCGCCGCACGTCCGACTCGTCAACGACGTCATCGTGCACCAGACTGGCCGTGTGAATCATCTCAGTGATTTCGGCCAGGCGACGATGCTGTGGCAAAATATCGGACTCTAGTGACACTGCCCGCGCCAGCAGCAGCACGATCGCGGGTCGAATACGCTTACCCCCGGCACCAAACAAATGCTCGGCAGCAGCATACAGAATCGGATGTTTCGCACCAACCAGATTCTTTAAGTTGTCAACTAAAGTGTGCAGGTCGGATTCAACCGGAGCAAATAAAGAAGTAACTGAAACCATGGATAAGCCGACTCAGGCGGAGGTTTACGAAATTTTACAGTTCTAATCTTATTCTAAGGTAACCCAACCAGGGAGATGGCGATATGAGCGATGAGAACTCCCTATCATCGCCCCTGATTAGAGCACCCATCCGTTACTCCAGGCCGACAGTTTGCTGCAAACTCTGGCACATCACTGTTTCTGGCAACCTGCATGGCTGAGGAAATTCGCACCGAGAAAATCCCGCGCTGAAGCAAGGCGTACATTTTCGGTAAAATCTGTCAAAGTCTTGCCACCAGCGATGTCGAGACACCATGGCTTATGCTATAGTTACTATTAAGATTTGAACTTAACTGAATAGTGCTGTACTCCAAATTTACCGCTGGTCTTCAGGACTGCTTATTGTGGCGGTAGTTTGGGGCGGCTGTCGTTTATCGCTAGGAGTTCGGTGGGCTATCGCTAAACAAGCAACTTTTTGAGGTGAGAAGGGGGGTCATTATTGATCCTGATTTTTTCCTTGATCCATACTTGTATCGCGTCGCGCCAAGCAGATATCAGGGCGAAAACGGCATCTGTCATTGATGAGGAGACAGTGCTTCTAGTTCTTGTTACTTGATTTCTCCCTGCCATCGAAATGAGTTTTATTGCCGCGCCCACTCTCTGGATTTTGATGCTCGCCGTCGGGTATCTCTTTTTCGTTTACAGCTTTCTCTGGTGGGCTCAGCGAGCCCGTAAGCCGGCCAGTAAACAAAGACCGAGTCTCTAAGCAGATGCGATTTTGTCAAACCGGTGCGCGGCTAAATTTTGGCCTCTGTCGATGTTGAATCAGGCACGACAGCAGTTTGTGCTGAGTTGGTGACAACATCCGGATCAAGTCGGATGACTACTCTACAGACTCGACATCGTCAGTTGGCAGCGTGGGCGTCAGGCGGCCCGCGACCCACCAGCCCACACCACCAGCGATGCACAGAATCGCGATCGCCATGATTGCCACCCACCAACGCGGCACTGTGGCCTTGGGAGCCCCCTCCGTAGAACTGGCGACGGCCGCTTCGGCGGCGGTTTCTTCACCATAGAGCAACGCCTTAGACGCTTCCGTGAGATCTTCTGCTGCCGGAGCCTCTGCCGGTGCTGGTTGATCAGGCATAGTGTCGTAGGCGGCATTCAAAGCTGGCTTAATCTGCATCAGCACGACTGAGACATTGTCATGGCCATTTTTCTGATTGGCCAGCTCAATCCAAGAGTCGACAGCCGCCTGCAGGGAAATAATGTTTTTAGTGATCAGGCCGATGTAGTTGGCCCATGCCTTTTCGATCTGCTGATGATCGCTCAGACCGTCAGAGCACAGCAGCAACACGCCTTCTTCATCCACGGCAAACCGTTGTACGTGGGGCGTGACGTAGCGGCTGCCACGGGTGCCCAGCGCTTGGGTCAAGGAACCGGCTTCTGGGCGATCTCGCAGCGCCGTATAAAAGGCTCGACCGGCAAGGGTTTCCCGACTCGCAATGTCGTCATCCACGGTGATTTGATGACAATAATCGGGAGTAATCCAGTAGGCTCGACTATCACCGACATGGGCAATATAAAGATCGTCGGTTTGCACCCAGCCTTGCGGCGTCTTGATCCGCTGGGGCACCACCAATGCCATGACCAAAGTGGTGCCCATCCGCTGGCGATCGCTGCGACTCTGCAGGTCGTTTTGTGTATTGACTAAGTCATTAACCACTCGCACGGCGGCTTCAATTTGTTGGGCCACGACCTCGGGCGGCACGGCATTGTCTTCTCGTCCTGATTCTGCCAGCAGGCCTTGCAGCTGCAGCTGCAGCGATCTCACCACAATTTGGCTGGCCACCTCACCGGCCTCGTGGCCCCCCACGCCATCACACACGATGGCCATACGCGGGGTCGGAATTTCGGGCTGTTCGCCTTCGGGATAGCAGGCATCTTCGTTGCGCGACTGGTTTGGCCCCGCATGGGTTTCCCCCGCCGTGCGGAAACGTGGACGATAGGGGGCCAGTTCCTTCAGTAATAGATAGTTGAGATCGACGGTGAGCTGAGCCGGGGACATCTCACCAGCGGCCAAAGCCTGACAGACGTTCTTCAAGGCATCGGCGATCTCAGGTTGCGCTTCGTCCACCAATACCTGCCAAGACTGCGACAGCGTCGTAAAAGTGGGTGGCTGGGCATCCGGCGTCAGCTGTAGCAACCGCACCCGCCAGCCCTCGACCCGCACGAGGGCTAAATCCAGCAGGCTACTTGCCACACCCACTTCTAACAAAGGCTGCCAGAGCTGCCAGAGCTGCCAGAGCCAAGATAGCTGACGCGCTGAAGAGGCCGTCGCCCACTGGCTCAGCAGGTCTGGGTAGAGCTTTTCTGCTCGAATATTGATCGGGGCGTTTTCCAACAAGATCCACGGGGACTTGCCTTTTTGCGTCAAGACATCATAAACGCCTGGCACATGCAAGCGATGACTGTGCGACTTCAAATAAGGAATCGCCGTTTCCGGAATGGCGTCTGGTGTCGCGGGGGGCATTTCAGGCTGAGTATCTTGCCAAATCTGGGGCGCTAAAACCTCGTAGCGATCGCCCACGATGTCACCGACAGGAACAGATTCCGCCCCCGTACCCATTGCCCACAGACACACTTTCGTTGAAGAACTCACTCGCTCAGCACTCGTCATTAACTTAGTTGACTCTGCCCGATCACAACACTGCCCGTAGCGTCCCTTGCCACCTCTTGGCTCAAGATTAGGTTAATCCTAGTGGATCTTTTGAGAATCGCTCGCTACTGTTTCCTCACATTTGACCGACTCTTGGTAATCGGTAACCCTTCCCAATCTTTCCAGATTTGTTTTAGCCGCCTCGAACGCCTACTTGGCCAGGAAGAAAGACTCAGACTTTTTAATGTCGCTTGCACAGGGACCGACAAGGATTCAGAGCGGTGACGGGGTATCAGCACCCAGCACCGAAGTGTGTGCCATCCCCTAGGACGACAAAGCGTCAAACCTAAACGAATTGTGCCGATTGTAAATAACCCAGCAAAAACGGGGCCATCATAGTTACGAAGCATTACTTTTGCTCGCTGGAAACACTCAAAGTACGGTCGAGGTTAAATTCGCTCGCATTGACTCCGACATTGAGTCAGCACTCATTTGAGCAAACTGAGATACCCAGAACTCAGGAAATCGGCTTTTAGCACTTGAAGTTATCCACAGTCGAGCACGAAATATTCGGTAGCGATTATCGGTTGAGAACGATTGAGTAGGTTATGAGTCTTCCGCTATTTTGGTTCATTGTGGGTGCCGTGCTCTGTTTAATGGAGCTGTTTTTGCCGACGGCCTTTGTCGAGGCAACCTTTGGTGTAAGTGCTCTTATTGTGTCGGCGATCGCCCTTCTCATCCCACAGTTTGGCGTTCAAGTTTGCATTTGGCTGGTGCTTTCGGTGCTGTTTACCTGGGGACTGAAGCGATTTGTCCCGAAACGCACCCCTTATATTCTGGCCGATGCCACCGAGGCTCGAACGCTAACGGCCATTGCCCCTGGAAAAACCGGACGCGTTTTGTATGAAGGCAATTCATGGCAGGCTCGCTGCGAAGATCAAGACGTGCTGATTGGTGCTGACGAACTTGTCATTGTGACGGGACGTCGAGGGAATACTCTCTGGATCATGCCTGAGCAAAGTATTCAGTAATTCGAACGCCCGCCCCTGATTTCGCAAGGTGCGTCATCAGTTTGATCTAATTTTGTTTGATTTTCCATACTTTTGAGGATAGTTCTATGAACCCCCTTGGTTTTCTGTTTGTGCTAGCGCTGGGTGGCGGTGTGGCAGCGAGTGCCGTCAAAATCGTCAACCAGAGCGACGAGGCATTGGTAGAGACTTTAGGACGCTACAACGGGAAAAAGCTGACCCCGGGTCTCAACTTCATCACGCCCGTTGTCGATAAGGTGGTCTACAAACAAACCGTGCGCGAACGTGTGCTTGATGTGCCACCCCAGTCCTGTATTACCCGAGACAATGTCTCAATTTCCGTCGATGCCGTGGTGTATTGGCGCATCATCGATTTGGAAAAGGCCTACTACAAAGTCGAAAATCTCCAGGCAGCCATGGTGAATCTGGTGCTAACCCAGATTCGGGCGGAGATGGGCCAGTTAGAACTCGACGATACCTTTACGGCGCGCTCTGAAATCAACGAATCGCTGTTGCGCGAACTCGATATTTCTACCGATCCCTGGGGTGTTAAGGTGACGCGCGTTGAGCTGCGGGACATCATGCCGTCTAAGGCCGTACAAGATTCGATGGAGCTGCAGATGGCAGCAGAACGGCGCAAGCGAGCGGCCGTCTTGACCTCGGAAGGCGAGCGAGAATCTGCCGTCAACTCGGCTAAAGGGCAGGCTGAATCAGAGGTGCTCGCAGCAGAATCCGGTAAAAAAGCGGCCATTTTGGATGCCGAAGCTCAACAACAGGCAATTATTTTGAAGGCGCAGGCTTTACGTCAAGAGGCCGTATTGCGGGCGAACGCCACTTCAGAGGCGATGGGAATTTTGGCCGACAAGCTACGTTCCGATCCCCAAGCTAAAGACGCTCTACAGTTTCTGTTAGCGCAGCACTATCTGGAAATGGGACAGCAGATTGGGACGAGCGATAGCAGCAAAATTATGTTTATGGATCCGCGCTCCATACCGGCGACCTTAGAGGGCATGAAAGCGATCGTCGGCAATGGAGAGGAACCGGATCAACCACTTAGCCCCTGAGTATAACGCTGACCACTTGGCTGAGGATATTGAAGCCCACTCTGATCCTTCGCACATCGCAAAGTGGCTCGTAGTCTCGTCCTAACCGGACTGGCGACTACTAAAATACTGCGATTTATTCACTGCGACTCAACCTCATTATTCTCAAATTACCAGCCAGTTTTCCAAGCGTCAGTTCGTGTTTGGAAAATTGGCTTTTAGAATTCTGGCGATCGCGTGAGGATGAGGAAATATACAAAAAACAGCGCCCTCCCGTTGGGGAGAGCGCTGCTTCAAATGAAGCTCAGCCTAGCTGAACTGCCTCGAGACTAGCCGATGATTTCGGGAGCCTCAGCAGATGCTAAGTCGAGGGGGAAGTTGTGTGCATTACGCTCGTGCATCACTTCCATCCCCAGGTTGGCCCGGTTGATCACGTCAGCCCAGGTACCAATCACTCGACCCTGAGAGTCGAGGACAGACTGGTTGAAGTTGAAACCGTTCAGGTTGAACGCCATGGTGCTGATGCCCAATGCCGTGAACCAGATGCCGATGACCGGCCATGCACCCAAGAAGAAGTGCAAGGAACGAGAGTTATTGAACGAAGCGTATTGGAAGATCAAACGACCGAAGTAGCCGTGCGCTGCCACGATGTTGTAAGTCTCTTCCTCTTGGCCAAACTTGTAGCCGTAGTTCTGCGACTCAGACTCGGTCGTCTCACGCACCAATGAGGAGGTGACGAGCGAACCGTGCATCGCGGAGAACAACGAACCGCCGAAGACAGCGGCCACACCCAACATGTGGAAGGGGTGCATCAAGATGTTGTGCTCAGCTTGGAACACCAACATGAAGTTGAAGGTGCCAGAAATACCCAACGGCATGCCGTCGGAGAAGGAGCCTTGACCCAACGGGTAGATCAAGAACACGGCAGTAGCCGCAGCAAC
>JBCBJQ010000127.1:0-15373 GCA_038523235.1 Cyanobacteria bacterium J06626_4
TTCTTCAGCATTTATTAGGCAGGCTAGAGAGAGGAGGCAGACAGAAAATTTTTCCTCTCTTCAGAAAAAATGATATCGGCATCTTTAGACTCAGAGTCTTTTATCGGAAAAACATCCTGTCTCTGCCGGTACTAACTCAGCCAGGAGTTTGAGCGGGGTGTTCACTTCTCAAGTTTTTGAACCGGGAATTAGCGAACACGCTCTAAATTCAGCTGAGACTTGATAGAAACGCGGTGTTATAGCCAAGTGCCGATCTTTAGAGCAGCCGTCTTTCCGGATTGGCGGTGCGAAGCTGAGCCCATGCCGCCTTGCCAGCGAATGCATGAAATCGAGCTCAGCGGCAGCCTAGAGAACTGGAATCGGGCATACTAGGCGAACTGTAATGCCCGCCATTTATGAGCATCCACGATTCTGCGTCGATTGCCCCGCCTGTATCACCAGCGGCACTGGCCACCGCGCTGAACGAACACTCTGGGACAAAGCGCTTTCGGATGATTGTGTGCCAAGGCAATGGCGAATTGCGCATCTTTGTAGAAGGCGCGACGCTGCCCAACAAAACGCAATGGCTACCGAAAGTGTGTCAATTGCTGCGTCAGGTCGGCCTGAAGACGACTGCCCCGATCTATCTCTACGGGCGACAAATTGGTGATATCTTGCCGCGCTGGCAACAGCGTTTGGCCTTCAATCCGGCCTCAACGAACCCAGCAACCACGCGCATTCAGGCAACCGCTGCCGCGCATTCTGAGCCTGCGGCACCAACTCTCACGGCGTCGAGTACTGCCCGGACGAGGCTGCTGGGCCAAAGCGAGGCTGCTGTGAAAAAGACGCAGCGAGTTGCCCCATCAGCGTCACAGAGATCGCCCCTCGCACAATCGCCGCGCTCTCAGAGTCGTCAGCCACAGTGGTCAGCCCTGCAATGGGGGGCGATCGCCGCTGGGGCACCGGTAATGGTCGTGCTGGCCGCTGTGGGCCTGCGGTCATTACTGCCGTCATCTTCTACGGCTGTGGCTGACGGGTATGCGTTGCAATTTGATGGCGTTGATGACATTGCGATCGCGCCCCAATCTCAGCTACCCGACTTCGTCGCGACCGAGGCGGGGTTCTCCGTTTCTGGATGGATTTACCCCACCCAATTCAACCGATATGGCCGAATTGTCGAACGGTCAGACAATGATTTTGATGATCGCCTGATTCTGGCCGTTGACCATGAGAAAAAAGGCATTCATCTCAACGTCAATCGCAATATCGCGATCGCCACCGGCCTGCCCCTAAACGAGTGGAGCCATGTCGCAGGCACCTACGACGGCGAGTCAATTCGCGTGTATATCAATGGAGAACTTGGAGCAGAGACCCCCTATGAGGGCGCCCCCCTGGAGCTGACCGAATCTGACTTTTGGCTGGGGAACAATCGCCAAAATACGCGCCCCTATGCAGGCTATCTCAAAGACATTCAACTCTGGCAACGGGCATTGACGTCTGCCGAGATTCAACAGGCGCTAGCGCAAACGCCTTCGGCTGAGGCAGCGGAACTATTGGCCTCTTGGCCCTTTGCCGAGGAGACCTCAGATGCGGCGATCGCTGATCAAGTGCAGAAAATTCCCGTCACACTGCAAAACGCGACGGCCCCTCAAACTGCAGCAGGAGGCCCGCAAGTGGTGCAAAGTCCCTAAATCATCCTCCCTCCAGGCTGTCTCATCCGGTTAAGTCCCGATTCTGCTGGTGCTGATCAGCAGTAGAAACCGAGTTTTTTCTCACTATCTCCATCCCGTTCACGCTGTCGAAATGCTTCCCGATACCGACCATGACTGATGCCACCCTGAGAGCACGAGCCGGACAAGGTGATCCGACCGCTATTGCCACCCTGCTCAATCGCTCACTACAAGCCCAAAACCTGCAGGCGCAGGTGCATCGTCAACACGATCAGCTGCTGGTGAGTCTCAGCGGCTCCAGTGGGCCGCCCCAGCAGCGCACCATCGTCCCCAGAATTGTGCAAGGTTTGCAGCGGTTAGGGGTGCAAGGGATTCGCCTAGTTCATATTCGCGCCGTTAACGCGGGGGACTCGACAGTTCTGTGGCAAACTCGCACGCTGCTCCGCCCTGAGTCCGCCACGACGGCCCCGGCAGCGACACCGCTGACCGCCTCTGCAGCCCATGAGAGGGCCACGGAGCCCGAAAGTCCGCCGCGATCGCCTACCCTCACCCCGGAGAACATTGACCCAGCCTCTCCAGGGACTGATCGCGGCAATGCTCAGCCCCTGGCCGGGGCGAGCCGGTCGATTGCCCCAGTTGAACCGTCGTCTCATTTAATTTTGCCTGGGTGGAGCTTTTGGTTCGGCTGGGGAGTGATGGTGTTTCTCGGCCACTCTTTAGGCAGTAGTTTTGGCACCAGGCTGTTTTACATCATTCACTCGAGTGGGTATTTCACCACGTTCGGCCAGGAGGCATTGATCTATAGCCTGATAGGGGTGGGGCAGTGGTTCGTGTTACGGCAAGACGTGAGTTGGGCCAAGCAGTGGCTGCAGGCAACGGTCACCGGGGCGATCGCCACCAGCCTATTGCAATTGCTCTGGCTCATGCTGAGGCGTTGGGAGTGGAGCCTGCCTTTACCCTCGGTGATAGTTCTGGTCATCGAGGTAGCACTCATGGCGCCGCTCTTCTGGCTGCAGTGGCGCGTCTTGCGCCGTCAGTTGGGGGCAGAATCAGCCAGCCTTTGGGTGCGCTCGGTGGCAGTCATGACGTTTTTAGCTCTCTTTCTTCAAGACTTGACGCCAGCAACGCTGACGCCGTTGCGGCTCGATCTGCGGCGGCTCTGGTCACTGGGCCTATGGTTAGGCAGCGGGGGCGTCATGGTTTATTTACTCCGCCAGTCACGCCTGGAATTGCTCAAGCTCAATCGCTTTACGGATGCCAACACTCGGCGTCGCCTGTTGCAACAGCGGGCTAGCATCAATGGCCGCTTTTTCTTGGTATGGGTGGGGCTCACCCTAGCTGGCTGGACTGTCAGTGCTATCGCATCAGGACTGTTAGCGATGGCCACCTTCGGCCTCAGTGGCCTGTTTTCGGTGGCGGTCTTAATGGGCATTGGGGCGGCTTTTCAGTCGATTGCCCTGCAAAACCGGATAAATCAGCCCGGATTTTGGCTCAAGACGACCCTCAGTAGCGCGGTTGGCATGACTCTGATCGGCTTGGTTTTATCACTATTTTTTGGTGGCTTGGCCTTGCGGTCAATTGCCATGAGCAGCACTCCGGGGGCGGGCTATTGGGCCTATTTAAGTGTTTTGGGCATCGGTGCACTGTCGATGGTGTTAGTGTGGGTGGCAGTTATCGCCGCTCAAAGTCGAGTGTTGTTTACCCAGGGCTATCGCCCCACCTGGTGGCTGCTCATCCATTTGGGAGGATTGTTGACCCTCGGGTCTGATGTGTTTTTGCAACAGGCGTTTGCGATTTGGGGGCTGGTCTTGATCTGGGTGTTCGTGCCAGCAGCGACGATGGTTTGGCTCATGGGCTATCCCAGAACCCTGCATCCTCAGCCAGGCATCTGGACGCATTATTAAGGCCATGGTTTGCTCAGCAGATTCAGCACTCCGCTACGTCAGTCTGATAGAAATGATGCTCAATTGAACTTGCCCATTGTTCGCGCCTTGCTACTGCTCCCAGGGCGGCACAGGCTGGAATCGTTCAAGTAAGAAATCGATCATGGCGTGAACTTTCGGGGGAATGATGCGGCGGCTCGGATAGAGCAGCCAGATAGAGGCCTCTGTGACCAGCGGAAAGTCCGGCAGTATCTCAACGAGAAGGCCAGACTTTAGACTTTCGCTGGCATTCCAGACTGACTTGAGGCCAATTCCCATACCCTGTTCAAGCATTTTACGCATGGCCTCACCGTCGTTGACCGTGAACGATCGCGGCACACTAATGGTCTGTCCGTTGGCAAACTGCCACCGATGGTTTTCGGCCAGAACGACGCATTGATGGGCGGCAAGATCGTCTGGCGTTGCAGGCATGCCATGCCGTTCAAGATAGGCCGGTGAGGCCACGAGCAGCCGTCGATCAGGGGCTAACTGGCGCACAATCAGACTGCTATCCACCAGCGGAGCATTCCGAATAATCAGGTCATAGGCCCCTTCGACCACATCCAGCACGGTATCCGATAGTCGTAAATCAAGACTGACCAAGGGATACCGGGCATGAAAATCGGCCAAGGCGGGAATGATATACATCCGGCCAAAGGAACCCGGCATGGTGATTCGCAGTAACCCCTCAGCGGCTGCCCCCTGTCCCTTGACTGCACTAAGCCCAGTTTCTAGCGTTTCGATCATCTGTTGCGCATAGGGCAAAAATGCCTCGCCATCAGTCGTCAGGGAGACGGCTCGGGTCGTGCGGTTGAACAAACGAAACCCCACGGTTTCTTCGAGTTTGACTAGACGAGCACTGGCACTGGCAGGCGAAAGCGACAGGTCGTAGGCGGCGGCCGAGACGCTGCCCAGTTCGGCAATTCGCAAAAACAAACGGAACGATAAAGTATCCATTTATCAAAAATATCCGAATTATCATTTCGATGAAAACCTGTTTATCTTCTCTGTCCGAATAATTATCATGCGAACAATGCTTCCATGACTCGACAGGAGACGGAATGATGAAAGCCATTGGGTATCAAGATGCGGGACCCATCACCGCCGCAAACGCTCTGATTGAATTTGCCACAGAGACACCCCAACCGGGGTCGAACGATTTGCTGGTGGAAGTGCGGGGCATTTCGGTTAATCCGGTCGATGTCAAAGTGCGGGCCAGCGCCCAGCCGGACAACGGGCCTCGCATTCTGGGTTTCGATGCCGCTGGGGTTGTGCAAGCCGTGGGCTCAGCCGTGACGCGATTTCGTCCCGGTGACGAAGTGTTTTATGCCGGTGACATTACCCGGCCCGGCACCAATGCGGAGTTGCACGTGGTGGATGAACGCCTTGTGGGTCGTAAGCCCGCGTCACTAGGGTTTGCCGAAGCGGCTGGTATGCCGCTGACTAGTATTACAGCCTGGGAGCTCCTGTTCGATAGTCTGGGCCTTAAAGAAGGTGAAGGCGCTGGGGAATCGCTGCTAGTAATCGGCGGTGCAGGCGGTGTTGGTTCAATCCTCATTCAACTTGCCAAGAAGCTTACGGGACTCACCGTGATTGCCACCGCCTCGCGGGAGGACACACGCGCTTGGGTGGAAAAGATGGGCGCTGATCGGGTAATCAATCACCGTAATCCACTTGACGAAGAGATGCAGGCTTTAGGCATTTCGCCCCGATATGTGGCCTCACTCACCCATACTCAGCAACATTTCGCAGCCGTCGTAAAGCTGATCAAACCGCGCGGTCACATTGCCCTGATCGATGATCCGGACGCGCTCGATATCGCCGCCATCAAGCCCAAAGCGCTCTCTTTTAGCTGGGAGTTTATGTTTGCCCGGTCGATGTTTCAAACAGACGATATGGATGCACAACACCAGTTGCTCAATCGGGTTTCTGCGCTGTTGGACGATCGCACGTTGCTGTCCACAGTTAACCACCATGGCGGCACTCTAAATGTCGAAAACCTGCGGGCTGCCCACGAACTTCAGGAAAGTGGCAAGGCGATCGGCAAGACCGTTTTGGATGGCTTGAGCTAGCGCGATCGCGTCAAACAATCGAACGTATTTCACAATTTACGGCCTATCGATGGGCCAATCAAACCTAGGAGGCGACAGGTGTCTAAACTCACCGTTACCGGTAACATCCTTGCTAACCCTGACCAGATTGACCTGGTTAAAGCCGAGCTAGAGAAGCTCATCCCAATCACCCGTGCCGAAGCAGGCTGCCTGCAATATGACCTTCATCAGGACAACGAAAATCCGGCCTACTTCTTGTTCTATGAGAACTGGGAGTCTCGTGAACTCTGGCAAACTCACATGAACGCCCCCCACATGGCAGCCTACATGACGGCCACAGAAGGAGCCGTTGAAAAATTCTGGCTCCATGAGATGACACATATTGCTTGATGACCAAGGGGCATCCAGTTAAGCCAGGAAACTTCAGCTAAGTAGAGAGCCAGAATCCAGTCATTTCTGGACACCTAGCTTTGGGTGCCCGAATGCTTTCGCTGCCTCAATTTCTCGTTTCAAGTTGCAAGCCATTAGTAGAACTGTAGGAGATTTCACATGAACTACGACAACTTCACCACGTTCAACGTCAAGGTTGAAACCGCTATCGCTTGGGTCACCTTCGACTATCCCCCGGTTAATGTTCAAGGTCTGCCCATGCTTGCCGATCTGAATATGCTGGCCCAAAAACTCGAAGCCGATCGCGACATCAAGGTTGTGGTATTTCAATCCGCCCATCCTGAGATTTTCGTGGCCCATGCCGACACAAATTTTCTCAAGGATATGTCGGCAACTGCAGTCTCCCGTGAAGAGGTAAAACTGCTCGATTTGCAGGTGGTGTTGGAACGCATCAGTAAGTTGCCCCAAGCCACCATTGCCAAGATCGAAGGCTTTGCTCGCGGCGGCGGGCACGAATTTGCGCTGGCCTGCGATATGCGCTTTGCCGCCCGTGGTAAGGCTAAATTTATGCAGATGGAAGTTGGCATGGGGATTCTGCCCTGTGGTGGCGGTGCATCCCGGATGGCGCGTCAGGTCGGTCTCGGTCGGGCCTTAGAAATTGTTCTCGGTGCTCAAGACTTTGATGCGGATCAAGCGGCAGCCTATGGCACCATCAACAAGGCTCTCGATCCAGACGAAATTGGCCCGTTTGTCGAAGCACTGGCTAACCGGATCGCCCTCTGGCCCGCTGAGTCGATCAATGCTTGCAAACAGACGGTCTATGCGTCGATTGATAAACCCATCGATGAAGCCCTGAAGGAAGAGGCGTATTGGCTTTATCAGGCAACCAGTCAAACCCCGGCACTGAAACGCTTTGCCTGGGCGGATGATAACGGTGCCCAGTTCGATATGAACAATCAACGGAGTTGGCCCGACATGGTCGTTAGTGTTCAGGAAGTTAACTAAACCACGTCCAAGTTGAAAACTGGAGTTGTGTTTGCTTGGGAAAACCTCACCTCACCTCTCCTTCTCAAGGAGAGGAATCAGAGTCTAGCTAAGCCTCTCCTTGAGAAGGAGAGGTGCCGCAGGCGGTGAGGTCGCACAGGATGTCAAAACTCTACTTCTGAATCTGGATGAGGTTTAATCGACAGTCAATGAATCCCTGGGGCGCAAACAGCGCCTCAGACTCGCTAGGAAGCGGAGTTCAGTATGCTGAAATCTTTAGAGAATAAACAATTTCAGGCCATTAACCGGGCCTATAACACGGTGTTCCGCCCGAATCGATTAAGCCTCGGTCTGGTCGTCCCGATCGAGACCTATGCCAGCGGGCCGGTACCCACATTGGCATATCACCTTGAACGGGTGCAACTGGCTGAAGAACTGGGGTTTTCTGCCGTTTGGTTGCGAGACGTGCCGTTCAACGTGCCAACCTTTGGGGATGCGGGTCAGACCTATGATCCCTTCGTTTATTTGGGATTGCTAGCGGGTCAAACGGAACGGATTGCCCTCGGGGTTGCCAGTATCATTCTGCCGCTGCGACATCCCGCCCATGTGGCTAAGGCTGCTGCGACCGCTGATGTGCTCTCAGGGGGGCGACTGCTGCTGGGAGTGGCTTCGGGCGATCGCCCCGAAGAATATCCGGCACTCAATTTGCCCTTTGGCGATCGCGGAGCGGCCTTTCGAGCCAGCTTTGAATACATCAGACAGATGGGCAAAACCTCACCCACGTTTGCCAATGAGTTTGGTAGCCCGCAAGGTGGGATGGACATGCTGCCCAAGCCGACCTCTGGCAAACTACCGCTGTTGATTACGGGGAGCAGCCAGCAAGATCCTGAATGGATCGCCCGGAACGGCGACGGCTGGATGACCTATCCCCGGAATACTGCGGTGCAAGCACGCATCATTCATGATTGGCGATTGCGGGTTGAAGCTGTGGACGGTTCTGACAAGCCAGTAATGCAGCCGCTTTATATCGATCTAACCGCAGATCCCGACACCCAACCCCAACCAATCCATTTGGGATTGCGATTGGGGGTGAACTCTCTACGAACCTATCTCCAATCGCTAGAGCAAATCGGCATCAACCATGTGGCGCTAAACCTGCGCTTTAACCAGGCAGACATTGAAACAACCTTGAAACGTCTGGCCGATGACATCCTGCCAGACTTCGTCAATTGAGGACGCTAAAACCATGTCAAAAACCATTCTGATTACAGGGGCTACCGATGGCATCGGGTTGGCAACGGCCAAGATGCTGGTCTCGAAGGGGCATAATGTCCTGCTACATGGGCGCAATTCCACCAAACTGGAGGCAGCAAAAAAATCACTGTCTGCACTATCAGGGAAGGGCGATGTTGAAAGCTATAAGGCTGATTTGTCGCGTATGGCCGATGTAGAATCACTGGCGCAGGCAGTGTCTGAAAAGCATACGAGACTGGATGTCTTGATCAACAATGCAGGTGTGTACAACACATCCGATCCGGTCACGCCGGACGGACTGGATGTGCGCTTTGTAGTGAATGCGATCGCTCCTTATCTGCTAACAAAACGGCTCTTGCCGCTGCTGGGTACGACTGGCCGAGTCGTCAACCTGTCCTCCGCTGCTCAGTCCCCAGTCAATCTGCAAGCCTTAGCCGGGCAAGTGAGCCTATCCGACGGTGTAGCTTATGCGCAAAGCAAGCTGGCATTGACCATGTGGTCTCGCTGTCTGGCACTTAAGCTCAAGGAGAATGGCCCAGCGATCATCGCGGTTAATCCTGGGTCATTGCTGGGCAGCAAGATGGTGAAAGAGGCCTTTGGCATCGCTGGCGGCGATATCCGTATCGGGGCAGAAATCTTGATGCGCGCAGCCTTGACGGATGAATTCGCAGCGGCTTCCGGCCAGTATTTCGACAACGACAAAGGTCAATTTGCCCCGCCGCACCCCGATGCGCTTAATGAACGGAAAAACCAAGAGATAGTCCGGATGATCGAGGCGACTTTGTCAGACCTTGACAGCCGCAAGGGATAAAATCATGACATCGCAATCAGTTACTGCTGGTAGCGATGCATGACGGATCGCTAAACTACAGCCCAGTTAGAACTGGTAGCGATTTCTGGCAAACCGCGATCGCGCTTGATAAATTTCGAGATTGTTTCGGGTATTTGGGCGCTAAGTTCCGATGGGCAACTTGTACGACAGCGAAATATGACCCTTGCGCGTAAAGGCACCAGATCTATTACCGTCGATACCCTCGACTATCGCTGGCTCATACGCCCAGGAAAACACCATGACTTGTCCCTAATCGTGGAGCTGGATCAGGGGCTGGGCCAGCGACTCTGGGCCAAACTGAACGAAGAAACGGTGGTCAAACCTTGGCTGGTCAGAGCAGTGATTGAATATGCCAGGGCAAAGGGTTGGCAGCCGCAATCACCAGGCAAAGATTGTGTGCTCAGAGTCTATGGCAGCTTAAAAGCCCCTGAAGATTGGGACAGTACCGTCAAGATCAAAGGCACAGAACCGATCGCCCTAAGCGAATGGAACCCGACCCCAGCACGATTGATTCGATGGGCCTACGACGAGACGCTCTATCTCGACGGCAGTGAAGAAGCGCTGGTTCTGCACAAACCGGAGTATTTGCCGGTCTTAATTCCCCTCGCGGACGATCGCCAGTGCCCTAAAGCTGACTATATTTTATTGACGTTGGCTCACTACCTACGGCACTATCTCTTGCGGTGTGAGGGTGGAAAGGGGAAAGAACTTTTGCATGAGGCGATCGCCCTGGGCGAATGTTGTACAAGCAGCACTGTAAAAGACTGGATGACTTTACTCAAACAGCAGTGGGCCTACTGTCAGGGGATTGGGGCTGTCACCAATCCCGATCAAGCGTATGCAATGGCTGCAGCACTACTCAATGGTATAGATCGCAATTGTCCAATTACGCTGGTCGCCGAAACTGAGCACTCCTTCGAGTTTGGCTTCCTCTCGTCTAGTTGTCCGCTGAGCCGTGAACGCTTGATCATTGATAAAGCTACCGGTAAATTCATTTATTCCCAATCTGCCTAGTGGGGATCGTCTTCTAGTTGAGTGAAGGGGCAACTTCAATGAACCAGCAATATGTGCACGGGTATGACCCACGAGAAAATATTCGACTCCAGGACCAAGCATCAACCCTAGTTGAACTGTTGCACACTGATACGGCGTATCCCCCCGGGAGTCGAGTGCTGGAGGCGGGATGCGGCGTCGGCGCTCAAACTATTACGCTGGCTCGTAATAGTCCGCAGGCGTGGATCACTTCAGTCGATATCTCTGAGCACTCAGTTGCCGAAGCTCAAAATAGAATTGACGCGGCAGGGTTCACCAATATTAGTTTTCAACAGGGCGATATTTTTAATCTGACCTTTGAACCGGCATCCTTTGATCAC
Source organism: Cyanobacteria bacterium J06626_4 (assembly GCA_038523235.1). Lineage (GTDB taxonomy): Bacteria > Cyanobacteriota > Cyanobacteriia > Phormidesmidales > Phormidesmidaceae > Halomicronema. The sequence goes on from JBCBJQ010000127.1 coordinate 10,456, forward strand.
ATCTTTGTTTGTTTTGTGCTGGAGCATTTGGCAAATCCGATTGCTGCACTCAAGTGTCTTAGCTATTTTCTCAAACCGGGTGGCGCCATGACTGTTATTGAGGGGGATCACGGCTCCACTTATTTCTATCCAAACAGTGAAGCGGCCCATAAAACAATTCAATGTCAAGTTGAACTGCAAAAAAGAGCCGGTGGCAATGCCAATATTGGCAGAGAACTTTATCCCCTTTTAAATGCAGCCGGTTTGAGTTCTGTTCAAGTCTCTCCACGCATGGTTTATGTTGATTCAAGTAAACCTCAGCTGGTCGAGGGCTTTATCAAAAATACGTTTACCGCCATGATCGAAGGGGTTCGTGAGTCGTCGCTGGACGCTGCATTGATTGATGAAGAAATATTTGATCAAGGCATTAAAGCATTATACAGAACCACAGAAACGGATGGGGTCTTTTGCTATAGCTTCTTTAAGGCCGTTGCAATGAAACGATAGGGTATGGCTCTTTCAGATCACGCCAAAAGAGTCAATCATCGACTCGTTGAAAGTCGCCAAGCTTTGAACATTAACGAAGTTGATAGTTGATCAAAGTGTGCTCGACTACTTACCCCTTAGGCCCGTCCAGCTTGAAAGATCTCACTGTTGGCAGTAGCAAGAAATTACGGCCAAGTTGCGATCACCCAAGTGTCGGCATGAAAGTTTGACCAGGTATTGATTTCCGCCATGCGACTTTTCATTGCCGATAGTTTCGTGGTTGGATGACTTCATAAATGTTGAAATCGCCTTGTGTAATTTCAACGGAAGAGAAGCATATTGCTATGAGCGTTGATGGTTTTTGGTATTTCTACAAAGTTGAGGTAGCAAAGTTCGACGCCGTTCAATCAGAGTTTGAACGGGCTTCTGTGGGCTGTCCCACTCTTCCAGAGGTGCCAGAGTTCCCTCTGCGCCTACCCCTTTCTTTCGGCCTCGAAACATACGCCAAATCGTTCCTGGCAGGCGTTTTAAGCGGTGATGATTTAGGTAAGCAAACTTACCACAAGCCATTGGAGGCGATCGCTTTTCGCATTATTTACTATCAGTCGTCTCAGTACCGCTCTCTCATGCCCAACTCTTCCATGTTCGACGAAGATGATTATTTTCGAAAGGCTTATCAGATTCCTGAAGAAGAGAGCGTTTTCACGTTTAATGACGAAGATCTTGTGGGGGCGGTGGCGCAGAATCGAATGATGCCGCCCATCATCTTGCTGATGGGAATTGGTCGAGAGCGATTTTCTCAATTGCCTGGATACTTCGGCAACTTGTTAATCCATCCAACCGCGATTGACCCAACTCTTGAGCAAGTCTTCCATCTCCTCGCTGTTGACTGGAACGAGTACCGTGAGAGAGCAATCTGCGCTTTGGCCTACTCTAGCAGCGATGGTGAACAGGAAGCAGCGGATGTCAGAGAAATTCTTGAGGCCCTTCCCAACGCCCTCGAAGAAGCCAGAAGCGCAGGTACAGGTCTTCTGGCAGTCACCTCTTGGGGATGTCCTTGATGCATCAGCCTCTTGCCATATTTCACATATTTATCCCTTCAATTTGCGCAACACCAACAAGCTGCCCCGGTTGCCGCGCCCGATACGCAGATCGCCGTCGGGATAGATCATCTCTAACCAGCTTGACCGTACGATAGCGAACACTCTTCTACAGCCGTCTTAGAATAAGCGAAAGTAAGGGGGGAGTTACCGTGGTTCTCCTAAACGAGTTAGTCAACCGAATGACCCTGGATGACCCCGAAGAACGACGGATCTTGAGTCGTGTATCGTGGGCGCAGTATGAGGAACTGCTGGCAGATTTGGGAGACGCATCTGCTTACCGGGTGCATTTTTTAAATGGAGTTTTAGAAATCTTGGCTCCGAGTCTTAATCACGAAAGCAACAAAACTCGTATTGGCGATTTACTCTTGCTCTATTTCCTCGAAACGGAAACCGAATATTTTCCCATGGGTTCTACCACACTCAAAAAGTCTGAACAACAGGCAGGGGGCGAACCGGATGAAAGCTACTGCATTGGTACAAACAAAGAATTTCCTGACTTGGCGATCGAGGTCATTGTTACCAGCGGCAGCATCAATCGCTTAGATCTGTACCGACGATTGGGTGTGCGAGAAGTTTGGTTTTGGCAAAAAAATCGCTTGGCGCTTTATCACCAACGAGTAAAGAGCATGGCTGAGTTCGCTGAGACCGCGGGCTATGAGCTGATTCAACGTAGCAAAGTGCTACCCAACCTCGATCTGGAGCTGTTGACCCGCTGCCTGCAAAATCCGAATCCGTTAGCAGCGGCGAAAGCGTTTCGACAGGGACTTCGCGAGGAGGGGTAGTTACTCTTCTCAGAAATCGACAGGCGATCGCGTTTGCAGGGGCGATCACACTTAACTATTGCGTTTGGCAAAACATGGTGTTGGCATTGGCGATAAAAGCAGATTACATTCCCCTGGGTACTCTGAGACTAAAGGGTATCTGGGGAGCAGTTTTGCCCACTTGAGTGTGGTTCTGTCCGTAAGCCCGCTGGAGTGAAAGTGATATTCTCTTGAAACATGTTGGCTTGCTAGTGGCTGGGGTCATGAAATCTTTCGCTGTAACGACTAAGATTGCCTGTCCGCCAGAAGCGATCTGGGCCGTGCTGACGGATGCCGCCACCTACTCAGACTGGGCGGCCGGAGTTCATCGCCTTGAAGGGCAGATTGAGAATGGCGCCTTACTGAAACTATTCACGGTTTCCAAACCGGAACGCCCGATGAGTCTGAGGGTAAGTGATGTAGAAAGCCCGAAAACGTTTACGCTCAGCGGGGGATTGCCACTTAATCTATTCCGGGGCGATCGCACTGTTACCCTGACCCCGCAACCTGATGGCACGACAGAATTCAGCATGCGGGAAGTGTTTAGTGGCTGGCTCGAACCGATTATGGGCCGCATGATTCCTGATCTGACCGAATCGTTTGAGGCTTATGGCGCCGGTCTTAAGCACAAGTGTGAGGGCTAACGGCCAGTTCTTGAGTGCTATTGAGTCAGCTGGCTCTGAGCAAGGTATGCTGCGATGTCTGGTGAACGCTGCGACAGTCCGTTAGTCTTGAGCCGGGGACGATGTTGCGGCGACCTGGAGCACCTGAATCAGCCAGGTAGTCAGACGCTCGGTGGTGTCTGGCGTATGCCAGGTGGGCTCTTCGATTAAACAGGGAAAAACCGATAATGCAGCGATCGCGTGAGCCGCTTGCGTGGCGGTCATAGTCAAGGTGATCAGCGGTAGTGATGTCAGCTGGGGAAATCGGCTCAGGTTTTGCAAATAGGCCGTCGGTGAGGCGATCGCGGGGTCTAGAACAGCCACATCTGGCTGCCAAACCCGGTTCAGCAGACTGGCCTGCTCGACATCATCGACCTCTAGCACGCGGCAGCCAAAATCGTGAAAGATATGGGGAAACTTAGAATCGTGGGTGGACGAGGGTTCCGGCGATCGCAAATATAAAATGGTGAGCCGATTGGGAGCTGGCAACGAGGCCGGCGGCTGGAGTAGCACGCTGCCTAACCGCTCGGTTGGCCACAGCAATTCACGATCAAGGGGCAGCTCGCCCAACAAAGCCGACAGCTGCGGGGGCACGAGGGCGATCGTCAAACTATCGGTGTTGGCTAAGGCCAGTTGCAACGGCGGCAGCTCAGCCAGCTGTGAAGGCGACTGCATCAATACCAACACGGCACTGAGGGGTAAATGGGTCGCCACCTCCACCGCATCTTTGAGATTGGCGGTGATCAACAGGTGATAACTCAGCTGATTCGCCTGTTGCCACAGGTTAGCTAGTGAATGGTGATCTAACGGCGCGACAACCAACAAAAATCGACTGCTGCCCCGCGACGCTGACGCGGGTGTCACAGGCATGAGTAGCGTCGGACAAATTTGACTCGCGGCGCGCACCATCAACACCAGTTCACCCTGATGCTGCTGAGCCAGCTTGCGCACTAGCAGCCACTCTAGCCAATGGCCCATTTCAGCAGAAATCGGGGTCGAGGGCACCGAGCTTTCGGGGAACGGAAAGGTCAGGATGGTCTGTGCCAACTGTTGTAGTGAGAGGGTCTCATCTAACCGTTCAACGGTAAACGCCACCCAGTCATCCCAAAGGGTGATCCCGAGCGGTGATCGCGGATCAGCGGCACCGGAGCCTTGCGCTGCCAACGCCGTCTGAATCAGACAGCTCAGCATCTGCTGTAGGCGCGTTTGATCAGCAACCAAAGTGATGGGATGGGTCTCATCAGCGAGAATGGCCGGTCGGGGATAGGCGGCATTGGACTCGTGACCGACTCGCAGCATCGCTTGGTGATAAGCCTCAGACCACAGGTCGCCAACGTTCACCATTTGCGGAATTAGATTGAGCGTGCCGCTGTCGATGCGGCCTAAATCAATCAGCGTATTAACCCAGGCGGCTAGTCGTCGACAATGTTGCTGAATCAGGCCAATGTAGCGTTCTTGACGTGGTGTGAGGTCGCCTAAACGGCCAATTTTGAGCAGGCTCGATAGCCCGAGTAAAGAAGTTAAGGGTGTCTTGAGTTCATGACCTAAATAGGTGAGCAGCGCCGTATTACTTTTTGAGGTTTGAGTCTCGGCAACCGTCTCCTGCTGGGCCGCACTGACCTCCTGAGCCGTGAGAGTGGTGACGGCAGTTGCCAACAAGCGGACTGTGTCGAGCACTCCCTGATAGTGCTGCTGCTCATCAATAACGAGCCAGCAGCAGTCTAGATCAGCGGCCACCTGCTGGGCTGCGGCCGCAGCCCCCATTGTCAGGGGCATCATTCTCAAGGGCGGCGAGGGCGTGTCACCGATTGCTGGCAAAGGGCAGGTCAGGGGACTGTGACCGCCGAAATGATGGCGGGGAGCAACGGTCGCTGGGGTATTAACCAGA
>JBCBJQ010000128.1:0-15207 GCA_038523235.1 Cyanobacteria bacterium J06626_4
ACAAGCCCAGTAGACCATAGATAATGGAAGGCACCGCCGCCAAATTACTGATATTGATTTCAATAATCTGAGCAAACTTGTTGTTCTGAGCAAACTCCTGCAAGAAGACCCCAGTGCCAATGCCAATCGGAATCGATACTGCTGCCGTGATGATGAGCAAAATAATTGATCCCAAAAAAGCGGGCCAGATTCCTGCCCGCTCAGCCCTCCGAGAGGGTAGAGCCGTTAAGAATTCAAGACTGAGCGTTGGCAACCCCCGCACCAGAATACTGATGAGCAGTACAGCCAAAACGAACAGGCCAGAAAAAGTAGCAATCCAAGCGATGGTCTTGAAAATCCGATCAGTTTTGTAGCGCTTTCGCAATTGTGGTTTGTAATCACTGCTATCAGAAATAGCTGAACTTTGAGAGGCAGTCATTATTCGTACTTCTCCTGATACTTACGTACAAACCAGTAGCTAATCAGATTCAACACCAGGGTAATAACGAACAAAGTCATACCCACCGCAAACAGAGTTTTGAAAGCTAGGGAACCATAGGGCGCATCACCTTTGGTTACCTGCACAATAAATGCGGTCATCGTCTGGATAGAAACCCTTGGGTCAAGCGTCAGCGTTGGGCTTTGCCCCGCCGCTAATGTCACAATCATGGTTTCGCCCACGGCTCTCGATACGCCCAAAATAATCGCCGACACAATCCCTGAAAGCGCTGACGGTAGTACAACACCCAGAATCGTTTCTCGCTTCGTCGTGCCCAAGGCGTAAGACCCCTGCCGTAAACTATTCGGCACGGCAAAAATGGCATCTTCACTCAGGGAGGCGATCGTCGGCAAAATTGCAAATCCGAGCACGATGCCGGCACTCAGCGCATTAAAAACCCGCATACCAGGGATAAAAGACCGCAAAACTGGAGTTACTAGTAACAGGGCAAAGTAACCAAAGACCACCGTGGGCACTCCAGCCAAAATCTCCAAAGCTGGCTTCAGAAAAGCTCTCGCCCTTCTGGGCGCATATTCGCTTAGACAAACGGCGGATAGCAACCCCAAAGGTATCGCAATCAATAGACCAATGAATGAGGTCAGAAAAGTTCCACAAAGCAGAACAATAACGCCAAACTCCGGGTCGGCAAACAGAGGTGTCCAACGAGTAGACGTAAAAAACTCGATTGGAGAAACCTCTAGAAAGAACTCGATAGTTTCAAAAATGAGGGTAAAAACGATGCCGAAGGTGGTGAAAACCGACACCATGGCAAACGCGCCAAACAAAATTACCACAGCTTTCTGCGATAACTTGCTGGCGGAACGATTGGGCTTCCAGAGGTCGTTCTGATTAACCCCTGTATCAGGGAAAGTGCTTTGAGCCATTGCAACTCTTCTCGTGTGGGCCTAAGCAAACTTGGAGTTTACCGTGTCTGGAATGATCAACTGCGCAGTTGATCATTCCAGACAAATTGGTTTGTCCCGACTGACAAACCCAAGACGCCAGCCATCAAGGTGACAACAAAGCCTTCTCGTCACCTTGACAAGCAGACTGAGTCAACAGGATTACTCGGCGGTGGACTTGACTTCTCCACCCTTAACGAGTGCCGAGGAAGCTTCGTACAATTCACCCGAAAGAGGCACATAGCCAGTGTCAGCAACGAACTGCTCATTTGCCGGATCTAGGTAGAAATCGATAAATGCCTGCACAGCAGGATCCTCTTCATATGCAGCTGCATTGACGTAGATGAATAGGGGCCGAGAGAAGGGCGTGTACTCACCGGCCAGAACGGTCTCTGGACTAGGTGCCACACAATTACCTGAGCCGTCATCGATCGCTACAGACTGCATCCGATCTTGGTTCTCGAAGTAGTAGGCAAAACCGAAGTAAGCCAATGCATTGGAATCACCTTCCACACCCTGGACCAAGACGTTGTCGTCTTCACTGGAGGTGTAGTCGCCGCGGCTGGCACCTTCTTCGCCATTGACCACCTCGGTGAAATAGTCAAAGGTACCAGAGTCAGTACCCGGACCGTAGAGCAACAACTCAGCATCGGGGAAGCTCGGATCAACCTGATTCCAGTTGGTGACGGTGCCCTCGGCTTCAGGGCTCCAGATGCTGCTGAGCTGATCGGTGGTCATGCAGGCCGCCCAGTCATTTTCGTTGTTCACGACAACGGTCAGGGCGTCAGTGGCCACCGGCACCTCGATCATTTCGATGCCGTTTTCAGCACAGTTGTCGATTTCTTCCTGCTTTACACCGCGAGAAGCATTGGAAACCTGAGATTCCCCATTGCAAAACTTCTCAAAGCCACCGCCCGTACCCGAAGCGCCGACGGTGATCCGGACACCCGGATTCGCAATTTGGAATTCCTCAGCCATCGCTTCGGAAACTGGGAACACAGTACTAGAACCATCAACTGTGATGGTTCCTTCCAGATCAGAGCCAGATTCAGTGTCAGTTGCCACTTCCTCCTCACCTTCAGCGGGGGCCGTATCAGCAGTGTCAGTAGTGGAGCCACAAGCCACCAGACCACCTAGCAAGGCCATAAGTGACAAAGAATAAGCAAATCGTTTGGCCGATATCATCTAAAAATCTCCCTCTCGGTCGGAACAATGTTCCGCAGTTTGCTTCGCAGAGCATACCGAGTAAACGTAAAGAGAAGGTTAAAAAACAAATGTGCTAGTTCTAAAGTTGTGAGGGTTCATTGTACTAGTGGATGAAATACTAGATGGCGCTAGGGCGGTTTTTTAGCTTTTTTGAGAAGGACAAGGTCTGGCGCACCCATCTCGAGACCTGCTGTCGCAGCGTGCAGTTGAACCGCTTAATGCGATTGGTTTGACTGCTGTCTCTGCCGACTGCCCGATGTCGCTTGTTGGGCAACACCGTTTCATAAGCTTCCCAAAAGTCGCCACAGCAGACAGCGCATTGTCGTAGACCGGCGGTAATGATTGCCAGAGTGCTATGGCGGCCACGCTAGAGCGATCGCCTTGAGCATCTGGAAGGCGATCGCCTGCTCTATCTGCATCGTGCCTCGTCGATTACCCGGTGGAGCAAATCGGCGACGTTGCCCCTGTTCATCTCGCACGGCCCTAAAGGGGGGAGTGGCGATGACGACATCATGTCGAACTCGATTTGAGACGCTTTGGCCTCGGCCACTCGCCGATTCGTGACGGTGTCAGGAAGGCCAATAAGCAGAAAATAGCGTTTCCCCTGATAGCGCCAGCCCAGACGCAATCGATCGCGATCGGTGGTCACTGAGACGGTGCCCTTCTTAGCCCTAGCAGCATTGGCCATAGCAGCAGCCCTATAGAGAGATTGGATCAAATGGCTCGAGGGAATCTTTCGATCCATTTTCTAACCAAAATGGCCGAAAATGGAGTAAATGCTCCTGGCCTCAGACACTCAGAAAGGCTCTGAATCACTTTGTTGGTGAGCGATACAACCCTTGATGTATATGGCTTTGAGAGAATGGAGAATAGGAGATTCGTTTTGCTGCGCAACGCTGACGCGAACGCGAGCGTCTCCAGCGGAGAAACTCCTGACCTCTGCAGTGCGATGGTCGATGCCTAAGCTCTCAAGCCTTTATTCCAATAAAGTTTCAGGCTCTATGAAAAAGACTTCGATCCAGTTTCGATCTAACCTGGCTCCATGATGGGCAGAAACTCATTCTTAGAAAACAGCGTTAGAGTCGGCAAACGTCTAGAATTTTGATCTGCTGGGAGTTTTGATTTCACCAAAAATCGATTTGAGGTGCTGCCAACAGTATTCGGCAATGTGCAAAAGTTGGTGATCGCAGTTGTCACGTCCGACTAGCTGACATCCCAAAGGCAAACCGTCTAGCGTCTGGCCGATGGGAATGTTGATGGCCGGTAAACCACACACGGTCCACAGACCACAAAATAAGGGTGACCCGGTATTTTCTAAACCTTGGGGAGCGGGGCCAGTGGTGACGGGGGTCAGAACCGCATCGAAGTCATTAAAAAGGGTGTCAATACTGGCCCGATACCGCTCTCGCTTGTGAAGCGCCGCTGTGTAGGTAGATAAATCAACTTGCTGTCCGCGCTTCAGCCAGGCTTGAAGCTTGGGCGAACAAAAGGATCCGTGGTTTTCCAGTAACCAGCCGTGATGTTGATACAGTCCGTAGGCGCACAGGGTTTGTGTCGTATCCCAAAAGTCGGCGCAATCGGTTGGCAACTCAACCGCATTGATATGAGCCCCGGCGTGGGATAAAACATCGACCATCTGTTGTAAACGACTTTGCGCAACGGGCTCGATGAGATGCCAATGGGGCGTTTTGATCCAGGCAAGGTGAGGAGGACGGCTAGATTGGGGCGATCGCACCTCTGAATCTTGGCAGGAGGTATCCACTTGATCGATCAACACCTCAAACACGAGCCGAATATCGTCCAAACAGCGGGCAAACATGCCGACATGATCAAGATCGACTGAAACCGGCATCGCACCCTGACGTGAAATCCACCCAAAGCTGGGCTTGAAGCCAAAAATACCGCAATAGGCCGCCGGACGAAGGATTGACCCCATGGTCTGGGAGCCGATCGCGACAGGGACCATGCCATCGGCGACGGCTGCCGCCGAGCCGCTCGAACTACCACCGGGGGTATGGGCCAAATTGTGAGGATTACGAGTCGGAGCCGCCGCCGCCGTCGCTAACTCAGTCGTAGCGGTCTTACCCAAAATAATGGCACCGGCAGCTTTTAGTCGGGTCACGACGGCCGCCTCTACGGGCAAATAGCGATCGCGGTAAAGCGGCATTCCCCAGGTAGTGGGCATATCAACCGTGGCAAAAATATCTTTGATGCCCACCGGAATCCCCAAGAGCGGAAACTGTGACCGCAGCTCTGATAGGGAGCTGGTTCGACAATATTGTTCCTGATTCGCTATCTGTTCACGGGCAGCTTCCTCAGCCAAAAATGTCCAGGCTTTGACGTCAGATTCTCTAGCATTAATTCGGCGCAAAGAACTATTTAAGCTTCCAGATACTGATATCTGACGATCAAGAACTTGTGCGATCGCAGCACTGGCAGTGAGGAATTCCATGAGAATGATAATCATTCCAAAAGTTGTCAAAAATCAACATTTTTGATCGATGTTAGATATTTGAGGAGTCTTCATGTATCAAGCAGACGTCAGCAACCAATAGACCTCTGAAAAGGTGACTTAGCCTAATGATTCGTACAACTACATCTTTTACAAAAAGGTCTTTTAAGAAATATTTTGGTCGTCAATTGTAATTGAGTATACAGCTCTTTAAGAAACGCCTTCGTATTATCTAGCCAACAAGTTCGGGCTTAGCTTGGCGTGGTTGAAGCCTCTGAAGGAAGGTATCCATCGGGTACTAGCGCAACATTTCCTGAAGACTTTTCTGGCCATTTTGCTGATTGTTTTGCTTGAATTCTGACTGGTTGACGCCAGAAAAGCATTTTTAGAACTGAATTAGGTTTCGTGTTTGATAGGTTGAGCCTTGTTGTTCTACCTGTCTCAATTCGAAATTGGGTCGATGTAACTCGACTGATCAGGTCGATCTATTTCGGTCATTTTGTCGTGGTTATTTATTTGAGTGAGATATGGCTTCAACGCTTGTTCGTGGCAAATACGTCATTACCAAAACCCTTAGTCGTACCGAGGCAGAGGTCATTGAAAACGGTGCGGTTTTTCAGCAAGACGGTCGCATTATTGAAATTGGCCCCTATGAAGAATTAGCCGCTAAATATCAGCCCGATGAAGTGTTGGGGAGTGAGCACGATGTGGTGATGCCAGGGTTTGTGAATAGCCACCATCACGTCGGGTTGACCCCGCTGCAACTCGGTTCCCTCGACTATCCCCTAGAGCTGTGGTTTGCCTCTCGGCTCTCAGCTCGCCCGGTTAACTTTTACCTCGATACGCTCTACTCCGCGTTTGAGATGATCGAGTCGGGCATTACGACGGTGCAGCACATTCACGGCTGGTTGCCTGGGCCGGCGGGAACTTGGCCTGATATTACTGCCAACCTGCTGAAAGCCTACGAAGACATTGGCATGCGGGTGTCCTATTGCTTTGGGGTGCGGACTCAAAATCACTTCGTTTACGAGTCAAATGACGAATTTGTGGCCAAGCTACCCCCGAGCATTGCCGCTGATATGGAGGCGTTGCTGAAGCCTCACGAAGTGCCGTTGAAGGACTATCTGTGGTTTTTTGAATCGCTGTGGCAGGAGTGGGAAGGCAAAGGGAGCGATCGCATCCGCATCCAACTCGCTCCGGCGAACTTGCACTGGTGCGACGATGAAGCGCTCACCCAGCAAAACGAGTACGCCCAGAAATACGGCGTCGGCATGCATATGCACCTGCTCGAAACGCCCTACCAGATGGAGTATGCCAAGCGCCGCACGGGCACCACCGCCGTCAAGCACTTGAACAAGCTCGGTGTTCTCGGCGAGCACCTGACCTTGGGCCACGGTGTTTGGCTCACTGAGGAAGACATTAACCTGATTGCCGAAACCGGCACCATGATTTGCCACAATGCCAGCTCTAACCTGCGGCTGCAAAGCGGTATTGCGCCCTTGAACTACTACGCCAAGAAGGGTGTACGGGTGGGGATGGGTCTGGATGAAGCGGGCATTAATGACGATCGCGACATGCTGCAAGAGATGCGTCTTGTGCTCAAGCTGCACCGAGAGCCCGGCATGGATAACCTCGTTCCGGCGGCGGCCCAAGTTTTCCAGATGGCGACCGAAAACGGTGCCCACACCACTCGCTTTGCCAAAGAGGTTGGCACTCTGGAGCCGGGCAAGGCTGCAGACATCGTACTGATGGACTGGAACCATCTGGCTTATCCCTATCTGGATGACACGATTCCCGTGCTGGAAGCGGTGCTGCATCGCAGTCGCACTCACGGCATTCACACCGTAATGTGCAATGGCGAGGTCATTCTCAAAGATCGGCAGTTCACTCGCGTCGATAAAGATGCCCTCCTAGAGGAGCTGGCCGAGTCGATGCGGGCTCCGCTAACGCCGGATGAGTTGCGGCGGCGCGAACTCGCCAAAGAAGTTTTTCCCTATGTGAAGAAGGTCTACGACGGCTGGTTTGATCCCAAATCTTGTGAGTCGTTCTACAGCCCTAATTGTCGCTGTCCTGCCTGTTGAGGCCATCGGCAGTGTCGCCATCATCCCGCTTTTAGGGGTGGCCCGGTCTGTGAAGTGTTGTCTGTGATTGTTCGGTTTGCTGTTTGCCCTTTGAATTGAGGAGAAAGCCCTATGTTTCGTTCGAGTACGAGTCGTCGTCGGTTTTTGGGTATGAGCCTAGGGGCGGCCCTGACCCCCGCCATGCTATCCGTGTTAAGTAGCTGTGCCGGCGGTGGGAACAAAACCGCTTCCCACGGGGGGCGCGAAATCAAGTTCGCTCACGGCGCTGGCCTGTGCAACATGCCGCTGTTCTACTCGGCGGAAAAGCAGTTGTTCAGTCAGTACGGCTTTACAGGAACCGCTGCGTTGACGCCGATGCCTGCTGATGTGGCGGTGCAGCTAGCCACGGGGCAAGTCGAAATGGCGGTAATTCCCTTTACGAATGCGATCGCCGCCTATACCCAAGGGGCTTCCTTCCAAATTGTTGCCGGTAGCGGTGTGGAAGGGTTGATCGTCGTTGCCAAGCCCGAAATCAAGTCCTTCGCTGACCTCAAAGGCAAAAAGTTGGCGACTTTCCAGGCTGACACTTTAGATGTGGTGGTCTATGACTACCTCAAGCAAGAGGGCTTGACCTACGAAGATGTCGAAATGGTTTATCTAGGCGACTCTACCGAGCTGCTGAATGCCTACGTGGCCGGGCAGGTCGACGCGGTGAGCCACATCGAACCCTACGCTACCCAGGCCAAGACTTCCACCAACGGCAACATCCTGGGCGACGGCACCGATATCTATGGGGCGGGCTATCCCGACTGCGTACTGGCTGTGCGCAATGAGGTGATTGAGGCCGAGCCGGAAGTGGTGAAGGATGTCATCCGCGTCTTTTTTGAAGCGCAATACCAAATTGAGAACAGCTTTGAAGAAGCGGCTAAAGCCACCATCGACAAGTACTACAAAACGGATATGAAAAGCCTGCTGGCCGCCGCTCAGGCCCAGCCACCGGGCGTGGATATTCGCGACAAGCGCGACTTTATGTATAGCCGGGCCCAGAGCATGAAGGAGCTGAACTATATCAACGATGATTTGGATGACAACTTCGTCAACTTCGCGCTGCTCGAAGAGGTGATTGCCGAAAGTCCTGAGCTATGGGAGCGAGTGAAGGTCAAGACCACCGCGTAACCGTTTTCGGCATGGGGTTTAAGTCATGCTGACTCCTGACCATGCTGCCCCGTGCCTTTCTCGTCGCCATCCTCATTAATTGAAGTTGCCTTCCCACCATGACCACCAAAATGCCACCCAAAACGTCTTCTCAGAGTCGTTCGCCATCCCCTCACCGGGGCGGCCAAAGCGCGCGCACCCGTTGGGTTAAAAACGCCGCGCAGTCAGCGATGTGGTGGGTGATTTCCTTAGGTCTGTTCATCGGCATTTGGGAGCTGGTTACCGTTCTCGGATGGACCAACACCATTATCTTGCCGCCGCCCCACGAGTTTTTTGCCGAGATTGCGAATCAAGACCAGTTTCTTGCGCCCCGGATTGGGGTGGAGCGGACGGGCGGTAATTTTGTCTTGCTAACGGCGATCGTGGCCACCCTCAAACGGGTGCTGATCGGCTTAGTGTTGGGTTTTACTGCGGCTTTGGGAGTCGGCGGGCTGGCCTGCTACTTCGATCTATTTGGCAAATTAACGTTGCCGGTGATCACCCTACTGGCTCCGATCGCCCCCATCGCCTGGATTCCCTTTGCCATCATGGCCTTTGGCATTGGTGACGGGGCCGCGATTTTTGTGGTGTTTATCGGCATCTTCTTTCTGCTGACGTTGGCTACGGTGAATGCGATCCGCAACGTCAATCAGCTTTATATCAATACGGCTAGAGTTTTGGGTGCCAGTCGGCGGCAGGTGATGTTTAAGGTCATCCTGCCCGCCATCATTCCTGACCTGTTCTTCATTTTGCGGATTAACTTTTTTGCAGCGTGGATGGCAGTGCTGGCGGCAGAAATGGTGGGCGTGAATACGGGCTTGGGGGCGATCGTCATGGTGGGTCGCCAGATGTTTAACGCCAAACTGATGTTCCTCGGTATGGCGGTGATTGGGCTAGTGGGATATTTGCTGGATGTCGGCTTTCGGCAGCTTCAGAATCGGGTGCTCTGGTGGAAAGGGGCTTCGCAGCTGTAGGCAGGTGAAATTATGGGACAAATCGTCTGTGATCACGTTTCAAAGGTCTGGAATCCTGATAACGCGGATGCCAACCTGGCGATCGATGAGGTGAGCTTTACGGTCAATCCAGGGGAGTTTCTGGTCATCATCGGGCCGAGTGGCTGCGGCAAGAGTACGCTGCTCAGCATGATGGCGGGTCTGGAAATGCCCACCGCTGGGGCCATGATTCACAACGGCGAGCCGATCGCTGGCCCCTCGACCGATCGCTCGATGATCTTTCAACAAGCCTCGCTATTTCCCTGGCTCTCAGTGCTCGATAACGTGGCCTTTGGCCTCGATTTGCAAGGCATTAGCAAGAAGGAACGGACGGAACGCGCGAAGCATTATCTGCAACAAGTCGGGTTGCTGAAGTCCGCTACCCGCTATCCCCACCAGCTCTCGGGCGGAATGCAACAGCGGGCCTGCATCGCCCGCGCCCTCTGTCTCGGCACTGATGTGCTGCTGATGGACGAACCCTTTGCGGCGCTAGACGTGCAAACCCGTCACCAGATGCAAAAGTTTTTACTAGAGCTGTGGGAAGGCACGAACAAGACGGTGGTTTTCGTGACGCATCACATCGACGAGGCGGTGTATCTGGCCGATCGCGTCCTCATCCTCACGGCTAACCCCGGTCGCGTGTTGGAGATGATTCCCATTGAGATGGAACGCCCTCGCGACATGATGAGCAAGGGATTTGAGTATCACCGCAATCTGTTTGTCGAGCACCTGCGATCGGAGGTGGTGCGCGCCTTTGAAGAGCAAGAACTCGCCGAAATGTTGGATACGCGGATTAAGTAATGGGACTCAACAATTTTCCGCTGTTGCAAAACCTCGCTCAGTTTGTCCTTGGTAAAGAACAGGCTGAGGATAAGCCCGCGATCGATATTTGGTCCTATGCGGAACCGGCGGGCGAGGAGCCTGATCCGTTGCAGCGCAACGTGTTGCAGTGGCGACGGTTAATCACTTCGGTGCGGGAGCCAGTGGACGAGTTCCCTGGTCAGTCCGTCGATATCGTCGGGTTTGTCCATCGGCCTTTTCCGTCCATGCCTAATCAATTTGTGCTGGCGCGACGAATCATTCGCTGTTGCCTAGCCGATACGGTGCCGCTGGGGCTGGCGATCGCCACTGACACTGCCGATACCTATGAGGCTGACCAGTGGTTGCGGGTGCAGGGCACCTTTGGTACCACCCTCTATCGCAATCGCCCTACCCTGATCGTGAAACCTGATACCATCACTGCCATTGACGAACCGCAGAAGGTTTATATCAACGGGGTTTTCTAACGCCATGTCGGCAGCAAAGCGGGTTTTATTGGGGATGCTGACGCCGTCATCCAATACAGTGTTGGAGCCGGTCACCACGGCGATTTTGCAAGATTTAGACACCGTCTCGGCCCATTTCAGTCGCTTTCGCGTTACTGAAATTTCGCTATCGGAAGTAGCGCTGGGACAATTTGACGATCGCCCTTTATTAACCGCCGCCGAACTATTAGCAGATGCCAAGGTAGACGTGATTGCCTGGAATGGCACCTCGGCAGGCTGGCTAGGCTTTGAGCGGGATGTGCAATTGTGCGATCGCATTCAATCCGTCACCGGCATTCCGGCGACCACCTCTGTGTTAGCGCTCAATGAACTGTTTCAGCAGCAGCACGTCACGCGCTTTGGCCTCGTCACGCCCTATACCGCCGATGTTCAGGCCAAGATCGTACAGAACTATAGTCAAGCAGGCTTCGACTGCGTTGCCGAACGCCATTTAGATCTCTCGGTCAACTTTGCCTTTTCCGAAGTCACCGCAGACAGCATTACTCAGCAGGTCAAGGCTGTTGCCCAGACTCAACCCCAGGCCATTACTACCTTTTGCACTAACCTGAGGGCCGCACCCCTGGTGGCTGATCTCGAAGCGCAAATCGGCATTCCCGTTTATGACACCATTTCAGTGGTGGTCTGGAAATCGTTGCTTCTCGCTGGAGCCGACCCCTTGCAAGTGAAAGGCTGGGGGCAGTTGTTTACGACTGAGGCCCCATGACGCCACTCCATCAATGGTCTGCCACTCAGCTACAGCAAGGGCTCGCCCAAAAAGAAATTCGAGCCACGGAGGTCATTGATAGCTGTTTGCAAGCGATCGAACAGTCTAACGACAAGCTACAGGCGCTGATCACGGTCTGTGCCGATCAGGCTTTAGCAGCGGCGCAGCAGGTTGACGAGGCTCGCAGTCGGGGGGAATCTCTGGTGCCGTTAGCGGGAATTCCCTTTTCCGCTAAGGACCTGACGCCAACGGCGGGCGTTCGCACGACAATGGGGTCGCTGATTTACCAGGACTGGGTCCCCACGCAAGACGAGCTGTGCATTGCCCGGTTGAAACAAGCGGGCGGTATTCTTTTGGGCAAAACCAACACCCCCGAATTTGGGCTCGGCGCTCACTGTACCAATCCGCTGTTCGGCCCCACGGCGAATCCTTATGACCCAGCCCGCAGTTCCGGCGGGTCGAGTGGTGGGGCAGCGGTTTCGGTGGCGACAGGCATGTGTGCCCTGGCCCAGGGGACAGACATGGGCGGCTCTGTCAGAACGCCTGCCAGCTTTTGTGGGGTGGTGGGCCTGCGGCCCAGTGCGGGCCGCATTCCGCGATCGCGCAAACCGTTGTTGTGGGACTACCTCGACACCGATGGTATTCTGGCGCGCACCGTCGAAGATGCGGCGCTCATGCTCTCGGTGATGGCCGGTTGGGATGCAAATGATCCGATCGCGATCGCCGCGCCGTGGTCCCCCCCCAGCTTCGATGCAGCGGTCCAGTGCACGGGCAACGTCCGGGTGGGCTTTAGCGCCGATCTGGGTATTACGCCTATCGATACTGAGGTGCAAGCGGTGTTTGAGCAGGCGATCGCCCGCTTAACGCCCCTGTGCCAACGAGTGACCCCCACCCATCCCGATTGTTCAATGGCGCAATCGGCCTTCGAGAAGATGCGAGCGGCGCTCCTCTGGTACAAACAGAAGCAACACTATGAACAGCATTTTGACCAGCTTACCGACACCGTTCGGTGGAATGTCGCCCGTGGCCAAGACCTCTCTGCCACTGAATTCCTCGCCGCCTCTGCCCAGCGCGACCAGCTGTACCGCAACTTTCTGAGCTTCTTTGAAACCCACGATATTCTGGCGATCGTCAGCGCCTGCGTGCCGCCTTTCCCCCATGATCAGCCAGAGGTACTAATGGTCAACGACACGCCCCTGCGTAATATCATCGACTACCTCACCATCACCTACACCATTTCACTGACGGGCCTGCCCACCCTCTCAGTCCCCTGTGGCTGGACGGCATCAGGGCTGCCCGTGGGGATGCAGCTTGTGGGGCCACCCCACAGCGAAGCGCCCCTGTTGCAATTTGCCTACGCCCTGCAGGAAGCCTTGGGGTTTCGCCATCGCTGGCCTGAGTGATCGTGTTCAAAATAATCCCCATCCAAGTTGAAAACTTGAGTTCTGAGGGATGGTATGGCTTAGTTGTAGCCACAGAAAAATTCTGGTCATCAAGGCTCAAAAATAGTTCGTGCCTAATTTTGGCCTGAATCGCTCAAAGGTTATGGTTTGAACCGCCTGAGTTGTCGTTCACTCGATTTTGATGAACCCTTGCTGTATCTGAGGAGTGGTTGTTGCTAGGGGACAACTATTCGGTTGGTCTACGTTGCCTATCACTCGCCGTAGACAAACTCATGACTCACAAATAGCCTCTCGGCGGTCGGGTGAATTGGGACGGTTATGCCACCGTGTTTGGTTAGCAGAGGGCACTGACCAGCGCCTGGCCGCGCAGGTCTAAAGCGAGACAAACCAAAGGCTTTGAGGCATCATAGGAGGCCAAGTATATTGATTCCTACTTTTGCCGATCGCATGTCCTTTGCCAACTTCACAAATCCCTATAAAAGCCCAGCCGATGTGCCAGAGGGCTATCGGCTGCACCCCAGTCTGTCGAAACTATTTAAGGCAGACGGCACCTATGTGCGTCCGGCTGAAGATCCAGTCACCCTCTGGGCGATCGCCCTCCTACACCAGGAATATGGTGTGCCGTTGGATGCCCTCGAACTAGAACTGTATGCTGACTTTTCCGAAGGGACGCATCAGGGGGGGCGGCGGTACCAAGGACGGGCAGATGCCATTGTCTATGATGACCGCTACATCGGTGCGGGGGGCGGTTTAGATGTCGCCTTCATTATGGTGGAGGCAATGGAGCCAGGGAAAAAGTTTGAGGGCACGGAACCGGAAGGCTGGGTGGAGCACTTAAATCGCCTCAATGCTTACATGAGCGCATCGCCCTCGGCTCGGTATGCCATCCTGACCAGCGGCACGAATACCAAAATCTATCGCCGGGATTTGGAATATCCCCGTGCCCTCCAGGAAATTGGGGATTTGCCCAAGTACGAAAGTGCGAGATCGGCGGCGGAGCACAGTCCTTATAAGGTTATCCTCAATCCGAGTGAACCGGATGGGATTCAAACCGGACTGGAACCCCTGACCCGCGACAAGTTTCGGGAGGTGTTGGGGGATACGCGATCAGGCTGTCACGCCATCCTACGGGATAACGAGGGTTTGCAACCCCAGGAAGCTGTGGATGCGATGGTGAAGTTTTTGTTTGCCAAGTGGTACGACGAGCAGGCCACTATTGACTTGGTGAAGCGAACCGAGGAAGTGCGCTCCTATGTATTCAGCTACAAGCAGGGGGAAACAGACCCAGAGCGTTTGATGGTGCAGGTACGGGATACCTTTGAAAAGGCAAAGCAGTGGGAGCGGGAGACTCTCAGCGAAAAGTTTGGCGATAATCTGGGCATTCGGTTGGCGTTTACTGAATCAGAGGCACTGGAGTTTAAGCCCCACACGACGCAGTTGATTGTGGAACGATTGCAGCCCTGGAGTTTGCGGAAGTCTACGGCAGATGTGAAGGGGGGCGTGTTTGAGGATTTTCTGGGCAAAACCTTTCGGGATGATCTGGGGCAATATTTTACGCCGACCCCGGTGATTAATCTGATGGTGGGGATTTTGCAGCCGACGGTGCATGATTTTGTCGGTGATCCGGCCTGTGGTTCAGCGCGGATGTTGACCCACGTGTTGGACTATGTGCGGAAGCAGGAGTTGACACGGGCTGAGACGGAAGGGCTGGCGGTGACAAACCCGGATGAACCGACACCGGAGTTTGTTGCCTGTCGGGATAATCACCTGTTTGGGGCGGAGATTTCCCGCAATGTGATGCATGTGGCGCGGGTGAATTGCCTGATGAATGGGGCGCAGTATGCGGATTTGAAAGTGATGGATGCCCTACAACCGTTGGGCAGCGTTACCGGCGGCATGATGGAGGGTTTACCTGATCGACCGGGGTTTTATCCGGGTGGGCTGACGATGATTTTGACCAATCCGCCGTTTGGATCGAAGGTGACGAGTGCGGGGATTTTGAAAGATTTAGCGGCACGGGATGGGGTGACGAAGAAGAAAGGCAAAGTTGTCAAAAGCCTGCCGCAAGAAATTGTTTTTTTGAACCGCTGCCTAGAGTTTCTGAAACCAGGGGGAAAGCTTGCAATCGTTTTACCTGACGGAGTTTTAGCGAATAGCCAGACTCAGGATGTGCGAGATTGGATTTTTCGTTGGGCAAAGCTGAAAGCTGTTCTTAGCTTACCTCAAGAAACGTTTGCACCTTACGGAGCAGGTGTAAAAACTAGTATTCTCGTCTTGCAAAAACGAGAAACGCAAATTTCTTCTGGACAACTCGAAATAGGCCAGGATGTCACAGAGGAAGAGGATTATGACGTCTACATGGCAAGAATAGACAGTATTGGCTACGACGCAACTGGGCGACTAAGTGTGTCAGAAGACGAATCACACTGCCCATCAGATATTTCTTGGACAATTGTGAAGTTTAACGAGTTACAAGGATGGCTCTAAATATA
>JBCBJQ010000129.1:0-15134 GCA_038523235.1 Cyanobacteria bacterium J06626_4
GTATTTTTTGCTTGATCTTCGCTGTGATCTTGGCTCATCTAGGCTGTGGAAATCGAATTAGGGTCGCGGATGAAGATCAAGCACCTAGCACGACTGATCTGTGGAAAACCTGTGGAAAACTAGACCCTGTTGGGGAAAACAATCAGAGTCATTGTGGAAAAAACATGAACGGGCACGAAAGACTGATTTTTTTAAATTTGAGGCAATAAGTTTCAAGGTTTGTAACGTTTTATTACCAAATCCCCTCATTTTCTAGGTCGCCTCCTCTTTTTTGCTGCCCATTTGGTGCCCAGACTCGGATTGGTCTAGCCGCTGCCGCTCAAATCGCGAGGTCAGCGAGGCCGAGATAGCGGATGGCTGGAGGCGTCACCTCAAAGCGACAGGGCAAAACTTCAACGCCTGCCGCGATCGCCGTACGCAGCAATTCCCCGTAGGTCGGATCTTTTTCATCGCCGGGGGCAAAGGCAGTGCAATCACCGCGATTGATGAAATACAGCATCACCGCTCGGGCTTCAGGCAGCAGCTGGGTCAATTCCCTCAAATGCTTTTGACCGCGGGTGGTCACCGTATCGGGAAACAGGGCCAGCGTCTCTTGGGCCCAAGTCGTGTTTTTGACCTCAATATAAATGGGACGATCGCCCGTTCCCGTGAGCAAAAAGTCGATGCGGCTTTTGCCGTCAGTGCCATACTTGACCTCCGAACGAATCTCGTCGTAGGGGCCTAATTGCGGCAAGAGACGATGTTCGAGCACTGACCTGACAACGCGATTGGGCAAAGCGGTGTTGGCCCCCGCCCAGGTGGCGACAGTGTCATCAACTGCAGAGAGTTCCCAGGTATAAGCCAGCTTGCGCTTAGGGCTGGGATTGTGAGAAACCATGACCTGGCCGCCGATATGGCAAACGCCGGTCATGGGGCCGGTGTTAGGGCAGTGAGCCGTAATGACTTCGCCAGACTCGAGCTCAATATCCGCAAAAAATCGCTTGTAGCGCTTGAGCAATTTGCCTGCATATAGTGTGGGAAATGGGTAATGCCAGTCTTGGGTCATAGAAATAAATTGATTAGGGCAGCGATCGCGGACATCGCACTCAGCCGCTCGTAGTGCGTGGAGGCAACTGATGGAACTCAGAGCATACCCTTCGTTACTGAGCCAGCTTCTTAGGCTGTCCCTGACTGGCATCCGCATCAGTGTAGAAGTGACAACTGCGATCAGAGTACAGCCACCCTGCTGAAGCCTGGCAGATGCATGAACGTTCTCTCGCTTCAGAGACATCGCGTGATGACTCCGGCCTTATTCGCTGCCTCCAGCAACCCTCCGCACTCGGTTTACGGCAACGAAGGGAGATCAGGTGCCCGGTTTCCCACTATGCCGCGATCGCGATTCGAACTCCTGCTGTTGCCTATTGCAACAGCGCTTGCCAGGTAGCGGGGCCAACCACACCATCAGCCACTAACTCGACGCTAGCTTGAAAATCTTGAACCGCAGCTTCTGTAGCCGGGCCAAAAATGCCATCAATGGCACCTTCGTAGAAGCCCCGACTATCTAAAGTTTCTTGTACGCGGGAAACTGCAGGCCCCGTCATGCCAATTCTGAGGGTCGGTAAAGCCACCGGAGCGTCCGGGGTATCGGTCGCGTCCTCAGCATCACCAGTAGCCGTTGCTGGGACATCCGGTGGGGTGAACTCAGTGGAAGGACTGGGCAAGAGGGCTTCCCAGGTGGCGGGGCCGACGATGCCGTCACTATTGAGTCCCGCATCGGTTTGAAAGGCTTGGATCGCCGCCTCGGTAGAGGTCTGATATTGGCCGTCTACGGGGTCGTTGAAATATCCCAGTAGCGCCAGCATGGCTTGAATTTCTGAAACCGCACTGCCGGTACTGCCCATGCGCAACGTGGGGCGCGTCGTAGCTTGGGCGATATGGACTGCGGCTGGGGCCGCGATCGCCTGAGAGACTAATCCCGTAGCCGCAGCCGCCATGGTTACAGGCGTCACAATCAAGCCCAATAGAAAAACCGGGCTCAGACATCGTTGTGGCAACCGGGGGGAGATGAAAAGCCGAGTCATGGGTTTCAAGATCCTGATGAGAGTGGTCAAGGCGTGCAGTAGTGAGCAGTTGTCGTCGGTCAATCAGCGGCTGAGCAGCCGAATCAGGGAATATACTTGCGCATTCTCTGAGCAAATATACCGGCAAATTCCCTATAGGGTACCGTGGAGTCTCAGACCGCAAGATGTTTTCTATGGTTTCTTTCCGAAACAGCCAATTTCAGGCAATTTTAATGGGCTTAGTGATTGCCGATGCGGTGAGTCACGGGCAAATGCCTTGGGGCCGATCAAGGGCAGAACAGCCATCGGGGCATGCCGGGTTGCCCCGATGGCCCGGCCATGTGGAGAGCGATCGCTGGTGTCATCACATCGTGACTCAGCTGCAATCAAGCCACGCGGAACCACCTCAATCTGGTGCGCCAGAGTTGACAGGGCCGAGGTCACCCCAATTGTCTGAGCCGCTTGAGGTAACCAGCCTGTTAGCCACTTTACCGATGCGGCTATGGCAATTAGATCAACGCCATCACCCAGACGCCCTCAGCCAGCCATTGCCGTCAACGCTGAGAGACACTGTCTTGACAGTCTTTGATCACAGCTTGGTGGCCGCGCTTAATCACGATGTTCTGGCTTTGACAGCGCTCATTCGTACGGTGAGAGACACTCCTGGGGCTGAGCTTGACCCCTTATCCCAAACTTTGATAATTGGCTGGCAACATGTGCTGACAGCCCCCGGCGATTTTGAGCTGGCAGTGGGGCAGAGCCTGTATACCGCGTCACCAGCCGTAGGGCTGCCAGTGTTAACGGGGATTTTGAGTGCCGCTTGGGGAGGCGAAAACAGCCTCCCAATCGCGCTGCGGCAACTGCTGGTAACACCCCCCACAAGCTTACGAGGTTGGTTATTAAAACGTTGGCAAATCGCCGATGCAGCGAACCTTCGCACCCTGGCCCAAGGACTTTGGCGACAATGGTCGGGCAGCCATGCGACTGAGGGGTCAGAGCCCCTAGCCATCGCCGTTCAGCCGGTGTCCACATGAGGGGTGAGGAAACCCTGATCGCTCAATTTGAGGACGTCTATAATGACTGAACGGTCTCCTTTCTGAAACCCAATACTGATACCTGTGACTAAATTTGTAACCGGCGGCCCCGAAGTCAGCTCAGACGATACCGTAAAGATACTGACATTAGGATACCGTTTGGTGAACTGTAGCCCAACGCGAGGTGGCGACTGTGTTTGATTTCTGGCTAAGTGGGGCATCTTTAAGCGACTTCCAGTATGGCCGAGATAGTTTGATACTGCGTGTAGACAGTTTGATGACAATAGACTGCTGTTTAGGCAAGGGGCTAACACCAACGCTCCTTGTCAATCGTTAGGTCACCCCCTATTGCGATGGCCATGAAAAAGATTTGGCGGTGGATTCAGCAAATTGACCGGCTACAGCAACCGCCGGAACGTCAGGAGACGTCCCTAAATTCTGGTAACCTGCTCAAACCCGCTGGGCTCAAGTCGGTGCAGCCAGGGTTACCCCAACCCCTGCGTGCGTGGCACCGGCGTCGCAACCCCGATATTTTTGATCCCCTGCCGTCTTTGCCGCCGCAAGCCAAGCGCAATCGCTGTTTGCTGGACTTGACGAAACGTCCTTGTGTGCGCCCGACGATCGCCTTCACCTTGGCAGTGCTCACTCTGACTGCCGCGATGGGGCAGCGCTATTATCGCCAGCCAGAATTGCAGGTGGGCACCCTTTCCCCCAAAACTGTACTCGCTCCTGACGACGCCTCAGTGGTCGATCAACAAACGACGGAGGAGCAGCGTTCAGCGGCCCGTAATGGGGCGGTGCCGGTTCTCGTGCCTGACCCGACTGTTAATGAGCGCATTATGAACTCGCTCGACAGTCTCTTCAATCAGGCGGAGATTGTGCGAGAGCAAGCTGGTCAGTTTCCCTTATTTGACGGTCGGCAGCTATCGACTTCGACACAAACCTACATTCGGGAGTCGCCAGCCGCCGATTGGGATCCGGTGTGGTCAATTGTGACTGCTGTGGCGACCGATGCCCTCGACACCAATAACGCCCGGGCAAATCCCACGACGTTGCTGACCCAACGGGATGATTATCAGACCTTGGATGCACGGCAGCAGCAGACCGCCCGCGGCCTCGTGCGCTATCAGCAACTCCAGTCAGCGATGGATCTGCAAGCGCTGCAAATCGTGATCGAAACGGCTCGAGCCGATTTTCAGAATGCGGCAACTGACCTTGAACGGCTAGCGCAAGCGGAGCGGGGGGTGCCCAATGATCCGGCGTTGTTACGCCTCGAAGATGAAGAATGGGCCACGGTGCAGCAGCAAATTCGCCAAACGCTCGATCAAATGCTGCTACAGGGCATTGCTGAGGGCGTCCCCATCGAGCTGTTAGAAATCGCTGCCGCTAATCAGCTCAACACCAGCATTCCGAAGGGTGCGAAGGGGCTAGCGCAAAATCTACTCGTCGCCGTGCTAGAGCCCAACCTGATCAAAGATGCGGAGAGAACTCGGGAAAAAGCCGAAGCGGCCGCCGAACAGGTGGCAGAAGTCAGAGTCTCCGTCCGAGCCAA
Source organism: Cyanobacteria bacterium J06626_4 (assembly GCA_038523235.1). GTDB lineage: Bacteria > Cyanobacteriota > Cyanobacteriia > Phormidesmidales > Phormidesmidaceae > Halomicronema. The sequence continues at coordinate 4,626 of JBCBJQ010000129.1, forward strand.
CGAACCGATTGTGATTCAAGGGGAAGAGATTAACCAATCGGCTTTTGTGTTGTTAGACCACTTTGAACTGAGTCAGCGCCGTCTCAACATTTGGGGGCTGATTGGGTTTGGCGTGATCATGACTGGGGGCGTCATTGTTTTTCTGCTGGTCGATCGCGCCGTGCGACCGGGCCTCCGGAGCCAAGACCACGGCTTGATTTTCTGCATTCTGCTGGGCGTTTCTGGCCTGAGTGTGCTGGGCTTTGCAGTGTATAGCCTGCCCGCAGTGGGGCTCTTAGCCAGTAGCTTTTACGGGTCAACCCTGGGTGCAACCCTAGTGGCCCTGCTGGCTGTGTTATTGCCCATTGGCACCAATGTCAGCATTGTGCCTTTACTCGCGAGTGCCGCTGGCGGCTTGGCCTGCAGCGTCGTCGCCCCGCGATTGCGATCGCGCGAAGAATTGGCGCTACTGGGAGGCATTGTCGGGGTCATTCAAGGGGCAGCATACCTGGGCCTGACTTGGATGCTTAACCCCGTCTCCCTATCAACTTGGTATCTGCCGCTGACGGGGGCGGTCTTGCAGGGCATCTATGGCATCGTTTCCAGCGTCGTGGCTCTGGGTCTGAGTCCGTATCTAGAGCATCTGTTTGACTTAGTCACGCCGATTCGGTTAGCGGAGCTGTCGAGCCCCAATCGCCCCTTGCTACAGCGCTTAGCGTCAGAAGCCCCCGGCACCTTCCAACACACGCTGTTTGTGGCCTCGTTGGCCGAAGCGGCGGCCCGTGCCCTGCGTTGCAATGTGGAATTAGTCAGAGCTGGTACGCTTTACCATGACATTGGCAAAATGCATGACCCCCAAGGGTTTATCGAAAACCAGATGGGTGGCCCCAACAAGCATGACGAGATCAACGACCCTTGGGTCAGTGCCGAAATCATCAAAAAGCATGTTAGCCAGGGTATTGTGATGGCCCGTCGCTGCCGCCTACCCAAGGCTGTGCAGGCCTTTATTCCAGAGCATCAGGGCACGATGCAAATCAGCTATTTTCATCACAAAGCCATGGAATTGAGCAAAACTGACAGCAACATCGTCGTCAAAGAACCGGATTTTCGCTATCCTGGCCCGATTCCGCAGTCACCCGAAACGGGCATTGTGATGCTGGCTGATTCTTGTGAAGCGGCGCTGCGCTCCTTAAAAGATGCGTCTCCCTCCGAAGCGTTAGCGATGGTAAATCGGATTCTGAAGGCGCGTTGGCGCGATGGACAGATGGTGGATTCGGGCCTCACTCGCGAGCATATGGGCATGATTGCCCAGGTCTTTGTGCAGGTTTGGCAACAATATAACCACAAGCGCATCGCCTATCCCAAAAGCGTTTTTAATCCGGTCGCGGGGCGGTCTTGAGGCAGGCGCAAAAATCGCCTCCCCGAGTGTGCTGGCTGAAATGGGATGAGTCATCAAAAAAGCGATCGCCTAAACTAGCGGCAACCTTGGCCTGTCGTAATTCCTCAAACGTTAAGTCATGGCAAGCTTGATGATGTTTCTATGAATTTTTGAGGCACACTTAACTGCTGGCTATCTACCAAGCGCTAAAGGAGACTGCACCATGCCAAAGGCCAAAGCTCTGGGAAATACCTTCTTAAAAGCATCCCCCATTTCCTCGCAGGATTTGAGCAATAAAGAAAAAATCTACGTGCCTGAAGGCCATGAGTTTTTCTTCTATCGCTACGCACCGGATAGAAACCAGCATGTGTTTATGGAACTGGCCTCACCACTCACCACCTTAGACGGGGTGACTCGGCTGGCCAATGTTTATGGCTATGATCCGCACATCCAGCTTGAGGGTGAGCCTGACCAGCCAACAGGGGGAGCCGGGGGCCGACTGGATACCACTAAGCTGATCAAGTTGAATGTGCCTTACTTTCAGCAAAACGATAACGACTCCAGCGTCTTTGGTGCGGGTTGGCGACAGTGCAATACAACCAGCAACTGCATGTTAGCGGACTATTTATTGCAGGGAGCGCTCACCAAAGCGGCAAAAAACAAAGGGTATCGCGAGCCCGAGTCGGTCTATATGCGGATTGTCGCCAAATATGGCGACACCATTGACCATGCGGCCCAGACGTCAGCACTCAAAGAAATTGGCATCAATTCCTATTTCAGCTATTCGATTTCCTCTAAAGATGTCATGTTGTCTCTGAGCTATGGCATTCCAGTGGTGGTGGGGTTTGCCTACAAGAGCAGCGGTCATATTTGTGTCATTACGGGTCATGATCCCGTTAAGCGGGTCTTTCTCGTGCATGATCCCTATGGCATTCGCTACGGAGCGAGTGATTCTTACGACGTCAACGCTTGGGCCGCCTTTGACCCGTATTCCTATGGCACGATGCAGCAAATCTATTGGGATATGGGCAACGAAGCAGGCTGGGGCCGAATTGTGACCAGCGTTAACGGTAAGCCGACGGGGCTGCCAACCGGGTTGTAAACACAGTCCTGGTTATTCCTCAATTGGCGCACTCTCAAGCTCTGCAGCTGAGCACAGCTCATCAATCTCAGTAGAGGCAGGGACATGCGCGAAAATAGCGTATCGATCGCCGGGGTTTGACACTGCCAGCCCCTTACAGAAGCCGGTTCTATCCTGGGACGTGATTGATTTGCGAGTCCCTCAGGTTTTGACCGCCTGCCGCCTGCGACTGTAGACCTGACAATGGGCAGAGTTCAAACTCTAGCAGCTTAAAAAACCATCAAATGCTGTGGCGATGCGGCCAGAACAGCGTATGCTTACTGGTCGAGGGCGGTCACTGAGCTGCTGTCGATCGCGGCGACGCCAACTGGCTCGGGTGATCGCCAGTCCGCGCCAAACCAATGACCCGCCAAGAGCCAAACTCCATTGCAACACCTACTGAGGAAACAGGGGATGATGTTTGACGAACTGGACACCTCTATTGAAGACATTCGGGCGCGGGAAATTTTGGATTCTCGGGGTCGCCCGACCATTGAGGCTGAGGTTTACCTCGCTGGTGGAGCCGCTGGGTTAGCGCAAGTCCCGAGCGGTGCTTCGACGGGCAGCTTTGAAGCCCACGAGTTGCGGGATGATGACCCCAGTCGCTTTGGTGGCAAAGGCGTGCTCAAGGCGGTCGAAAACGTCGAAGAGGAGCTGGCCCCCGAGCTGATTGGGGTCAATGCCTTAGAGCAATCGGTGGTCGACACCATCATGTTGGAAGTTGACGGTACGGACAATAAGTCTAAAGTCGGGGCTAATGCGATTTTGGCGGTGTCTTTGGCCAATGCCAAAGCGGCGGCAGCAGCGGTGGGCCTGCCGCTATATCGCTATTTGGGTGGCCCGCTGGCCAACCTCTTGCCGGTGCCGTTAATGAACGTAGTGAACGGCGGCGAGCATGCCGACAACAATGTTGACATTCAAGAATTTATGATTGTGCCCATCGGGGCACCGACCTTTAGCGAAGCCCTGCGCTGGGGCGCAGAGGTGTTTGCCAGCTTAGCGAAGGTCCTCAAGGGCAAGGGCCTGTTGACGGGCGTGGGCGATGAGGGAGGCTTTGCGCCTAACTTGGGCTCTAATCAGGAGGCTTTAGAGCTGCTGATTCAAGCGATCGACCAGGCTGGCTACAAACCCGGTGAGCAGGTAGCGTTGGCGCTCGACGTAGCGGCCAGCGAGTTTTATCAAGACGGTCAGTACACCTATGATGGGGCGACCCATGCGCCCACCACTCTGATCGACTACTTGACTGACCTAACCGGCAAGTTTCCCATCGTTTCGATTGAAGATGGCCTGGATGAAGAAGATTGGGGTAACTGGGCAGCGCTCACCCAAAAGCTGGGGCAAAAAACTCAGCTAGTGGGAGATGACCTGTTCGTGACTAACCCGACCCGGCTACAAAAGGGCATTGCTGAAAATGTCGGTAATTCCATTTTGATTAAGCTCAATCAAATCGGCAGCCTTACAGAAACCTTGGAGACCATTGACCTGGCCACGCGCAATGGGTTTACGTCGGTGATCAGTCACCGTTCCGGTGAAACCGAGGATACAACCATTGCCGATCTGGCGGTGGCGACCCGAGCCGGACAAATCAAGACCGGTTCCCTCAGTCGAAGTGAACGCATCGCCAAATACAACCGTCTGTTGCGGATTGAAGACGAACTCGGCGAACAAGCGGTCTATGCCGGTACGGTCGGTCTAGGGCCAAAAGTGGGCTAAGCGCCAAAGTGACCTTCATTGATCGCCCGTCACGGATAGACCGACTATGCTGGAAGCAGTTTTGTCTATCCGCGAGGGGAGATCGATGCAGGCAGCACAATCGAGGCTCAATAACCGACGTAGGAGCTGGTGGGGGCTGCCGCTCAGTGCGGCACTCCTAGCGACTGGGGCGGCACTCCCCAATGAACCGGCAGTCTCCCTGCAGCCCTTGCAGTTAGCTGACATTGATATCAATATTCCCGTGATTGTGGTGCCCCGTGGTCGCACCCAAATTGACCGGGAAGTAACGGTGCGATTCATTGCCAGCGGAGATGACTGGGCCACCATTTATTTAGATGGCAACTTCTTATTCCGCGCGGCTAACACCCGTCGCACCTATTCCGTCACGCTCGATCCCGGTGCCTACTATCTAGAAATCACTGGCGTTACTCGGTTTGATAGTTGGGGCGCCGGATATTTAGATGTGGGTCGCGACGACGCCAACATCGTGGTCGTGCGCTACGGCCAAGACACGGGCATTCAGGTGGCGGGCAATGATCAGATTTGGTTCCCCGAGTAAGCATGGGGCGGAGCGATCGCCTGCCTGCAGGATGTCTCATACCAACGCGGCAAACTAGCGCAACGGGAGGCATGATCACCAACTATGCACCCAGCCCTGGCGACAGCTTCTTGAGGTTTGTGGGCATCGTTTAACGCCAGCGCCAAGACAGTGGCAAAATAAATCAGTTACGAACCTGATTACAGGAACTCTTTGATCATGCAAGCCCAACTTCAAACGGCATTTGCCCAAGGCCAAGCGCTCAAAATTATTAGCGGTCTGACAAATTTTGATCGCGATCGCGTGGCCGCAGTAGTGCGCAGCGCCGATCGCGGCGGGGCCACCTTCATTGACATTGCTGCCGATGCCGCTCTTGTACAAATGGCAAAAGCGCTGACTGATTTGCCAATTTGCGTGTCTGCGGTGGAAGCAGAAGCCTTCTTAGCGCCGGTTGAGGCCGGGGCTGACCTGATCGAAATCGGCAACTTTGACGCATTTTATGCCCAAGGGCGGCGGTTTGAGTCCGCTGAAGTGTTAGCCCTGACCCAAGAGACCCGACAGCTGTTGCCCACGATCACGCTCTCGGTCACTGTGCCCCACATTTTGGCCTTGGATGAACAGGTGCAGCTGGCTGAAGCCCTAGTGGCAGCAGGCGCTGACATCATTCAAACCGAAGGCGGTACCAGCAGTCAGCCGACCCACAGTGGCACCCTCGGCCTGATTGAAAAAGCCGCTCCTACCCTGGCCGCCGCGCGAGAAATTTCGCGGGTGGTGTCAGTGCCGGTGTTGTGTGCGTCGGGTCTGTCAACGGTCACTGCACCGATGGCGATCGCGGCGGGTGCCGCGGGTATCGGGGTCGGCTCTGCGGTGAACAAGCTCGACAATGAACTGGCGATGGTGGCGGCAGTCCGCAGCTTGGCCGAGGCGCTGAAGACGGTACAGCGTCCCGCGATCGCTCGTTAATCAGCGTCACGACGCCGGTACTGGCTGGCCAGCGAGCAGGACGCCAGTGGCTTAATGTCGCCCTTGAATGAGCCATAATGCCGCAAATCTGGCAAAAAAAAGCCCAGCAATTGCTGGGCTTTGGCTTAAATGTTGGATTCACATTTTTGATTTATATTTTTGATTTATTTAGCTCTATAGTTGTTGATTACACTAGCGCTTTTGAACTCAAACGGCTCAACTTTTCTCAAATCTGATACATGCCTTAGCATTTCTCTCAGCCAGAGAGAAATCCGTACTCTCGCTGAATTCAGTTCAACGCCCTTTATTCACGTCTCATAAACTCTGGTAAATGCCGTGTTACCCCTGAATTCCTCCTCAAGGAAGGAGAGGGGCAACACGGCATTCAAGGGTTGAAAGCCCAGATAGCAAACACAGCGACTCTTCAGTAGGCGTCCACATCAGAGCCAGCTGTTGCTATCTCGACGTTAGGCAAAAGTGATCTCAGTGATCGCGCCGCTGCCGCCGAGGTTCACCACCAGCTTGCTGACATCGGTTTGGTCAATCTCGACGAAGCCCGCCTGACCGTTGCCGGTCATCACGATGTCGAGGCTGCCCAAAGAGACACCATCAGCGCCATAGAGATCGATGGAGCCGGGTTCCTCTGTATCGAGGAAGCCAACGCTATCAATGGCCACCAGCTCATCCCAGGTGAACTCCAGGGTGCCGCCACCGGCATTGTCGTCGGGATTGTCGCTGTTGCCGTCTTCCGACAAAATCAAGACCAAGCCAGCGGTATCGCTGCCCAAATCACCATCACCCCCAGTCGGGTTGGCCGAGTCAAACAGCATGGCTGCCAGGCCATCAGTCGTCACGGTCAGACCGGAGAACTGGTCAGTAATGACGGTACCCGCACTAAGACCCTCACCTTCAAAATCGAGCGCGGGAGTAGCTAAGTCGAAGAAAACAGAACCCGAATGCTCAATCGAGCCACCAACGGGCGCAAATCCCCCTTCAGTAGTGAAGGTGAAGTCAGTCTCATCAACGATGGCAAAGCCCACCTGGAAGTCTTCGTTGACCGGCTCAGCATCACTGTCAGCACCCACTAGCGTAAGACCAGCTGCCGACTCTAGTAGAGCGGTATCCAGCGCAACGCTGGTGACACCCGACTCAACGGTGAACTCACTCTCACCAGACAGCTCGGCATCAATGCGGGCGTCGCCGACGTCGGCTCCGATCAGCGCATCATTGCCCAAAACGCCTGCCAACTCAGGCGAGACCAACAGGTCAGCTGCATCCAACAGCAGCGTATCGCCCTCAGCCGACAGCACGCCGGGGTTGCCGACATCAAACAGCGGAGCGTTGAACGTGATGGTGTCGGCGACAAAGAAACCGCTAGCATCATCACTGACCCGCGCCGGATCAAAACCAATCGAAAAATCACCGACTTCGAGATCAAAATCACCAATTGCGGCCGCGACTTCTGGAGCGACGCCAAAGAGGGTTTCGTACATTACCCGGTAGATGTCAGTGTTGTCGGTGGTGTCTGGCAACAGATCGGCATTGAGACCATAGGTCTTCGACACGATGCCGCCAGCGACGTCAGAACGAGTCGCCCAAGCCACACCAAAGTCAAAGACATCGCCATCGGCATCCGGTGCGCCCGTGGTGAAGGGCTCAAAGACATCGGTGCTAAAGCCCGGAACATCATTGCTGCCGTCAGTATCATCCAACTGCACCAGCACGCCATCGGCTCCCGGGCCAAAGGCCTGAGTTTCTGCTTGGACGCGGATGGTGTCGTCCGATTCCGGTTCAGTTAAACCAAAGGTGCCGGCACCAATTGGCACATCATCTACTTCCAAACCACCGGCATCAGAGTCAGCCGCAGTAATGATCAGCGTGTTGGGGTCGGTGTTGTCGACAAAGTCCATGGCCACGCCGAGCGCTTCGTCTGCCCGAATTGCGGCTTCGATGGTGCCCGCCGCGTTGTTGTCATTACCGAAGTTATCGGTGGCTTCTTCTTCCATCACGAGGAAAAAGCCGTCGGGGTCGGCATCGAGAATGGGCAAAGCAGCCTCTACCATCTCAGCAATGGTCGGTGGATTCGGGTTGAGCGGTGGCTGACCGTAGAGAATCAGGTCGCCATTTTCATCGATAAACCCGTCGCGGCGTAGTTCGTCTTCAAAGAAGTCGTTGTAGGTATCTTCTGCCCCGAAGATGCCCAACAGCTTGTCGGTGTTGTCGGGGGTAACGGCTAGCAGTTCTTCCCGAGTGAAGACCACGGTGTAACCAGCGGCTTCCGCTTCTTCAATCAGGTTGCGACCATCCTCGCGGGTGCCTTCTTCGCCAAAGACGCCGATGGTGCCCACGGGCAAGTAGTCGGTTTCCCCTGCCCCGAGAATCACATCCGGGCGCTGATCCAAAATCTCAGCGGTGATTTCTTCGGTATTACCGCGATTATCCACATCCGCCAAGAACGCACCGGTACCGGGTTCAGCAATGAAGCCGGAATTGATGATACCGATCGCCTTACCCGCAGCCTGCGCCTCTTGCATGATGGTGTCAGGCTTACCCGAGAGGGAGACGATTTCTTCACCGCCCTCATCCACCGGCGCATCAAAGCCAAAGCTCCCGGCAAAGGGCTTCACGCCGTAAGCGTGGGTGACCGCACCGCCGTTAGACGTGCCCACGATGCGATCGTCCATGTGGCCGAGGTACACACTCGCGTCGCTCATCTCATCCCAGTTCAGGCGACCATCGGGGCCTTCAGAAGCAAAGCGAGCCGCCGCCCAGTGAGAGGGGCTGGTGCCATCGGGGTGAAAGAAGATCACGTTGCCGACTTCGGAGGTAGGCTCAGGCGCTTCCCGAGGAGCCAAATCGTCAGGGACGCCCTCGGGCGCAGCCAAGCTGATGTCAAACAGGCTCTCGTACATCAAGCGGTAGATGCCCGTATTGTCGATGGTGGAGCCTAAGCGATCGGCCCCTTCGCCCCAGGCTTTGGTGACGATGCTACCGGCAAAGTCGGGGAGGCCCGCCCAGGCTACGCCAAACTCGTAAACGTTACCGTTGGCTGCCGGTGCGGCGACGAAAGGCGCGGTGTCGCTGCCGGTAGTGCCGTCAAAGGGCACGGTCACGCCGCTGTTTTCGCCCGCTTCATCAAGTTGCCGCTGGGTAGTGAGGGTGCCAACCGTTTCACCAGACACATCATCGACTTCGAGGGAACCACCAGCACTATCCGCAGCGGTCACGACAAAGGTGTTGGACTGGACATTTTCCACAAAGTCCTTGGCCGCCCCGATCGCTTGGTCGGCATGCAGAGTGGCATCAATTGCCCCCCGGGCATTATTGGTGTTACCGAAGTTGTCAGTGCCCTCTTCCTCCAGCACGATGAAGAAGCCTTCGCCATCATCATCGCCTTCGTTTGCAAAGAGATCTAGCGCCAGGGTGGCCTCTAGCATGTCACCCACAGTGGGGGGATTGGTAAACCCGTCGCCATCGGTGTCCAGCACCAGCCCATCGGGGTTAGGCGCATCAGCGACCGGCTGGCCGTAGGTAACCAACTCACCGTCGGCATCGACAAAGCCGTTCTCGATGAGAAAGCCTTCGGGAAATTCGTTGAAGTTGTCATCCGCCGCAAACATCCCCAAAACCAGCTCTGTGCTGGGATCAAGGGCGTCCAGCTGGTCCTGGTTGTAGACAACGGTATAGCCCAGGTCTTCGGCGATTTCGACCAGGTTTAGACCATCGGTACGGGTGCCTTCACCAAAGACGCCGGTGACACCTTCTGGCAGGTAATCCTGCTCACCGGCACCTAAGATCACATTGTATTTAGCTCGAGGCTGAGCATCCTCTGCGAGGGTGCCATCGCTTTCCGCATCAAAGAAGAGTTGGGCGGTAATGCCTTCGCGATCGCCCCGGCTAACGGCATCAGCGAAGAACACCCCGGTACCCGGTTCAGCAATGAAGCCGGAGTTGATGATCGCAGTCGGGCGACCGGCCGCAGCGGCTTCTTCCAGAATCGTGAAGTCGCTCTCAGAGCCATCCACATTCTGGCCCTGCAAACCGGCCAGAGAGGTGTACTCGTCACCGTTCTCATCGAAGCCAAAGCTGGGGGCAGCAGCCTTGATGCCATAGGCGTGCACCACTGCTCCAGCGTTGGAGGTGGCCACAATGGCATCGTCCAAGTGACCGAGATAAACCGCAGATTCGGGGGCAGTATCCCAATTGAGGCGACCGTCTGGCCCCACTGACTCAAATCGCGCAGCTCCAAAATGAGACGGATCGGCACCATCGGGATGGATAAAGATGACGTTACTGGTCATAGACTGGCACTCCATCAATTAATAGTAAAAAGGGGCTTTTCTCAGGCTCAATAGTCAGAGCAAGAAAAGACGCTAGAGCAAGGAAGTCTCAACTCAACTTCCAACGCCAAGCATTGCAGCCTGACATTGTCTAACGAAGATCTCTAAGTAAAGAAAGCTTTAATCATCAAAATATTGGCGACATTAATCCTTAGACACAACCGCTAAAATCCCTTTCAGCAAAGGATTATTCTTATTTTTATGGGCTGATCCTACAGAGTATTTAGCGAAGTCTATCAGGTGCCAACTGAGTATTTTTGCTGAATTCTTATCAAGCAAAATCTATCCTTAAAGCTAACTCAAATTTTCTAAAGACCAAAGACATTTAGAAACATAAATATCTCTCGTAAAAAGCCAGCACGCATTGATAAATATAAATCCCAAAATAAGATTACTTGTGATAAGTAGCTGGGCCGAATTAAGTGTTAAACCGGTCGCTGATTTCGACTCCGCTCAATCAGCTATATTGCTTGCCAAG
>JBCBJQ010000130.1:0-14733 GCA_038523235.1 Cyanobacteria bacterium J06626_4
ACAATTACCTAGCTCAGCCGGAACCTTGAAATCTGACAGACCGCATGTTGGCGGCTGCAGTCAGCAATATAGCTGATTGAGCAGAGTCGAAATCAGCGACCGGTTTAACACTTAATTTGACCCAGCTACTTATCACCCAACCTGCTGACTGCAGCCGCCAACATGCGGTCTGTCAGATTTCAAGGTTCCGGCTGAGCTAGGTAATTGTACTACCGCAAGGGCGAGGCTTACTCTGCCCCAAGTCATGACAACAGTTCAGGAGCCTCACTCTTTTTGCTCTCTTGGGCGTCCGTTTTCTCCAGCAAAGATTCTAAGAGCGGCGTGATCTCTTCCTTCAAATAGCCAGCGCGAATGAACTGCGCATAGGTATCGGCTTCAATAGCCACCAGGTTTTCATTCAGTCGGCCAATCAAGATCTCCGATAGCTCAGGATGATCCCGCTGCTGTACCCGCATCTCTTCCTGAATTTCCTCCAGCTGTCCTCCCACTAACGCAATTTGATAATCACAGTACTCACTATCGATCAGATTTTTCTGTTTGACATCCTGCAGTTCGTCTAACACGCGACTGAGAGCAACACGTCGGGCAATGGTCTGCGAAAACTCTTGCCGTAGCGGCTGATCACCCAGCAGCTTGAGCGCCTGCAAAATTGGCTTAGTCGTCAGTCCTTGTACCAGCAGGGTAAAGAGCATGACACCAAAAATAATCGCAATAATGTCATCGCGCTCGGGCAGAGACTCGGGCACGCTTAGGGCCAAGGCGACGGATACCGATCCTCGTAGGCCGCCCCACCACAGCACAATCTGATTTTGCCAGTTGATGTCGGAGTCATCCCACCAGTTGCTGATTTGGCTGAGGCCAAAAATGCTGACTGCGCGCGCTAACAGCATCACCAAAATCGCAATCACAATGGTCGGTAAATTGTCGATTAGACCTTGGAAAATTACCTGGTCGCCAATTAGCAAGAAGACGATGGAATTGACAAAGAAAGCCACGAAGTCCCAAAACTCTGAAACGGAGAGCCGCGTGCGGGGGCTCATGCCAATGCGAGAGCCAAAGTTGCCCAAAATGAGGCCGGTTGTGACGACGGCAATCACACCTGACCCGCCCAGTTGTTCGGCGACGAGATAAGTGCCATAGGCTGAAACTAAGGTGAGTGACTGCTCCACAAGCGGCAAGTCAAATCGCTGGGTCAGGTAAGAAATGCCGAAACCAATCAGCCCCCCAATACTGAGCCCAATGCCCACAAACACCAAAAAGCGCGACACGGTCACGGGAATGTCGAACTGCTCTAGTCCTAATGCGATGCCAAGCAGCAGGTTATAAGCGACGACGGCCACCCCGTCGTTAAACAGGCTTTCGCCTTCCATCAAGGTAGTGAGCCGTTTATCGACGCCCAGCTCTCGAAAGAGCGCCACCACGGATACGGGGTCGGTGGCTGATAAGCCTGCCCCCACCAGCAAAGCCGTGGCTAAAGAGGCCCCGGCAAACTGCTGCAAGCCTAAAAACAGCCCGCCGACGCAAATGATGACGCCAATAATGGCAAACAGGCTAATGGGCAGCCAGTCGTTTTTGAGATTAGACCATTTAATATTCCAGGCGGCTTCAAATAGGAGGGGCGGTAGAAAGATAAACAGAATCAACTCAGGGGACAGGTTGATCAGGCGCACATCAATCGTTGCCAAACCCAGGCCAACCAGCAGCAAGAGCAGCGTGTAGGGAATGTTGCGTAACCAGCTCAGCGCTCTTGAGAGGGTGGCCACCCCGAGCGACACTGACAGCACGAGCAAAAATCTCCGCAGTCCTTCCTCAATGAGGGGATCTTCGAGGGCGGCTTCGGTTAAGAGCAGTGGGAAATGCATGGGCGCTGCGAATTGAGGACAAATTGCCATTCAAAACATTACCTTATAGCCTCTTGCTTGCAATCCGTCGCTAGCGATCGCATCCCGCCAATACAGGCCTAAATCGTTCACATTTGCCGCAAACTCTTGGCCTGCTTCAGCAATGCATCGGCAAATGAGAGGGCATCTTGGTGTGACTGACCACCTGCGAGCTGCGCCAATTCGTCGCGACGCATGGCGTCATCTAAGGGCGTCACTCTGACCACCGTTCTTTCGGCGGTCGCGTCGTGGGCACTGCCACCTTTTGACTTAGATTTCTGGCTAGCGCCAGTCGCCGCTTGCTCAATCACCTCTTTGCCGACTCGAAAATGGGCATCGGCCATGGCAGCCACCATCGGCTGGTGGGTGACACACACTACCTGCTGCGATCGCCCCAGGTAGTGTAGCTTTTCGGCAATCGCCTGAGCCACTCGTCCCGACACCCCGACGTCGACCTCGTCAAACACCAGTGTATTAACGACATCCAACTGTGAAAGGCAAGCCTTAAGGGCTAATAGGAAGCGGCTCATTTCTCCCCCAGAGGCCGTCTCGGCTAGGGGCTGCAGCGGTTCTCCTGGATTGGGACTGAAGCGAAATTGAATTTTGTCAGCGCCCGCGATCGTCGGCTCATTGGGGGTTAGGCTGACCTGAAACTGCACCCGCTCCATCGCTAGGGGCTTGAGTTCCTTAATCAAACTGGCTTCTAATTCTTTAGCGGCCTTGTGCCGGAGCTTCGTCAGCTTTTGACAGGCTTTAGCCAGGGCGGTTTGGGCGACTTGCTGAGCGGCTTCCAGGGCCTCTAATGACTGGCCCTCACCATTGAGCAGGGCCAATGAAGCTTGAATTTCCTGCGTATAGTCGATCAGCTCGGGCAGCGTCTTGCCGTACTTGCGGGTTAACTGCTTGAGCTGACTCATGCGGGTCTGCACCTCTTGCAGTCGCTGCGGATCAGTTTCCATATCTTCGCCATAGGTGTTGATTTGGCGACCGGCTTCTTCAATTTGCGCGAGCGCCTCATTCACCATGTCGAGAATCGGCTCAACGGTATTGTCGTACTGCAGCATGTCTTCCAAGGTTTGTCCCGCCTGACCGAGCAGATCGGCGCAGGCAGTACCATCTTGGTCGTTTTCATAGAGTCGCTGATAGACCTGATAGCTTTGTTGCTGCAGCTCCACCGCGTGACTCAGCCGCTGCTGCTCTTGCTCCAGCTGGGTCAGCTCGTTGGGATCTTCTAGGCCGACGGCACTTAATTCCTGCCACTGATAGTCAAACAGGTCGAGCTGATCTTGGCGCTGCTGCTCGGCCCGCCGCCGTCGCTCTAAGGCCGTTTGCGCCTCGACCATAGCCTCGTATTGAGTCGCTACGACCTGACGCTGCTGGGCGATCGCGGTTCCCCCCACGCCATCGAGCCAGTACAGCTGCATTTGCGGGTCGCCCACCTGCAGGGTTTGGCCCTGCGCCGTAATTTCGACCAAGTGCAGCCGCAGTGCTTCAACCTGAGGTTTATTAACTGTGGCACCATTCAGCCGCGAGCGGCTGCGTACGGTATTTTTACCTGCCGTCAGTTCCCGTGTGCACACGAGGCGATCACCCGCCAGTGGGACTTCGTGCGCTTCGAGCCATTGTCGAGTGCGATCCGTCACGGCAAAGGTGGCTTCAATCACGCCGCGTTTTTCGCCGGCTCGAATCATGCGCTGACTAACGCGCCCGCCCAAGACGGCATCTAGCGCATCCAGCATGATTGACTTGCCCGCACCGGTTTCGCCGGTCAGCACATTTAACCCAGCCTGAAACTCTAATGCTAGATGGTCAATGAGGGCGAAATTTTCTATCTTCAGAGCAACCAGCATGGGGACGATTTACTGAGGGCGAGAATGCGAATCGGGGTCAGGAACCAAGCCCCTGGCTAGGCGATCGCCGCCGGTAGCCAAGGGTTCTGCGCTTCAATCATATCCTCAGAACAGAACGGTGCTCTGTCGGGGGGTAGCAGTCGCAATTCGCGGCAATCTGGGAGCAATGTTGGAGCAGCTCTCCCAAAACTTGATATCCGCAGCAGCAGCCTTGATGAACAATCCAAAGACACTATGGCACGAATTGTTCGGGCATTTCCCGACTGCCGGAGCGGCGAATTGCGCATTGGGGGAGTTTGTACTCGGGTAACTGTGGCCGCTGCCTGCACAGGTATTCAGATCGGCAATCCCCAGACAGGCTCAATGCCATCCTTCGGCAGTTGCCAGTGTGGTCGAAGCCGATCGCCCAGCAGAGCCGGATGATCCCTTCTTAAACTATCGCAAAAAAGTACGGATGAACCATTTCAGACAGGGTCGGGCTTTTCTACCGGTGGTTATGGCGCAAACTCATTACAATAGTTAAGAAAGGTAAAATATTTTAAGGGGCCGTGACGGTGACACAGACCACTCCCTCACCTCGCACTGTAACTGTAGTAGACGTTGAAGCGACGCTCCCTGATCGGGCCGCAGCACCGCCGACTCATTTGACTCCGAAGCCGTCGCGATCGCCGCGCAAGTTCGACCCCTTCGAAGACTTTGCCTACGATCCCGACGCCATTAATGCCCACTATCAAGGGCGCTGGCCCAAGGTCATTGGCCGTCTGTTCACCATCGTTTGGCCCTTTGTTACCTTTTTGGCTGGGGTTTGGTGGAACCGTCGTGGCACCGTTTCTGACGCCACGCAGCAGCGGCAGGCAAAGCGGCTACGAGAACTGTTGACCGACCTCGGTCCGGCTTACATTAAAATCGGCCAGGCTCTATCGACTCGGCCCGATTTGGTGCCGCCGATTTATCTGGACGAACTGACCCGTCTGCAAGATCAGCTGCCCCCTTTTCCCAATGCGGTGGCCTTTCGCTATATCGAAGAAGAACTCGGCGCACCGCCCGCTGAAGTCTATGCTGAGCTATCGCCGAATCCCGTTGCCGCGGCTTCGTTAGGCCAAGTCTATAAGGGTCGCCTGAAAACGGGGGAAACCGTAGCGGTCAAGGTGCAGCGTCCGGGCTTGGCCCAACGTATCGCCTTAGATCTGTATATTCTTCGTCGATTGGCTCAGTGGGCCACAAATAATGTCAGCCGCATTCGCAGCGACCTCGTCGCCATTATGGATGAGTTTGGCGCTCGCATTTTTGAAGAAATGGACTATACCCATGAGGGTGAAAATGCCATTCGCTTCGCCGAGCTATATGGCCATCTCAAAGATATTTACGTGCCCCGCATCTACGGCGACTATACGGCTCGTCGGGTGCTGACGATGGAGTGGATTGACGGCACTAAACTGACGCAATTAGATGAACTCCAGCGTCAGAGCATTGATGCCACTTACCTGATTGATGTGGGGGTGCAATGTTCGCTACGACAGCTGCTAGAGCATGGATTTTTCCATGCGGATCCGCATCCGGGCAATCTGCTGGCGACTCCCGATGGCAAGTTGGCCTATCTTGACTTTGGCATGATGAGTGAGGTCAAGCCTTACCAACGCTACGGCCTGATCGAAGCTGTCGTGCACATGGTTAACCGCGATTTTGAAGGGCTGGCAGGCGACTATGTCAAGCTCGAGTTTTTGACACCTGAAACCGATCTCACCCCAATTATTCCGGCTTTAACGGAAGTCTTTAGCAACGCGCTGGGGGCCAGCGTCGCTGAGCTCAATTTCAAAAGTATTACGGATGAGTTTTCGGCGTTGATGTACGAGTATCCCTTTCGGGTGCCCGCTTACTACGCGTTGATTATTCGCTCTCTCGTCACCTTGGAAGGGATTGCGATCAACGTTGATCCCGAGTTCAAGGTGTTGAGTAAGGCCTATCCCTACGTCGCGAAACGACTGTTGACCGATTCTTCGTCGCAGTTGCGGAATTCTCTGCAAGATTTGCTCTTTAAAGACGGTGAATTTCGCTGGAATCGACTGGAGAATCTGCTGAGAAATGCGGGCAGTAGTGACGACTACGACATGGAGCGGATGGTCGATCAGACGGTCGAGTTTTTATTCTCAGAGCGGGGTGAATTTATTCGCGATCGCATTGCTGATGAGGTGGCTAAAGAACTCGATCACTTGGGACAAAACATGGTGCAAACCGTTCAGCAATCGGTGCAGCGGCGCTTAGGCTGGGGGGCTGCAGACGACATGGCTGCCGCATCGACCGGGCCAGTGGCAGCTCAAGATGACGACAGTAACCTCAACCGCATTCTGCGCATTGTGGATATGCTGCGCCAGAGCAACGGATTTGACGCCAGTTTGCTAGCGCGTCAATTGCCGCAGGTCTTGGTGAAACCTGAAACCCGCGATATGGGACAGCGCATCGTGGGCAATTTGACCCAACGAGCTGCCGCCCGGTTTATTCGTGACGTCTTGCTTGCCGGTTCCTCATCGCAGCCCGAAATTGCTCCTGCCGCTTACTCGCGATCGCTATAAGCGGTCTCGACTTGAGGGAACTGTGCTTTAAAGCTATTTCCAGGACAGACAGGTTTCTGTGAGGGTTCAGCACTGCCCAACCCTGAAGGTCGAGGCCGCTATTTTGGAAGCCACTTCCTTCGGTAACTGAGTCCGGGATCAGGGCATCAGGCAGGCTTGACCGCCGGTTGGGCGATCATCCTCTCTGGGGAGGGTTGCCCAAGGTGGGGTGGGTGTCGCTCCTCCTGCTGAGAGTGGTTCAACCCACTCCATTCGCCCCTCTCCCGAGGGGAAAGAAACGAGGTCTGGCTAATCCCTAACGTCAGTTAGGGATTAGCCGACAAGAAATATCCCATTGCTAGCGAGGTGTACGGGCGAATGGCCGTTCGCCTCGCTCTGAGCGCTGGAATAGGGCTTTCACGTATCGCTCTGAAGGCTCCGGCGGGTTATGACCTCAGGCCATGATGCGTCGCCGACCGTGGGTAAACGGACTGCAGGACTCTTCCAGCGATCGCGTTCGGTAGGTTGCTTCAAACACGTTGAACTGGTGCACCAGTTCATTATCAATGTCTAGCGCGGTGAGCCAGCCACTTTTGGGATGATAGGCGCCGGTGTCAATATTGAGCCAACCTGGCCCTTCCACCAGTTGCCCTGGTTTGATATCGGGAAACGTAAACGTAATCGTGTGACCGGTCAAAATCAGCTTGTTCTGAAAGTAAGGCTCGGGTTCGCTGTGAAAGGCATCCCGAATCCAGCAGCACTCTTCAGAAGTCTGTTCTGCCACTGTGAGAGTGGGGTCGATACCCGCATGCACCAGCCAGATATCGCCTAAATCTAAATATAGGGGTAGCGTCCTAAACCACTCAATGTGACGGGTTAGCAGGTCAACATTCTGGTTGTAGCTGTTCAGCGTTGACTGCCCACCGCTGTAGAGCCAGGCGTGCAGCGTTTGCCCTGCCCCCTGTTTAGTCGCGAGGGCATCCAACAGCAGCCGCTCGTGATTGCCTAAAACACAGCGGTGGCCCTGCTGACGCACATAGTCCACCACTTGAGAACTCTGGGGACCGCGATCGATTAAATCGCCGACAAAGTAAACCTGGTCGGCTGAGTCTGGGGCGACTGCCTCAAAAAGGCTCATCAGGCCAGCGTAATGACCGTGAACATCGCCAACAAAAATACGTCGGGGCATGGACCAACAGCGTGCAACAGCTAGAACTACAACAGCAAAACACTCGATTAAAGATGGCACCCCGAAAAGATCGAGTTTCTTTAAACTAACAAACTTACCGGTCGCCAATCCCTTAGAAAATCAGTAAGGTGACCGAGTCAATGGCATGGCTAGCGGCACTCTCAGCTACGACGATCGCGCTGGATGTCGTAAATCGCTTTCTCAATACACCAACTTCTCGAGCGACCTGGATGGTTGAACTCAACCCGTTCAATCAACCGTTCAGAGACTCGCCGATCTTTGGTTAACCGGTCTAAACGGCGCATGAGCTGCGGGGAGGCAGCCGCTGCCCCCGACCGCGATCGCCCCAAGTGAGGCGCTGTGCCCAAGCGTCTGGGCGCGCGCCGACGGCGGCTTAACCACCATCCCAAAATCCCCAATACCATTACTGCTAATAGGATTTCAGTCATTGCAATCGTCGATTGAGTAAGTCAGTCGGTCGGTCATGCCCTTGGTGAAAGCAAGGACCGTGCGGGTGTCATTGAGCCAAGAATGCACCACGACGTCACAAAATGCCGTCGTGCATGTTTGATGTTCTATCATTCCCCAATTGAGTCTGACGGCAACGTTGTCTCGGGCTCTGAAGTGGCTGTCGAGGGCTGTGGCGGCTCACCGCTTGAGGCGATGACATCGGTGAGTTGGGTGTCGCCAATTTGCCAGATCAATTCAGGGACAGGGTCATAGCCGCCGGCATTAAACGGATGACAGCGGCTAATGCGGCGGAGGGCTAATCCTGACCCTGACACTGCCCCAAAGCGACGAATGGCTTCCAGCGCATATTGCGAGCAGGTGGGCGTAAAGCGGCAGGTGGGCGGTAGCAGCGGTGAAATCACGCTGCGATACCCCTGAATGCTCCAAATTAAAAGGGTCTTCATGGCTGATGAGAAGGCATTCCCTTGATCCTAGCTTGCGGCCTCTCATTCTTGGGGTATAAAAGTGCGATCGCTCCGTTACATTTGTTAAAGTGCTTCCAGATGGCAGAGAGCAAAATGCCTGGGGGAGCGCCCTATTTTGAGCGGTGAAATCGCTCGATTGTCCTTGCTGTTGCCGAGATCCCTATAGGAATTGCTGCCATGCTGCGCCTCGAAAATATTTGCAAGATCTACCCCACTGGCGAAGTGCTGAAGGATGTCAATTGGGAGGTTAAATCCGGCGATCGCATTGGTTTGGTGGGCGTGAATGGGGCTGGTAAATCAACACAGCTCAAAATTATTCGCGGGGATGTGGAACCGACCAGTGGCAGTGTGGTACGGCCCGCCAGCCTCAAAATTGGCTATCTCAATCAAGAATTTGAGGTTGAGGTTGATCGCACGGTGCGCGACGAGTTTTGGACGGTGTTTCACGAAGCCAATGCGATTCACCATCGGCTGATGGAAATTCCGCACCATATGGAAACAGCGGATGCCGACGAGTTAGACAAATTAATTCATGAGCTAGATCGGCAGCAGCGTAAATTCGAAGCGTTGGACGGTTATGGCTTGGATGCCCGCATCGAAAAAATCTTGCCTGAAATGGGGTTTACTGCCGCCGATGGAGATCGCTTGGTGAGTGAATTCAGCGGCGGCTGGCAGATGCGCATGGGATTGGGTAAGGTGTTGCTGCAAGATCCCGATCTGCTGCTGCTGGATGAGCCGACGAACCACTTGGATTTAGAAACGATTGAGTGGCTGGAGAATTATCTGAAAGGCGTCAACACGCCGATGGTCATCGTGTCCCATGACCGCGAGTTTTTAGACCGCCTCTGTACGCAAATTGTGGAAACTGAGCGCGGCGTTTCGACCACCTACCTAGGCAATTACAGCAAGTACTTAGAGCAAAAAGCCGAGAACCGTTTAGCTCAACTCAGTGCCTATGAACGGCAGCAAAAGGATATTGCCCAGCAGCAGGCTTATATTGACCGCTTTCGCGCCAGCGCTACTCGTAGTACCCAGGCGAAAAGCCGCGAAAAGCAGCTGAATAAGGTCGAGCGCATTGAAGCGCCCGAATCGGACGTGCGGACGCTGAAATTTCAGTTTCCCCCCGCACCGCGCAGTGGCGAAGAGGTGGTGGTAATTGAAGAGATGACCCACTGCTATGAAGACAAAATTTTATTCTTAGGAGCTAATCTCCAAATTGAGCGGGGCGATCGCATTGCCTTTCTCGGCCCCAACGGCGCGGGTAAATCGACTCTGCTGCGCCTGATTTTAGGGCGAGAGCAACCCACCGAAGGTATCGTGCGCACCGGTAAGCACAACGTGTTGCCAAAATATTTTGAGCAAAATCAGGCCGAAGCGCTCGATCTCAATAAAACCGTGATGGACACGTTGCAAGACATCGTCCCCGATTGGAAGGTAGAGCAGGTGCGCACGCTACTCGGGCAGTTTTTGTTTACCGGCGATATGGTGTTCAAAAAGGTCGAGGCGCTCAGTGGAGGCGAGAAGGCTCGCTTAGCGATGGCGGCAATGTTAATTCAACCGGCGAATCTGCTGATTTTGGATGAGCCGACAAATCACCTCGATATTCCCGCTAAGGAAACCCTAGAGGCCGCTTTACGCCAGTACGACGGCACCATTTTGCTGGTGTCGCACGATCGCTACTTTATTTCTCAGGTCGCGACCAAGATTGTCGAAATTCGCGACGGTGAGCTGCGTCTCTATCGCGGTGACTATCACTATTACCTAGAGAAGCTAGAAGCGGAAAAAGAGCAGGCGAAGCGGCAGGCGGCAGAAGCTCTGCAGGCGGCAAAACAAGCGGCGAAGCGGAGTAAGCAAAAAGAAAAGCAGAAATCTAAAGCGGCGGCTCGCAAAGCAGCTCAGTCTTAACGGCGGAATGGCCGATTAAGGCGATTGCCGGGGCGGGAGCAATTTAGCTCTCACGTGGATTGTTTGAGGCCGCTGCATTCGCTTTGCTCGGGTCGCCTTCTAGCACGCGCACGCGCGCAAACTTCAAGCCGGTAACGCCCTGCAGAGGTTCAACTCTGCCCTGCTCAATGTCAGTGCCGACCCACCCTGCTCGCTGCAAATAACGCAAGTAGTCTTGATATTCTTGCCATTCATCGCTGGTGGAATAGACCAGCGTCAGACAACCGGGCTGGGTGATGCGCTCGTGAGTCTTGGCATCTAGGGCTTTGTCAATGCGCTTCTTGACGATTTCATAGCGAGTATCTCGGGTGCCGCGCACCTCAAACAGCCGCTCGGTGTTTTCGTCGTGGGTGATATCGACGGTACAGTCTTGCACCAACACCAGATGGGTGATGTCCATTTCAGTCGTGTGTTGCGCCTTGAGGCGAAAGCCCGTGCGGGCACAATCGCAGACGGCGCGCAGCTGCTCATAGCGCAGGCTGCGTAGGTGAAAGGGGGAGAAGTGGCGATCAATCGTTTTCCCCGTATAAATCATGTGATCAATACCGTCGGTCGATTCGATGTCGCAATAGTGGGGCGAGACGGCCTGCATCGTGTGCTGCCAGCGCTGCCAGGTCGCGCGCAGCGATAAATTAATCTGCTGCACGGTTTTGTCGTAGATCGATCGCGCTCGATAAATGCAGCCCTGCTCGGGATCTTTGGCCGATTGATAGGCCGCGATCGCCGCTTGGGCCGACTCACCACAGGTATTGAAGAAGTCGAAGTGGGCTTCCACATGATCCTGTAGGTAGCGCAACAAGGTGATTTCGGCATCCACCGTGACTCCCCCCTGCAGCTGCTCAATTTTTTGCAGTAAATCGTCGCGGCACTGATTTGCAAAGGCTTGGTTGACGGCCGCGCAGACGGCATTGATGATCGCTAACCCCAGCCGAAACTGCTCTAGCAGATCTTGCTGAATGGCGCGATTGCGCTCGTGGGACGAGCCGCGAATGTCAGAAATGCCGTAGAGCGGATACACGTCGCTGAAGGTGATCGGTGCGGGGGGCAGGCCCAACCCACGGCGCTCTGACTCCTCTTCAAACCGCCAACGAACCGATTCATGAACGTGGTGAAAGCGTTCATTCACGGTTTGCCGCATGGCGATCGTCAGGGCCGGGGCCAGGGTTTTGCCATTGTGTTCATCAATGGCATCAAAGGCGTCCGGCTGGTCACTGATCAACCCCACCACACCCAGCCTTTGCGCTGAATCATGCAGCTGCGTTGGTCTCACAACAAGTGGCAAAATCAGCATCGATTTAGCCGACCGAGCTTGCAGCAGGGTTTCGCAGGCTGAAAGGGCGGGACTACTGAGGTCTGGCAGATTCAAGACGGTGCCCTGGGAGGCGGCTTCGAACAATACTGACCCCTGCAAGGACTCGACCGGTAGTGGGTGTACCGTCCACTCGGTGCTGTCTAAATCAAGATAGATTTCAGCATGACCGCCCTCAGCGGTGAGAATCAGGCTATCCGTGGCACGAAATAGGCGCTGCAGCAAATGATTGGCCTGCTGGAATCGATGGGGCTGCAGAATCGACTCGCGGTCTAACAAGAGATGCATGAGCCGCTGGGTGACCTCGCGATCGCTGACGTCCATACCTTCGATCAAAATCATGCCGCTAGCTTGATACGTCTGCGGATTCAGCAGCTGTAGCGCCTTCTGAAGTGGCGACTGGGGCTGATTGAGCTGCTGCATTACTGCTGACGCATCGGGCGGGGTGCTCCAGCAGGCATCCAGAGCCGCGTCCACAGCCGGATCGAGGGACAGCAACCGCACGTGATCACTACTCACCGTAAATTCCACAAAGCGGGCGCGATCGCCATCCAGCGGACGCACCGACAAAATCAGCGATTCATGCAGCCAGCGCGACGGCAAGAGGTCATCTCGGTGATAGCGACGAGTCAGAATCGCATTTAAAACATGGCGACGAATGCGCTCTCGCACCCAGAGCTGATCGTCAGGTTCGAGCCGCTTCAGCACCACATCGCCCAAGGTCGGTGGCGTATCCACCATGCCCACGAGATGTCGAAAGCGATTGCTCGTCCACTCGATGCGGTGAGTCGATAAATCCACCGCAGCCACCAACAACCGACTGTGGTGCTCTAAGACTGACCACCAGCCCGGCATCGCCTGGGGCGTCTGATTTAACAAATGTCCATTGGTGGCAACGCTCGTCTGCCCGACGGGCTCAGTGGGCTGAAAGGCCATGATGGTGTCCCCTTGGTTTTCTTGACAGTCGTGCGGATTGAGCCCGCGATCGCGAGTCGAGAAAACCTCAATTGATTGATTTCGCTGAACACCCTGATGCACTTTGCCCCGTTTGCCCATTGGCTGACCGCTGCTGACAACCTCAACATCGGCTGCCCCGTTTCCAGAAACCCGCCCTTGCCTGGCGCTGTAGCCTGCGGCAACAACCCCTTACAATAGAAATCCTAGAAAGTGGGCAAAAGGTCACAAAGTTACCTTCATTCTGCCCTATTTTTCGTTCCATCCCGCTTAATCGCATCAACTCAACCTATGTTTGAAGCCCTCTCTGAACGTTTTGACTCGGCCTGGAAAAAGCTCCGAGGCCAAGACAAAATTAGCGAAGCCAATGTGCAAGAAGCCTTGCGGGATGTGCGTCGAGCGCTGTTAGAAGCCGACGTTAATTTACAGGTGGTCAAGTCTTTCATCGCCAACGTGCAAGAGCAGGCGTTGGGCGCCGAAGTGGTTTCGGGCGTCAACCCTGGCCAGCAATTCATCAAAATTGTGAACGATGAGCTCACCCAGCTGATGGGTGAAACCAACAGTCCCCTAGCTCAAACGGAAGCTGCGCCCACAGTCATTTTGATGGCGGGCCTGCAGGGTACGGGTAAAACGACGGCCTCCGCCAAACTTGCCCTACATCTCCGCAAATCATCGCGCTCCGCCATGATGGTGGCGACCGACGTCTATCGTCCTGCTGCTGTGGATCAGCTGATCACGCTGGGTAAGCAGATTGACGTGCCGGTGTTTGATATGGGCACCGATGCTAACCCGGTGGATATTGCCCGTGAGGGGGTGGCCCGCGCTAAAGCCGAGGGCGTCGATACGGTCATCGTCGATACGGCGGGACGGCTACAAATTGACCCCGCCATGATGGCGGAGCTGGCCCAGATTAAGACCGCCATTCAACCCGACGAAGTGCTGCTAGTGGTGGATGCGATGACGGGCCAAGAGGCGGCTAGCCTGACCCGCACCTTTCACGATGAGATTGGCATTACCGGCGCGATTCTCACCAAGATGGATGGTGACTCGCGCGGGGGGGCCGCGCTCTCTGTACGGCAGATATCAGGTAAACCGATTAAGTTCATCGGGGTGGGCGAAAAGGTAGAAGCGCTCCAGCCGTTTTATCCCGATCGCATGGCCTCGCGCATTTTGGGCATGGGCGACGTGCTGACCCTGGTGGAAAAAGCTCAGGAAGCAGTGGATATTGCCGATGCCGAAAAGCTGCAGGAGAAGATTCTCGAAGCGAAGTTCGACTTCGATGATTTTCTCAAGCAGACGCGACTGATGAAAAACATGGGCTCTCTCGGCGGCATCATGAAGATGATTCCGGGGATGGCGGGAAAAATTTCTGACGATCAGCTGCGTCAGGGTGAAACCCAGCTCCGCCGGGTCGAAGCCATGATCAATTCCATGACGAAGCAGGAGCGCAAAAATCCGGAGTTGCTCTCCGGCTCCCCCAGTCGCCGTCGCCGCATTGCGAAAGGGGCAGGCTATCAGGATCGCGATGTCAGCAAGCTAGTCAGCGATTTTCAAAAAATGCGCACCATGATGCAGCAGATGGGCTCTGGCCAGATGGGCATGCCCGGCATGGGTGGTGGTATGCCCGGCATGGGCGGTGGTTTTCCTGGTATGGGGGGCGGCATGCCCGGCATGGGCGGCGGCGCTCAGCCCGGCTTTCGCGGCTATCCAGGCACGGGGGGCGGCGGTAAGAAGAAAAAGAAAGGCAAAAAGAAAAAGGGCTTTGGCGAGCTGTAGCGATCGCGGGTGACGGTCAAGAGCGTTCCCCGCTGGCCGTTATCGACTCAAGGGGAGACGTTAGAATCTGCCCTTAGCACCGGGTAAACCCAATTCTCTGAAACTGGATTACAGATCTTCCTTTCGACTCCGCTCAAGGAACGTCGGCTGAGCGTAGGCGTCAGCCCGACGGGCAGGGCAGGCCAACACGTAGTGTCTCCTACTGGGAGAAAGCCGACTTGTCTGTGTCGCTGTAATTCGTAGAACTGGTAAGTAGCTAGCCAGAATTAGACCTAAAACGCTCGACCGGGTATCCCCGCCGTTGCCCGCGTTCGTCAATGACCTCTATCAAAGCGATCGCCAAGTCA
>JBCBJQ010000131.1:0-14267 GCA_038523235.1 Cyanobacteria bacterium J06626_4
CAGTCGATTACTCTAGAAGAGTTTGAAGAATTCTTCCAACCAGATGGGCTTTTGGAAGCAGCTATGAACTCCAATGAAATGTTAGAAAAATAATGTAGTCAGAATAACACATACTGCTAGCTGAACGGAGTCATAGCTACAACTCAGCCAACGTCCCTCCGACTCTACTCAGGAGATGCTTGCAACAAAATAGAGGGAATTACGCTTCTGGCTGTACCGGTAGCCAGTCTTCCTCTAGTGCTTCTTCTAAAGAAAAGCAGGGCTGTACGGGCAGAGAATTCTCTGCTAAATTGCAGGCATCTAAAAACAACTTGCGAGCATTACAATACTCACGTTCAAAGTTCTCGGTTAGGTATATTTTTAGGCTGGGACTATCCTCAAGTATGCGAGCAATCTGCAACCGAAAATTGCGAATCTCTACCTTCCATCCTCGGTAGGATAATTCACGTTCCGCTTCCCAGTATTTGAGCTTGAGTAAATGCTCACAGAGCCGCATCAAATAGCTTGCCAAGGCGCGTTTTTCTCGCTTGCCCAAACTCTCAAATTCCTCAATGAGATTCTCAAGGTCAAGGTGGCCGAAGTTGCGCGATCGCAGCTGGACCAGCGTCTCATTCAACCAGCGCTGATAATCGATGTCATACAGAGAGGTTGTCGTTGCGGATGTCTCTGATTTCATCGCGTTGTCCCAGAAAACAATCAGTCAAACCGTAATCAGATTATAGTCCTGGATTTGGGAGCACTTCAGTTGCTGACAAACCACAACAGGCGAGACATGACTGCCTCATCCGTGATCTAAGTGCAGAATTCGAGTCCTTAAATCAGTCAATCTCACCGCCTGTAGCAGCTCTCCTGCCAAAGCCACAGTTATCGAGATAAATCGGTCTAGAAAATGGCGTTGACGTTCTCTAGCCAGCGGGCGACATCTTTCGCGTGATAGGTGAGGATGAGGTCAGCGCCCGATCGCTTAAAGCTGGTCATGGTTTCGAGCACGACTTTTTGCTCATCGATCCAGCCATTGAGGGCAGCGGCTTTGACCATCGAGTATTCGCCCGAGACGTTGTAGGCCGCCACCGGCAGATTCGTCGCATCTTTAACCTGACGGATGATGTCCATATAGGCCAAGGCGGGCTTCACCATTAGCATGTCCGCCCCTTCGGCCATATCGAGAGCAATTTCCTTCAGGGCTTCTTGACTGTTGGACGGATCCATCTGGTAAGTGCGGCGATCGCCAAACTGTGGGGCCGAATCCGCCGCATCGCGAAAAGGCCCGTAGTAGGCCGAGGCATATTTCGCCGCATAGGACAGGATGGGAATATCTTGAAAATCAGCGGCGTCGAGCCCTTCCCGAATGGCTCGCACAAACCCATCCATCATGCCCGAAGGCGCAATAATGTCAGCGCCGGCTTTGGCCTGTGACACTGCGGTTTTCTTCAACAGTTCCAGCGTCGGGTCGTTGAGCACGCGCCCAGTGAGGTCACCGGTTTCCAAATAGCCGCAGTGACCGTGGTCGGTGTATTCGCACAGGCAGGTATCGACCACCACAATCAGGTCGGGCACGGCCTCTTTCACCGCCGTCGTCGCCTTTTGCACAATGCCGCAGTCGTGCCAAGCGCCCGTCGCGTCGGTATCTTTTGTGTCGGGAATGCCAAACAAAATAATTGCGGGAATGCCTAAGTCATAGACTTCCTTGGCCTCTTCCACAATCTTGTCGATCGACAGCTGATAGACCCCCGGCATTGATTTCACCTCTTCGGCGATGCCCTCGCCCGGCACGGCAAAGAGAGGATAAATCAGGTCATTGGTCGAGACAACAGTTTCGCGCACCATGCGGCGAAGTTGAGGATGGCTGCGCAAACGACGGGGACGATGAGTCGGAAACATAGAGCGACAAATGCACTGGGCAAGCAACTAGGGTGGCTCAATTACGGCGATGGCAGCTCATCCAACCAGAGTGGGCAGGGGCCTGAGCGCGATCGCGGCGGCAGAATGTCATCAGTCTACGCCCTAAGCGACGCAGACCTGAAGGGCGATTACATTCTGTAAAGCATGGTCGAAAGTGCTTGCCCGCATGACCGGAGCGGCCGGGAAGTTGTCCCCCGTGCCGCCGGTTAATCTGTCCCGAACAGCGGCGGACGATGGTGATATTGCGGGTTGGCTCGCTCTAACTGAGCCGCCAGGGCCAATACCGTGTCGTCAGCACCGGGCCGACCCACCAGCTGCACGCCGACGGGCAGCCCCGCTGCGGTGAACCCCGTGGGCAGGGCGATCGCCGGTTGACCGCTGGCATTAAAAGGGGGGCAGGGAGCAATCCAGTTGATGATGTTGGCCAAAACTTGTTCGCAGCGCAGCGACTGCCACTCGCCAATGCGAATCGCAGCGTGCAGGTACACCGGCAGCAGCACAATGTCGTAGTCCTGAAACTGCTGCACAATCTGCCGTGAGGCCACCTGTAGCTGAGTAATGGCCCGCAGATACTGGCCACTGCGAATGCGCCAAGCGCGCAGCAGCAGCCAGCGATTCATCTTTTCTAAAACAAAGAAGGGGATGTTGGCCTCGGCCACAATGCACTGCCAGGCCACGGTAAACGGCTCGATCAGGTCGCTCAAGTCAGGCGGTGGCACCGGTTCAACACGGTGGCCGAGGGCCTCCAGTCGGTGGGCCGTGTCAAGCACCGGCTGTTTGCAGTCTGCGGTGGCTTCGCCAATGGGTTCTACCGCTGTCAGCAGGCCAATTTTGAGCGGTTTGGGATCGCTCTGCGTCACTGCGAGAAAAGAGGTTTCAGGCGGCGGTAACCAGTAGGGATCGCCCGTCACATACCCCGACATCACATCTAACAGCGCGGCGGTGTCGGCCACCGTGCGGCCTAGCGGCCCATTGCTGGCCAGCCCTTCTAACCGTTCACCGACGGGGGTAAAACTGACGCGACCCCGCGAGGGTTTGAGGCCCACCAGCCCACAACAAAAGGCCGGGCCGCGCAGTGAGCCGCCGCCATCAGACCCTTGGGAAATGGCGCATAAGCCGCCCGCCAGTGCCGCTGCGCCGCCGCCACTAGAGCCCCCTGGCGTATGGCCTAAATGCCAGGGATTGCGGGCAGGCAAAAAGCCCGGCGGCTCCGTATAGGGGAAGGACCCCAGCTGAGAGGTGGCGGTTTTGCCCAAAATCACAAATCCGGCATCTCGCAAGCCCGCTATCATGCCGTCGTCGCGCGTGGCGATGCGGTTGCGAGCCGCCGCGATGCCATAGGAGCAAGGCACGCCAGCAATCGGATTCAGATCTTTGACTGAGAGCGGCACGCCAAAAAAGGGCGGCAGTTCATTCGTTGGGGTAGTGGCGAGCTGTTCAGTTTTATCGCGGGCATCGGCGATCGCCGCCTCGCTCATCACCGTAAAGTAGCTGCCCAAGGTGGGGTTAAACCGGCTGATGCGGGCTAGATACAGCTCAGTTAGCTCTAGGGGGGAGACCATTTTATTGCGAATCAGTTGAGCCTGTTCGAGGGCTGGAGTAAACGCGAGATCCGTCCTATTCATGCATCAACCTAAATACATTTAGCGAAATTTAGCGCCAGTCAACGCCCCCCAACGGTGCCTGAGTGCCCCAGTTTCCCGGCGGCCCAGCCACCGGCGATGCAAACTGGCACCAGTCACCTTTGATGAGCCCTGCCCCTAGAGTGAGCTCCCAACCGCCTCTTAATTCTGACAAGCTGTGAACGCCGGTCTTCTCAGACATGGGGGAGCGATACAGCAATGCTCAGCATATCGTGAATCTTTCGCGGTCTTTGCCACCCCTCGTTCCAGAGAAAAAATCGCCCCCCGGTCGGCCTCGGTTGGAAGAATTGGGCGAATTTAGCCCCTATTTTGATCAAAATTATCTATAACAGAGGTATCAACGGAACTTGGCAACGTTCATCGGCATGACTGACTCGACTACGACAATGCCCCCCAGTCAAAACGACCCCGCCATTTACCAAGCAGAAGAGGCTCAGGCTATCTTGCAAATTGCGATCGCCCGCCATACCGAAGACGGCGAGCTGACCCGCACGCAACTGTTTGAAATTGCCGAAGAATTGGGCATTGCCGCGACGACCCTCGCCGAAGCCGAACAACAGTGGGCGCTGCAACGCCGGGAAAGCGCTGAGCTAGCCGCTTTTGATCAGTTCAAAAAGCAGCGGCTGCAAAGTCATTTGGTGCGGTTTGTCATCGTCAACCTGGTGTTGTTCATCTTTAATTGGCTGACGGCGGGCACGCTCTCTTGGGCGCTGTATATCTGTTTGTTTTGGGGCGCTGGCTTAAGTTTGCAAGCCTGGCAGACCTATCGCTCAGGCACCCAGCAATATCGTCAGGGGTTTGAAAAGTGGCGGCGGCGAGAGCAGATCAAGCGCTCATTTAGTCGCTTTATGGATTGGGTCTTGGGAACCTAGGGGCTCGACGAGAAAAAAGCCCCGTTAGGAGACCGTCAATGAGTGGCAGAGTCGGGCGTAGAGAGGGGGAGCGAGGCTGAGCGCCGCTCTTTGAATCGTTCTCAGCAATTGGTCATGACGTCCGCTTCTCGCCATGCCACGAGTCCGCTATTCTCCAGAAGCCTTACAACAGTGATCAAGCCGCATGGGTAGAGCCGGACGCGCCCTGAAAGAAACTCTCGAAACCTACGCCATCAGTCAAAACAAACTTGCCGTCACCCTCGGCATGGAGCGGACGGTCGTTTATCGCTGGGTGCACGAGCGCACGGATCCGACCGGTGAAACCATCGTCGAAATTGTGCGATCGCTCAATCAATTAGACCCCAACGCAGCCAAAGCCTTTATCGCCCTATACCTAATTCCAGTGCTGAATGAGAGCTGATGTTGACTGCTAGCAGAAGCCCTTGCGGGAAGCGCCAGGCCCGACGGCAGGTGGGGAATGAAGAGGCTGATCAGACTGCCATTGCCACACGCTAAAGTGACTGAGCAAAAGCCGAGTTGGCTCTATGCAGAGCATTAAAAAACCGATCAACGTCATCAGCGAGTTTACGGGATCGCCGCTTTAGAGGGTGTAGTTTCTCTCTGACGATAGATTGCTTCCGACCCGTTAATTCGGAACGCCAAACGTTTACAGGGTGCCCATTCTGAACTGTTGCTGTCCCGAATAGACTCCCCCAGCCATGTTGATGTCTCACAGAACGAAGCCGAGCCCAACGCTTCCCCAGCCTTCTGTGGTTTCGCCAACCCCATTTTCATCCCGTGCCCTATCAGCTCCGCCACAGACTCACTCAGCCGCCACAGTCACCGGCGGGTGGCGCTGCACCCAAACCCTACGAGGCCACCAAAGCTGGGTCCGTACGGTAGCATTCAGCCCCGATGGACGCTACATCGCGAGCGGCAGTGGTGATAAAAAAGTGGCGCTGTGGCGACAGCCGCACGGCGATCGCCCCTTTTATTTAGAGGGCCATGCGGCTTGGGTGCGCTGCGTGGCCTTTAGCCCCCAGGGGCACCTGCTCGCCAGCGCCTCTAACGACAACACGATTGGCCTTTGGGATGTGCAGCGGCGATCGCGCATCGAAGTGTTACAGGGCCACCAGAGCGGCGTGCGCGCTTTGACGTTTAGCCCCGATGGGCAATACCTGTTCAGCGGTAGCCAAGACCAGACCATTCAAGTGTGGCGCATCTCCCCAGATCAGCCAGCCAGTGCCGTCAAAACCCTCACCGGCCATCAGCATTGGGTGCGTTCCCTGGCTGTGAGCCCCGATGGCAGCACCCTCGCCAGTGGGGGACAAGACCACCAAGTGCGCATTCATCGCCTACAGGGGCGCGGCACCAATCACGCATTGGCCGGGCACGCAGCCGCAGTTCACTCGGTGGCCATCAGCCCCAACAATTGGCTCTTGGCGACTGGCAGCGCTGATTGTACCGTCCGCTTTTGGAAGCTCAACAGCGGGCGGCAAATCACTCAGTTTCAGGCCCATAGCGCCGCAGTGAACTGTGTCACCTTTAGCCCCGATGGCCAATTGCTCGCCACGGCCAGCAGTGATAAAACAGTGCGCCTGTGGCATGTCGATACTGGGCGTTTGGTCGGCTTACTGAGAGGACACGAAGGCTGGGTTTGGTCCGTGGCGTTTGCCCCCGACAGTCGCACATTGGTCAGCAGTGGCTGGAATGGTGAAATCAAGGTTTGGACGCGTTAATCGGCCCGCGACCGGTATCGCGCGGCGATCGCTGTGGCTGCACGGCGGAGCCCATCAAGCTGGCGAAGTCTGCATGACTCTAGCGGTGCCAGAAATGCGGATGGAACTGTTGGGAACGGCAGAGATCTCCGCTCGGAGCAGCGATCGCATGCCCATATCTTCGCCCTGCACGATGTCAATCACGCCACCATGGGGCCAGCCAAGATCGCGCAGATAGCCGCCAAACGCGGCGGTGGCTGCACCTGTTGCTGGATCCTCGTAGACGCCACCGGAGGCAAAGGGATTGCGCGTGTGAAACCGCTGCGGCGTCTCGGCATAGGCCAACATGATGGTGACCAGAGCCTCACGATTCATCAGGTCGCGACCGGCGGCCAGGTCATACTGCATGGCGGCCAACGCCGCGCGGGTGTTGAGCCCCACGATCAAATGGTCGGCGCCACCGTTGGCACAGGCAGGCGGCAAATTGGGGTCGAGGTCATCGGCGGTGTAACCAAACAAAGCGAGTACCTCTGCAACTAGCTCGGGCGGCGCGGCGGCGCTATGGGTTGGCGGCGACTGCAGCGCCGCCGAGATTTGTCCCCCTTGTTGGCGACCTTCGACGGTGATTTCAGCTTCGTTGAGCACCAGCTTAAAGGTGCCATCGCCTTGGCTCATTGCCAGGGCTGCCCCGAGGGCGATCGTCGCATGGCCGCAAAAGGGCACTTCTGACTCGGGTGAAAAGTAGCGGACGCGAAAGGCGTCTTGCAAGGGGGCCGCAAAGGCCGTTTCCGAAAAGCCCACGTCAGCGGCAATTTGGCGCATCTCAGCCTCACTGGGATGCTGAGATGCAATCAACACCCCCGCCGGGTTCCCACCCATATCTCCATCTGAAAACGCGGCAATCTTTTGAACGTTCATAAACTCTCTGGCTGCTCTCTGGGTCGATATTAATGGCTTTGGGTCGCAGGAGGGCGACTAATTCTAGCGATGATTTGTCGCGATGCAATTGACTGCACCGAATATACTGCAAGCAATATTGCGATGAGACAGGCTGAGTTTGGAGTGGCAGCGCTATTGACTCGGCGAGCAGCAACCATGCAGATTTCGACCACCTATCGTGCAAAAGACCAGGCCGAATGGCGATCGTGGTTGGCCGAAAATCACGATACGGCCAGCGAAATTTGGCTAATCTTTGACGATCGCGCCGATTACCCCACCGTTTCCTATCTCGACTCGGTTTATGAAGCGATTTGCTTTGGGTGGATTGATGGCATTCAAAAACGAGCTTCTGACGTTGAGCGGGCTCAACGATTCACGCCGCGCCGCCCTCGTAGTCACTGGACTGAACTCAATAAAGCCAGAGCCCGGTGGCTAATCGACCAAGGCTTAATGACACCCGCTGGTCAGGCCATCCTCCCTGATTTGGCGGCTCCGTTTACAGTGGCAGACGATATTCAAGCGGCCATCAAAAACGACCCAGAGGCCTGGTCACAGTTTTGTCAGTTCCCAGATTTGTACATTCGCGTGCGAGTTAGCTACATCGAAGAAATGCGGCGAAATCGTGAGGAGTTCGATCGCCGCTTAGGCAATTTTTTGAAGAAGACAGCGGCAGGCAAAATGTTTGGCAACTGGAATGATCAGGGACGACTGGTGTAAACAGGACAGCCACTTTGATCCTTCCCAATCTGGCAGATGCTCGATATAAATAGCGGCTTGGGGATGGGGGAGCAACCACTCATCCGCACAACACTCCCTTTAGAGATGCGATCAGATTACATCGAAACGCTTGCACAGCCATTATTACAATGCGATCTACAGGTCATCATGTTATACAGACTAGAATCTGCATAATAAGTAGTTATGTTGCCGTATAACAGCTAGGTTTTGTCTGACTCTTAAACAAGCCGACTGCCCCCATCGACATCGATTACTGTGCCCGTAACGTAAGGGTTGTTCATTAGCATCAGCGCCACAGCCGCGATGTCTTCGGGTTCTCCGACACGGCCAACGGGCAAAGCTTTAGCGGCTGAATCATACATAGCCTGCCGCTCGCTATCGGGCATGGCGCTGTAGGCGGGAGTTTTTACCAGGCCCGGGGCAATCACGTTAACCCGCACGGGTGCTAGCTCGATGGCAAGTGCCTGACCAAGCCCCTCTACGGCCGCATTGACTGCGGTCACAGCGGCTGTCCCCACCTTGGGTCGGCGGCTCAGCCCACCGGAAAATAGGGTGACAGACCCTCCCGGACAAACTGTCGCTGCCTGAATAGCTCGATATTGACCGAAGAACTTGCTGTTCATGGAAGCGATCGCTTCCTCGACAGGCAGATCCTTAAAACCACCCCACTTGACAGCGCCACCCGCAATCACCAGATGATCAATTTCGCCCTCTCGCTGGAAGAACTCTTGCAGCGACGCCATATTGGTAATATCGACCGGATAGGCCAGCACATTTTCCTCGATTTCGGCCAGGGCATCTTCCAGTTTTTGAGGCGATCGCCCGGAGATTACGACGTTAGCCCGCTGAGCGGCGGCGGCCTTTGCGATCGCCAGTCCCATACCTGAACTGCCCCCAATAACAACCACTTTTTCGTCTTTAATAGTCATGTTTGAAACTCTCCTTTCTATCCATGTCAGATTAGGGTTAACTGAGGCAGACTCAGCGACTCAGCCTGCATTGCGACCATGTATCGTACGCAAAACCACCTTCCCGGCCATATTCTGTTCGTCAAGATAGGTGTGTGCTTCAGCAACATCTTCAAGATCAAACACCTTACTCACCTTGGGTTTCAGACGGCCATCGGCCAGACGCGGGACCAAGAAATCTTGAGCCCGTTGAACCAAATCCTGACGCTGCTCATAGCCCAATCCCCTTGAACCGACATAAGCAAAGACGGTGTAGGCGCTAATCGTCGCGTTCTTTCTGATGATCTCCAGGATGGGCAGCGTTGGATTTTCCAGATCGATTGCGCCATAGAGAACGAGGTTTCCGTCACGCGCAAGACAGGCAATTGAGGTCTCCACACTTTTACCGGCAATCGGATCGAAGATGGTCTTGACACCTTCACCACCCGTGATTTCGCAAACTCGAGTCTCTAAATCTTCATCATTGGTGATAACGACATGCTGAGCGCCATACTCGCGGATCAGATCGGCCTTGGCCGCAGTCCGGGTCGTAGCGATAATTTCAAGCCCCAGTTCGTGAGCAACCTCCACCGCTGCCAGACCAACCCCACCGGTGGCAGCAGGCAATAGAACCCTATCCCCTCTTTTCGCACCACCCACTTCGTCGAGACCAATGTAGACGGTCGTATATTGAACTCCGACGCAGGCCGCTTCTTCTGCTGACAACGTATCGGGCCAAGGCCAGAGTGCTTCAGTAGGGACATTGACATCCTCGCCGCAAACACCATACTCGGACTGTAAAAAGGCAGGGATAGTCATCACCTTGTCACCCACCGAGAAGCCGGTGACTCCCTCGCCCACAGCCGTTACCCGTCCTGCGGCATCATAACTAATCCGACTAGGCAGTTCCGGACTTTCAATGTAAAGGTCTTGCCGCAGCAAGAGATCGGCACGATTGATGCCAATC
Organism: Cyanobacteria bacterium J06626_4; assembly: GCA_038523235.1. Taxonomy (GTDB): domain Bacteria; phylum Cyanobacteriota; class Cyanobacteriia; order Phormidesmidales; family Phormidesmidaceae; genus Halomicronema. Next base: position 9,727 of record JBCBJQ010000131.1, read on the forward strand.
GCCTCGACTGCGATGGTGACCTCGCCCGGAGCTGGAGCACCGACATCAACCTCATCAACGTTAAGACCTTCAACACCACCAAACTGATGAATACGAACTAGCTTAGCCATGGCTTGTTGCCTCCTTTGTTGATACAAGCTTTAAAGAAGATTGACGTGCTGCTTTCGCAATCTCAACTCAACTGTAGCTAGGCTTTCTGGATTGATAAATAGGCCAATTCTCAATACACTGTTGATCATGAAGTCAACAATTGATCTTGAGTCTCTACAAGTTTTTCGGGCCGTGGTTGAGGCAAGAAGTTTCACCACAGCGGGCGAGCACCTGGAAAAGGATAAGGCCCACATCAGCCGGGTCGTTACCCGACTGGAAAAACGCTTGGGTGTACAACTGTTAAAGCGCTCTACCCGGCGCTTGAGCATCACCGAAATTGGTCGCGACTTCTATGAGCGAGCATGTGGCATTCTGGCAGCTCTAGAGGAAACTGAAGCCAGTATTGCCCAGGCTCAGGTAGAGCCGCGTGGAGTCTTGCGCATCACGACAGGGTTAGAATTTGCCCTTATGCATGTCAATCGCTGGATTGCTGAATATCTCAAGCGCTATCCCAAAGTTCGCGTAGAAGCAGATTTCTCCAATCGTTTAGTCGATGTCATTCATGAAGGCATTGATATCGCCATTCGCGTTGGCCCATTAGTGGACTCTGCTCTATCGGTTCGCCCTCTGGGGCAACTTCGCTATGGCCTCTATGCGAGTCCGCGCTACGTCAAGGCAAGGGGAGTTCCTTGCTCGCTGAAAGAGCTAAATGATCATTCACTGATTATGTTTGCACTCAATGGAAGGCCCATTTGGCCATTGGTGCGAGGACAACAACGAGAGGATATAACTGGAGAAGCACTGTGTGCGAGCAATAGTCACCTGGTTGCTCGCGACTTGGCCCTAGATGGACTCGGAATTGCTTTGCTGCCCCATTCCCATGCCGTTCCACTGGTGGCTCAACAACGACTCATTCGTCTCTTGGCAGAATGGGAAAGGGTGCCAGTCCCTGTGTCGGCACTGTTTACCTCAAGCCGGTACATGACGCCGAAGGTCAGAGCATTTGTTGATCTTGCGATTTCAGACTTCAGTCCAATTGAGGTTAAAGAGGATGGAGACTGAGTTTTCCGGCTAGGTTGAATGGAAATCGCGCCTAATAGCATAGCGAACACCACATAACAAGTCGATGGAGCCGACCGCCGCAAGACCACCGGTAGTGGTTTAGGTTATCTGATGCGGCTCATCTCAATCGTTATCCCAATGAAGTTTATGGAAGATTGAGGATCATCGCGCTTCATTACCCTCAATTTCTTACCGCTGATTACTTCGCGACAAAGTTGACCAGCTTGCCAGGGACAACGATGACTTTCTTAATTTCCTTGCCTTCTAGATACTTCTGAGCAATATCGGATTCGCGGGCGTACTTCTCTAGTGCCGCTTTGTCAGAGCTGGCAGGCACTTCAATAGTGCCACGGGTTTTACCCATGATTTGAATCACCAGCGTGATTTCGTCCGCGACGAGGGCGGATTCATCTAGTTCGGGCCAAGGCTGCTGGTGAATGGAGCCTGTCTGTCCCAACTGCTGCCAGAGTTCCTCAGCCATGTGAGGAGCGAAAGGCGCAATCAGTTTCACCAAGGTGTGGATGCCCTCGACATAGACGGGGGCATCGGTGCATTTGGCGTCGCTTAACGCATTACTAAGCTTCATCAACTCCGACACGGCGGTGTTGAACTGATAATCACCTTCGATATCTTCGCTGACTTCCTTAATAGCAATGTGAATGGCGCGGCGCAGATCTTTTTCGACTTTAGAGAGATCGCCATTCGCGGCAGTGGTGTCAGCCTTCGCGGGATTCTCCACAAATTCAGAGACCAAGCGCCACACCCGATTGAGGAAGCGATACTGCCCTTCGACATCGGCGTCATCCCATTCCAAATCCTTCTCAGGCGGGGCTTTGAACAGGATGAACATGCGCGCGGTGTCGGCCCCATATTTATCAATGACATCTTTGGGGGCAACGCCATTACCTTTGGATTTAGACATCGTGGCATAGAGCCTTTGCAAGGGCTCGCCCGTGTCTGGATCACGCGGATCATCTGGGTTCTCAACTCGGTCGGAGGGCACCCACTTGTCTTTGCCCCCTTTATTGGGGTTCATGTAGGTGAGTCCCTGCACCATGCCCTGGGTGAGTAAGCGGCTAAAGGGTTCATCCACATCAATGAGGCCCCGATCACGCAAAACTTTCGTAAAGAACCGAGAGTATAGCAAGTGCAAAATCGCATGCTCAATGCCGCCCACGTACTGATCCACCGGCAACCAATCGTTGGCCTTGGCGGAATCAAAAATCGCCCCTTCGTTGTTGGCATCGACGTACCGCAAAAAATACCAAGACGAGTCGATAAAGGTATCCATCGTGTCGGTTTCCCGCTTGGCCGGTTCGCCGCAAGTCGGACAGGGCACATTCACCCAACTCTCCAACTGAGAGAGGGGCGACGCACCGCGACCGCTGAATTCGACATCTTGGGGCAATTCCACCGGTAACTGCTCATCGGGCACCGGGACGATGCCGCAACTCGGGCAATGAACCACGGGAATCGGCACGCCCCAGTAACGCTGGCGGGAAATCAGCCAGTCCCGCAGGCGGAAATTGTCTTGCCCTTCACCTTTGCCTGCTTTTTCGAGCCAGGCGATCGCCTTCTCCACACTCTGCCCTTCGCCTTTACCGGCGGGTAACCCATCCATCGGGCCAGAATGAACCATGACGCCATCGCCAGGCCAGGCTTCCGCCATCGTCGCGCCGTCCAAGGTTTCGCCTTCCGGCTGCACCACGACTTTGATATCCAACCCAAACTTGCGGGCAAAGGCAAAGTCGCGGCCATCGTGGGCGGGCACGGCCATAATCGCCCCAGTGCCGTAGCCCATGAGCACGTAGTCGGCAATCCAGATGGGAATCTGCTCACCATTGACCGGATTAGTGGCATAACTGCCGGTCCAAACGCCGGTTTTCTCCTTACCTTCGTCGGTGCGATCGATGTCGCTTTTAGCGGCTGCTTCGGCTTGGTAGGTAGCGATCGCCGCTTTCTGCTCAGCCGTCGTCAATTTCTCCACCAGGGGATGCTCGGGCGACAGCACCATAAACGTCGCGCCCCACAACGTATCAGGCCGCGTGGTGAACACTTCCAGGTCATCGCCCTGCTCCGTTTTGAAGGTAACCTTCGCGCCGGTGGACTTGCCGATCCAGTTTTCCTGCATCAGGCGTACCCGTTCGGGCCAGCCAGGGAGCTTGTCCAAGTCTTGCAAGAGTTCGTCGGCATAGGCCGTGATTTTCAGAAACCACTGCTTTAACAGCTTGCGCTCAACCTTGGCACCCGATCGCCACGATCGCCCCTCGCTATCCACCTGTTCATTCGCCAACACCGTTTGGTCGATGGGGTCCCAGTTCACTGCCGCTTCTTTCTGGTAGGCCAAGCCCGCGTTTAAGAACTGAATGAAGCTCCACTGGGTCCATTTGTAATAGTCGGGGGAGCAGGTGGCGACTTCCCGATCCCAGTCATAGGAGAGGCCCAGTTGATTGAGCTGCGCCCGCATCTGATCAATATTCTGATACGTCCACTTAGCGGGATGGACACCGCGATCGATGGCGGCATTTTCAGCGGGCAAGCCAAAGGCATCCCAACCCATCGGATGCAACACGCGATAACCTTGCATGCGCCGCACTCGGGCAATCACATCGGTAATCGTGTAGTTGCGCACGTGGCCCATGTGCAGGTTGCCAGAAGGATACGGAAACATCGACAGCGCATAAAACTTGGGCTTGCTGGGGTCTTCATCCGTCTTATCCAACCCTTGCTCAGCCCAAACCTGCTGCCACTTTTCCTCGATCGCTGCGGGACTGTACTTATCCGCCACGTCCGAACTCCTTCATTGCTATGCGCTTATCTCAACAATTCTAATCGGAAGGCGGTAGTGTGAATTTGGAATTCGGCAGGCGGGAGCATGAATCTGGCAGGGAGATTAGAGGATGGAGAGTAAAGGGTAAAGGCATAAAAGGCAGCATTGAGAGTTGCGCCGGGGTTTAGCCGACACACAGCAGACTCAAAACGCCACTCCCTGTCACCCTAATTACGACACCCCATTCCGTTGGGCTCTGCCCTTCCCGCCGGGTACTCCAAACTCTTCATTCCTCTCGCCCCCTTCACTGTTGCGTTTTTCTAACAAGCCCCAAAGTTTGTTAAGCCAGCCTACCCATAAATAATTTTCTATCGTTTACTGAGGTAAGAAGCCAGGGATAGCGCGTGATGCTATCGCTAGGTTGCCACTAACTCCGCCGCCGTCGAGAAGCTAGCTAATCTGCTCGGCGGCTTTGTTTTAAGCAGTCCCCATAGGTAAGCGAGATGATTTCTTCAGATTTGATACATCTCGAAGCACATCCCGACCGGCTCGATCGCAACCAGGTGCAGTTGGCCCTGGCGCTAGCTGACGAAGCGATGCTGCAATCTTTGCTGGTCGA
>JBCBJQ010000132.1:0-14119 GCA_038523235.1 Cyanobacteria bacterium J06626_4
TCGAGTCTCTCTCTGCTAAAAGGGATACATACTACGGCAGCAATAAATAAAAAAGGTTCTGCCTGGATCATGTAGTTGAGAAAGATGTTGACCGCTCCGGCTCCATTGAGCAGGGCACTAGCAGTCATGACACCGAGAAATACATAGAGCCACTGAATCAGAGATCTCACGATGCCAAGGTGCTTTTTGTCAGTGACTCTGCAAACTACCAGGACATAAATGCAGGCGATCGGAATGATAAAAAAATGAATGAAATTGATGGGGGCAGGAGCCCCAATAGATTGCACAATTCTTGGGAAAAAAGCGCTGGAAAAAGCAATCAACAGCAGTCCAGAACTGGCTAGATAGCCTTTCTCTTTAGAAATGCGATACTGATTTTCGCGAGTAGCATTAAGCATGACCGGCACCAATTTTCTCAGAGGGCCAAAAGTTTTTGTCTGTTCTGAATTTTTTCATATATGCTGATGAGCTGCTGATAGTTAGTCTCTTCAGTGTAGTGATCTAAAAAGCGTTGCCGGGCAGCTTGCCGCATGGCGAAATGACTCGCCGGGTTATTCAAAAACCAAGCAACCTTTTGCGCTAGCTGCTGAGCGTTAGCGGGTTCAAAGTATAAACCTGTCTTGCCGTCGTCAATGAGTTCGGCGATCGCCCCAATCCGAGAGGCAATCACAGGCGTGCCCTTGGCAAACGCTTCGATGGCTACTCGGCCAAACGTTTCATACCACTTTGAAGGAAAAACGAGGACACTGGCCTCACCCATGAGGCAATGAACTTCGGCCATGGGTTGGCGGCCCAACCATTCAATATTGGGGAAGGCACTGGCAGTCTGTTGCACCATATTCGCTAAGGGGCCATCGCCCACGATCTTTAAGGGGAAAGGGCGCGGGAGGGTTTGCCAGGCCTCAAGTAAGGTATCTAATCCTTTCTCAACTGAAAGTCTACCGACATAAAGCGCAAAGTTGCCCTGGTCGCTGCCCATCCCAGGGTCAGGATAAATAAAGTTGGGCTTGACCACAATTTTCTCAGCCGGTAGACCGCCTTCGACCAGTTTTTGCTTCGCAAACTGGGTCAATGCAATAAAAACATTGACCTGCTTAAGCCAGGTTTTCAGGGCTCGATGACTGCTAATCATCGCGGCTACAGACGCACTAGCCAGCCGATTTTTCTTGTAACAGCCATGGACGATCCCGGGATAGGGAATAGGTTTACCCACGCAGTCTTCACACACTTTTCCGTCCCGAAAAAAGAGGGCATTGGGGCACACCAATCGATAATTTCGCAATGTTTGGACGACGGGGACGCCCTCGGCCTGGGCGGCATAGTATACAGAAGGAGAAATTAGGGGAAAGAAATTTTGTACATGAATCAGATCGTATCGGTGGGTTCTTAGCCGCTGCCGCACAAGATCATATGATTGCTGAGACCAAATCGTTTTAAGGGCCAGGTGAATAGAACTATAGTTTTGAATGTCGTGGTTCGTTTCTTCGTAGACATCAACGATATGACCGTGATCTCGTAGAAGTTTTTCTTCCAGTTCTCGCGATTCATCTTCTCCACCCCGAATTTGATATTGGTTGTGAATACTTAAGATGCGCATGGCTGAGGGTTCCTACAGATTTTTGTATAGAGCTGTGTCAGAGCCCTGCCTTTGACTTCCCAAGAGAACTGTTCCTGCACTCGTTGTTGCCCCGCTTGGCCCATCTGGGTTCTCAGATTGGCGTCTGCCGCTAACCGAACCATGGCGTTAGAGAGGTCATCAACCGTTTGATCGAGGGTGTGGGCCGGTACTTTTATCCCGGTTTGGTCAGTGACCTGCACACTCGGCCCCCCCAAATCAAGGCAGATGACCGGGCGACCAGTGGCCATCGCTTCGAGGCACACCCAGCCGCCAGAGTCGTGGAGACTGGCGTGAACCAGTACGTGGCATTGACTGAGATGGCCTAACGTTTCTGGTCGGGGCAATCTCCCTAAAAATTTGACGCGATCGCCCACGCCCAGTTTTTGAGCTAAGGTCTGCAGATTCGCTTTCTCCGGCCCCTCCCCCAAAATCCAATACTCGGCAGAATCCGGTAGGTCCGCTCTGGCAAACGCCTGAATGCTGAGGTGTAATCCCTTCCAGTGCAGGAGCCTAGCCATGCTGATGAAACGCATCGCGGTGTCCGGAGGCGATGGACATTCAGATAATTGCTGGATTTCTTCAGCAGATAAACCCGACTCGGAATAAACCTCGACGGCTGTGGCCCCGATCGCGTGCAGCTGGTGGGCGGTATCCTGGGTGGTTGCCCTGGCTAGCCGACTGCGGCGGGCGGTCATGCGAGTAAAGGGGTCTAACGCACCGATTTGGTGAGCGATGGCTCTGAGGTACTCATAGAGTTTGGCTCGGAAGCTAAAGTCTGGCCAAAATGCCTTGGGGGCCACTTCCCCCCCACCGACCGGCCCCCAAATAAACGGCTGGGGCAGTAACGCCAAAAAGCTGGGGGTGGAATATCTGACGTAGGTGACGTGATGAATGAGATCAATGATCACCGCTTGCATCAATTGTTTCGCGGCGAAGAAGGCCCCAATCTGCCAAAAGTAATAGTGGGGAACGTGCGCTGGCGGCAACCAGGCGGCCACGAAGGGGGGAGCGCAATAGACAAAACTTAGATTAGGAATCGGATTTTCGGCCAGTTCGGCCTCAATGGCTGGCTGGTTCTCAGATCGCGTCAACACCCAAACCTGATGATGTTTGGCCAGTTCTTTCACCAGATGCCAACCGACCCCAGGTTCAGACCCCATATTGGGACAGCAGGCGTAGGCAGAGATGAGAATCTTAAGTGCCTTCATAGAGGGTCTATCTACTCAAGTGTGTGTTCGTAAACTGCCGCCACGCTTTCGGCATGGCGCTGCCAGGTAAACAACCTGGCGCGATCGCATCCGGCAACGACTAATTTTTGGTATTCGACGGGATCTTGCTGCAGCCGCTTGATGGCTGCAGCAATCGCCTGGATATCGGTCGGCGGGACCAAGATGCCAGCATGGCCCACGACTTCTGGCAGCGCTGTCGTGTTCGAGGCAATCACGGGAGTCCTGCAGGCCATCGCTTCTGCTGGCGTAATGCCAAACCCTTCGTAAAGCGAAGGCGCAACGAGCACATCGACGGCGTTATACAGTTGCACCAGTTCTGCTTTATCTGGTTTCCCAACATAGGTGACACAATCCGTAAGATTTTGCTGGGAAATGTAGGTTTTTTGCTCGTTCGTAAAATCTGCACCCGCCTTTAAAAAGTGAACTCGGTGCCCTGCTTGGTGCAGAGCGTCTAGCACCTTGAGCACCGTGAAGATGTTTTTGCGGGGGTGATTAGAGCCGACATTGAGCAAGCAGAAGGTCTCAGGGGTCAGGTGGTATCGCGATCGCACTGCCTCAATCTGGGGTTCAGGGAGAGGGCGAAACTGGGCATCAATCCCGTTGTGGGCGGTTTGCAAAGCATCAGGGACGACGTCAAAAATGGCCATCACATCTTTGGCCGTGTGGTCGGAAACGGTAATGATGTGGTCGGCCTGACGGATGCCGCGCACCGCGTAGCGCCAGATCCAAGTGCTAATCAGGGGAAGCTGGGCCTGGTGACTGATATTTTCAGGCTGTCTGTAGTTGATCAAATCGTGGCAGGTGACGATCACCCGTCGCTGCTGGTGGCGCAAACCGTAGACCAGATGCCCATCGCTGTGGTCAACCACGTGGAACAGATCGATATCAGCCCGGCGCTGCAGTTGTCGAGGCCAGGCCCAGTAGCGCTGGTAGTATTTGCTGACGCGATTGCTCAGAGAGCCACGATATTCGGCAAAGGTCGGGGTCAGTTCCTCAATGGACCACTCGGGTCGCACCTCTCTGAGCCCTTGGACCAGACCATCGGCGTAAACATCCATACTGAACGAGGCCTTTAAGGCTCGTCGAACAATGGCAACTCGCATGGCTTCAGAGGGTCCTAATGGGAGTTTGAGGGGTCGCCTGGGGAGTCAGTTTCGTCGGGTTTGAGTGGGCTTGAATCTGATTAATGACTGCCAGGAAGGCCTGCAGCTCAAAATTGAGGTCTTGTCCGACAAAAATTTCCCTCGCCCGATCGCTGTAAAGGTAGCGAGTTTGGGGATGGGTCAAGGCCAAGATTGCCTGGGTCAAGGCCGCCCCGTTGCCAGAGGGATACACGAGCCCGTTATAGCGGTGTTGTACGGTATCGCTATAGCCCCAGTTGCCGCAGCGATCGCTCAAAATCGGCGGGCACCCTGCGGCCATCGCTTCTGAAATCACCAGCGGATGCGGGTCGCTCCGAGAGGTCGAAACAAAGACATCCATCGCGGCATAGTACAGGGGCAGTTTGCTCTGATTGACAAACCCGACATTCACGACTTCGCCATTCATTTCAGCCAGTCGTCGATCAATCGCGGGGGCTAGTTCCCCTCCGCCAATCATGACGCCGCGTACCCGAGCATCTTGTTGGTGGGCCTGGGCAATGGCCTCGATAAACTCAAAAGGATTCTTGCGTTCGATGTATTTGCCGGTAAAGCAGTAGAGAATGGTGTGCTCGTCCCAGCTGAGGCTTTGGCGCAGGCGTTGAATCTCGTCCTGGTTTTGGGCAATGCTGGTTTCGTAGCGATCGCGATCAACCGGGTAACAGCCCCGCACCACGACCTCCGGGGACACGCCATAGTGACGCAGGTAAATCTCATTGTGGTCGCCACTCGCAATCCAATAGTCGGCCAGGTTATACATCCAGGGATACAGCGCCGCCTTAGACAACCGCCGCAGCGGGCTCTGTTGGGCATCGGTAATGATCGTGGCATCGTTTTGCATGATCAGGGGGATGCCCCGCAGCTTACACAGGAGAATGGCCAGGCGGTAGGAGAGGGTGTAAAAGCTGGGCAAAAAGACGGCGTCGATCTGGGCTCGGGTCAGGCGATTGATCAGCGCCGGGTTCAGCAATCCTTTGGTCGTCGTGGAAGCCGTTTTCCCGGTCCAGGTCTTCAAAAACTCGTGCGAATAGCCACCGAGTAGGTCAACATCCCAAGGTTCCGTGCTGCCCAGTTGGCGATCGCCGCCGGTTTGATTTTCATTGCACAGATAAAAGGTGTGAACTGATAGCCCCGGCTGTTGATTCAACTCCCGCCATAAAGGCGCATGATGTTGAGTGGGATGGGTAAAAACAACCCCTAGGCGAAAGGATTTAGTCATAGCAGTTCCCATGAATGTAGTATCAAAAAAAAGAAGTGGAGAATCGTCTTACGCCTAGATTTAGCAAGCCCCATGTGCAGCTAATAAGCGGCGTATTTTCCTAGGACACCGACAACCCTGCTGACCAAACCTACGTAATATGAAATCTCGCATAAATGTAAGCAGTGATGGTTAATTCAGATTATTTGAGAAGCACCCTAAACTTGTAGATTACTGAATCCACGAAGTCAAATCTTTAGCAATCAGCGTTTGCAACTGGAGGATATCGTCTCTGTATCCGAGCATGAGTTGATGACGGGTTTCTGGATTGAGTTTTGGCTTTTTACCAATGTTCCAGGTTTTGATTTTGGCGGCGACAGTGTGTCTAATTTCCTTCGGCACAACGGCTTGAATTGTGCTTCTCAGCAAGTTCTTTTGTGAAAAGAAATTTTGTAATGTGCGGCTCTTAGGCATGCCAGAAACATTCTGTCGAGTCATGTCAGGTACAAAGGTGCGATCGACGCCCAAAAAGTCATAAATATCGGTTAACACGGCATGGTTATCTTGCTTGAATTCATCAAACAGATAGATCTTGATCTGCTCCGGATTAAATAGCTCAAAATAGGGTTTGAGTTGGCGATAGTAGTATCCGGCTTCTCGGTAGTGCCAGAGGTGGGCCCAGTTGTTGTGTATTCTTTCTGGTTCGGCTTTCAGGGCTGCTTCAAAAGAAAGCGTTTCATAGCCCTCTCGTAGCAAGTGGGTATAGCAGGAAAAGGCTCTATCTGCCGGATTTCTCAGAATGACAATGAGCTTCGCATCGGGAACATAGTGTTTGATGCGCTTAGCAGCCTTTTCACTGTAAAGATAAAGTGGGGAAGCTTCGCCAATGCCAATTTCGTTAGTCACATCCGCAAACAAGTTTTCATATGCTTCTAGGGTGATAATTGAGTTGTAATTAATGGCTGAGTCGGGATTTTGAAAGTTGAGGGTCTCCCCTTCTAAAGCAAAAAATCTGGGCTCCTTGAGATCGGGCATAAAGATTTGCGAATGCTGCTTGAGGTAATAGTGGAGAGAACTAGTTCCCCCCTTAGCTGAGCCAATAATTAAGAAGTTAGGCAAGGTCATAAATATGAATCTCTTTATAAGCAGGTGAAGCAGTCAGTGGGCACATCCCAGGTTTGTAAATCCATCAATGTTAAGGCGGGCATCTTGCCCGCGAGCAGGAATAGAAAACCAAAGTGGCATGCACCCATAATCAATTCAGAGCCAGTTTTAGAATCAAGCGTGAACAGAAAACAGTGATGGCGAGCCATTTCTACTGGCTGATTTCGCCAGCATCCCAACTAATTGCTGTCCGAAATCGGATCAAAATCTGTTGAATCGGTTTGGGTCTAAACTGGGGGGCTAGTAACCACACAATGGCGGGTTTAGCTAGCGGGCGGGGCATCATACCCACCCAGATAAACCACAGGCTATACAGCAGTTTTTTAGAACTGTTGAAGCCGGAATATTTCAGAATGGCGCGAATACCCCAGTAGCTCAGAGCGATCGCCCGATCAGTGGCCACAGGATGCTGCTCGGGCTCTAGCTTGAGGGAGGCTAGCCGAGACCAAACTCGACCAAAGAACCGATATTCCAGATCAGGGGGAACGGTATAGCCCAGCGCTGCGGCCCGATGTTTCAGCAACTCGCAGCGCTGTATATCGTGACGAATGAACCGCCGGAAGCGATCGCAGCTAAAGGTCGCTAAGGCCCATTGGTTGTTGGTGTGAATACGGTAATTGCCCAAGGGCTCTTCAATGGCCTCGACCTGGCCATACAGCGGCATGAGCACCGAGAGATAGTCATCGGCGGTCGTCTTAAACGCCTCGGGAATCGGAAATACCTGGGTCATAGCGGTGCGACTAAGCGCATTGCCACTGGTAGGCACGCCCGCGTAGGAGCCGAAGTTAATCACGATTTGGGTCAAGTCGCCCTGAGAGAGCCGATTGGCCTGGGGATAGGAGACACCGCTCGGCTGGCCTTGGGCATCAACGACCCGCAACCGATAGTGAATTTTGGCGAGACCGGGTTGCCAGGCCGCCACGATGTTGGCAGCTGCCTGGGGTTCTAGATAGTCGTCAGCGTCGAGAAAAATGATGATGTCGCCGGTGCTGTGGTTAAAGCCGTTATTAAAGGCAATGCCCTGTTTACTGTTGGGCTGCAACACGGGCGTAATCGCATCGCCATAGCCAGCAATGATCTGGCGTGATGAATCGGTGGAGCCATCATCGACCACAATCACTTCGATGTTGGGGTAAGTCTGGTTGAGGGCACTGTCGATGGCCTCGGCCAGAAAGCGATCATAGTTGTAGTTATTGATGATGATGCTAACCGTTAGCTCGTCAGCCGTTGGCTGCTGCTCCATGGGCGGTACTTCCATCTTTAGACCTACGCAACGAGAGTTTGATAGTGGGTTAAAGCAGTGGTGGCGATGGTTTTCCAGCAAAGCTCGTCTAATACATACCGTCGCCCGCGATCGCCCATCTCCACCCAGTCATCGCGTCGCTGCAAGAGCTGCTCTAACCCGGCTTTGATCGAGGCCACTGCAGGCTGCACCACCACCCCACAGTCACTGGCGTTGATGTGGGGGGCCACCCCGGCAATCTCGGAGACTAGCAGCACTCGCCCCGCCAGCATGGCTTCCAAAGCTGCCAGGCTAAAGCCCTCGAACCGTGAGGGGACGCAAAACACATCATGCTGCTGAATCAGTTGAGAGGGGGCCTGGTTGTAGTCGGGGTCGAGGAATTTCACCTGGTGTTGCAAATTCAACTCCGCGACCCGAGCTTCGAGATTGGCGCGATCGTCGCCGGTGGAGCCCTGAAAGGTGAGCTGCAGAGGATGACTGTGCGAGAGATCGTGAACGGCCTCAACCAAGAGATCGAGCCCTTTGTTATAGGCATCGAAACGTCCGAGAAACATCAGCCTGACCGGGTTGCCAGGTTGCCAGGGGGCAGGTTCAAAAGAGCTATCTTCCGGGTGAAAGCCGTTCGGGGTGGCGATGACAGGGGGGGTAATGCCCAGGCGCTGCAGATACTGCTGGTGGCGCTGATCGAGCACCTGAATGCCGATCGCCTGTTGCAGCATCGGGCGCTCTAGGAGATACCAGTAGGGCCACTTTTTGTGGCGACTGCGGCGAAAAAATTCCGGTGTGTAGGGGTCGTGGGGGGCCACGATGTAGGGCACTCGCTGGCGGCGCAGTAAGCGAGAGAGGCTAGAGAGGGTGGGGTGCAAAATGCCGTTGAGAATGACCAAGTCAGAGGGGCGCAGGGTTTGACGCAGATACTGGCGTAAATCGGGGGAGAGTTTGAAGGTCGGGCGGTGCTGCACGGGCTGGGCAAAGCACCGAATCGTATAACCGGCAGGGCTTTGCTGCACTGTGGTGTGGGTCGATGAAGCCTCGCTGAGAATGGTGACGTCTGCACCGATGGCGGCTAAACCACTGGCGAGGCCGTGCACAGATTTGATCAGGCCCGCATACCGATTGTTGAAGTTTTGCCCCTCGGCGGGAAAGTTGCGCAGGTAGAGGTAAAGTCTCATGGGGCTGGGGCGATTTTATTAAGGTTCAAAAATTAGGACGGTCATTAACAGTTTCGGAGCGATCACCCGGGAATCCGCAAGGGATGGCAACACTCACATCGCAGCGACTAGGCCCAACCCAGCCAACCTTGAAAGCGACCCTGTAAGGTGGCCCAGTAGGAGCGCATGTTGTCTCTGCGTCCCCGCACTAGCGCGATCGCAAGACCGACGCTGGGGCGTAGCCAGTTGTAGATCACAAACCAGAAGGGATAGCGATGTTTGCGCAGCAAACGACCCCGCCCCATGGCGTAGGCACGGGTTTTGGTAAAGTCTCGGGGAGCCTGAGGCAAGGGCACAGGGCGGTCAGCCTCGGGGAGTTTAACGGGGTGAACAACCGTTAGGGTGGGTTCATAGTGGAGCTGAAAGTCTGCCTGTATGGCCCGCAGCAGATAATCAGACTCTTCGCCAGACCCCCAGGGGGTGCCAGCGCCGACGCCTAAGCTTTCGTCAAAGCCGCCGACTTTTTCAACCACGGGGCGACGGAGGAAAATGGTGTACGAGATGCCTCGACGCCAGAGGTTGATGGGGGTAATGGGGCCGCTCTGGCGATCCCAAATGGAGGCATTGCCAGCCGGACGTCCAGTCAAGCCATCTTGCTGGGGGTTTTCGGTAAAAAAGTGGTGAACCCGCTCCAGCAGGTCGGGGGGATAGGCACAGTCATCGTCGGGAAAGGCCACGAGGCTACCGGAAATCTGCTGAATGCCAACATTCCGGGCTAACGAGAGTCCTTTGGCTGAACGCAGATGGTTAATGGGAAATTTGCCTTGATAAGGAGCCAGGATATCGACTAAGCGATCGTCGAGATTTTGGTCAATCACGATTAATTCAAAATCTCGATAGGTCTGGGCATCCAGGGACTTGAGAAAGTAACTAATCTCAGCAGTACGATGCAGGGTCGCTAAAAGCAGGGAAAATTTCATAGCAGAAACCTGACGAAGCCTTCTGTAGAAGAGAGCAAGGGTTAAAGACAAATGTCATTGAACTAAGGCTGTTCGGCAGTGCTCACCCGATGACGGTAAAGTGATCCCACTTTTGTTTTCTCGGTCTGCTGGCGGGTAAGATACCCGCTCTAAACGCGTTGATAGATTTACAAATCGGGGATGCACCCTGGCGGTAGAAGAGCTGCCGCTTATACAGAAGTTTCTGATTGATCATTGCCAGAAATCTAGCCCCCGACATCCCCCAATTCTGGGGGACTGTGAACTCCGTCTCCCAGAATTGGGGGGATAAAGGGGGGCCAATGCAGCATTTTGCGGTCTTACAGATATGTGTATAAGCTGTAGCGCTAGAAGAGAGAAGAGATGTAGATACCCCTAACCCAAAAAATTTAATTTAAGGCAGTTTTCACTTCGCCAATCCTTTCTGCCAGTTGGTGACTTTGCCATAGCCATTACTACCCAAGAGGCAAAAGGCTAAGCCTTTAACCATGGTTTTTCTGGACCAAGGCAAAAATTCAATCATGTCTAACCAGCACCCCAAAGCCGCTAGTCGCTGATGGCTGTTCATTTGTGCCTGCAGCTGCCTGAGCTTAACAAACGCCATATGTTTAGCGACCCAGCGCTGATAAGTTTGTTCCCCTACGCGAGCTTTCATGGTGGCGCCCCAACGGGCTTGAAACAGCTCTAGCCCTTGCTTTTTAGCCTGCCAATTGCCGCTAACTTGATGACTATTATGAACGTATTTGGTCACTAGGGGCGTTTGCACAGCCGCAAACTTGTTGCCTGCTTGCGCCAACCGGAGAAATAGATCGTAGTCTTGGAAGCTTGGTAAGCTTTCATCAAAGCCCTCGATCGCTTGCAGAGCGTCACGTCTGATTAAAAAGGTCGATAGAGCCGGGCACCAGCCATTGAGCAGCGGTCGAAAGACGTCACCTTCGTAGGGGGCCGGATTGAGTGTTTGCTGTCCATATGTTTCTTGATGCTCATCATATTGGCAATAAACCACTGAAATGCTGCGGTCTTGATTAATGAGGGCAAGCTGCTTTTCCAGCTTTTGTGGTAGCCATTCATCATCGCTATCTAAGAACGCCACAAAGTCTGCGCGGGAGGCTTGAATGCCCTGATTTCGCGCATAGTTGCCGCCCCGGTTTTGCCCTAAAGGCACGAACCGCAGGCGAGGATCATTGATGTTTGCCACAACTTCGGCGGTGTTATCGGTGGAGCCATCATCCACCACAATCAGCTCAATCTCAGAGAGCGTTTGACCTAATACACTCTGCAGAGTGCGTAGCAAGACATCGGCCCGATTAAAGGTAGGGACGACCACACTCACGAGAGGCAATGTTGGGAAGAAATCAGTGGATGGATCAGAGAGAGTCATGAATGGTTGCCTAAAGAACTCATTAAACGAGCCGGGCTTGAAAATAGAGCTGAACTTCTTTCCAAAGGCTGAGATAACGAATGGCAATAAAGACCAAGCTCAGCCCAATCCGGTGATCCAAGCTGGTAATTTCCTCGTCGGAAAATACGCGACCGATGTCTCGAATGGGGGGTCTAGTTTGCCAGGCGATGCGTTTGATAAAGATGCTGATGGGCTCAGATTGTCGAGCGTCAATTTTGTAGCGGCCTTCGATAACGCGGCTAATTTTTTTGGCGATTTCAGGCCAAGAGTGGCGGGCCGGATGGGCAATGCCAACATCGTCGGCGTAGATCTGCCGATAGCCCGCCGCGTAGACTCGCTGACCCCATTCGCGATCGCCGCCGGATTTGAGCTGAGCGTTGAAGGGGCCAACGGCCTCAAAGATCGCTCTGGAGGTGAAGAGATTGGCAGTCGCTCCGTAATGGTCTTCGGCAATATAGCGGTGCTGCTGCAAGAAGTTGCGACTATCGAAAAGTTCGACGACGGTGGGGCGGTTTTGTTGTTGAAAGAAGAGCTGAATTTTACCCGCGACGAGGCCGCAGTTTTCAGTCGCTAGAAAGCGAGCAACGCCCTTTTCGATCCAGTCTTGGGCAGGGATGCAGTCGGAGTCAGTGAAGCCCAAGAGTTGGCCACGGGCAGTCTGTAGTCCCCGATTGCGGGCCGCGTAAGAACCCGGTTGGCTCTCTGAGGTGAGGCGCACTTGCTCATATTTGTTGACCAGGTCATCTAGGGGATGAGCTGAGTTATTGTCGATGACAATGACTTCGTATTGATCTTTGGGGTAAGTCTGGTGCTCTAGGGCTTCTAGACAGAGGGTGAGGCGATCGCGATCGTTGTAGACCGGAATAATGATCGAAACGAAAGGCTGAGTCATGGCTTCCCCCAACGCAAACAGTTTTCATAGACGTCTAAGTTTTTCTGGGCGACAAATTCCCAACTCCATTCCTGTGCCTTGGTGTAATTGTGCTGACCCATTTGGGTGATGGGCTCCTTTTGGGCCAGGGCAGCTTGCATCGCGTCTAAGAGACCGTTGGGCCGATCTGGGTCGTACAAAAAAGCGCCTTGATCATCTAATACCTCCGGAATGCAGCCTTGGTCAGGAGCAATACAAGCTTTTGCGAAGGACATGGCAAGCAGGACAGCGCCAGAAGTCAAAAACTGGCGGTAGGGTAGCAGCACGATATCGCTAGCATTCATATAAACCTGTACTTCATCATCGGGAATAAAACGGGCTTCTAGCTTAATGCGAGAATCGGCTTTAATGTGCTGCTCAATTTCGGCGATCAGATCGCTATCCTTGGCAGCGCCAGCGATAATCAGGTGAATATTTTGGTCTTTAGGCAGTTGGTCAAAAGCAACAAGTATTTCAGGGACGCCTTTATAAGCCCGGATCAAACCAAAGAACAGAAATACAAAACTTGAGTGAGAAATTTCTAATTGTTCCCGAGCTTGACTCTGAGTAAAGGCCCTGGGGTATTGGTCAATGTAGTTGGCGTGGGGAATGACAAAGATTTTGCCGGGGCATTTAACGCCATACTTGTCAATGATTTCTCGCTTAGCTGCTTCCGAATGGGCAATGACAGCATTGGATGTTTTGACAACTATCTGGGTAGAAAGGTCATCAAGAACAGGATGCTTGCTATCGTGGCTTTTAAGATTATGAGCTGTCCAGACTATCTTTTTTCTCTGAAATCGGAGAATGAATAGTCCCGCAACAAACTTACTGAACCTAACAACAGATTTGAGCCTACTAGGAGTATCAAAGTATTGATGAATCCAATGTAAATGAACGACATCAGGTTGCCAGTCCGATACAGCACTCGGCAAAAAAGCTTTATACCATTCAACGCTTTGAATATTTGCAGATAAGTTTGACAGATGACTAATGAGCTGATCTTGATAAGGATTGATGCCTGCTAACCTTGGCGCAATACTAACTCTCATGAGTAACGTCACTAGATTGATGGATTCAGGTATGCACTAATCGGTCATACAGCGTTCCTGAAGCTAGTGAGGTCTAAAAAACAGCCTGAAGTCCCTATTCTTAGGTCAGCGACTGTCTCTCACCCGGCAAGGAAATGCTGTAGAGCCTTAAATGCTCATCAAAGATGATGGACATTTCTAGTTTTTTTTGGAGCATTTCTACCGCAAAAACCTGATCAACTGAAGAACTATTTTCCAACTCAATCACTGATTCCACAATCGCCTTAGGACTAAGCGATTCAAGCAGTTTGAGTGAGTTAGGAGAAATAGAGTTGTATTCCTGAATCTGCGGTAGATCTGTCGCCAAAATCCGAGGATGTTGTACAGAAATCCATGTAGACAGTGATCCCGAAGCAGAGCAGTTTCTGAATGGACATAAGGCAATATCTGTGGCAAATAGGTATTGTTCTAGTTCACCTTCAGATAAGTATCCTGTAATGCGCAGTCTATCTGAAACACCCAATTGTTCCGCCCGTTTAACCAGCCCATCGGCAAAACCAATTGAGCGTTCATTAAACTTACCGGCGAATATCATTATAAAGTGTTCCGGCAACATTCCAAGTGCTTCGACAGCAATGTCATGGCCTTTACGCTTGTGAATCCATCCTAGCAAGGTCACAACTTTATAATTGTCTAGCTTTAGAGATTTTCGAGCTGCGTGTGGATCGATTTTCTTTTCTCTTTGCTCTACAAAATGAGGGATATTTTTTATCTTTTGTTGCAAGCCATGACCTGTTATTGACCGCAGTCTCTCTTGCTCTTGCTTAGTACAGACAAAGGCAGTCTGCAGAAAGCTTAAAAGAATTCGATAGAAGAAATTATTCCAAGCCAGCTTTGCTCGTAGAGATTTTGCAATTTTTTTGAATTCAAGATTAAGAATTGCTTGCCGATGATTGAGTGAAAACTCTTTTACATAAATATCGTGGAGAGTTGCCACGGTAGGGCATTTACAGCTAGTGATAAACAGCCATAAATA
>JBCBJQ010000133.1:0-13924 GCA_038523235.1 Cyanobacteria bacterium J06626_4
GCGATCGCTCATCTGCAGCGGCTAATATATCTGTATTGCTAATTTTGTTGGCTTGCTTTGAGCCTCTTGAGGTCGCTCTATGACCAATGCCCAGCCCAGTAACGACATCGAGCGACGCCTCAGTCGTCTAGAAAATCTGATGAGCAGTTCTGGTGAATTGTTCATTCAAACCGCCTCTTTGGCCAGACGGAATGCTGCTGATTTTGACCGGATGCTAGCAGTCGTTGACTCTACCCAAGAGACTTTAAGCCGGGTGGTGTCTGTTACTGAAAGAAATGCGGCAGATATTGAGGCGTTAACTCAAGACATCCGACGCAATGCAGCAGACATTCGGACTATGAGTCAGCGGGTTGACAGTTTAGCGGCTGCCAGCGAGCGTCATGATCGCATTTTGGACTACCTGTTGAAGCGCGAAGCTGGAGATATTGAGCCAGAATAGCTGGCTGCGGGGCGATCACAAGGTGAAGAGCATGGCTGAATCAGCCATTAAATTCTCCCCAAAAGAAACTACATTGTTCACCATATAAAAAAATGAATTCGAAGCTTTATTCGGCGCTACAACTTGTTTTAGCTTTTGCTTCTATATGTTTTATCGCTTGGCTAATTTACAAAGCAATCACAGCTATTGTCTCTGTCGTATTATCCCTTGAATCCGATATTGCTGTGGCAGTCATTGCAGCGTCAGCTTCTATATCAGTGTCTTTGATATCTCTTGTTGTTTCAAGATATCTTGAAAGTAAAGCCGCAATCATCCAGGAGATTAGAGCTAAGAAGATTCCAATTTATGAGGAGCTTATATCTGTCTTGATGAGATTTGTTTTTGCTCAAAAGCTTGGTTTGGAGCCAATGAGCGAAAGTGAACTAATGAAATTCATGGCAGAATTCACCGAAAAAATAACAGTTTGGGGATCTGATGACGTTATAAAAGCATGGCGTAAATTTCGGCTTTCTGCTGGAGGTGGCTCCAACCCTCAAAGCATATTATTCGTCTACGAGGATATGCTACTTGCAATTAGGAAAGATCTAGGTCACAAAAATTCTGGATTTAAGAAAGGCACTCTGCTAGGTTTATTTGTCAACGATATTGATTCATCTCCGACTTAGAAAAAGCTTAGGATGGTCTTACTGTATGTACCTTTGCGATAGAGATGTAGATCAAAGAGGAAGGCTGTTGTGGCTGCGTCCCTTGTACGATGGACGATCTCTGACTACCATCGCATAATTGCCGTGGGATTCTTGGGCGACCTGTGTCGTACTCGAAAATTGTTCCGTCATTTGCAGGCATCGTTTTGCGGCTGACAGCAATTGTTTGATGGCATCCAGTGGCGAGTACGCTACGTAGTGTCATTTACGTAAAGCGCCGACGGGAAAATTCGCAGTAAACTAACATACCAGTCATGCTAGGGAAAGGGGCGTAGCGCGATCGCCTCCAACGCCTCAGGGTGATCGATTAGCCAATCCGGTGCCGCCGCTGCCAGTGCCTCGCGGCTGTTAAACCCCCAGGTCACTGCCACCGCCCGAATGCCTGCAAACCGCGCCGCCTCAATATCACGCACCTCGTCCCCCACATACACCGTCGCCGTCAGGTCAAACTGATGCCGCTCCAAACATTTCACAATCAGCTTGCCCTTGCGAAACAGCGTGCCGCCGCCATCCACGCTGAGAAAGCAGTGATCGAGCCCCTGCGCTGCCAAAAAAGCCCACACCACCTCCGGCGTGTTAGACGTCACCACCGCTAAGGCACAGTCGCGCTGGTGCAGATCTTGAATCATCGCCGGCATGCCGGCACAGGCAGGAATCTGTTCGCTTTGGCGGCGTAGCTCGGCTCGCAGTCGCCGCAGCAGTGCCGGAATTTTGAGCAGTGGAATGCCCGAATAGCGAATCAGCTGACGCGCGCTCAGCCCCTTCAGCGCTTCCACCTCGGCCAGGGGCGTGGGTCGATAGCCAAACTCCGGGGCTAACTCATTGGTGATGGCCACGATCGCCGCCAAACTATCAGCGATCGTGCCATCAAAATCGAACAGGAACGTCGTCAAAACAGACTTACCAGGGACGCCAATCTTCCCAATCTTCGTTGAAAATTGACGTATTGGGAAACTGGGTGGGGTTGCCGCTCAGTTCGATTTCGCGTCGCAGCTCATACATCAGCGGGTCTAGGGTCGGCATGCTCTCGACCAGCTGATAAGGCATCACCTCATGGCGCAGGGCAAAGTCGATGGTCATTGCCGCCCCGACGCCCACCGACCACTCATAGGAATGGACGCGATAGGCCGCTGCCGCGATCGTGCTCATCGCTAGCCCCTTGCCCGTGACCAGCAGGTTGTCGAGCTTTTGCGGAATCAATGCCCGCAGCGGAATCTGGGTTGGATAGGCCTGCCCGTGGGCCTGCCGCACCCCCGGTCGTTCAATATTGCCAGGGGCTTCGGGCGGGCTCTCTAACATGCAGGGGTGGAAGTCGATCGCATACTGGGCAATGCCAATTGAGTCGGGATAGATGCGCGATCGCCGCCGCTGGGGAATCTCCCCGGCGGGCGTTTCGTTCACCAAGGCATCAATCGCCGCCTGACCAGCTACCTCAACCCGCAGCGCTTCGTAGGTGGCCGGGTCGAGGTTTTCGATATAGAACGGGTCGCTAAAATCAATCCAGGTGAAATCGACCTCGTTGATTTCGAAGCCATCGTCGTAGCCCCAGGAAGGCCGTCCGACAATGCGTCGTGCCTCGCGAATGTAGGGAAACTTCGACAGGCCGTGGGCCGTGCCCATCGGCGCGTCATAGCCCGTCAGCAAGCGGCTGTTGGGTGTCGGTTCCTTAAGGCTGTCATCTAACTGCGAGTCGGTGGTGCCAATCAAAAACCAGTAATAAAAGCTGAACGCATTTTCTTCGCCGCGGCGCAGGGTTTCCTGCCGCAGGCCGCCCAGCCAGCCGCCGGGGGCCAACTGGCCCTGGGCTTCGAGTTGGTCGTGGGTGTAGATCAGGTTATCGACGGCGTTGCCCGGACGGTAGTCGTTACCCCACGTCCAGTTTTGCATCGAGATATCGCCTGGTCGCGGTCGGGGTACGCCCGCAATCCGATCTTCGCTGACGGGGTCGGCGTTCCAGATGCGGCGATAG
Source organism: Cyanobacteria bacterium J06626_4 (assembly GCA_038523235.1). Lineage (GTDB taxonomy): Bacteria > Cyanobacteriota > Cyanobacteriia > Phormidesmidales > Phormidesmidaceae > Halomicronema. Next base: position 3,113 of record JBCBJQ010000133.1, read on the forward strand.
GTAAACACATAGTCGTAATAGTCTTGCGCGTTGTAGTCGCGGGTTTGCTCCCAGCTAAAGTAGGGCTCGTACTGCAGGTAATAGCCCGGAATCAGCTGCGGTTGCGGTGATTCGGTCTTTTCCATCGCAAAGGTGTAGGTGAAGCCCTGGGTGCAGTAGGGGTCGTTGGTCTCCACCGGTGATGACGGGTTGAGGTGTGACTTGGGGTCGAGGCCCAAGCGATAGGGCACATCGGCCAAGGCAATGAGTTCACTGGTTTCAGTGGCTTCAATCACGTACCACGGAGCGGGGCCAGCGGGCGCATCGGCGGGCGGCACAAACTGAATGATGGTCTTGGCCAGCCGGGCCGAATCTTCGTACTCGTAGGCGTCTTGAATAGTGGCCGACAGCGGCTCCGTGTTGAGCGGCGGCGTATCGGGCTGCGGGCTATGTTGAATGCCAATCAGGCTGTCGATTTGATTACCGGCAGCGTTGAGGGTCAAATCCTTCGGCACCGTAAAGGGAAACCACTTCAGCTCGCCGTCGCCGTCGTCAGCGGCATCTTCCAGCATGTTAAACAAGATGGCGTGGGCATCGTAGGGTAAAAAGCAGGTAGCGCTAACCCAACAGCCGCCCGGATCAAGCTCGCCGTACTTTTCTTCTACCCGGCTCCGCAGCTCGCGATACCCTGCGGAATAAAACAGTAGTTCGCGCTGGCGGCGCGATTCGTCGAGGGCCGTCGTCCCCTGAGAGGAAATCTGTCCGCCTACCCAGTCGGTCAGTTCAGTGAGGCAAACGGTATGTCCGGCTTTGAGGCTTTGATAGGCTGCTGCTGTCCCGGAGAGACCACCCCCCACAATCAGTAGGTCGCATTCCACTACCAAATCAGGGTCGCGGGGCAGGGCTGCTAATGCATCGGCTTCTTGAGCCTGCACCGGACTGATGGTTAAAAAAGTGGGGGCGATGAGCGCGATCGCCACTCCAGCAGAAATTCCCGTTTGACTCAACTGGCTGAACTGAGGCATCTGACTGAACTGGGGCATCAAGGCTTCCTTCAAAACACTTTCTCAAAAAGCTTAAGAGAAATTGCCCCCAGTTGTGGTTAAATCTCGTATTTTTTATACCCTCAGCCAGCGATCGTTCCTAATGGCTAGCGGTAGCAAACTTGACATCAGGGTGAGTAATGCAAAGGCGATCGCACCCTCGATTTAACACACCCCCTTCATGAAGCGATGTTCAATGACCAACCTTTATTTGCTGGCCGTCAATGCCTTCGGCAAGACTCGCCTTCAACATCAAAAAAAGTTAGAAAAATTCGACAATCCCCTACTGAGGTGAGCTTCAATGAATTGTATCGGGTCTGTTGAGTATTATCTTGGCATTCACGGCTCGGCTCAGGGAAGCGATCTAAATCAAACGCCCTGCAGGGTGACCCACGGGTCAATCCTTGAGAACGACTCGGCAAAGCAAAGCCCTATCAGGTTAAGCAGGTGTTGCAGGCAATCGACAAGCGAGAGGCAAGTCATGGATAAAACCGTCATTTGTCCGAAAGATCAGCGGCTCTTAGGTGAAATCGATGCTGCCGGTAACTTTCTCGGCACTTGCCCTCGATGCAAATGTCAATATGGCGTGCGATTTGGCCAGATCTCCCAGCAATCTGCCAAGCAGATAACGGTACAGCGACAGACCCAAAACCAGCGTGGCTACTACCGGTATGAATATGAGTTCAGAATCCTACAGCCCGGCGGACGGCTGTACCCGCTGGAGTTCTCGATTCCGGGACAGGATGACCGGCTGGGTGTCAGGCTGAATGACCAAGTCGCGATTATCTTTCAAGCTGACGCTACCGGCAATGTTGTCCGAATATTGCGGGTGCAAAACAAAACGACTGGTCGCGATCACTTTGTTGCGAGTCCCAAGACGGGATTGGGCACGGCCATCATGCTGGGAGGGGCTGTGGTCTTCGCTGGGCTCGTAATTGGCCAGCTGCTGCCGACATTCCTCGGTATTCCGATCTTTATCGCGGCGATCGCGGGTAGCGTCTTTGTGGGCAAAGCCTATTTGACCTCGAAGCAAGTGAAAATATCGCCTGCGCAACAACGGGCTATTCGGCAAAGCCGAGCCCTGCTAGAGGAGAAGACGACGCTGACCCAAAAGCTGGCCAAATTGGAGCAGGAGTTAGCGACGGCTGAGGAGCAGTTTCACCGGCTCACAAGTCTCTATGAGCGCATGATGAAAGCAGACCCCACGGCTTATGCCTCTCGTATCCAAACGCTGCAGGCGGCGGGCGGGCTGATGGAATCCAACATCGAAGCTCTGAATCAGCTCGTAGCCGAATACCGCAAAACCCTAGAAATCATCGATATTGAATACGAATCAGGACATGTCACGAAAGAGTTTCTCTCATCACCGAGTTCCCTCGTCTCGCAAAAGCTGGCTGAGTTAAAACAAATTGAGGCGCAGAATGCGGACATCTTGGCCCAGCTCCAGGCGAATGAGGAGGTCAGGCAGTTGCGCCAGGGGTAATCAATTTTGTCTGGCGCAGGCATACCGGTGGCCTACTCTTGACCTGACCGACTAACTAATCAGGAAGTTCGTCGCTGGGTAACTTTTGTGGCAAAGATGACGATTTCGGTGATCATGCCTAACGGGGCAAAGATCCGTGTTTGTTTACAGGGCTTTACCAAGACGAGCTTTCTTTCACGTTTAAACACGTTTAAATAAAAAAAGAATTCACGCCATTAAGACAATGTAATCAAAGGCCCGTTTGGCATCAAATCATACAAAATCTCTCTCGAATCTTGGATAATTAAAGGGAGAGTGTGTTGGGTTCTTTCTTGCTCTAGTAGTCGAGCAATTATTCGGACAGTTTTTGGCAGACAACTAGACAATCAGGGTTTGAGCCCTGGCGCAGAAGATTGCCTGGATTGCTGCCAGAAAATAGTGCGATCGCCCACCCACCTGAATCTTTTTGCGGGGGTTAGAGCCCCCCAATCAATCAGTGCAGTGCTGCCCCTGATCCTTGACCGTTGATGACAGGATTTTGGTTAGGCTGCTGCGTGGGGACGCCTATTGGCTGCCGCTTGTTTCAACCCTCACCGCAGAACTAAGCCATGACGACTCAACCCATTTCTGATGAAGTTGCGATTAGAATTGCCCTCGCCGCGAGAGCCCTGCCGGACACTTCGGTCAGGGAGCTTATTGAAGCGTTGCAAACCAATATTGAGGGTGAGCTGACCGAGGAAGCGCTGGGTCAATTGACGGTGACTCAGCTCAAGCGATCGTTTGGCAATATTTACGAAGTCGATGAAGGTGAATGGGAAGGGGAGGAAGCCGATAACGCCGATATTTTAGCTTTCAAAGAAGCGGTGCGGATTTTGTGGGGCGAACAGGAGGAATGCGAACATCCTCTGCCCATCGAGCCTTTTCAAGAAGGTGATATGCCCAATTCACTGAGAATTGCGGTGGCCTCGAATACGCAAGAAATATTAGACGGTCATTTTGGCTCTTGCCACCGATATTTGATTTATCAACTGTCTGTGGATGAGCTCAAGCTAATTGATGTGCGTTCGGCTTTGGACGCTGATTTGAGTGACAGTAAGAACGAATTTCGTGTGGCTTTAATCAAAGATTGTCCGCTGCTGTATGTCATGTCGATTGGTGGCCCGGCTGCTGCCAAGGTGGTGCAGGCCAATATTTATCCCATGAAGGTAGAGCAGGGGGGAGAAATCAGGGAAATCTTGGCTGATTTGCAACGGGCGATCGCCACGTCGCCGCCGCCTTGGTTAGCCAAAATTTTAGGGGTGGGGGCTGATCAGCGGGTCAAAAATTACCGCGCTGCGAGCTAACCATAAGCCGCCCTGGCAGATATCAAACTCATCATCAAACAAAATCCCGGCAGCATCATGAATATTCACGGCAATCAAGAACGGGTGCGAGAAATTCAACAGGTCACGGGTCTCAAACCCACCCACTTTGCTGATCTCGTGCGAGTATCACAGCTCATCTACGATCCTCGGGGTGGGGTCTCGCGGATCGCGCTAGAAGTGGACTGGTTAGAATTTGATATTCCGGCGGGCGTGGCGGAAAATTTGCGATCGCTCGGCCACAAATATCAGTATGAATCGCCCCATGTGGATCTCGATTTAGTGTGGGATGACCTGACGCCCGAAACGCGCAGCTGGTTTATGGCTAACAAAAGCATTCTCTGGACAATTGAAGAAGCTTTTCCCGCCTTAGACGAGGACTAAAAAAGCTGAACGGATGGTCATCATGGCCTCACTCATCGACAACTCCGGTTAACATCATCGCCAGAAAAGAACGCCGTTAGCCGCCCGCATCTTTTTGATCAAGGGGGCACTCACCGACTCGAATCTCCAGCGGGTCCAGCCTTTCAACTACCCATCAGATTAGTCCGTATTCTTCTCAAGATATTCGACAGCACATTGATGACGATCTCGTCTCGTTTAGGGAGCTACTTGAAAATAACGCCGCCATCATAGGGATTTGGCACTGCCAAACCCCTACAGAAAACGTTTCCAAAAATGGGATGGGATGTTACTTAAGCGCAGATTCCTGAGCAATCACTTCCAAGGTTCCAAAAAGGCGTTTAGTGCATTGAGCTAAAACGTTATGCAGCAGTACAGACAGTCGTGGGTTGGGGCAAGCGATCGCCAGTCGCTTCATAGGCCATGACTAGAGATTCAAGGGTCTCAGTGCCATTGCTGACGGCCTCTTCATAAGTTTCGCCGTGAGTGCGCCATGTCTGGCCCGGAAAATCAGGAAACCCGACCAGAAAGCAACTATCTTCCTCCGACCATTGAATGACCATTTGATACTTCAGCTTATTCATCTTGGGCTTCCTCTACCTGTCGAATGGCGCTTGAAACTTCTTTTTCTTGATAAGGCTTAGCATCTGCTCCATCTTTTCCAGAAACAGTTATCTTGCCTTGATAAAGCGGATGTACCCAGTTCGTGTGACTACCTTTGCCAGGCAGCACGTTAAATCCAGCCTTACGGAGTTGCTGTTTAAGCTCGCGAATTTTCTTTGGCATCACGCCAACCGTTCTGGAAAGGCTTCATCGATCTAACACTGGTATCGTTCTCTGACACTAATCGGTTCGAGGAAAAGCAAATGGTTAGAAACATGATAACCCCTCTACTTTTCTAAACTGTTCGCGACTTTTAGCGAGTAGCATCTCCCGATCGCCCCGGATCGCGCTTCAGTGGATAGGTGCGGCAGCGGTTGAGTCGATCTCTGCCGTCGTCGGTACTTCTTCTGTCGCCTGCCCTTTACCCGACCGGCTGATGATGATGTTCATGGCCGGAATGTAATAGAGCGCCAGCAGCGTCGCACCGCCGAGGCCGCCCGCGATCGCGATCGCCAACGGTGGCCAAAAGCCAGTGCGATCCATCAGGAGGGGAATGAACCCGGTGATAGTGGTTAGTGTGGTGGCGACCACGTGACGGGTGGCGTGCATCACCACGGCTTCCGTGGCGGCTGCATCGCCGCGTCGCGCCGCCGGATCTTCGCGCAGGGCGGCCAGCACCACAATGGAATCGTTGATGGCCAAACCAATCAAGCCCAACGTGCCGAGAATTGCGGTGAACCCAAACAGTGACCCAAACAGCTTGAGGGCCAGGGCTGCCAGCCCCACCGCCAACAGCGCCACAGAGCCCAATAGCGCCGCCAACCCAAAGGAATTAAATGACAGCACCAGCGTCGCCGTCATCAAAATCGTGAGTACGCCCACCACGGCCAGCAGATTGGCGACAGCGCTGCCCCGCGCATCAGCTTCGCCGCCATAGGCCAGACGATAGCCCGGCGGCAACTGCCAGTCGTCGTCGCGTAGCTGCTGTTGAAATTGCGTCAGCACCGTATCGGGCACCGCGCCTGCAGTCAAAAAGGCCCGCACGGTATTGATCCGCTGTCCCTGACGCCGGGTGATGGTGGCGAGATCGGGTTCTAGGGTGACCGTGGCCAGCGCGGTCAAGGGCACCGTGCCCCCATGATCCGGGTTCACCAAATCGAGCGCGGTGATTTGCTCCAGGTCGTCACGTTGGGCATTGGCCACGCGCACGCGCACCGGTAGGGTTTCGGTATCATCCAAAATGGAGCCGCCCACTGCACCATCCAGCGTCGTCTGCAACTGCTGGGCGATCGCTTGATTATCAAAGCCAGCCTGGCGGGCCTGCGTTTCATCCACCTGCAAGGCCAGCTTCGGCAGGGCTTCGGTGAGGCTGGCGCTGGTGTGGGTGACCGGCGCAAACTGTGATAGCCGATAGCGCAAATCATTGCCAATTTCCCGCAGTTCGCCTAGGTCGGAGCCAAAAATCTCTAGCTCAATGGGGGCATCAAAAGGGGGACCTTGCTCTAGCTGTTTGACTAAAATCTGCGCCTCGGGAAAGGCCGCATCTAACTCAGTCTGCAGGTCTTGAATGGTCTCGCGCAGGCGATCGGTGCCGGTGAGCTGCACAATGCCCTGGGCGTAGTAGGGGGCATTTTCGCGACCGCTAATCACGTTGTAAAAAAAGGCGGGGGCGCTTTCGCCGATAAACCAGTGAATGTCTTCAACTTGGGGATGCTGCTGCAGGCGATCACGCGCTGTCAATACGACCGACTCGGTTTGGGCGATCGCGCTTTGATTCGACAGCTGCACTTCAATTTGAAACTGATCGCGGTTGGTCGGCGGGAAAAACTGTTGCTCCAGCGTGCCAAAGACAGCAAAGCCGATGACGGGCAGCACTAACGTCAGCGCCACTCCCAGCCACGGTCGGCGAAAGGCGCGGCGCAGACTGCCACGATACCCTCGAGCTAACGCCGCGTTAGAAAAGCCATGTAGCCACCAGTCGGCCTGCCAACCGCCGGGCTGCCAATGATGCAGCCGACCAGCCAGGGCAGTAATCACCGTGAGCGATAAAAAGAGGGAGCTAATCAGCGCCAAAATCACCGTCAGGCCAATAGTGCCAATAAACTCACCTGTGCCCCCCGAGGAGGTGGCAATGGGCACAAAGGCCAGCACCGTCGTTAGGGTCGAGGCTAGCAGCGGCACCCACAGATGGCCCACGGTTTCGCCTACGGCAGCGGCGGGCGATCGCCCTGAGCGCAGGCGACCCTGCACTTCATCCACGACGACGATCGCATTATCAATCAACAGCCCCAGGGCAATAATGATGCCGGTTACCGACATTTGATGCAGCGGCACGCCGAGCACCCGCATCCAGCCAAACACCATCAACGTAGTGAGCGGTAGGGCGAGGCCCACCAGCAGCGCCGACTTGCCGCCCAAAACCAGCAGCGACAGGGCAAACACCAACAGTGACCCGACGATCAGATTGCTGACGACGCCATTGAGCCGCTGCTGTACATACTGGCTTTGATCCAGCACCACATGCACCCCGAGGCCATCCGACAGGGTCGCCTCAAACTCCGCCAAGACGGCCCGCGCGTCCTGTGCCCAGAGATCAACCCGGTAGTCCGATTCCACCGTCGCCGAGATGACAACCGCCGGATGGCCACTCACCACCGCCAGAGTCGGGGCCGGATCTTCCACCCCCTGGCTGACCTGGGCGATTTGCCCCAACTGCGCCGTGGCCCCAGCCTGCCCCACTTGAATCGGGATGGTGCGAATGCGGTCTAATGACTCTAGCGCGCTATCGACTTCGAGCAGCAGCTCGTCGCGATCGCTGGTGAGCTGCCCGGCGGCAACTTTGGCGTCACTGGCGGCAATCTGCTGGGAGAGCGACTGGGCGGTGAGTCCCAAGCGTGCCAGCTCGCTCGCCGTCACTTCCACCTGAATCTCTTCGTCCAGACTGCCAAATCGCTCTACTTTGTTGCTGCCGGGGAGCGATCGCAGCGTATCTTCTAACCCTGCGGCTAAGCGTCCCAAAATGATGTAGTTGGGCGGGCTGGGGAGTTCCCAGGTGAGGCCGACAATCAGGGCGCTGGCGGTCACGTCGCTATCGCGATATTGCGAATCAGACGCCTCGGCTGGCAGGTCGGGCACGGCATCATCAATCTGCGATCGCACTTCAGCCCATACCGGCTCGACGTCTCGGATGCTGTCTTTCAGCTGAATGGCGATGACGGAAACGCCAGAACTAGAGCTGGATTCCAGCGTATCGATCGCCTCTAATTCAAACAGCTGATCTTCCAGCGGCTGAGTCACCAACGATTCCACGCGCTCGGGGGTGGCACCGGGCAAAAAGGTGACAATCTGAGCATTGCGCTGGGTGATTTGGGGATCTTCCATACGTGGCAGGCTGAGCAGCGCGGAAACGCCCCAGACGACTACTAGGGCCAGCGTTAACACCAGCAGCTGTCGATTGCGGTAAAAGAGATTCAGCATAGTTGGGGATGGCTCAACAATATGGCAGCGGAAGACCGAGTCAGGGCGCTTTTAATTGGCTGGAGGGCAGGGGAGAGGGGGCAGGGAAGAAACAGTTTCCAACAATCCTTTAATGCAGATCGCGGGGGGTTGGTACTGCCAAAACCTGACAGAAAGTTGTTGTTATACAGGATGGGGATTCAGCGCAGAACCCTTGAGAACTGGCGTGACCATCCAGTTTCCGGGGCAGACTCTCGACTACGGGCTGGTTGGTTGAACCCGTTCACCGGGCACGATGCGGTGGGTGCCAGCGGCGATCGCCTGCTCCCCGGCCTGCAACGTGCCCTGTACTAAACTGCGATCGCCGTCAGTGTGCACCACCGTCACCTCGCGTCGGCCCACCACGTAGGTTTCTGGGGCACCGTCGCGAGTTAATTCGGCTGCGGACTCTGGCTCTGTCAACACATAGACCGACCACAGACCCCGCTCGCCAGGCACCAGAGCTGAGGTGGGTAGCCAGATGCCCTCAGCTGGTTGGGTTTCTGCAATCACTAGTCGCACCGTTTGGCCGAGGGTCGAGTCGCTGCTGGGCACCTGCAGAATGGCCGTCACCGTACGACTGGTGGCATCTAACTGGGGCAACATGGCCGTCAGGGTTGCTGTTGTGGTGCGATCGCCGACGGTGATTTGCTGTTCGCTGCCGATCCGCAGCCGGTCGGCGACAGCGGGAGGCACCCCAATGCGAACTTCGCGCGGTCCTGCGGCGACAAGTTCCAGTACGGTTTGCCCCGGATTAATGATGGTGCCTTCGTCTACGAGGCGGCTGTTGACCTCGCCCTCAAACGGGGCAATTAGCACGCTTTTATCCAGCTCTACATCAATCTGACCCAGACTGCCCTCTAGCTGGCTGACCCGCGCGGCCTGGGCGTCCAGCTGTTCAATGCGGGTACCGGCTTCCAGTTCCGCTAGCTGATTCTGGGCTTGGGCCAGGCGATTTTCTAACGCGCCGGTGCGAAAGCTTTCCTGATCAAATTCTTCGAGTGAAACAGCTCCCTGGGCATAGAGGTCGGCGCGGCGATCGCGCTGCAGCCGCGCCAAAGCCAACTCCTGTTCGATTTCAGCCACTGCCGCTGCTGCCGTTGCGATATCTTCGGACCGGGGGCCGGCCTGCAGTTCGCGCAGTTGAGCTAGGGCCGTCTGGCGCTGCGCTTCGACCTGTTCTCGCTGGGCGATCAGCGCCCGCGTATCGAGCCGGGCTAAGGGCTGACCAGCTTCTACGCGATCGCCCTCATCCACCAGTAAGGTGGCCACGCTGCCGGTGCGCTCAAAGCCCAGATTGCTGCTGCGTTCTGCCACCAATTCGCCGGTGTAGGTGCGCTCAGTGGTGTAGCTGTTGACCGCCTCTGCCACTGTCACGTCAACCGGCAACGCTGAGGTCACTTCAGCCGGGGAGTTCCCCGCGCCCAGCGATCGCACCCAATAGCCAGTGCCGATGGTCGCAGCGAGACAAATCGGCAGTGCCCACCATAGGCGACGTGAGGCTTGGAACGGGAGCGATCGCGATTCAGTCGTAGCGGCATCAGGAGCTTCGCCCCCAACAGATGACATGGGTTTAGCAATCATGGAATCTGCCCAGAAGGTTTTACACAACTAGTTGGTATTCAACTTGTTGCTTATACTTCCAGAGCTTATACTCAACTTATTGAATATGTCAAACGATTGGTTGACCCGTTGATTTATGGCCTTGGCGCATACGATTTTGACCGTGCTTTCTGAGCATCCGGCAAGTGGCTACGACATCAGCAAGCAGTTTGAGAAAACCGTGAGCTGCTATTGGAAAGCGAGCCAGCAGCAGATTTACCGCGAACTGGGCAAGCTGGAGGAAAAAGGCTGGGCAGCTTATGAATTAGCGCCCCAAGACGGCAAACCCGACAAGAAGATCTACGCCATCACCGCCTCAGGTCGGGCCGAACTACATCGCTGGTACGGGGAGCCCACCGAGCCGACCCCGATCCGTGAAGATTTGCTCGTTAAAGTTTTGGGCGGTGCCCACATGCCTAACGACATGCTCATTCGTGAGCTGCAGCGTCGCCGTCAGATGCATTTAGATCAAAGGCTGGCGTATCAAGCAATGGAAGCGCAGTACCAATCCTATGCCCAACCTACTGCCCAAGAACGTTACCGTTACCTGACCCTGCGCCGAGGTCTGCGCTACGAGCAAGACTGGATTGACTGGTGTGATGAGGTCTTAGAGTTTTTGCAGCAGGTGAATGCAGTCAAAGAGAGTGGAGGGTGGGGAGTAGGGGGTAAAGGCACGAAGGAGCAGAGGTATTAGTAGGAGTACAGGAGTACTAAACGCTTCTGCTTTGAGGCTTTTTCTTATTTGAGCACCCTCTACTCTCTACCCCCACCCTCTACATTCCCTAATCACGTGATGTGCAATTAAGCGATTTCCAATTCAAGCTTTAATCAGATCCTCAAATCTCAGATAGGGCCTGCCTTTGAG
>JBCBJQ010000134.1:0-13905 GCA_038523235.1 Cyanobacteria bacterium J06626_4
GCTTCGTTGGCTTGGCAGCGGCGGCGGTTGGCCGCAGCGCAGAATCAACTGCCCCTCCAAGTCAAGTCACCAAGCCAACTTCAAGGTGTCTCCAATAACCCTCACTGAAGTCAAATATGAGTTTGGCGATTACAACCATCCCAACCTGACCAAGGGTTGTCATAGCAAAAACAGGGCGTTCAAGTTTCGGATTAAACGCCCTGTTTTTCCAGTCTTCTGCTTTGAGCGTCCAGCCAACACTGACTTCAGTGCCTAGCGCATCGTGACAAACTCTTCAGCAGCGCTGGGGTGAATGCCGACCGTAGCATCAAAGTCAGCTTTGGTGGCTCCAGTCTTGATGGCGATCGCCACACCTTGGATAATCTCAGCGGCATCGTCACCCACCATGTGTGCTCCGAGAACGCGATCGCTCTCGCTGTGCACAATTAGCTTCATCAGCGTTTTGATTTGCATATCGGGCATGGTGTAGAACATCGGGCGAAACTTGGAACGGTAGATTTTGATGACCGCTTCACCATATTGCTCGATCGCCTCCGCCTCGGTGAGGCCCACCGTGGCAGCTTCGGGCGAGGTAAACACCGCAGTTGGAATATTGTCGTAGCTCATGGTGCGAGAGTTGCCGCCAAACTGGGTGTCAGCAAAGGCTCGCCCTTCGGAGATGGCCACGGGGGTCAGGTTGACCTTATCCGTCACATCGCCCACTGCAAAAATATGGGGTTCGGTTGTCGTGTTGTACTTATCGACCGCGATCGCGCCAGCAGCTAACTCAACCTGAGTATTTTCTAGCCCTAGCTTTTCGATATTTGGCTTGCGTCCCAAGGCTGCCAAACTCACCACATCGGCAATAATGTGCTGCCGCTCATCGTTGGTCAGCACACACACATCAACCCCATCATCCTTTTTGGCGACGCTTTCGATCTCTGTTTGCGTCATGACGTGAATGCCATTGGCAATCATCTGAGTTTGAATTTCGTTGCGAATATCTTCGTCAAAGCCGCGTAAAATCTTGTCTCCCCGAATTACCTGGGTGACCTGAGTGCCCAAACCATTGAGAATGCAGGCAAACTCACAGCCAATGTAGCCACCGCCTAAAATCACGGCGTGCTTGGGCTGTTTGGGGAGATGAAAGATATCGTCTGACGTGATGGCATGTTCAATGCCTGGAATGGGTGGCATGGCGGGAGTGCCGCCCACAGCAATGAGGATCTTGTCAGCAGTGATCTTCTCACCGCCTACTTCCAGAGTGTGAGCATCGACAAAGCTGGCGTAGTGGGGAAAAACCTGCACGGACGACTTGTCGAGCATGTTGCGATAAATGCCGTTCAGGCGCTGTAACTCGTTGCCAACGGCACTAATGAGCTTGCCCCAGTCAAATTTGCCATCCACCGCGTCCCAGCCATAGCCTGTGGCCGCGTGATACTGCTCGGGGAATTGGGAGGCATACATCATGAGCTTCTTCGGTACACACCCTCGATTCACGCAGGTGCCGCCGAGCGTCCAAGACTCGGCAATGCCGACCTTGGCACCATACTGAGCGGCTCGGCGAGCCGAAGAGATGCCACCGGAGCCAGCCCCAATTACAAACAAATCAAAGTCATAAGCCATGAAATTATCCCCCGTTTATCCATTGTCGTTAAAAGGCGATTCAAAGAAAATATCTGTGGCGGTCTAAATATTGTCTTCTCTATGACGCTTGATCTCAGCATTCGAGATGTCTAGCGACTCGTGAGCCCGATAAATATAGTTTACCGATCCCTAAAATTGTTGGGTGGGCAGCGTTGTTGATTTGCCCCCTGAACTGCGTTTCTCTCAAGGAACACAGATAAACTTGAAAGTAATCAAAAAGGGAAAACCGCAGAGGTCTTCCCTTTTGAGCGATTTAGCTGGCGTGATCAAGTCGATAATTGACTCAAATTGATCAAAGGGCTGATTACTTCGCACCCTTTAGGTAGGCCAACATTGTGTCAGCATCCGAGACCTCGAACGGATCGGTGGGGCAGTTGTCGCCGAAATCAGGCTCGATGAACATTTTTTCGATCTTGCCATCGTCGATCACAGCGGAATAGCGCCAAGACCGCATGCCGAAGCCGAGGTTGGACTTGTCAACCAACATGCCCATCTTGCGGGTGAATTCACCGCTACCATCGGGCAGTAAAAACACATTCTTGACGCCCTGTGCCTTGCCCCACTGGAACATCACGAATGCATCGTTCACAGAGATGCAGACAATCTTGTCAACACCTTGGCCTTTGATCTCGTCGTAAAGCTCTTCGTAACGAGGTAGGTGAGTAGAAGAACAGGTGGGTGTGAACGCCCCCGGTAGAGAAAACAGCACGACTCGCTGGCCACCAAAGATCTCTTCAGTGGTCACATCTTGCCAACGGAAGGGATTTTCGCCGCCAATCGACTCGTCGCGAACCCGAGTTTTGAATACGACGCTAGGTGCACGCTCAATAACAGCCATAAAACCTCATTGTGTCTCAAGAACTACAGTCTTTAGTGAGAGCAGCCTTTATTAAATAACTATTAATATTGACTGGCTCTTAAGTCAGAATAATTCTAAAATACAAAAGTCGCAACTCATTTGGCCGACAAATGTTGGAAAAAGTCCGATGGGTGGCAATGTCACTGGGCAATCAGTCAGGATAGAACAGACTCACGAGAAGATAGCGACTGCGATGACTACCTTGTCTGCGAATGAAATTGTTGATCGGCTCAAGCTGCAAGGGCTGCGCGTGACGCCACAGCGCTTCGCGGTTTACGAAAACTTGCTCAACCGGATCGATCATCCCACAGTTGAGCAGTTGCTGGTGGAACTCAACCAGGCTGGGCCAGTGTCTTCTCAAGCGACGATCTATAACTCTCTGCAGGCCCTGCGTCAGGTGGGCTTAGTGCGTCAAGTGCTGCTAGAAGAAGGGGTGGTGAGATATGACGCGAATGTGGCTCCGCATCACCATTTTCGCTGCCATCACTGCGGCCACATTGAAGACATTCCGTGGGAGGCGTTTCAAGGGGTGGCGCAGTCGCCGCTGCGGCCAGGTCTGCGCCCCGATCGCTATGAAGTTACGGTGATGGGAACATGCGATCGCTGCCAACCCCCTGACGCTCAAGACGCGGTCTAAATATTTGCAATTATTCACAATTATCGGCGACTGATGCCAGATGTAGTAAACTCTGAGCGCATCTACGCTACATCTAGAGTTTTCTTCAACTGTTTTTGACAGCACTAACGGCAGCGCCGCAGTGGCGTGAGCGGACCTCACAGGGTGCCGTGATTGCCCTTTTGCGGCTAAAATGCCATGGCTTTGGTAATTCTGACGAGTCGGCGACGTCCCTGAGGATGACGGCGATAGCAGCGGTGGTGTGAGCATGACGGCTCGAATTCGACAAACGCGGCAATTGCGCTGGTGGCGCTGGTGGGTGAGTAGTCTGCTCCTCGCCCTGGCGATCGTCCTGTGCTACGGCATGGTGACCGCAGTGCCCGTAGAGGCGCGCGATCGCCCGCTGCTACTCGTTGCCCAGTCAATCGAAGAGCTGCAGCAGCAAAAGAAAACCGTTGACCAAAAGCAGCGAGAGCTGCAGCAGCAGACTGAGCAGCTAGAGCGCCAAACCAATCAGGCAGAGCAAAATCTCAACACGCTGCAAAACACCATCGTCGCCACAGAAGACCAAATTGCCGACACGGAATTTCGCCTTGAGAAGGCAGAACGCGAACTCAAGGCGTTTGAGGAAGATCTGCTCAAGGCTGAAGCGGCCTACGAAGAAGTGCGACGAGCGGCGGTCGGGCGATTGCAGTTTTTACAGCGACAGCAAGGCGGTGAAGGGTGGGCGGTTTTGCTGCAGAGCGAAAATTTCAATGAATTTTTGGAGCGCCGCTACCAACTGCGGCGGGTGTATGCGGCCGATCGTGACGTGCTTGGTGAGTTAAAGGCGCGGGCCGATGAGATTAAAAATCAGCGCGCCGTGGTGGAATCGCAAAAAACTCGAGTCTCTTTGCTCCGCCAAGAATTGTTAGCGAAAAAGCAGCAGTACGAAGCCGAAGCCACCCAACAGCAGCAGCTGATTGGGCGGCTGCAAACGGACAAAGCGGCGCTAGAGGCGGCCCAGGCTCAGCTAGTACGCGATTCGGAAGAGATTGCGGCCTTGATTCGTGAGCGGGTGGCGACGGCGAGCGGTGCGGTGCGAGGCACGGGGATTTTTGTCTTTCCGGTCAATGGTCGCATCACGAGCGGTTTTGGCTATCGCCGTCACCCGATTTTGGGCACTTCACGGTTGCATGCCGGGGTCGATTTCGGGGCTCCCCAAGGCACAACTATTTACGCCGCTGATTCTGGCAGCGTCATTTATGCCGGTTGGTATGGTGGCTATGGACGTACCGTGATTGTTGATCACGGGGGCGGCATTACGACCCTCTACGCCCATAGCAGTCGGCTGTTTGTCAGTGTTGGGCAAGCCGTAACGCAGGGGCAGGCGATCGCCGCTATCGGCTCAACCGGACTTTCCACCGGCCCGCACCTGCACTTTGAAGTGCGTCAAAACGGCAACCCTGTTAACCCGATGGCTTATCTTTGACCCTTGCTGCGCTGCAGATGCTCCATAATGCGAGCCTTGCGGGCTTCCTGAGTGGCTTTGTCAGGTGTATTAGGGGTGAATTTGATATCCGAACTGAGCGACAAATGCTTTTGAACTTGTTCTTTGCTGGTCATAGTACTGAGGGGTAACAACAAAAAAGCCAGAATAGTCTGCTGGTATAGAAGACCATCCTGGCAATCATCACTATGAGGAAACTCTCCCGCGGCAGCGGAAAAAGCTCTTCTTATTTCTTAATATACTCTGGTGAGGACATAATCTGCATGAAGATGTTGTCCTGGGGATAATACATTTCAACAAGTCGGTGCAGGGCCGGATCGCCCGAGTCGTAGGATCGGACATACGCTGCGAGTATTCAGTCTGTGACTTCTTTGATTCCTCCTCTGTTGCGAGCACTGCCGCCTTGGTTGTCCAACTATGCGATCGCTGAGGCTGATGCCGGTCTGGCTGAGTTGCCGGCTGGGCTGCAGCAAGAACTGATGCTCAAGCTCAATGCGCTGCCAGTCCCTCAGCCCTATCAGCGGGCGGTGCGGCAAGCGACCCGACAGGCTTTGAAGGCCTGGCAGGCGAATCCCGAGACGACTAGCAACTGCTTGGTCATTCTCAGTCAGCCGGTGGAAGCGATCGCGGCAATTATTAAAGCCAGCCTGGAAGATTATTTGCTGGACTGTGACGTGCGGTTTTTTCTGCGATCGTATCGTCGGCCTCCTGACCCGCTCAGCATTCTTAGTCATTTACAACGCGAGCTAGAGCCCGAACAGGCCAACGAACAGGCGGCTCCCGCCGCCCCCATCACTGAAACTGACCTGCAGGAACACAGGCCGACGGTGATGGTGATTCCCAGTCTGGAGCAATGCTTTCTGCGGTGCATTCAAGGCTGGGAAGGCATCGAATATTTTCAACAATTGGGCACTCAGGATACGTCGCGGTTTTGGGTGTTTGGCTGTAACCAATGGGCTTGGACGTTTTTGAGCAAAGTGTGTCAAGTCGATGCTTACCTAGAGCAAACAGTGAGTCTACCCGCCCTCACTGATGATGACCTAGAGACCTGGTTCGCATCGCTTATGGCGTTTTCGATGTCGCGACCAGACGCTGACTTAACTTTGCAAATTAGTCCTGATGAGGCTCACTGGTCGACTTTAGCCAGCCTGTCATCTGGCACCAGCACGATTGCTGCTCAGTTGTGGCTGCAGTCGTTGCGTCTTGAGGAAACTGATTTAACGGCTGAGGGTACGCTACCGGCTGAGGTGCAACAGGCGGAGCTGCGGGCGACGCGACCCAGCTTGCCGAGTCTGACGTCGCTAACCGTGATGGATCGGTATCTACTGCATTCCTTGCTCATTCATCGGTTGATGACGCGCTCGCATTTGGCGCTGAGTCTGGGCGAAAATGAGCGTACGATTCACTCACGGGTGCAGGTCTTGCAGCGAGCAGGGGTAATTGTGCAACAAGGCCGATGGCTAAGCGTGCATCCGGCGCACTATCCTAAACTGCGTAGCGAGCTGGGCAACAACAATTTTTTGATCGGTAAGGCTTAGTCACCATGACTGTTACAGCTCATATCGGGTGGATGATAGCTCAGGAGGTGCTGCCCTCTGATGACAAATTGCAGAACCTCTTCAAAGAACTCAGCACTCAATCACTGGTGCAGGCGATAGGGACGATCGCGATTGCCTATGGGCTGCTGTTGGCGGTGCAAAGCGCGGCGCGAGTCGTTTCAGAGCGGGTGCCGCGCCGCTTTCGTCTGCTCATCAAGCAATCGGTGCCGTTTCTGAAATCTCTGGTTTTAGTGATTGCGATCGCGCGGGTGGTGCAGCTGTTTGTTAACCTGACCGGCTCCAACCTGCTGGCGCTGACGGGTACCTTAGCTGTCGCGCTGGGATTTGCCTTTAAGGACTATGTCAGTTCGATCATCGCCGGGGTGGTAAACCTGTTTGAAGGCTCGTTTCGCGTGGGAGATCGCATTCGCATCGGCGACCATTATGGCGAGGTCGTGAAATACGGTTTACGCGAGCTGCGCCTGCAGACGCCCAGCGATGACACAGTGACGATTGCCCATAGCACGACCTGGACGACCCCGATTGAGAATGCCAACAGTGGTCAGCTGGAAGCTCAAGTCATCACAGAGTTCTATTTTGCCCACGAGGCTGATATCAATCGGGTCGTCAACATTCTCTATCAGGCGGCTTACAGCAGCCGCTATACCCAGCTCAAGCTGCCCGTGGTCGTCATTATTGCCGAGCAACCTTGGGCGACGCATCTGCAGCTCAAAGCTTATCCAATGGATGCCCGCGATGAGTTTGTCTATAAAACTGACCTGACGCTGCGCGTTAAGCAGGCCTGCGCTCGGCAGCAGGTGCCGTATCCCCAGGCACCTGCGATGGAAAAGACCGATTGATGCTGCTAGATAATGGCTGTGGGCAATTTGCAGGCGTTGGGGCAGGAGCAAGGCGGAATTGAGCAGTCGGTGTGCGGAATTAGTCGGTTTGGCGGTCCGACCAATCACTATCAATTGGGCCGACCCGTTTTCTTGCCCTGCAACAGGAGCAAGCAGCCTCGCCATGGTGCAGTATCACTGGATTGGAGGGAGTGGATGCCACTGAACAAGGCTGATGCAGAGTCAAAGCGTGCTTCGGCGGCAGCGTTAGAGGCAGTGCTGATTCCTGGTGGCGGCTTGGGATTGAGGGGTGAGCTGCCGCCTTGGGTGCAGGCCCGATTAGATCGAGCGATCGCCCTGACGCCCCGGCCGCAATATTTCATCCCGCTGAGTGCGGGGACGACTCATAAGCCCCCACCGCTGGATGCATTGGGGTTTCCCATGCTGGAGTCTGTCGCGGCAGGGCGCTATTTGGCCGCCCAAGGCATTGCGGGAGCGCAGATTTTGCCGGAGACGATTTCTCTTGACACCATTGGCAATGCTTACTTCGCTAGGGTGCAGCATACGGAACCGTTGGGGTTGAGGCGGTTGCATGTGATTACGTCAGCCTTTCATCGGCCGCGAACGGAAGCTATTTTCCGCTGGATCTTTGCTCTGTCGAGTCCAGCCGTGCCCTATGCTCTAACGTTTGAAGCAGTGTCGGATGTGGGCATAGCTGCCGATGTGCTTGCCGAGCGCTGTGAGCGAGAACGCGCAAGTTTAGCGCGGGTGAACGCGTTGAAGACGCGTTTTACCACTTTGTCGGCGGTGCATCGCTGGCTCTATGACGAGCATGCTGCCTATGCGATCGCCCATATCCCTGAGCAGTTAAGCAGTGCGGCCCTAGACAGCTATTGAATAAGGTGAGATTGCTGCTCGTGGCAACGCTGGATGACATGTTGCGCTTGAGGACGGTTCTATGACTGCGTCCAATTTATGGCGCAGCCGGTTCAAGGGGGGAGACATCCACCGTTTCAACCGTGCCGTCTGGTTGAAAGAACAGATCAATGATGGTGGTGTCGTCTGTGGGTAAGTCAGGGGTGCTGAGTAACGGCAGGCCGGTGCGATCGCGGTATTGCTCGGCTAGGGCATCCTGAGGGGTCACCTCGACTAGCGTGCCAGCGGCGTCAAATACTAGCCTGTAGGTCAGCGTTTGAGCGAGCCCGTCCGGTGGCGTCCAGCGATCGCGAACTGTTTCTAGCAGAATGGCCAAGGAGTCGGGAGCCAGAGCAACTGCACCTGCGGTGGCAGTGCTGGCAGCGGCTGATTCAGCTACGGGGGGAGCGATCGCTGCCGGAGCGCTGGCATCGGTTTGCCCATCAACGACTCCAGGAAAGCTGTCCGCTTCTGATGGGGTCGGAGCTGTGTCAGCCAACCCTTCTGCGGGTTCATCAAGCAAGCCTGTGAGTTCGTCAGGGGCGGTCTCACGGGTCGTGGCGGTTGCCGGGGCGCGCGGGGCGGGGCTCGGCGACGGGGGTGGGGTCGTTGGAGCTGTCTCTGATTCAACGACGGTGGGGGTTGGATTGGCTGCGCTGTCAGGTGGGTCAGGTTTTGGGGCCGCCTGTTCGTCTGTCGCTGAGTCTGGAGTGACCGGCGTGTTTTTGGGGGCGTTGCCAGCCGCGCCTGCGGGCTGACTGGCTATTGTTGGGGCGTCAGTGGGCGGTGCCCCAGGCTCTGCTTCGGCAATGGCCGCAGGGGCTGTCGCGTCATCGGCGTCATCGGCGGGTGGGTCAGGGCGAGGGGTTACCTGGTTCTCGGGCATCGCGGGGGCCGTTTCGAAGGTGGTTGAGGGCGCTTGGAGGGCGGTATCGCCCTCTGGCTGAGACTGATAAAGCGGCCACAGGGCAGTGGTAATGCCCATCGCTGCTACCATTCCCGCTGCCACGGTGCTCCACTGTCGCCAGGGCCGACGCCGCGATACCGCTGCTAGGGATACCGGCAACGGACGCACCTGCGTATCTAGCTGGTCAACCACATCGCCCAAATCTGCCAGCTGCAATGCTCCTAAGGACACCGTGGCGACACCCGTGGTGGTTTGGAGCGGGCCTAAATGTAGGCTGTGTCGCGTGAGCCCATCCGGCACTAGGTAGGGCTGGTCGGCTCCGCGATCGCCCCTAGCCACCGGGTCACCCACCAGCTGAGACTGAAGATAAGTTTGAACGGCGTCGATCAGCGGGAGAAATGAGTCGCGATCGCCGCGAATTTCGACGGGCTGTCCGCTGTCCTCTAGGGAACGAATCTCAAGCTGATAGCGCAGTACCTGCACCACGGGTTTATCTGACCATTGCGACACCGCAGCCGACCGCGCCATCACCTCAAGGGTGACGGTGGGTGAGTCGTAGCGTAAGGGGGTGAGCTGAGTCGTTGAGGTCATAGACGGGGTTGCTGGGCCTAGCGCGATCGCTCTAAAAGAGCCAGCCAGAGTCGCCGCGTGCCGCCCGCTTGGCTATAAAACAGCAGGTCAACCAGCAGCTTTAAAGCGAGGTCGCGGAGGGTTTCGGGCGTGGGTAAATCATCGGGAGTCATGCGGTCTTCGTAGAAGTTGGTGAAGGTATCGAGATAATCACCCAAAACGCCGACTCGATGGAGGGGCTGATTTTGGGCAGTCGCTGCTTCTAAGCGGGTCACGGCATCACGGATTTTACTCTGGTGCTGCTGGGCTAAATGCACGCTAACTAACACCAGACCCCGAGCCTCATCAATATCGAGTTTTTTGCGTCCTTGACCTTTGCGCAGGGGGCTAGCCTGTCGGAGCCGCCAGAGCGTGACGCGATCGCCCATAATCGCGGCGATGCCGAGTTGCTCAGCCGCTTCTAGCATGGCTTCCGATCCCAGGCCCACCAGAGATTCCAGTGCCAATAACACCAGATCCAGCTGCGCTTTAATGCTGTCTAGCTGCTCGGGTACGGGGGAAGCACCGAGATTGGCTGCTGGGTCGGGGGTTGGTTGAGACTTCACAATTGCGCCACCACTCTACGCTACAGAGTAGCGGCAGATTGAGCCGTTGGGTTACCAGTCTTGAAACGACTTAACTCCCTTTAAAGGGTGTAAGCAAAGTTGTCGACTAACATACCGGGCACCAGGGTGCCGCCCAAGTCGCGATAGCCATAGCTGCCGACTTCGGGCATGAATTGAACGGATTGCGTCAGTGCCATCAGCTGAGTGCCCCAAAAGTTATAGAGGCTTTCGTCAAAGCGCAGATTTTCGATGGGCGCAATGATCTGGCCGTTTTCGACCCAAAAGCAGGCATAGCGGGTCATGCCGGTAATGCGCCCCTTGGGGCGATCGCTCCAGTTCAGATAGTGCAGATTCGACACGTAAAGGCCCGTGTCAAGGGCCGCGAGAATATCCTCATCCGCTAGGGTGCCGGGGGCTAAGGCGGGCGATCGCAGATACTCGCCACCTTCGGCATAGGTCGAAGGAATGCCATATTCCTTAGCAGTCCGGGCGCTTACCAGCGTATTCACTAGCTCCCCAGCGGTAATCAAAGGCATGGTCAGCGGCGCTAACTCGCCGTACTGGTTGAACCGAGGCACCTGACCCAGGGTGAAGTCTTCGGTCAGGTGGAGGTGAGGTGAGAGGGGTTTTTCTTGCCGCTGCAGCGCTCCCAATGCACTGCCGCCGCGGCGGATAGAGGCTTCACCGATGCCGCCCCAAGACAGCATCGTCATGAGCTCGGCCACTGCCGCTGGGGCAAAATACGTGCGATATTGGCCCCGCTCAATAGTCTTAGGAGGCTGCGCCATCTGGTCGAGCAGTGTTTTCGATGTGGCGAGGGTGTCCGCATAGGCGGCATCTTCCCACTCACGTCCGGCATAGGTGCCCTTGACTGCTTGCCCAGCCGGGGTGAAGAGGGAATAATCCACTGTGAAAGTCGACGTCTCAAACCAGTGCCGCTGCCCGGCAGAGTCGGCATAGGCCCTTGCCGCCCGCCCGCCGGCATACAGGCCAGCGGCATCCAACCCCTGCAGGGGTGGCATCAGTGTGGGGGCTACGAGATCGGGAGTGAGCAGCTGACCCTCATAGACTTCGCGGCTCTGGGCATTGCCCTCCGGCAGCACCAGATAAGGATCGGTGGGCAACTGTGGCAGCTCAGCCCGTAGGGTTTCTAAAGCTGTGAGCAGCAGCGGCCAGTCCACTGTCTTGTCGCCGGTGAAAGTGACGCTTTCGGCAGTCGATCGCTCGTTGCCCATCAGGGTGAGCGTCAGGGCACCGTTTGTGATATTGCCCGTTTGGCGGACTTTAGCCTGGTTAAAGCGGGTGAACTGGCTCTCTTCTGCCACCAGCTCGACGGTCAGCGCTTCGTTGGCCTGCAGCTGCGGTAAGAGCGCGTCGATCAGTTGATTAAAGGTCGTTTCCCACTGTTGCATTAGGCGGCCCCCCCAAACACTTCGATCTGATTGAAGGCACAAACGGGGGCGCCATGGCCGACCCGGATAATCTGATTCGGTTCGCCTTTGCCACAAAAGGGGGTGCCAAACATCTGCCAGGTATTGCGATCGCCCACCTGAGCCAAGCTGCCCCAAAACTGTGGCGTGGTGGCCCGATAGTTGGGATTGCGCACCGTTTCGGCCAGTTTGCCGTCCCGAATGCGGCGACCATATTCACAGCCAAACTGAAACTTAAAGCGCTGGTCATCAATCGACCAGGAGCGATTGGCTTCCATATAGACGCCATCTTCAATTGAGCCAATGATTTGTCCAAAGTTGCGATCGCCCGGCTCGACATTAATGTTCGCCATGCGATCGATGGGGGGCCGATCCCACGAGGTGGCACGGGCGCAGGCGACTCCAGGCACGCCTAGCCGCGCCTGGCTTTCGTGGCTGCCGAGCCCTCGCTGCAGTATGCCCTCGCGAATCAGGTACTGCCGCTCCGCGACGACGCCTGTGTCATCAAAGGCATAGCTGGCAAATTCTTGCTCTACCGTGGGGTCAAAGGTGACGTTAAGCTGCTCTGAGCCGTACTGCAAACTGCCAAAATCCGCTGGTTTCACAAAGCTGCCACCGGCATAGTTGCGCTCATCGCCCAGGATGCGATCGAGTTCGAGAGGATGGCCGATGCTCTCGTGAATTTGCAGCATCATTTGGTCGGGGGCCAGCACTAAGGTGGTAGACATTTCGGGACATTCGGCGGCAGTCAGCAGCTCGATCGCCTGCTCACCTGTGCGCTGCACCGAGGCCCACAGCTCGTCACCCAGGTCAAAAAATTCCCACCCAGCCTGATAGCTGTGACCCCGACCGTTGTTGCTGCGCGTTTGCACGATCGCCCCGTCTTGCGCGGTGGCGCCAAAGCTCGGACTAAAAAAGAAAAACCGCTGGTGCACTTGGGTGCCGCTGCTGCTCGCTAGCCAGGTATCGACTTCCTTGGCGGTGATGCTGGCACTGGCCTGCACAATTTGGTCAGACACCTTGAGGCCCTGACAGATGCGCGACAGCAATTCGTGGGCGTGTGCCGTGGTCAAGGTCTTGAGGGGTTTTTCGACGGGCGATTGATAAACACCCAGCACAGTCGGGCGAACGTCGGGTTGAAAGGCGTGAATCTTCCACGGCGCAGCGGCTTTGGCCTGCTGAAAGGCTTGTTGAGCCGCTTGACGTAAGCCTTCTACGGTGAAGTTGTTGGTGGCGGCATAGCCGATTTGCCCGTCTACCAAGACTTCTACCATGGCCCCTTGCGCCAGCGATCGCCGGTTACTCTCAGGTTTGCCATCGCGCTGTGATCGATAGACGCTCTCTTCTCGGGTGGCACGAATGCCGACCCAGTCGGCGGCGAGATTGAAGTCAGCGATCGCGGCCTGCAGTAAATCAGCAGGAGCCGCGATCGTGCGTAGGGGGGTAGCCGTCACGGTAGAGTCCACAGTTAAGTAAGCTGGCCTCTATTCTAGAGAAGTTGATGGAGAAAGTGCGATCGTACCCAAAATCGCTGCTTGCTCTTTAGGGCCATAGGTCTTAAAGAGAAGCAAAACTGACTGGTGCGCTGAACTAATCAGAAATCAGGAAGATTCCGCTGCTTGTTATTTCGAAATCGAGACGAGCCAATGCTGAGGGTCTTTTTCTACTTTGAGCCCTTGGCAAGACGCTAAGAAAGCGGGGATGCTGGGCTTCAATTCGAGTTTGGTTAGAACCGATTTCATTGATCTGCCATGTTGCTGGTAGAAAGTTAGAGCTACGGTTCCTACTGGCACTGATTTCATAGCACTCTGGCCTAACAGATGTTTGACGATTCCTGTACTAACAGCTTTTAGGGCTGGAGCCGTAAACTCTTTGGTCGATTGACTACCCGGCCTTGAGTTTGCTTTGGGCAGCAAACTTTCTGCGTTTTGAACTTCAACATGAACTTCGGGGCTACCGGTCTCAAAGGATATCTGAAATTCAGGAGAATTTTGGAAAAATACTTTTGGTGATCTGCCTAATTTGTGATGTTTCACGAAATCGCTGATGGGAAAGCCGAACTCCTTAGAGAACGCCAAAGATAGCTGGCTAAGCGAAATCTGAGTTTCCGAAGACTGCGATAGATATTGTCGGCAATAGCTAGTGCCAACCTTCACAGATGGCATCTGCTTCAGCGTAGGTAACTCAAACTGCACAGCCTCTCTCGTTCGAGAATGGGTCAGCGTCAGCGTTTGTTGATGTCTCTTAAGTAGCCTTACATTGAGGCCCTGAAATCGGAGCGTACTCTGCAAGTTGTTCAAATCTCCATCGTTAGAGCACACGATTACCTCCCCAATGCTCGGCAAATGTACCAGCAATGAGGAACCGATAATGGTCATTTTAGAGTCTGCATGATTCTTGCCAGCAGAAACGTGAATGAGGTGGTATCCCCTGCGATGTAGGTTTTCATCGCGTGTGCCCAATTTCTTCCAATTACCAAAGGCAAACTTTAAAGAAAGAGGAAGGTCGCAG
>JBCBJQ010000135.1:0-13577 GCA_038523235.1 Cyanobacteria bacterium J06626_4
GCTGGTTCGTGGCAAAATGCCCCCAAAATTGCTCAGTTTGATCAAGCTCAAAATAGTTCTGTAGTGCTCTAAAAAGAGGTACACACAGAGGATGGTCGGCTCAAGCATCGATGGTCAAACAAGATACCTAACTGACAAGCGTTGGACTTTATAAAAACCTGAATGCTAAGGAAGTCGTTATGAAAATCGCGATCGCGCAAACGCGGCCAATCAAAGGTGAGCTGCCCGCGAATCTGGAGCAACACATCCAGTTAATTCAGCTCGCTGCCGCCAACGATGCAGATGCCATCATCTTTCCAGAGCTGTCGCTCACCGGCTACGAGCCCACATTGGCTAAAGACCTGGCGACACATCCCAATGACAGCCGCCTTGACGAGCTACAAACCCTAAGCAATACCCATCAGCTCAAGATTGGCGCGGGCCTGCCCACCCAGAGCGATCGCGGTCTGTGCATTAGCCTGGTGCTCTTTCAACCTCATCAGGCTCGACGCACCTATTCCAAAAAATATTTGCACCCGGATGAGGAAGCCTTCTTCGTCAGCGGCCCTAATTTTCCAGTTTTGACCATCAACGAGATCCCCGTTGGCCTGGCCATTTGCTACGAACTGTCTATCCCAGAACATGCTGCAGCCGCCTATGAGCATGGCGCACAGCTCTATGTGGCCAGTGTCGCTAAGACCTTAGACGGTGTCAATCGCGCCAGTCAACGGTTAGCCGCGATTGCGCGGGAATATGCCACCCCAGTACTGATGACAAACTGCGTTGGCCCCGCTGACGATTTTGCCAGCGCGGGCAGAAGTGCCGTGTGGAATCATGAAGGCATACTGTTAGAGCAGCTCGACGAAACCCAGGAAGGTCTCATTATCTACGACATGAATATGGGCATCGCCAAACAGCTCATTGACCTGTCAGAGACCAAAGAACCAGACTTGCGGAGAGCATTCATCGATTAACCTGGCGGCCATTGCAGCGATCGCCCGCCGAGTAAATGCATATGCAGATGAAACACCGTTTGGCCGCCATCGGTGCCCGTATTGATCACCACCCGATAGCCCTCTTCCGCAATGCCGAGTTGCTCAGCGAGGGATTTCACCGCCAGCAGCATGTGCCCCAATAGCTCTTTGTCCTCTGCAGCCGCATCCGCCAGTTTGGGAATCGGCTTTTTAGGAATGACCAAAACGTGGGTCGGAGCTTGAGGGGTAATGTCTCGAAACGCTAGACAGAGATCGTCTTCATAGACAATGTCTGCGGGAATTTCACGGCGAATGATTTTGCCAAAGATCGTGTCTGCACTCATGGGGCGATCGCGCTGTTGACGAGGACGGGATTATTGTAAGGGCTATTGGGAGTCGCCCCGTGCCCGTTCTGACGCAATCCAGGTTGAATCAGGATGACTCTTTGACCCAAATTGCGAGGCCACCCCCGCGTCCCCGAGCGGCAATGTAATCGTCTGTCGCGGCGAAAAAGGCAAAGAAGGGTAGCTGAGCGATCGCAATTGCCTCAAACGGTTTATCAGCCCGCTGCTTGTTTTGCACCTTGCCTTGGTAGACGGTCAGGCCAAAGCAGGAAACTTGCAAATGGGTAAAGTCAAACGCGAGTAGATTTTTCTTGCCAGGATAGCGAGCTGGCCCTGTAAAGCGAATTGTCAACGGGCCGATGTTGAGTTCGTTCATCACTTTGAGCTGATGTTCACCCGTGTCACTCGCAGCGAAAGTAATGCGTGCGATCGCCAATTGAGGAATGTAGAACCCACTGCCGACCGGTTGACCCGACTGGAACTTCGCCTTTTTTCCCGCACTGAAGCCCAACCGCCAAGTGCCCAGCAGCGACTCCAGTGGGATTGATTGCCGCGTCTGCTTGGTCATTTTTTCGAGTTCCAGCAGCGTTGCCGTAACCGCTGAACCCTCGGGGCGCGGAACCACAGATAACCGAAACGCATTGACCGCCTGCTCAACTACTTGGGTGTCTAGCGCAGAAATTGGAGGTATTGCCACTGATGAGCCCCAGTCTATTCACTCAAAGCTAGTTTGCCATTACCGGGGTTGTACACAGAGCAGCCGGATCGCTCTAATGATCAAGACCATCGGGGCAGTATCCGGCTTCGCTCGCACTACACCGCCAATTGACAGGCACCTCCGAGACCGCAGCTCAGCTCCTCGACCGTGACCTTACCGTCATGATCCAGATCCAGCGCATCAAAGACGGCATCGGTACCCATCCATTCTTCGCGGGTGATCAACCCATCGCCATCAAGATCGTAGGCAGAAAAGAGGTCTTGAGTAGCATGGTTCACCAGGGCCTCACCCTGACTGAGTTGCGTCAGACGATCGGCCAGCAGCTTTTCTAACGATTCCAGCGCTTTGCTAAAGCCTTTGATCCCTTCATCGAGCTTGTCAGAAGCCATGCGATCGGCTTGATGCATCTCGTCGAAGGTAGCTTTATTCATCGAAATTTTTTCAATTTCCAGGTCGGCAGCTTTGGCCGGATCAAGCTTGCGCTCAAGGGTGGCCTCTTGTTCCCGCAGCTGAGCTAGCAGCTTAGGCGAAATCGTCAGCAGATCACAGCCAGCCAATTCACAAATTTCGCCAATGTTGCGAAAGCTCGCGCCCATCACCTCTGTCGAGTAGCCAAACTTTTTGTAGTAGTTATAGATGGTGGTCACCGACTGCACGCCGGGATCTTCCGTCGGTTCGTACTCTTTGCCGGTTTCTTTTTTGTACCAATCGAGAATCCGACCGACAAAGGGAGAGATCAGCGTCGCCCCTGCTTCGGCACAGGCGATCGCCTGATGAATGCCAAACAGCAGCGTCAGGTTACAGTGAATGCCTTCTTTTTCGAGCACTTCAGCCGCTTTAATGCCCTCCCACGTAGAGGCAATTTTGATCAAGACGCGATCACGCGTCATGCCTGCCGCCTCGTACTGAGCAATCAGGTCGCGGGCAGTGGAGATCGTGGCCTCCGTGTCATAAGACAGTCGCGCATCAACCTCGGTCGAAACCCGACCCGGCACGATTTCTAAAATTTTGAGGCCAAACGCCACCGCCAAGCGGTTGAAAGCGATGTTAGCCACTTCCTGATCCGCAGCAGCGTCCCCAGCCTCTTGCCGGGCTTTGAGCAGCGTCTCATCAACAATGCCGTGATACTGAGGCATTTGGGCCGCAGCAGTAATCAACGAAGGATTCGTCGTCGCATCTCGGGGCGTAAATTTTTCGATCGCCTGCAAGTCTCCGGTGTCAGCCACGACGACCGTCATCTCGCGGAGCTGCTCTAGCAAATTTTTGGCCATATCGCTTTCCTTTGAGTGGGCGAGGACATTCCCAAACCATTATATAAAGACCTTTTTTAAAGTCTCATTAAACCTATCTGAGGAATGCTCAGAGCGATCGCAGCGCCAAATGCAATAAGTTGCATATTCATTCCAGTAGATCTATGATGTATGCAACAAGTTGAATAGGTGATTTCGATGACTCCCCTAACCTCATCTTCGTCTCAGGCTCGCCCCACTTTTTCCGCTGAGGCGGTGCAAACCATTCTCAGCAAAGCGCTAGAACTCCGGGCCGAAACCGCTTATTCCGTAGAACAGCTGCAAGAAATGGCGGTCGAGCTAAACGTTTCACCACAACAGTTAGAAACGGCAGTCACCGACTGGCAACACCAGCAAACCCAGAACGCCCAGACCCAAGCCGCGCTCACCAAGCGCCGCCGCGATCGCCAAGAGCAATGGCTCAACTACGCCCTCGGCAGTGCCTTGCTCATCGGCATCAACGTCGCGACAGCAGGCACGCTGACTTGGGCCATCTTTCCTGTGGCGGGTTGGGGGTTAGGCGTGGTCTTTGGTCAGTGCGATCGCACTCAGGCGACCAAACGCAGTTGCTGATCAGACAAACTTGCGAGCCTGGCCAGCCCTGGCGGCAACACCTGTTAGCCACAGATGC
Organism: Cyanobacteria bacterium J06626_4; assembly: GCA_038523235.1. Classification (GTDB taxonomy): domain Bacteria; phylum Cyanobacteriota; class Cyanobacteriia; order Phormidesmidales; family Phormidesmidaceae; genus Halomicronema. The sequence goes on from JBCBJQ010000135.1 coordinate 3,936, forward strand.
CAGTTTGAGACAATTCTGGCAGAAGTTCCGTAATATCCAGCGATCGCCCGGTGGTTTACAGTACCCCGTCGAGTACAGCTAGACCATTCAATTATTTGGCTGTCATGGAGGTCACAACCATGAGTATTCGCTGGCAACGACTCCTACTTCAATCCTGTCTGTGGCTGTTTGCCGAAGTGGTTTTGACCTCTATCGGCATGGATGACATCGCAGACTATGGCGAGTATCACTTTGCGTCCCGAGATATCGTCGTTAGCCAACTGGTCGATCTCCAGACGAGTTAGGTATTTTCTGAGAAAAATATACCGATGCCGTCAGGGCCGGTTTAGCCAGAGACCTTAACCTCATCGCCACCAGGCACTCATAAAAACTTGCCCCGACAGAAATCGTTTTGAAGATAAATTTCTTTCCAGCACCATTAGCCACTCATGATTCCGACGCGGCACATGACTAGCCCTAAGGGCTTGAGACAGCCTTGACAGTCAAGTTTTCGACCTCACCCTTTTATAGCGATCGCGTATCGAGCTGTTCTTCGAGCTGGCTCATTTGCGACTCGGTCACCAGGGCCAAACAGGCATTCTGATCGCCCGCCTCAAACGCACAATGAGCATCGCGATAGTCGATCCAGGCGAGTTGCGCATCGGTCAGTTGATCTTGTTCGGTCGGGGTCAGATAGTCTTGCAAACTTTGATAGACCGAGTTGAGCGCCTGATCAGCGGCGTCATAGCCCATCGAAGCGCTCTTGCTCTGCTGCAGCACGGCAGTGCGGTTATCGGTGAGCTGGGTCAGACAGCCGTAGTACACCGTCGGTTGAATCGAGCCCCCGGCAAACTGCGCTTGCACAAAGTCACAATAGGTATCGCGGTAGTCGATCCAGGCTTGCTCAGCGGCGATGAGCTGGTCAGCCTTTTGCACGCCGAGCGGCGCTTTGACCGATTGATAAGCGTTGTTGAGTTCGGTATCGGCTTGGTCGTACTCAGCTTGGGCGCAGAGATTCATCGCCGTTTGCGTATCGGGATTGTTGCACTCTGGCGGCAAGGGAGGAATAGGCTGGGGTTCAGGTGCTGCCGCTGCCGTCGTATCGGGTGCAGCGGTCGGGGGAGACGTAGCGGCATCCGTCGGTTCAGTCGGTTCAACCGCCTGCTCTTCAGTCTCAGCGGGTTCGGTCGCCTCGGGCTCGGGCGCTGGCTCGGGCGGTGTCGCCGTTGGCGAGGTGGGTTGACAGGCCGCGATCGCGCCCAAACAGAAGCTAGCTGCCAGTCCTAGCCCAATTTTTTGGATGACCCCAGTCATAGATTGGCTCCCCCAAACGTGACGTTAATCAGCATAGCTCGCCCCTTTTAAAAATTGACGGCCATTGGGCCATTATTTAACCCATCACGCGGGGCGATCGGACTCCCAATACAAGCTTAAAAACGCAGAGGAGCAGAGGGCAAGGGGGCTAGACTGGTAGCCTTGTTCTAAAGAGTCGGTATTAGCCATTGGACGCGTCCTAGAAAAGTTTGAGGAAGGCCCAAACCGACCGCTAGACTACAAGCTGTAAACATTTTTTGGCCGCTTAGCGACACCGGCAAGGAGACACCATGACGATATCTCGGGTTTGGTCTGTGCTCGCGATCGGCGCAAGCGCTACGTTTTGGGGCTTAGCGGCGCAGGCTCAAGCACCTGGCCTGTATTACGCTTGGCGATCAATCAATGGCGACCTCACGGCTTGTCTCAACCGGTCGACAGCGGCTCTGACGAGTCAAGAATTAGACAATATTCAGGTAGAAGGCAACAGCGTCGCGGGCACTACCGATGACTCGACTGCCGTCTTTGTCTGTTTAGAAAGTCTCGACACCACTACCGTCACGACGACTGTGATGATTATGGTGTCGAGCAATGATGACGACGTCGCTTTTGAACTGAGAGAAACTCTGAAAGAAAGTTTTTGAGCCCACCCGTTCAACCAGCTGACCCTCGGCTGGCTCCATTGGCATCGGGTCAACCTCACCGCTTACCGTACCGCTCCTTGGCGATAGGATAATAGACTGAGCTGAAGCAAGGATTAATTGAGGAGTTGGGCAAACGGTGGCGGTTCGAGTTCGACAGCATGTCAATCCCCTCAGCAACAAATATCAGACCACCGTCGAGCCGATCGACTGGGCCAGCTTTTATCTGGTGCCCACTCAACCACTGCATCTTGATATTGGCTGTGCCAAAGGGCATTTTGTCAGTCAAATGGCGACGCAACAGCCCGATTGGAACTTTTTAGGCTTAGAGATTCGGGCACCGCTGGTTGAGCAAGCCTTGCAGCAGCGCGATCGCGCCGCCTTGCGAAACCTGCACTTTTTGTTTTGCAATGCCAACACATCACTCGCTGAGGTGTTGCAGTCTTTGCCAGCCGGAATACTGCAGCAGGTGAGCATCCAATTTCCTGACCCTTGGTTTAAAAAGCGGCATCAAAAACGGCGAGTGGTGCAGCCAGAGTTAGTGCAGTCGTTAGCCCAGCATTTGCCCCCAGGCGGTCGAGTGGTGCTGCAATCAGATGTAGAAGCAGTGGCCCAAGAAATGTGCGATCGCTTTGCTGAACATGTCGCCTTTCAACGCTCTCATCCCGACTGGCTGCCTGCCAGTCCTTTCGCCGCCCAGACCGATCGCGAAACATTGACGTTGAGCAAAGGCCTGCCGGTGTTCCGCGCGATTTTCACGCGCTCAGTGACAGATCTTTAAGCGCGATCACCCCAATGAGAGGAAGATTTATTCGCACTGGCAGATTCCTCCTCAGAGGGTGCGCTGAGAACGGTGGGTCCAGCATCAGGATGGTACAAGTAAGACACTCTCATGCCTAACCCCATGCCCCAGTCTCTCGACCAACGGCGCTACGCCCCCGCCACTGAGCGCAACCGCGCCGCCATTAGGGCGGTACTTGCCACCCACCTCCCGGCCTCAGGGACGGTGCTCGAAATCGCCAGCGGCACTGGCCAACATGCCACCTTTTTGGCCCCGCAGTTGGCCCCACGACATTGGCTGCCCAGCGACCCCGACCCGACCGCGCGGGAGAGTATTCGCGGCTGGCTAGCCAGCGCCCCCCTCGAAACGCTTTACGAACCGCTAGCGCTAGATGTCACCCAACCCCGCTGGCCCACTCAGGTCAGCACCTGGCAAAAATCCTTATCGACGGTGCCGCCGCTCGCCGCCATCGTCAATATCAATATGATCCACATTTCCCCGTGGGCGGCCTGCAACGGCCTGTTTGCCGGAGCCGCCTCATTACTGCCAACCGACGGCATCGTCTATCTCTACGGCCCTTTTAAGCAGCAGGGCCAGCATACGGCCCCCAGCAACGAAGCCTTTGACCGCTCGCTGAGATCGCAGAACCCAGCTTGGGGCGTGCGGGACTTGGGCGCAGTGACGGAACTCGCTCGCAAGCATGGTTTTGAACTGGTGGAGGTAATTACCATGCCCGCCAACAACCTATCAGTCATCTTCAAAGCCGCGAAATCTTGAACCCCAGGCGTTGTCGTTTGTTAGCGACTCAATACCGATATCGCAACGAGTTCAGCTCCTAGCTGAGTTGCTGGGGCAGGCGCGATCAGGCCGGTCTCCAAAAGTGTGGGGGCTGATATTGGTGACGCGCTCTGGAGGTAGGACACCGCGACTCGCGAATGGGTTGTTTAAACTGGGGGAGTCTTGTCACTTTGCCACCGTAAAACCCATGCCTGACTACCCTGGAATCAGCCGCGATGCCTTTCGTCATCCCCTCGACCAGCAGGCCGAAGCGGCCCTCAGAGCAGTGCCAGGGTTTGACCTAGTCGCGCGTAAGTTTGTCGAATTTATGTACGAGCGCCCCCAGTTTGTGTCGCTCATGGGCAACAACGTGCAGGTGGGGCCACAGCAGTATGCCACGCTCTATCAGTGGTTTCGCGCCTGTGTGCAGGCCCTTGACGTGCAGCCAGAGCCGACCCTATTCGTCGCGCAAAATCCCCAGGTCAACAGCTACGCGATCGGCGAAGAGCATCCTTGCATTGTCATCAACACTGGCCTGCTGGATTTGCTTAGCGATGACGAAATTCGCACGGTGATGGCCCACGAACTCGGCCATGTGAAATGCGGCCACACCACGCTGACGCAGATGGCGATTTGGGCCATGAATACGGCTACGGTGATTGGCGAACTCACCTTTGGCATTGGCAATGTGATCAGCACCGGGCTGATTTATGCCTTTTATGAATGGCGACGTATGGCCGAACTGTCGTGCGATCGCGCCGCGCTGCTGGCCACCGACGATTGGCAACTGGTAGGCCACACGATGATGCGAGTCGGTGGTGGCAGCAACCGCTTTGCCCATGAGCTCAATTTCGCTGCCTTTGAAGCCCAGGCAGAAGACTATAAAAATCTGGATGAAGATGGCCTCAGCCAGGTCTACAAGTTTTTGCTCTACAACGGCACCGGCCAAGGCCCGATGCTGAGCCACCCCTTTCCGGTCGATCGCCTCAGCTATCTCAAGACCTGGGCCAGCTCTGAGGAGTATGCGCAGATTAAGGCAGGCAACTATCGGCGATCGGCTACCGACGGTACTGTGCCCACTCAGGCTACAAACGGTCGCAATGACGTTGATCGCCTGCGACGCGAACTGGCGGAGCTGCAAGCTGAACTGGATCGGTTGCGGCAGTCGTGAGGGAAGCGTAGAGGGTGGAGGGTAGTGGGCTGCGGGTGGAGAAACGGTAGAGGAGCCAGGGGGCTAGGGAGCCGGGGGGCTTAGCAGGCGAACTTAAGCTGCAAGCAGCTCAAGGGGCGTGGTTTGGGAACCTGGGAACCGAGGATAAACCTCCGAGAATCAGGCTGGCGGAGGTTGGCTCAACGTCCGTCAGATCGCGCAAAGCCTCTGACCGGAGACTTTTACGACCCACCACTCCAGCCCATAGATAACCGAAACTTTCATCGTCCGGAGGGACGCATTGTGGGCGATCGCCCTTAAACAGCGAACAGCTCCTGCCAGAATCTAATCCCTGCCAAGCGATCGCGGCACACCCCCAAACCCACGAAATTTGACAACATCTTGCGAGGGGCGTGGGGAAGTTAGGTCCCCACATCGGGGGTTTTGGGGGCCTGCCCCCAAGAGTTCGGGGCTGAGAAGCTGCGGCCTCAACCACAACTTCAACACATGCGGAAAACCTCACCTTGAATTGACGCTACCATGTCAACAAGAGGAAACAAAAGTTTACGAGAGAGCCGCTGACAATGTTGACTGACCTGACCAGTGCCACCCGCGACTATTGGCGCAAGCTCGATGCCGTTGAAGCGGCCTATCAGCGCGGTGAGCTATCCCTTCAGGCGGTGGATGCTGAGGTGAAGCAGTTGATGGCTGAGCTAGGCCAAGCGCGGCGTCAGGCGTTGAGAGACTTTTGGGTCACTTTACAAGTGTTTGTGGGGCAGCAGCGCGAGGCGATCGCTGGCACGGCAGCCATTATGGTTCTTGCCTATTTTTGGATAGCCACGGTAGCTTGACCTGACAGGCACTGAGCAACCACTAAATTCTCACCCCCATTCGAACTACCGAATTTCTCGTTCCGAATTCCTAAGTTCTCTACCTCAATTTTATTTCCCAGCAGATGCGTGTCCACGAATCCGAGCATCTGCCAATCAAGCAGAAGGGCAACTCTTTCCCCAACTTCAACTGTTCATTCCTTCGACTTAAGGAACACCTTGCACTGGCAAATGCTGGGTCAACCACTGCTGATGATCAGCCTCAGTCAGTGCTGGAGGGGGGCGATTGGGTGTAATCGATGCGCGCGTGATAGCGTCCGAGATCGTAAACGCCATCAAAAATCGGTTGCAGGGAGATCCTGAGGGGGACGTCAGGCGGCTGCAGTGGCAACACAATGTCTGACAAGGGCTGCTGCAGACCAAACCCATAGAGATCAGCTTGGGGGCGGCGATCGCTGGGACTCACCAAAATGCGATAGAGCGTTGGCTCCACAGCGCCAAGCAAGGGCATGGCCTCGCCAGCTCGTAACAGATCAAACTCGATTAAATGGGTCGCACTACCCAATACCTGCGCCCGCTTCTCGGCATAGCTAGTTCGTCCGCTGCCAGCTCGCTTATTTTTCGGTGACAGTAACTCAATCGCCGTAATCACTGACCCCATCGCCACTTCACGAATTTCCAAATAGCGCTCAATGATCGCTTCCGGCACAGGCACTTCTACCGGCTGCGGTTTCACCTGAACGGCAATTGGCCCAGCGATCGCAGTCGGCAGCTGGTCTACTGCAGATGGAGCAGCCACCACCACATCGGGGATGCCAATGAGCACTCCACCCGCAGAGTCATCTAGGTAGGTACGGGCTTCGACTTCAACGTAATAATCAGCAGACAAATTAGCTTCGATCGCATCCGCCAGCGCCACCATAAAGCGACTGTGAAAGGATGACCAGAACGCTGGTTGTTCTAGGTAGGGATCCATTCCAGGGAGCGGCGAGGGCATAGCAAAGACTCTCTGGCAGATTTAGCGATCGCGATCACCCCTATTGTAATGAGCGCGATCGCGGTCAGATATCACCTCCCCAACCGCGATCGCCTGCGCCGCTCATTGAATTCAGAGCTTCAGGGCATTGCTGGCAAATACGGCCTTACTCGTTTTCCCACGATTCCCCCTCTACTCGCTATCCAGCCACTCCTCTAGCGGGCATTCCACTCGGCGGCGGCATCCGTCACGGCCTCATCCACCGTTTTTTGATCCAGCATTGCCGCCTGCAAATTGGTGTAGATGGCCTTTTGCAGCGTTTTGACATCCTCCATTGCCGGAATCAGCACCTCCGCATCCGCCATTTGGCCTGCACTGACCGATCGCGCCAGCGTCACCGGTTCCGCATCCGCCGGAGGCTCAGTGAAATAGCTATCCGTCAGCGCCGCCGCTGTGGAAGGCAGCACATTCGCCGCCTTCGCAAAGGACAGCTGATTGTCGTCATTGGTGACATAGAGGGCAAACTTCAGCGCCGCTTCCGGGGCATCCGTCGATCGCGGAATCACCAGATTCATCACCGCCACGTTCTTTTTGCCCGTATCGCCGGTAATTTGTGCCGCGCTGGCCGTCGCCGCCGCAATATCCGGCGCATTTTTCTCAATCGTGCTGAGAAACTCTGCCCCCGAGGCCAAAATCGCCGTTTCGCCTGCCTGATACAGCTCGACCGCACGGCGGTGGCCCTGGGTCAGCACTTCGCGGGGTAGCAGCTCCTGCTGATACAGATCGGTCCAGTATTGAAACACCGCCCGCCCCTCTGGCGTATCAAAGGCCGCATCCCCGTTTTCATTCACCAAGGGCACGCCCATTTGCACAAACGACTGCAGCACGTCGGCGGCATCTTCCGGCACAAACGAAATAAAGAAAGCGTACTTGCCCGTCGCTGCCCTGATTTTTTCCGCTGCCACAGCCAGTTCGGCATAGGTGGCCGGGGGCTCTGTCAGGCCCGCTGACTCAAACAGCGATTGGTTGTACAGCGTCACCCGCGTGGTGAGATACCAGGGCAGGCCAAAACTATCGCCGTTGAGCGTGTTGGCCTGCCAAATTTTGTCGAGATACAGCGATTTATCCGCTTCCGGCACGCGATCGCCCAGCGGTAGCCAAGCTTGCTTACCGGCCAGTTGCGAGGCAAAATCTGGGTTCAGATTCACCACGTCAGGAGCCGTCCCCGCCGACACCGCCGTGAGAATTTTGCTCTGCATGTCACCCCAGGGCACATCCACCCAGCGCACCGTAATGTCAGGGTTTTCCGCTTCAAACTCGGCAATCAAAGTATTGAAGTAGTCGGTAAAATCGGGCTGCAGCTGCATCGTCCAAAACTCAATCTCTTGAGTCCCCTCAGCCTCAGCCTCGCTCGTCGGGTTGGGATTGCCACAGCTGATCAGCCAGCTCATGAGCAGGCCCAACATCATGAATAGACTGAAGCGTTTCCAAAAGCGCGTGCGATGAAACATGGCGAGTAGGGAGGAGAAGAGTCAACACAAAAGGCGAAATGCAGAATGCAGTGCATTTCGGTACATAAAAGCCTAAAGCAAAACTTGCACTTTACTCGCACAGGCGATCGCTCTTTCCTTGGCTTGCTCCACCGTATCGCCGACGGCGAGCGCTACCCCCATGCGCCGATTCGGACGGCAGCGGGGTTTGCCAAACAATCGCAGCTTGCTGGTGGGCACTTTTAGCGCATCGGCCACCCCGGCATAGCGCGGCTGCTCGCTCTCGCCTGTCGCCAAAATCACGGCGGAAGCCCCCGGCTGCAGCAGAGTAATTTCGCCAATGGGTAGGCCCGCGATCGCCCGCACATGCAGCTCAAACTCCGACATATTTTGACTCACCATTGTCACCATGCCGGTGTCGTGGGGGCGCGGACTGACTTCGCTGAAATAGACTTTTTGCGGTGCGTCTGGCGGCCCCGCGATAAACAGTTCAACCCCAAACAGCCCCCAGCCGCCGAGCGCCGCCGTCACCTCACCGGCCAGCCGCTGGCATTCCCCTAAAGTGTCAGGATGCAGCGCACAGGGCTGCCAGGATTCGCGGTAGTCGCCATCTTCCTGACGATGGCCAATGGGTGGACAAAAGCAGGTGCCATCTTGAGCGCGTACCGTAAGCAGCGTAATCTCGGTGTCAAAGTCAATGAAGCCTTCCACAATAACGCGCTCCGCCTGGCCTCGACCGGCACGGTAGGCATAGTCCCAAGCGGCGTCAATGGCTTCGGGCGATCGCACCAGGCTTTGCCCCTTGCCCGAGGAACTCATAATCGGCTTCACCACGCAGGGCAGACCAATTTTGGCCACCGCCGCCCGGTATTCAGCCAAATTGCCCGCAAACTGGTAAGGCGACGTCGGCAAATGCAGCGTTTCCGCCGCTAATCGGCGAATGCCTTCGCGATTCATCGTCAGGCGAGTCGCCTGAGCCGTGGGAATCACCGTCCAACCTTCGGCTTCTAAGGCCACCAGAGTATCGGTGGCGATCGCCTCGACTTCCGGCACGATCAGATGGGGCTGCACTTGCTCAATCACCTGTCGCACCTGGTGGCCATCGAGCATGTTGATCACGCGGGCATGATGAGCCACTTGCATAGCCGGTGCGTTCGCATAGGCGTCCACTGCGATCACTTCCAGGCCGAGGCGCAGCGCCTCGATCGCGACTTCCCGCCCTAACTCACCCGCCCCGAGGAGCAGCAAGCGTTTGGCATCGGCAAGCAACGGCGTTCCCCAGGCGAGCGAATCCGGTTGAGCAGTGGTTTGAGTCATGACATCACACCAAATGAGGGCAAATCCAAAGTTTTTTGAGGATTTTTCTTATATTAGTTGGTTCACTTTTCGGAATTGTGTGTAACATCTCAGGTGAATCCATCAGTCTGTTCGTAATTACGGACAAATAATTGGCAGGAAAAGCGCAGTTTGCTGAGCGACCAAAAGACTCGACTTCTGGTGGCGGGTACTGTTAGCAATTTCTGCATCAGGTGCAGGGTCTCTATTCACTTTGGGCGTGAATAGATCAAATAAAGTCGATGCGATGATCTACAGGAAAGAGCGCGCTTTATTTTCATATAAAAACGAGCGGTCGCGTTGGGGTTATCAGGTCAGGTAGTGCGTAGTATCAAACCGCGATCACGGCAAGGGAAAGTCAACTTCCTTAAG
>JBCBJQ010000136.1:0-13230 GCA_038523235.1 Cyanobacteria bacterium J06626_4
TATTTGCCTATTTCTCTACGATTGAAGCCATTTTCCCCGGCGTAATGGAGAAGGACTAATATTTCCTCTTCCGCCGTTAAATCTGTGCGTTGCACGAGCAACACATCTTCGTATTCACCTATACAGGGAACATCAAACCGAAGTAACTCCCGAATTGATTTTGCAATGTCTTCTCGATTTCCTTGCCCAAAGATCCTTAAGGTTTCATTGATGCACCAACGCACAGCTTCAATTAAAAACTTTGAATCCATATGACTTGGCTTATAGTGCGGGCTGATATGGACAGCACCCCGCTGGCTCCTGAACTTATATATTGTTTTCAGGACTTGTACCAAATGGATCGCGTCATGCCTAGGCATGATTACGTGCGGCACATTTTCGTTATTGAGATAGTTACAACAGTCGCCAAAAGATTTCGAAGGATTTAGATTTCCAGAGTCAATGGAGTACAAAACTCTGGAAAGAACTTCACAAAATTGTCCTCCATCTAACTCTGCAGGTTCCCAATCACCCTGAATATAACGACGCTCCATCGAAATGAATTCGTCTATAAGTTGACCGGCGAGCAAGCTGTCAACTGGTGGGGAAATAATGCAGATCAAATTGTCTTTTTGGACTAAAGGCATGATTTCCCAAAAAATAGATCTATTGGTTTGAGCCTTTTGCTTCGCTTACTAAGCTTTGTGCATAAGCCTCTCCGTACTCCGTCAGTCGCCATGTTGATGGTTCTGCTGTCGTATTTTGAGAAACCAAAGCTGATTTTCCGTTTGAGCCCTTCGCTCTTTTCAAATCTCGGTTTACATTACCTGTTACAATTTCTTTTGCCTCAGGAAAGTGCTTGTTAAAGGTAGCTGAAATTTGATTTCCTGTCATTTCAGAAATTTCCAGCACGTTCTTTACGACATACAAAGTCCAAATAGCCTTGTCTGCTGTTTTCCAATCTTTCTGAGGATTGCCCCACTGAATTGGGTCGTGCTGCCAGTCAATGGGTTCGGCTTTTTTGTTGCTGTCACTTTTGGAGTTTCCAGACTTCTTCCGAGAGTTACGCTTTCTGGACGGCTTTGAAGTCGTTAAAGGCCCAGTGTGGTTAGAGTGATTAGACGCATTCGAGTCAATGATTTCACCTTCCACAATGCCAGCAGCCGGGCTTAGCATTCCAGAAAGCTGTTGTCCTACCGCTTGCGTCATTAAAGGTACGTCATCTCGACTACCCTCTACTTTTAGTTTGAGTCCGGTTAGCTCCAATTCAATCTTAAACTTGTTAGACATTTTTCCTCCTTTATCAGATATCTGTGCAATCAATTTTGAACTGAATCCTTACTCTAAAAAGAGAAGAAACCAAAATTTATTCAGCACAAAAGCTGTTAAGCAGATCCTATCAAATCAAGATTTTAGCGTTGAGACTAATTCAAATGTTTTGGGTGTGGATAACCGTACTTTTGAATATTTTTATAATTTAATTTACCGGAATTTAGGATTAGGCAAAAGCCCACTCAAGGCGGTTTTTGATATGCAAAAACCGCCTTGCTTTCAAACCTTAAGCAAGGCGATTGATTGTTTTTTGACGCCTGATGTAAGAACAATTAATCAGGCTTTTTCTCGGGGAGGAGGCACTTGTCGGAGTCGCAACCGGCGGGGCCTGCTTCTACCAAATCGCCTCGGTCGTAGCGCGACAGCGCGGTATGAAACTCCTCGGTGCCGCGACGGGCTTTCACCTGTTTCACCATGTCGTCGTAGGTTGCCTTGTCGATGGGCTCGAACGGTAACCGGGGGAAGGTTTGCAGATTGTCGAAGCGAGCGAGGAGGGCGGCGGAGATGTAGCCTTCATCATTTTGGATAGCATCAGAGATGCGTTGGGCGAGGGCGTCGATCTCGTTTTCCCGCAGTTCGATGGTGGCAGAGGTGTTGTGGGCGGTGTAGTGCTTTTGCACCTGCATGTAGAAGTCAAACTGTGCCAGCGCCGTAAACTTCTCAATGGCAATTTCATCCGCACCCGGAATGTTGGCCCAGGAAACCTCTACTGGCATTTCCACCAGCCACTCCGTACAGCGTGGATCAAACGGATCGTCGAGCAGGTTGCCGTGCTCATCCTTATCCGACTGAGAGGGAATGACCGAATAGCCATAGTCGATGCAGGCCATCGCCACCGGATCATTTTTGCGGAAGGTGATGCGGCGGATGTAGCGCTGGGACTTGGGCGGATGCCAGCCGGGGCTCGCACCCGTGAGCAGTGACTTGGTGCCAGCGGGTTGCACAGTGGTGCAGCGGTTAGGCCGTTTGATGCCGTGGCGATCGCAATAGTCCCCCACCGTTTCATGAACGATCGCTTTCCAGCGGCTGAGGTATTCCTGCTCTTTGGCTTTGAACTCGACGCCTTGCATGGTGTCAGGGCGTCCGGCTTCCCACCAGTGCAGCCACTCGACGCCAAACGCTTTGACAAAGAAGTCAAACAGTCCGGTGAAAGAGACACCGACGATGGGGTCCTCTTCGCGAGAGTGACGATAGCGGGCTTCCACAAACTTGTGGTTGAGCAAGCTCGCCACAGCCAAAGCGCCCGCCTTAAAGGCATCTTCCTGTTCTTGCGCGTTGGCCGGATCAATCTGATTGAGATGAATCTCCGCCAGGTTGCAGTGGAAGTCTTGCCCCAGGATTTCACCACACGGGTTCAACCCATAACGGCCCTCACCGCCAGCGCGACGCTCGGCTTCACCCGCCCACTGAATCGCCCCTTCACCGGAATAAAACTGCTTGCGTACTGCTTCCTTGGTCTCTTCTAAATTCGGCTTGTGGTGAAAGACCCGCGTGTGATTGGCCATGCGCAGGGCATCGCGCTCCGGGTCAATGCGCCAGTTACCCTCATCGTCCTGTTGCCAGAGATTATTTTTCGCATTGGCCGCCAGGTCATCAGCGCTATCGAACTGGCGCATCCCCGCACTGCGGCGAATATTGCCCGCCACGACACAAGCGGCGGCTTCGTCGATCAGCAAACAGCATTCCACTGAGTTGAGCTGCCGCCCGATCGCCTTATTCAAAATGTGGGCGCAGCGCTCATACAGTGTCGGCAACTTCACCGGGTTTGCCACCCCGCCAAAGCCTTTGAGCTTCTCACCAGCAGGCCGCACGTCACTGAGATCGACCACGATGTCAATTTCATCGGTAAAGCGCTCGTCTGAAGACAGCTCCAAAATCGTTTGATAAGATTTGACCCAGCCCTGGCGGCTGTCGCCCACCAACACTCGCACCTGGTTGCCGGTAACGACCACATCAGTTGTTTCGCGCCGCTGGCCCACAGGCGTCGTGCCGATCGCCCCCTCTTGCCGCACCTTGAGTTGATTGCGCACGACGGGGAGTTGGTGGATATACTTGGGCTCCAGCACCGCACCCGTGCCGCAGCCCATCATGGCGAGATCCATCATGAGGCCAAAGGCCTGCCAGTCCACCACGTTGGTGCTGGTGCAGTTGTACGCGCCAGAAAAGTTTTCGGGCTTTTTGCTCCAGGCGGTGCCGCCAACCCAGAGCCAACGCCCCGAGGGCAGTGCCTTCACCGATCGCTGCATGCGCGAAATCAGCTGCCGTTCGTCATCGGTGAGCTGGCCCAATTCCGTCAAGCCTGCCAGACTGCGATCGCATACCTGCTGCCAAGTCTCCCGTTCCCCATCGACGGTCTCATCCTTGCGGCTGTAGGTGCGATAAAACACTGGATATGCCGTAGCGGCGGTCTCGGGAAACGCGCCTTGAAAGCGAATGCGGGGGAGTTCTTGAACCATGAATCACAACCTGGTAACGGTGAAAGCAAGTTAACGATGCAGACGATTGAGGTAGGCAAACTTACACGCCTAATGAGCCCACATCATAGGGTACATCTAGGGGTTTTTGATGAAGCAAAAGAAATTTTACGCTATTCGTAGTGGGTGTAAATAAAGCGCATTTCAAAAAATGCCTATAAGATAGCACAACGTTTATAGAAGTAAACGTGCGCTAAGCTAGAAGTCTCAGGCGCATCAAGTAAGCTCGATGGTGGCGTACCCGAGCGATCGCGCGCAGTCTCTAGCCTTGAGCCATTAACTCCACCCCTAGCGTTTAGTCATGGAAGGCTTTACCCGTCAAGAAACCCTGGCATTAACCCAAACCACCTCTAGTCGGTTGGCCTATCTCGACCGCACCGGCATCATCGTGCCGCAAAAATATGGCAACTCAAAAAAGCCCACCGTTATTTACAGTTGGGAACAAGTGCTCGAAGTGCGCACCATTGCCAATCTGCGTAAGCAAATCTCGCTGCAAATGGTGCGTCAGCTCGTGGCCTATTTAGATCAGCATGGTCTCGATTCCACGCTGCACGACAAACATCTGGTCACCACCGCGAACGAAGTCTTTTGGGTGTCGCCTGACTGGTCAGACATGCCCCAGATCATGAAAGTGGCAGATCGCGATGGGGAAGGGCTGGGCCAGCTCGTGCTGCTCGTACTGCCCCCGTTGAATACGGTCATTCAGGAAATCTGGCAGGCCGCGGAAACATCGACCGTGGTGGATTTCGCCAGTTTCAAACAACGAGCGAAGACGCTGCCGGCTCAGGCTGGATAAAAGTAATTTCGGGCTTGAGCTGCAGCTCTCTAACGACTGGCACAAAAGCAGGTGTCAACAATGGCGTCCCTAGCCTCTCCCCAGACTATCGTCGGGCCTGCCGCTGGGGCACCACTTCATAACTAATTTTCATCGCCAAAATGGCGGCAGCAAATAACAGAGTAAAGAGGTTCGCCAAAATGACTGGCGTGTCATGCACAGAGAGGCCGTAAACCAGCCACAGCGTAATGCCCACGCAGAGAATGATGAGCATACTCCATGACATGCCTTCAGCAGAGCGCGATCGCCAAGTCTTGAGCACCTGAGGGAAGTACGCCATGGTCGTCAATAAACCCGCTGCCAAGCCCAATTCTGTGATGATATCCATCGTCGGGCAAACCCCAATGAGTAATGTACCGAAACTCGCCCGGAATCAATCGTGTTTCGACGCCTTAGCTTAGCAACCTAGCACAACAAAACAGCACATATCGCAATCTTTAAGACGAAGTGTTACTGACTTTTGTATGGAAACAGGTTGGTTTTTGCCACAATGCCGCAGTTGCCGGGCTTGGAGGCAACCGCTGACAAGATTGAAAATTCGGGTCTGTATCATTCAACTAACTCTATGGAGCGCCAGTTCGGGTTAAGCCCTCTCCCGTTTCTTTCGCCTCGGGAGAGGGGCGAATGGGGTGAGTTGAACCACTCTCAGCGGCGTGATCAGCACCTACTCCGCCTTTGACAAGGGGATTGTCACCTCAACCGGCGGCTAAGCCTGCCTCATGCCCTGATCCCGAGAGCGCCAATTTTGTCGCTAGCCTGACCGCACGACGAGGTGCGAAACCGATTTGTCCGCCACGAGTGCATCCGGGCTACTCAACCGCAAACCGTAGAGGATGTTTTCGCCCTCAACGAAAACGCATCGCGTTGCATGACGCTGCAGAAATGATTCCGTCAATCAGCTAGATAACTGGTCAGGTCAGCGGTTGAGGCCTGGACAGAGTCGTCGGTCGTCACCCGCTCATTGCGGCAGTCTACGCAAATCAACTCAATTGTCTAATTGCTGGCAAAGCACTCGCGATGCCAGTTTCCTCCGCTGTTTAGCTCCCCTGAAGAGAAACGCGACTCTGCGAGCACCTATCGAAGCGTGGCATCCGATGTTGAGGGCGATCGCCAATTGCTCGCCGATGCCAACTTTGAGCCCGATCTGGAGGGTTGATCTTGGCGACCTGAGACCAGTCTGAGGAATCTCATAAGTTGTCTGAGAGTAGCTATAATGACCAGATGTATGATTACTTTTGTGTTTGATTTGCTATATCAACTATTTATCTGAACTATCGGTATGACAATGACTGAATTGGCAGACTTTTATTTAGAGTAAGCGTCTCTGCCAGAAAATCTTGAATTTTCAGACTCATCATTGGTGAAGGGCTACCGTCTTCACTTTGGATAGATCGTTGGTAGCAATCCTGACAAAAGAGTTCCCCATAGCACTAAGCCTCTACTGAGTGTTAAAAGTGTCCTTTTCTTGCTTTTAGAACAGCTGCATAGATGCCATATGTGGTTCCTTCAATTTCGAAAAGCAGTATATGAAATTCCCTGTTAATCTGACTCCTGAACCTTTATGCCTTTTTCTGTCGCAACGCAACGCCTGTCTGTTTTTGTTGATGGCAACAACATGTTTTATGCCCAACAAAAAAACGGTTGGTTTTTTGATCCCCGGCGAGTTCTACAACATTTCACCTCAGAAGACGGCGGCTTAAGTTTAGTCAACGCATTTTGGTACACCGGTCTTAAAGATCCGCAAGATCAGCGAGGCTTTCGCGATGCTCTGATTAGCTTGGGCTATACCGTTCGCACCAAAATTCTCAAAGAATACTACGACGACAATTCAGGTCGCTATTCTCAAAAAGCGAATTTGGATATCGAGATCGTGGTGGATATGTTCAACACGGTTGAGCAATACGATCGCGTGGTCTTATTTAGTGGCGATGGTGACTTTGAGCGGGCGATCGAACTGCTGCGCTCAAAAAGTACCCACATCACTGTGGTCTCGACGGACGGCATGATCGCCCGCGAATTGAGAAACGCCACCGATCGCTACATCGACCTCAACAGCATTCGCAAAGAAATTGAAAAGCGCGATCATCATCATCATTGACCATGGTGAGAACCCCTGATTTCTCGATTGATATCCCGGCTCTAGTGTCTTTGGCACAAGGCTGATGCTTGGTTTGCGCGATCACCGACCCCCCAAACGGCAGAGCGATTCAGCCGTTTGCAAGAATTCCTGAGATTTCCCTCTAGGCAGTGGCGTCTCTGTGTTAGGATTAACAACCGTGGATGGCGGGTCGGTGCCCGAGTGGTTAATGGGGGCGGACTGTAAATCCGCTGGCTATGCCTACGCTGGTTCGAATCCAGCTCGGCCCATCCACGCCAGCCCATGTAGCTCAGCGGTAGAGCACACCCTTGGTAAGGGTGAGGTCATGAGTTCAATTCTCATCATGGGCTTTTTGACTAACCGCCCATATGGCTGAACTTCGTTTTTTGCACCTGAGCTGTTTCCAAACGCTCACAGATAGAAAAACCGACTGATCGATTGATCGGCTCAGCTACTGGGCTAGGTTTTAAATATCACTCCCACAATTCAATTTCTCAGGCAGCGCTCAGACGGCGTTATTGCCATAGTTTGGCTGGCTGTTTTGTCTAAATATATGCATTTTGCAAAGATCTGCGGCTTACTCGAAAGCCGTTGACTGAGCGTCGTTGACTGCCAGCCAATTAAAGCTGAGAGCGTTCTCTTGGTTGGGCAAATAATTGTTGAATGGCGCGATCGCGATCGCGCCAGGTTTCTCCGTTAGCAACCGTCCATACGGTGTCGTAAAAGAAGAACGACACGCCTGCAAAGCCCATGTCTCTCGCTACCTGCACCTGTTGCTGAATCAGGCCAATCGGTACCGGCTGGTTTTTGAGGCCGGTGAGAATACCGACCCCAGTGGGAATATGGCCTTGCGCCTGCTGAATGGTGCGATCGCGCAGGGTGTTCCGAAAGTTATCGACGCTATCGCGATAAACCTGCACAATCAGCTCCTCGATGTAGCCCATCTCGCGCCAGCGTGGCCAGTCCTGCAGCGACTCCCGATAGGCAAAGGCGGCTGGGTTCGGGGCCACCGACAGCACGGCATTCGGACGTTGCGCTTTCACCACCCGAAACACTGAGTCTAAAAAATCGGTAATCTGGGCAGCTCGCCAGCGCGTCCACTCGGCATCGTAGGGGTTAGTGGAAGGTGATTGGCCGCCATGCGCTTGCCGGTAAAGGTTGATGGTGTAGGGATCGTAGCCAAACGCGACGGGTAAAGCGAAATGATCGTCGAACTGCAGCCCATCGACGTCATAGTTGGCCATCAGCTCCGCAATCAGATCCAGGATGAACGCCTGCACCTCGGGATGAAATGGGTTGAGCCACACGCGCGGATGGCGACCCTCTTGATAACGGCGGGCCACAGGCAAAGCACCTTGCTTTTGCGTCAGCCAATCGGGATGGCGCTGGGCCAAGGGCGCGTTGGCTGGCAGCATAAAGCCAAACTCAAACCAAGGGATCACGCTAAGGTGCCGTTCATGGGCCTGGGCAACTAGCCCAAGCAGCAAGTCGCGATCGCCCTGGGCGGCTTCCAAGGCTTCATTGCGGCCCTGCTCTTCTAAGTCAGGATAGAGTCCCTGTTGGTAGCCCATCGCTTGTTCCGCCACCTGGCTGGGATACAGGGTGTAGCCCCAGCTCCACACCGCCGGGTACACCGTATTGAAATGGCGATCGGCTAACTGCTGCAGCGTCGCCGTCACGGCCTGATCAGAGAATAGGACGGAGCTATCCACATTAGTCAGCCAAACGCCGCGAATTTCGGTCGGGGCACCAGCCTGGGCGGGGTTGGGTCGCAATTCCGTGAAGTCTGACACACTCCACATCAGTAGTGCGCTCAAAACAGCGATCGCCAGATAGTTAATCCGTTTCATGGTGTTCTTAAAAGAGGTTTGAGGGGGGCTACCGAGCCCCCTTGAGAATCAGGGAGGTGTTTGAAAATAGCGTCCCCAGATGGCTAGAGATGGGGCAATGCCCCCCCCTACCGCAGCTGAGTCCCCCCCTAATCCCCACCCCTAATCCCCAATACGCAGTCATTAGACCGCTACCGGATCTTATCGGGTGTCTGGGCCTGCTCAACGCGGTCTAGCGACAGCTCTTTGACTGCACCGGACGCTGATTCCACCGCGAAGGTTTGCCGGGGGGTGCCAATTTCGATCCCGTTTTCAGCGAGTGCCTGGCGCACCCGCAGGCGCAACTCTCGGCCGACTGCCCACTGCTGCCCTGGTTCAGTTTGAATCCAAGTAGTCAGGGTCAGGCCGCTGTGCGAAACGCTGTCGACCCCTAAAACGCTGGGTTCAGAGACGATTTGGTCATGCCATTCGGGATCGTCGTAGAGAGCTTGGGCCACGGTTTGCATTACCGCTAGCGCTGCTTTGGGATCGGTTTGATAGGCCACATCAATGCTGAAATTGACCCGCGACCAGCTGCGAGTAAGGTTTTTGACCTGGGTAATGCCAGAGTTGGGAATCGTCACTAAATCACCGGCAGCACTGCGCAGTTGAGTAACCCGCAGGTTGAGATTTTCGACCAGGCCAGCCGCTGTGCCCACGTCAATCACGTCGCCGATCGCGTATTGATCTTCCGACAAAATCAAGAAGCCATTGACCAAATCTTTGACCAGGTTTTGCGAGCCAAAGGTAATGGCCAAACCGACTAAGCTGCCGAACGCCACCGTCGAAGCAGTAGGGACACCCAGCGATCGCAGGGCCGACAAAATCGCTACGATCAGAATGATAACGGTGACTAACCCCTTGGCGGCTTGAGAAATCGTCGAAGCCCGCAGTTGCCCCCGTTGCGCATCGCCCAAATGCACAAAATCGGCGAGATCAGGTCCTTCCCAACTGGTGGTGAACCGATCGATGAGCCGCCGACTAAGACGAATGGTCAACCCGGCTAAAAACCACACGAGGAACAAGTTGGGCAGACCCCGGAGAAAACGGAATTCTTGATCCAATAGATAGGGGGAAACCCAATAAACCCAGGCAATGCCGCCAAACCAAGCCAAAATCAACAGCCAAAACATTAGCCATTGCACTAGATCAAGCGCTGCCAATTGTCGATCGAGGCTAAACACCTGCTGCAACGCTTGTAAAAATGTGGCTCGGGCTTGCGTCATCTGGTCAGGGGCAGCAGTCGCCGACACTTCTGGATGATCGGGGTCAGATATCACTTCAGAGGCGGTTGTGCTAATGGTGCGCTTTTGCTGCCGCAGCTGCTTTTGACGTCGATATAAGCCGTACTTTAACCCAGCGAGAATCAGCGTTAGCAGTAGCAGCCCACTCACGATCTGCAACACTCGTTGTTGATCGCGGGGCAGCTTTTGCAACCCTTGGCGGAGTTCTTGCTCTAGAGTATTGCGCCAGCTGGTCGCCAGCTGATCAATCGGTTGACCGTTAAAGTCGGCGTCTAACCGAGTCACAGAGACTAAAATTAAGGGTCGAGGATATTGCGCATCTCTCACGCCAACCACGGTGACGTTGTTCAGCTGCGAGACTTCAAACGTCATAGTCTCTGGATCCATCGGACGACTGAGCAAGAGTAAGAGCTTGGCGCGAATTTCTTGGGCCCGCTGCTCGACCGGTTGCTGATCGCCAATCGCGGCGGGGGTGCGATCGTAGACTGTCGGTGCGGCAATGGTGAATAAGGTGTGGTTACTTAAGGGCGATTGCACCGTCACGGCTTCTAAATTGCCATAACGGGTGATGCCGGGCGGCGGCCCCGCAGGCTCTTCTGGCCCCAAGCCGTCCGGCAGGAGAAATTGGGCAGAACTGGGTTGTCCCACGCAGAGGGCGACACTGAGCGCTAACAAAAAGACCACAGCTCGGGCTATCCACCGATTGCGATAACCAAATGTCGACAATGAGCAGGCTTTCAATCGCATGGGTTCGTTCGCCAATGAGCAAATAACTTCAATAACCGGCGGCAGTAGGGGGCGGTTCTAGCGCTGATTGTGGTCTGGCATCAAGCCGAATCGCTTACATCAATCGTTTGGCCAAGACCTCGATTACTTTGGGGCCATCAACCTCGGTTACCGTCCACTCAAACCCGTTGTAGGCGACGCGATCGCCAATAACCGGAATCTTTTGCAGCCGATGAATAAGAAAGCCCGCCAGAGTTTGATAATCCTCTTCCACTGGGAGGTCCACCTCTAACAACTCATTGATTTCTTCGATGTAGGTTTGTGCTCGCACGCGATAAGACTGGTCATCCAGCATACTAACCAGCACCTCGACATCTTCTTCCGGTTCGCTGCTGTCACCAATGATTTCGCCGGTAATGTCGGCCAGCGTCACGAGCCCGGCTGTCCCCCCAAATTCGTCTACTACCATCACCATTGACTTGCCTGACTTTTGCATAATCTGCAGCAGGTCGCGCAGCTGCGTGTACTCCGGCACAAAGCGAGCCGGGCGAATCCAGTCGTCGATATCGCTATCGGCGGTCACTTCATGTCGAGCTAGCGGGCCAATCAAATCTTTGAGCGACAAAATACCCGACACATCGTCTAACGACTCCCCCACAACCGGAAACTGCGAGTGACCGGTCTCCGCAATCGTGTCTAAGGCTTGCTGCAGCGTGGCCGTGCGCGGCAGGGCGGTGATCTGAGTGCGGGGAATCATGACGTCTTCGGCCACGACGTCGCGAAATTCAAACACGTTGTTCAGCAGTTCGCGTTCTTCTTCATCTAAACCCTGAGATTCGGTCGAGGTGCTAATAATCAGCTGTAGTTCTTCTGACGTGATGCGGCTATACCAACTCTGACTGCCAGCATATTGTGTGCCAAACAATCGCAGCAGCCAGCGGGTAGACTGATTGAGCGCCCACACAAAGGGCATAAAGAGTCGAGAAATGGTCAGGCTCGGGGGGCCAAATAACCGCGCTAGCCGTTCTGGATACAGCATCGCCACGGCCTTCGGGGTGAGCTCACCCAACACGATTTGCAAATAGGCAATCAGAAAAAAGGCGAGGGGAATCGCAAGGGAATGGGCGATCGCCCCCACGTAGGGCACAGCGATCGCCAACTGATTTAATAGCTGCAGCCAAACCGTGGCAATGGTGGATTCCCCAATCCATCCCAGGGCCAGACTAGACAAGGTGATGCCAATTTGTGTCGTCGACAGTAGCTGATCGAGACTGCGCTGGAAGCTTTGCACCGTGCGGGCTTGAATGTCACCGGCGGCGGCCAGTTGGTTGATGCGCGATCGCCGCACCGACACAATTGAAAATTCAGCGGCCACAAAGAAGGCATTGATGCCAATCAGGGCGAGGACTGACAACACCCTCACCGTGATCGCCACCCCGGTCAAACCTGGGGCAGTCACAAGCAGCGGCACATCCGTCTGAGCAAGCATTATAGATTTGAAAAAGATGAGCTTGAAGCGAAGACGCGAACACTCGAGAAGACGCAAACTGAGCCTAGCTCTGCAACCGTGAGTGTTGACTTGCCGGGCCGTTGCATCCAGGCCCTCACCTGACCAATCGGGTCGATCATCCGCCCGTCAACCAGCCTGGCAATCCTGGCTGCGAGCCCTGCCGCATTGCCAAAGCAGGGATGGATAGCCCCGCTGGGAAAACCACCGAACCCACTACTCGCCGCCATCAACTGAGCCGCCTGACATGCGCAACTGGACTTCGCGAATAATTTCTTGCTCATCCTGCAGCATCGAGCCATCGCCCGAGGCTGGAGACGCCTGATTCGAAGCGGCACTACTGGCGGGCCGGGCATCGGGCTGACGGACGCCCGTCAGTGCTTGTCGGCCTAGGGCATAGCCCCACGAAGAACTCACCACCCCAGCCCCCACCATCAGCGCTAACAAAATTGTTGTAAAAGCAACCGCAGGACTGATTCCCATCCCAGCAAACACTCCGAATAATTGTGTCCACATATCATATTAGGTCTTGCGAACTGCGGCCCATGATTATTAGACTTTGCAACAGCTTGCCTGGCGGTAGCGAAGTTTTTGCAGTGGGCTATGGCTGGGCCTGATGCTGCAGACTAGCAGTGCCGTAGGCCCGTATTTTGCGATCCTAGTCGCTTTGTCTCAATCAGTGCAGGACACAAACTCGCTACTTTAATGTCTGAGGGTGATGCGACAAGCGCCCCCAGACCGGTCTGATCGCATCCGGTCGAGCTGGATGAATCGCTACTACAAGTGAACCACCCGGTGCTGATGACTTCAGGCGGCCAACTGGGCTCACCCCCAACCGACATCACCCAACCGACATCACCCAACAGCGTCTTCTAAAGCTTTGATGTAATTTGTTATTTTATGGTCGTTGATGCGTCGACTCACTACCTGCCACGACCACATTGACCCCAATCGCTGCAGCTCGGGCACATGCTCATAACCTTGCCACAGTCGGGGCGTTCGCGTCACGATGTCCCAACCGTAGACAAAGCGATAGCTCTGGGGCACCCGTTGGCGAAAAGAATTGACCAGGGCGGGATTACCAACCCGAGGCGCCCCAAACGTATAAAGCTCGATCGCCTGACCGGTATGTTGAGTGAGGTTATATTGCAGATCGAGTGCCGCAAT
>JBCBJQ010000137.1:0-13063 GCA_038523235.1 Cyanobacteria bacterium J06626_4
CTCAGAAGCAATGACGCCTTTGCCCCCTCTGCCTGAACCCTATTGTCAAACGAAAGATAGAGTGTTTTTCAAACACCCTTTCACAAGATTTACATTTTTCATTCATCATGCCTGTATCTCTTGGATCAGGAGCTCAGTACTTTTAAGATCCTGAATAATTCTTAGAGCTAATTTGCAAAGTAAATCTTAAGCTGCCAACCGACACAGTGTGAGTCTAATGAGGTTCTATAAATCGTGTCTTTACTGTGGTCTGTATAGCTTTCATAGTCTTTGCTGAGGCGTCAATAGCGATTTATATTGTTTCTAGATAAGGATCAGAAACGATGGCTGACAGCAATGTGGTGGGTCAGTGACTGTGTGTTTTTTAGCCCTGCTGGGAAAACTGATGATGCCATCAAGGTTTTTATATGCCTAGCTCTGACAAAGCATCCATAACACCCTCGCCAGCTGCTCAAAAAGCATTGGAGAGGTTCATTCGAACCGTCCCCCCAGAAGTTGCCAATACATTTTCTGAGCAACAGCTAGATGCTATTTTGCATTTCTTAGATTCACTATTTTGGAAGCGTCATCCGATCGACCTTCGCACATCAGTGCCGTTTCTCTTTAAGCGATTTTACATCGTTCTTATTGCTGGCTCTGAAAAACGGTCACCTCAAAGACTACGTGATGAGAGGAATCAGACTCCCATTTGGACGACGGCCAATATTCTTCTGTTTCTCTTTTTAACCACTACCGGACTGTTCATTTTTAGCGCTGGCATATTAATTAGCAGGGCGAATCTGTCCCTGCCATCCTTGCCTAACAAAACTTTCCCGACCATCTACCCAAGTAAAGAGAATGAAGAAGATTGTGAGGAAAGTGGCCGCACTTGGCGAGATGGAAAATGTTATGACTATGAGCACAGTCCTGATTTCTAAATCCTGACGTTCCGTTTTTCTTGGGTTAACAAGGTATGAGTAAGTGGCCTGAAGTAAGTAGGCCTCTTGCAAATTAGTACCAGTGGCTTTTAGTGCCATGAGGAAACATCAGGATATCGAATAGCCGACAGCTCCTGATAATGGCTGGCGCAATAGCACTCCCCCTTTCCCATCAGCACTTCGGAGTAAACTGACAGACCTTCAAACAGATGTTGGAGGTTCTGAGACCTCGTTAGAGACCGGCCTCGACACTGGGTGCGAAGCCTCAGCTATCTCTGAAAGAGCGGGTGCTGGTGACCTTGGCATATCGGTGAGAGTATCGCACCTACTGTCATATCATGACCAGGTGGGGCATCAGCGAGTCGATGCTCTGTCGCATTGTCCACTGAACAGATTAAGGAGCCATGATGACCTGGTTTCGCATCGTTCAGAAGCATTTGCTGCAGTCACTCAAACGCTGACGACAAACCCTTGGAAATCCACTACGATATGATGCTTACAGCCTTTAACTTTCTTGCCGCCATCACGACCGGAGACCGCATCCGCTTTTTTCCGTTGTTTTGACGGATTGCGAGTCGGCGATCGCGATGCTGGAGTCAATCTCTCGCCCCCAGATCTTTGCGCAGTTCACCCCGCCACTCATCATGATGCGAGACACGCCTCCTAAACCGCCTGTTTGTTAGCGCTTGAGCGTATTGCGTACCGTTTCTATAGGTCAATTGAAGTAAGCGGCAATCGTCTCAACATAGTCGCCCCAGGCATTGAGCCTGACTGCAATTCCAGACATCCTACAGGCCATCAATTACGGCCTCTTTGTGCGATCTTGATCGCCTCAAACTATTCAGAACGAAACGTTGCCTGCCAGCCTCTCAACGATAACAGACCCTAGACAAGCAGTTACTGAGGCGCTTCGTTGAGGGCTTGAGTATTCCCCGCTTTGACCCAGCCCTCTTGACCCGAACTGCTGATCCGCACTTTGACCCAGCGTTCACCGGGGTCAGTCTCTAACACTAAGACCTGATCGTTGTAATCAACTCCGCCCAGTTGCTGATGCTCGGCCCCTGGCCCCGATCGCAGCACGAGACCAATCGGCTGAATCACCACGGCCTCATAGCTGCCGGGTGGAATTTCTGGGGTTGGGGGCACCGCTTCTACTTCTGGAGTCGGTTCTGCTTCTGGAGTGGGCGGAGCCGCTTCGACGGGCGCGGGCGGGGGCGTACTCTCACTGGCCTGTAGGGCAACATCATTATCAAAAACTGGTCTGGGCGGCAACACTGATAGCTTTGCCATAAAGTAGCGAGCGGTGGCGACCCCCGTCAGCGACAACAAAACTAAGGCAAACGAAACGCCTAAGATGAGCTTCGTGACGCCGAGCAAAAATCCCTTCATGATGATTCCAGACAGGTCATGCCCATAGGTGTATATCAGCGACCTTAAAAGGTCAAGGGTAGTCAGATAAAAGGCACCAGGGATTGGTGCTGGAATTAGAGAAGCAGCGGCAGAACTGCCAGATCGCGAGCTACCGGATCAACGGAGATCGCCTGCGTCCGTCCTTCAGAACATCAGCTAGAGCCATCTCCATCGGCCAATTGCGAAGGCATTGTTTGGGGAATTTGGGGAGAGCCGGGGCGATCCGTTGACGCCTCTCAAACACAAAAAAGAGACGCCGTGGGTGCGTCTCGGGATTGGGTGCACAGATTTGTGCACCCATAGTTGTAATCAATCCAGCCGTTGGCGCAGCTTAGAAGGTGTAGCCAACACCGACCACGCCGTTGACTTGACTGTCGTCATAGATGGACCAGTTAACCGCACCGTTGAGGGTGACTTTTTCCGTCACGCGGTAGTCAACCCCAGCCGTTAATAGCGGGCCGACATCGCTGTCATCCCCCGTAGTGAAGGCAACGCCGCCCCCGGCATAGGGCAGCAGCTTGCCGTTACTAGTAATGGGGTTGAAGTCGTAGGTAACCGGAATCATAAACGACGTCTGGCCATCCGAAAAATCGAAGTCGGTGATCAGCCCCGGTCGCACGGAAACGTTGTTGCCCACGGTCACCTTGCTGTTGACGGCGAGGCCTAGGTCGCTATCGCCGAGGTCACCGACGCCAACCCCCACACCGACATAGTTATAGTCGGTCGGGGCTGATTGGGCCTGGGCAGGACTAGAGAGCGTGATCGCACCCACCAGACCAAGCGTAGCGGTAGCAATCGATAAGAAACTGGATTTCATGGAATTTCTCCTAACTTTGAGGCGAGTGATGTGTGACGAGAGCAGAGACATCTCCTCTCGCTGTGTGACTGTTGTAGCGTCGGAGCTTCTGCGATGTGCCAATCACCTGTGACAGTTGTTGCGGTGTCAAGGATTGCCCAAGCATTTTGAAAAATTCGTTGAGGTGCTTGGTTTCAGCGACCCTTTGACGCGCTGAACAAAGACGCTACACCTAAGGCCAGTCCTTGATTAGCCGAACTTTAGCGAGGACTGGTTCAGGGGTATCAGCCTCGTCCTGCAGTCTTATTGGCCGTGGATATCAAAGAAATTGCTGCCCCAAAAGGTGGTTTGGCGGGGTTCCGATAGCCAGTGAGCTTGTGCAGCTGGCACAGTCTGATGCCAGGCTTCAAAACTCTCAAACACCGTTCGCCCCGCCCCGATTATGAGGATGCTGTTGCCTGCCCATGCCTCAGCGTCCCGATGCTTGCCGGGTGGTGAGAGGTGAGAGTCCGATCTCTGAGTCTGACCCTTAGCCGCAGCCCAGCAGGTCATCTAACTCGGCGTAATCGGGTAGCGTGGTGTCGATCGCGCGACCTTGACGCAACACGGCGCGATCGCTTTGGGGTCGAGCAAACAGCTCGTTAAACGACCGCGCTTTGAACAGCACCAGATCAGCGGATAGGCCCAGACCGAAGCGACCTAAGTTGGGTAGCCCCATCAGCTCAGCAGGCGTTTGAGTAATGGCGCGGGGCCAGTCGCCAATCGGGCGATCAAGGTGGGCAATACGGGCGCTCTGGGTCAGCACCTCTAACCCATCGTGATCACCATAGGCATAAAAGGGGTCACGGCAGTTATCGCTGGAGATGGCAACGGGAATGCCCTGGGCCTGCAGTTCGTGTAGCAGCGTGACGCCCCGATAGCGCGGCGTGCGGTGCGGCTGCCGGTTTTGCAAAAAGAGGTTGCACATGGGCAGACTGACCACCCCGATCGCCGCGGCTTTCACCAGTGCTAACGTTTCCGCGACGTCAGCCTCGCGCTGCACCGAGAGTGAACAGCAGTGACCGCAAACCACCGGCGCCGAGAAATTGTGCCGGAGCTTAGTCTGAGCAATATGCCGCAGCCCCTGATCGGTCGGGATGAGGCTCTCATCCACATGCAGATCGATCGCTAAATTGCGCTCGGCCGCCAGGGTAAACAGACGATCCAGTTGGCGGTCCAACTCTGCACTGGCGTAGGCCACTCCGCCCAAAATGCCCCCCGCGTCGGCGACCAGATCGGCTAAGGCTTCCCCCTCGGCGGTCAGATAATAGTCTAAAGAGACGAGGCAAACGGTTTGGAGGGTCATCCGCGTCGCCCAGTCTTGCTTCAACTGGTTAGCGACCTCAAACACCGTTTTTGCCATGTCATCAAAGGCATCGCAGTGGGTGCGAAGCGCTTGCGTGCCGTGGGCATAGGCGCACTTGAGCCCAAAGGCCATGCGACGATACAGATCGTCAGCAGTCCAATTCACGGCGTCTGCCATCACGGCTTCGAGCGCACTGTGAAACGTGCCGTCTGAGTTCGCCTGACGCGGCCAGGTCTGTCCCTTATCTAAATGGGTGTGCAGATCCACAAAGCAGGGAAAGACTAAGCCTTGGGCCAGATCGACGCTGGGCTGAGCGGCATCGGCGGTGCCGAGGGGGGCGATCGCGGCAATTTTTCCTGCTTCAATGGCAATATCAGCGGCCACCAGATTTTCTAACCAGGGGGCGGCGGCCAGCGCGGCAATCACGTCACGATGCGAAACCGTTGCATCTAAAAAGGTGAGGGGAACACGGGCATTGGCAAGCCAAAACCGCTCAGCGTCAGGTGGCGTGATGAAGGGCGCGATCGTCATAACCAGCAACCGCCCGGAGTAGATCGCATTGTCAGCCGCACGTACCTTCCCTGGAAAATAGAGGAGCTGCGCTTAAATAATCGCCCCCAGACAAAACCATTGCTGTCAGGGTTGGGCATTGCCAAACCCCAACCATTGGAGACGCTATTTTCAAGCAACTCCCTAAAAGCTAAAAGACTCAGAGACTGAAGAGTAAAACTTAGCGCTGACAAGAATTGATGACCCCCGAGACGGCTGCGGTCACTGTAGCAAACTGCGGTCAATCAGCTGCTCAATTTTCCCGTCGTACGGCGCTCTCATGCCAATGTCGCAATAACCGGTTGGAGAGCCAGGTCAGCCCCACAAAGATCAGTACGCCCAGGACGGTCGTCATGGCTAGTGCCGCAAACATGCGCGGAATTTGCAGGTTATAGCTCGACATCAAAATTTGGTAAGCAATGCCTGATCGCGCGCCTCCAGTGCCTGCGACAAACTCGGCCACCACCGCCCCAATCAGGGCCAGGCCACCGCTGATGCGCAGCCCACCCAAAAAGTAGGGCATCGCGCTGGGCAGGCGCAGGTGCCAGAGGGTCTGCCAGCGAGAAGCGCCGTAGAGGTGAAACAGATTTTGCAAGGTGTGGTCGGCACTGTTGAGCCCCAAAGTCGTATTAGAAACAATGGGAAAAAAGGCAACAATCCAGGCGCAAATCACCAGGGCAACAAACGTGCTGTCTTGAAACCAAATGATGATTAGGGGGGCGATCGCCACAATCGGCGTCGTCTGCAAAATCACCGCATAGGGAAAGAAGCTGCGCTCAATCCACTTGCTTTGGGTAAATAGAATGGCCAACAGCAGCCCTGACACCGTGGCTAGCAAAAAGGCCGTGATAGTAATCTGCAGCGTCACCATCAACGACCGAAACAGATCGGGCCATTCTGTCAGCAGAGTTTGTAATACCAATATTGGCCCCGGCAAAAGATAGGGCGGCACGTCCAACAGCTGCACCGCGCCTTCCCACAGGGCCAGCGCCATCACTCCCACCATGATCGGCGCGATGACATCAGGATGCCACAGGGCTCGCAGTCGGTTTTGGGCGGGTGGAGCGATCGCCCCCTCGGAACGCGAAACATCAGTACCCAACGAGGGGGGTGGGCTTTTGACAGTCATGGCAATAAGGAAGGAGAGGGCGGCGCCGGGGCATGAACATCTGTCGCCGTCTCACTGACGGCTAGATGGTGAGCAATTTCGCGGCAGTAGTGGTTAAACAAGGGAGAGGTGCGAAACGCCTCATCGCGGGGATGGGGGGCATCAATCGCCACCTCGGCCACTAAGCGCCCCGGCTGTGCCGCCATCACCAGCACCCGATTCGACAGATAGACGGCCTCATAAATATTGTGGGTGACGAAAACTATCGTCCAGTGATACTGCTCCCAGAGACTGAGCAAATCATGGTTGAGACGACTGCGAGTCATTTCATCCAGCGCGCCAAAGGGCTCATCCATCAGCAGCAGATGAGGATTCGTCACCAAAGCCCGCGCGATCGAAACGCGCATTTTCATGCCGCCCGAGAGCTGACGGGGATAGCTCTGCTCAAAGCCCTGCAGCGCCACCCGATTCAGCGCCGCTTGAATCTGGCTGCGGCTGGCTCGCAACGACTTGCCCTGTAGTTTCAAAGGCAAATGAACGTTCTCGACAACCGTGGCCCAGGGCATCAGCGCCGCCTCTTGAAACACAAAGGCCAAGGCGCGATCGCCCTGAGCCGGCCCCTCAATCGCGCCGCTGCTGACATCGCCGAGCCCGGCCATCAGCCGCAATACCGTACTTTTGCCACAGCCCGACGGCCCCACGAGGCTGACAAACTCGCCCGGCTGCACTGCTAAGGTCAGCCCCTGCAGCGCCACCATGCCGTTGGCGTAGATTTTATCGACTTGGTGTAGGGCGATCGCGGGCGCGGGCATAGGTGTCTTCAAACCAGATTTTCAGCAAACTAATGACGGGTTAAGACAGTCCACCCTTAAGACTGGTAATAATCGGCTCCTCGATTCACAAAATCTAACGTAAACGCCTGGGTGTAGTCGATGTCTGCTTCAATCACTTCAGCCTCCACTAGCGTTTCGTAAAACGACTGCCAGCGCGCTGCCGTCATGGCGCCAATGCCCATGGCTGCCGCATCGCCCGACACCACAATGCCGTACTCCTGCATTTTTTCAATGCCATAAGCGATTTGCTCGTCGGTCATTTCAGGATTGTCTTGCTTGATGAGTTCATTGCCAGGAGTCGGGTCTTCGTTCAAATAGCTGTACCAGCCCTGAATCGAAGCATCAACAAAGCGCTGCACCAAATCGGGGTCGCCATCGACAATTTCTTGACGCGTTTCAATCGTGGCGGCATAGGGATCATAGCCATAGTCAGCCAGCAGCAGCACGACCGGCTCAAAGCCTCCTTCTTGGGCGATCGACAGGGGTTCAGAACTCAGATAGCCCTGCTGGGCCGAGGTTTTATCGGCCAAAAACGGGCCAGGATTAAAGTTGTAAGGCCGCTTCATATCCTCGGTGAAGCCGTATTTGGCGGCTAGCAGCGGCCAGTAGGTCACATTCGCCGCGGAGGAAATGTAAATTGGTTTGCCCTGTAAATCTTCTAAGGACTCCACGCCCTGATCAGGATGGGCAATGAGAATTTGCGGATCTTTTTGAAAGATCGAGGCGACGGTCACCTTCGGAATACCCTCTTGTACTGCCTGCAGCGCATCAGACCCATAGCCCATAAAGAAGTCAACAGCGCCCCCCATCAGCAACTGCGTGCCGTTGACCTGGGGGCCGCCCATTTTGATGGTGACGTCTAACCCAGCGTCAGTATACAAACCGGTGGCGATCGCCTGATAAAAACCGCCGTGCTCGGCTTGGGCGTACCAGTTGGTGCCAAAGTTAACCTGCTGCAGTTCGCCACTGGCAGTGTCTGTCGTCGGTGCAGTCGGGTCAGTCGCCGCGTCATCATTTGTACAGGCGGCCAGCACGCTCGCGCCCACCAACAGCGGCCCATACTTAACAAACCGTCGTCGCCCGAACTGACTAGAATAGAGCCTCTCAAGCTGATTCAAGACCGTCCTCCTTCGATATCGGTGGTCACTCAGATTTTGCCACTCAGGGCAACGTTCATCCCTGACCTGTTGTTTATATAACGGCTCGTCTGTGCCAAACAGCGACTGTAGACACCGTTTCGGGCTAACTCTTGCCGATGCCGTTGGTCAGGCACGGCCAGCCACACATTTTCTAAATGATGACAGACTCTCAAAAATACGGCCTTTACAGCGCCTTTTTTTGCTGAATCCAGGCCATCACCTGCTGCCCCAAATTGACGCTTTCGAGACGATCAATTTCGCGGACGCCGGTGGGGCTGGTGACGTTGACTTCGGTGAGGTAGCCGCCAATGATGTCGATGCCGACAAAGACCAGACCATCACGACGCAGGACAGGGGCCAACTGGCGCGAAATGTCACGATCGCGATCGGTAATGGGCACCGAGGCCACCCGTCCGCCCACCGCCATATTGCCGCGAAACTCATTCCCGGTGGGAATCCGGTTCACCGCCCCAATCGGCTCACCATCGAGCAGAATGATGCGCTTATCGCCGTCCTTGGCCTCGGGCAAATAGGTCTGCACCATCACCGGCTCCTGACCGCGCAGGGTGCTGATCTCAATCATCGAATTGAGGTTGCGATCGCCCTTTTCTAAAAACAAAATGCCTTCTCCGGCCTTGCCGCCCAGCGGCTTGAGCACCGCTCGCCCCCAGCGTTCCACTGTCTCTAAAATGACGGCTTTATCGCCGCTGACAATCGTTTCTGGAATCGCCCCGGTAAACTGCAGCGCATACATTTTTTCGTTCGCGGCGCGGAGGCCCTGGGGCGAGTTCATCACCAGGGTACGAGCCGGGTCGACATAATCCAGCACGTAGGTGGTGTAGAGATAGGGAATGGTGACCGGCGGATCAGTACGCATCATCACCACATCCATCGTTTCTAACGGCTGGTAGACCTGTTCGCCCAAGCTGTACCAGTCGGGTACCGCGACCCAGCGATCGTCGCCCAGAGTGACCGGCTTCAGGGTGACGGGCTGCAATCGCGCCATCGCCTTGCCTGCCTCAACCCCCAGCCACTCGGCTTGGGTGATCCACACTTCGTGACCGGCGGCCTGGGCCGCTTCCATCAGGGCGACGCTGGTATCGTGCCCCGCGTCGAGCCGATGAATGGGATCGATAATGAATGCGACTTTCACTGCTGATGTCCTGCCAAAATTCAAGGTTGATTGTGGCATGTTTCTTGGCCGAGGGCAGCAGGTACGGCGACGATCGCCACCATAAAACCATCCACCAGGTCAGCTCTGCAGCTGATATTGGCTGCGTCCAGCGATGCTCACAGCAACCCGCTCGCCTGAATTGAGTCGGTACAGGCCAGGCGAGGGGCGATCGCCCTAAAGTCCCGAAAGTCGCCCCAAGACTGACGCTAACTCCCCAGTCGCCGAGGAATCACACACAGACCGTGAAATCCGATCGCGGCTAGCATCGCACTTTGTAAGAACCAAACGCCCTCGGCGAAAAGATTGATGCGATGGATGTTTTGCTCGGCTTCGGCGACAAATACAGTGGCAAACTCTGGCGAACTTTGCGCCACGGCAGCAAAATTTGCATAGCCTTTTTCTAAAGCATCCCAATCAACGAGAGCGTAGTACCCAAAGATAATAGCTCCAGCAATTCCAGCAACAATTATTGTTAATAAGGGAATAATGCGAATCATAGTTTCATGACACTCAACGACTTTGGTAGTCAAGTATGAAACTTTTGGTAGAGCAACTGCAATTGTTTTTTCTCGACGTGACTGGCGATAAGGCTTTTAGTCTGTTTAGGAGTTGTTCAACCAGGCCCTTCAGCGCTTTGAGTTTTATCAGTTCAGAAAAATTACCAGTGCAGTATGTCAATAAGAAGCATGGCTGAAATCAAGGTCTTTTTTGATCTGCTGCTGTCTCTATTTTGGTAACTGTCCCACACGTCACGTTGGCTGAGCGGAGTCATTCGCCTGCGTCTCCCAAAGGGAGAAAGCCAGAATTCCCGCAAAAGTCCTCTAGCCCTTTTGGGGCGGCAAAGCCAACGACTCCGCTCAGGAGGCGGCAACTTACTCTAAGTCAGTTCGGGTTAAAACCGAAGCTGGATATTTCCCCTCCGAGGAGGGGCTGAGGGGTGGGTGGATCGCCAGTTAGCGCGACTGAACGGCAGCCACCCCGCCTTTGGCCCCCCTCCCGAGAGCTATCCTTTACGCAAACCCCTCTGCTGACAAGAGATTCTAGATAACGCTTAAGCGTGCAAACCTCACCGCCTGCGGCACCTCTCCTTCTCAAGGAGAGGTTAATGTACGGGCTAATGAACCCTTTGTCCAAAATTTGACAGAACATCCGGTTCCTCTCCTTAGTAAGGAGAGGTGAGGTTAAACAGCCCGTAAAGCGATCGCAACCAATCTCTGAAAGCGCTGGTGTAGAAGGTGTACAGCAACTTTTGTATAAGGGATAGCTCTCGAGAGAGGAGTTGAGGCTCAGTAGACGGGTAAAAGCGTTACTTATTCTTATCCCGAACTCAGGTATTTTGATCTAAGACAATACGCGGTGGATCGTCTTATTCTGATTGATTTGGTGTCAAGGATTCTAAATCAATCACGGTGCCAGGACGGCCCGCTTTCATATCATCCAGCGAATATTTATACAAAATTCCCTCACGGGAGTAGACGAGGTTGCGAAGACTGTCCCAGCAGGCAGAATCGACCCTGTCATCTAGCAGTTCGTCAAAGCGATCGAGGCTAAATCGAAACGTGCAGCCGTGGGCTAAATACCCGATGTACCGAGCGATTAATGCCGGATATTGGCGCGACGGTTGGTGGCTCCAGCCATCATCGCCCACGCATTCCACGGTGTACTTGGCCAAGGTTTTGATTTCGTGGGTGCCATAGTTATCGCCGCGACGCCGCCAACCGTCTCGCTCCCATTTGGGATAAAGCACGCCCAAATCTTCGCCGCCGAACTCCGCTTGCAGTTGGTCAAGTTTAAACGGCACCGATCCTTGCGTCGGTTGCCATTGATTGAGCAACAGAGTTTGGCGATCGCGCCAATAACCCCCGCCAAACCAGGTGCCCATGTTTTCCCCTTCGAGCACGGTGCGCAGATAGGGCAAGCGGCAGACACCGTTCCAAGTATTGCCCGAGTCTCCCATCGCCAGATAGATCATCCACTGCCCATCAAAGGAGATGTCGCAGCGTTTGGGATACAGCTTGCCGTTAAACCAGGAGCCGTGCTCAAGCCGGTCGGATTTTGTGTTCCAGCGGATGATGTGGAAGCACTTAGAGGGCTTGCGGCGAATCACCAGCACGTAGGGCGATCGCTTGGCCGGAAGCAGATGAATACGTGCGGGTTGAGCCGGTTTCATCGGAAAAATTGCGCGGCATCATAACGACGTTGAGCCATGCTTGATTTTACTCATGATTAATCGCGACTCGATATTTGCCGCCGATTTTGGGCGTTAGTGCTCCTTTTCAGCAGCGATCGCCTTCGTCGCAAATTTAGATGGGCTTTGAGAGAACGCACCGTTGAAACAGCTACGCAGCGTTGTGATCGCCTTCCTTCGCCAAATACTGCGGTCTACCTCAAAAACAATACTATCGACTCAATCAGCAGGTGCATCGATTTAGCTAATGAGCGGAATTCGTCGTGTCATCACCCCAGATCCTCGACTAAGTCTGATTAATCGTCACTTGCCAGAAACCGCCCAAGTTCAACGGCTTTTACGAAAAGAAGGTCGAGCGCACGTCTTCAACGATCGCGAAACGTTGGCAAGAGTCGTGCAAGCCATCATCGAGCTTGGTGAAAGAACGGGTGAAGCCGATGAAACGGATGATTACGAACGTTATGGTCTCTATTTCTCAGAGGCGATTGGTTACATCATCAAGATAGACGGCAGCCGCACCCCGCTCTACTACGGCGAGATTAAAATCGTAAAAGCCACTGGAGAGTATCATGCTATCCCAAGAACAGGCCCTCGCAGAACGAGCTAAAACCTGGCAGTTTCTAGAGCTTTGGGTTGACCCAGTATTGTTTCCGCCTAGGGTGTTGATGCTGATTGGCGATCGCGATGGCTCTTGTCGTATTTTCAAGCCGGATGCTGATTATCAGTTAATCGTGACTCACTCAGACTATGCAGCGGCAAAAGATTGGCTGCTAGAAGATGAGTATGAGCGCATTGAAAGCCAGTTCTTAGCTGAGGAAATTCGCTAACTAGCAAAGAGTTGGCGCGATCGCCCCTCCACCCCATCTCATATCGCAGCGATCGCCCTCCTCCGAGATCTCATTTATGGCATCTGGTGTAACCAGAGACGATGCAGTGCTCAAAAAGTATTCTTGAGGTTGATTCTTCAGGAAGCCCCATAAACTTACTCAAAGTCAAACTAGAATAATCGGCAGAGCGCTAATAGAGGCGTATAGATGCAGGCAGAAGAACTCAAGCAAAAGCTTGACACCCTTAGTCAGGAGAATTTGCAGCAGGTTGCGACTTTTATCAAGTTGCTAGAACTGCGGCAGCATCAAGCAGTATCACCGACTCCCTTATGGCATCAGGCCAGCTATGCCGAGAGAGCCAGGGAATTAAAGCAATGGGCAGCTAATTTGCCCCATGATCAAGGGCAAAGCTTGCCAGACTCTGCCTTTGATCGAGCGACCATTTACGACTAATGGCGCTCTATCTGCTCGACACTAATATTGTTCTACGGTTGGCCAATATCGCAGCTTGGAAACCGTAACGTAGCAAAGCGATCTCTTGGGAGCCTATTAAAACTAATCAACCCAATCTACAAGACAGTTCGTCTTATCCAGCCCACAAGATCACTCTAATAAAAGTTTTTCTGACAGCTCTTCTCTAAGCCGTTTTGATCCTAAGTCAGTTAATTTATATTGCGAATCACTCAAAAGTATAACTTGGCGACATGAAGACGCCGAAAGCTTTTGAAGTGCTTTTGTGACAGAAGGAGGAGAAAATTTGACGTATTTGCCTATTTC
>JBCBJQ010000138.1:0-13045 GCA_038523235.1 Cyanobacteria bacterium J06626_4
GTCATGAAGGCCTGACCTGGGATGTGGCCTTCAGTGCAGACCGTCAAATCATTGCATCCCACAGCGATGACCAGACTGTGAAGCTTTGGAACTGGCAAGGAGAACTCCTCCAAACTCTCTCTGGACATACCGATAATCCTTGGAGCAAAGCTTTTAGCCCCGATGGAGAACTCATCGCGACCAGTGGAGCCGATAAAACCGTCAGACTTTGGAACTTGAATGGCGAGCTCTTACAAACTCTGACGGGCCATGAAGATACGGTTCGCATGGTGGCTTTCAGCCCAGATGGACAAATACTCGCCTCAGCCAGTCGCGACAACACGATCAAACTTTGGAATCGAGAAGGGCAACTCATCAAAACCTTGACAGGACATACTCGCCAAGTAAATTGGATACGGTTTGATCAGGATAACCAAACCCTTGTCTCCTCTAGTGCAGACGGCACGATTAAGCAGTGGGGACTAGATGGAACTTTATTGCAAACATTGACGGGACATACGAGTTGGGTTTCGGATCTTGTTTGGAGTTCAGATGGTCAAACGTTAATATCCGGCAGCGGCGACCGAACCGTCAAGCTTTGGCAATTGACAGGCAACACCTCAACTACGCTGAAAGGCCACAATACCTCTGTTAGAGCCGCTCAATATAGTCCTGATGGTCAGACGCTGGTCACAGGAGACGGTTATGGCCCCTTGAAATTTTGGACCGCTGACGGTGAGCTGATTCGCACCGTTGACGGCCATGGGTATGATGATGGGCTCGGTACCTTTACCGTCAGTCCAGATGGTCAATTCATTGCCTCCATCAGCGATAGTGGGCCAGTTGCCATCCTCTGGAATTCTCAAGGGGAAATACTACACACGCTAGAAGTCGAAGACGGATCTAGACCACGGGTAAGGTTTAGCCCTGATGGAAAAATCCTGCTGACTGCCCGGAGTGGCGTTATCCGGCTCTGGAATTTGGACGGAGAACTTTTGCAGACGCTGACCACCGATGCAGAATATATTCACGACATTGCCTTCAGTCCTGACAATCAAACCCTGGTATCGGCTAGCAGTGACGGCACTCTCAAAACTTGGAGTGTCGAGGGTGAATTGCTGAATAGTTTGGGCGATCGAGAAGCACCTTATTACGCAGTGACGTTTAGCCCCGATGGACAGTATCTGGTGACGGGCACTGAGGATAACACCGTACAGCTTTGGAATGCCAATGGTGAGCTGCTACACACGCTCGCAGGTCATACCGATGCAATAGTCGATATTCTGTTTAGTCCCGACGGTCAAACGATCATCTCTGCCAGCGAAGATGGCAACATCAAGTTTTGGCATCTAGATGGTGAGCTAGTGAATTCGGCCAAGGCCGAGGCAGTAGGAATTTGGGAAGGAATTTGGGACATCGCTTTGAGCCCTGACGGATAGACATTAGCCACCGCTAGAGAAGACTACACCATCAAGCTCTGGTCGATGAGAGGCGAGCTTTTACAGACCCTAGTTGGTCATGATGGTTGGGTGCTAAATCTAGAATTCAGTCCTGACGGCAAAACTCTTGCCTCCAGTAGCTTCGATAGAACCGCTATCTTATGGAATTTAGAAGCGCTGGAGTTTGGGGCGTTGATGCAGCGGGGCTGTGAGTGGTGGCGCGAGTACACCGAGTATCAAGCCCCCTCACCCGACCCGCAACGCGAGATTTGCGAGGATATTTGAGCCCGCAACCAATACTTTTACAGGTGATATCGTTAAGCAAAGACTCGGGAAGCTTGACCATGCTTCAGACGAAAACCCTCTACGATCGCGATTTTAATCTTTGGGTGGCCGCACAGCAGGCAGCCCTTCAGGAACATCGCTACACCGATTTAGACCTGCCTAACTTAATTGAGGAACTGGACGGCTTGACCAAGCGAGATAAACGAGCGTTGAAAAGTCATCTGCGCGTTTTACTCACCCATCTCCTGAAGTGGCAATATCAGCCCCAAAAACGTTCACCCAGTTGGCAAGCTTCTATCGATAACGCCCGGGTCGAAATTGCCGATATTTTGGATGATAGTCCTAGCCTGCGCAACTACTTACCGGAAATTCTCTCCCAGTGCTATCAGTTCGCTCGCAAACAAGCATCCAAAGAAACGCACCTCTCTACTGACACCTTTCCGAGCGATTGCCCATACTCTTTAGAGCAAGCACTTAAAGATGATGAAGAATAACCCTTCGTGCGCTGATGCAGCGGGGCTGTGAGGGGTGGCGCAAGTACACCGAGTATCGAGCCCCCCCACCCGACCCGCAACGCGAGATTTGCGACGGTCTTCACAAGGAAGGATAAATGGGTGACTGAGACGTCCTAAAAAATAGGGACAAAATGGGAGGAGAAAAGCGACAAGCTATTGCTGAAGAAAGTTTAATAAGTCCAGGACTGACGCCGTTGCATCCGGTTTTGATCTCACTGCATCGTGCGATCGCCGAGTTCATGACTGAGTGCTTAACCCGCTGTGATTCTGGTGAGAATCATCTCAGTTCATGACGAAGTGCCCCATTTGAGATTAAGTTTTGGTTAAGCTGGAGGCCCTTTAGCCAAAAAATAATCTGATGTCTCCTCAAATTCTGATCTCGACCCTGCTTTCAGCGCTGCTCGCTGGCAGCCTGATCGCCCCAGCTCAAGCCAGCGATAGTGATCGGAATGAAGGGGGGCTGTCGGCTCCGCCAACAACTGCCGAAACTCTTTACAGACAGGGCGTGTTGCAATATCAGAAAGGTGACCTAGAAGCGGCGATCGCCCTTTACACCCAGGCGTTAACGCTTGACCCTGATGCCGTCACCATCTACAGCGCTCGGGCTGGGGCCTTGGGTCAGTTAGAAGAGTATGAAGCCGCGATCAGCGACTACAGTATCGCCATTGCTCTGGATGAGACCTTGGCTGCTGCCTATGGGGGTAGAGGATTGGCGCGATCGCTCAAGGGAGAAATCAACGCCGGGGTTCAGGATCTCTGGATTGCCGCTCAACTCTTTCGAGAACAGGACAAAATTGACCAGTACTTCGAGACCCTGGCCATTATCGAAGGCATTGCGCCCTAGATTGAGTGGCTGATTTTTGCCCCTGATGCAAAGCTCCCAAATACGGCAAACTACACTCTGATCAAGTCACACCAGATGGGTGAAATCGTCATTTGACAAACCCCTTAATTCCGCATTCCGCATTCTGCTATCCCAGTGTCATTGCGATCGAGTCACTCTGCGGAAGTCTTCCAGGAGTCTCCCGCACCGTCAGGAAAATCAGCTCTGGCCCCAATTCGCGATTAAATGGGTGAGGATTCCCTCAACCGATGTAGCCTGCCCTGTGTCTGATACCAAGCCCAGCCGTTCTCTTGCCCGCATTGCCAGCATTGTCGCCGCCGCGACGCTGATTAGTAAGGTCTTTGGCCTGGTACGACAGCAGGCGATCGCCGCCGCCTTTGCGGTAGGGCCGGTGGCCGATGCCTATAACTTTGCCTACGTCATTCCAGGGTTCCTGTTGGTACTGCTGGGGGGCATCAACGGCCCCTTTCACAGCGCCATTGTCAGCGTGGTGGCCAAGCGCGATCGCGAAGATGTGGGCGAACTGGTCGAATCCATCAGCACCCTAGTCACCGTGGTGCTCATCGGCGTCGCCCTGGCGATGGTTTTTCTGGCGGCGCCCATCATTGATTTTGTGGCCCAAGGGTTGGGCGATACCGAGCCACTGGCCCGAGAAATCGCGATTCGTCAGCTACAAATCATGGCCCCGATGGCGGTCTTTGCGGGCTTGATTGGCATTGGCTTTGGCACGCTGAATGCGGATGATCAATATTGGCTACCCTCCGTCAGCCCCATGTTTTCGAGTGTGGCGGTGATTGTGGGCTTGGGGCTGCTTTACGCTGCGATCGGCGCAGATATCAGCAACCCCGATTACTTTTTGCTGGGTGGGGCGGTGTTGGCCGGCACCACGCTGCTGGGGGCGGTGATGCAGTGGTTGGTGCAGCTGCCCGCCCTATGGCGATCGGGCCTGGGCCGATTACGGTTGCGCTTCAATTGGCGCGACCCCGGAGTCCGCGATGTCTTTAAGATTTTGGCCCCGGCCACGTTTTCTTCCGGCATGATGCAGATCAATGTCTTCACCGATCTGTTTTTTGCCTCCTATATTCCAGCGACAGCCGCCGCATTGGGATATGCCACCTTGCTGGTGCAAACGCCCCTGGGCATCATTTCTAACGTGATTTTGGTGCCATTCTTACCCATCTTTTCTCGGTTGACGGCCCCCGCAGACTGGCCCGAACTCAAAGAGCGCATTCGTCAAAGCCTGATGATGGCGGCCCTGACGATGCTACCGCTGGGGGCGCTGATCATGACCCTGGCGCTGCCCATCGTACAGGTGATTTACGAGCGGGGCGCCTTTGATCTGAGAGCCGCTGAGATTGTGACCTCGGTGTTGGTGGCCTATGGCTTGGGCATGTTTGTGTATCTCGCACGGGATGTTTTGGTGCGCGTTTACTATGCCTTGGGGGATGGCCAAACGCCCTTTCGCATCAGTTTGGTCAACATTGGGTTGAATGCCGTTCTCGACTTTTTCTTTATTCGCTGGTTTGGCGCACCGGGCTTGGTGTTGGCGACGGTTGGGGTCAACATCACTTCAACAATCGCTCTAGTGGCCTTGCTTGATCGCAAACTCAACGGCCTACCCTGGCTGCAGTGGGGCCGCACCATTTTGATGTTGAGCTTGCTGAGCGGTTTGGCGGGGTTAGCGGCTTGGGGCACCCGCTTAGGCCTGGAACAGGTTTTGGGCATTGAAGGCTTTATCAATCGGCTATTGCAGCTGGCGATCGCCAGCACAGCAGGGATTGCGGTGTTTAGCTTAGGCACCGTCGCCCTGCGGATTCCCGAGGCCACGCTATTAGTCGAACGCCTCACGGCCCGCTTTAGGCGGCGTTAGGTGATTTTCGCGCAAAACAAACCCGTCTCTGCCAGTATCTTTTTGGCTGGGAATTTCCCTAGTCAGGCGGTGTGAACACCACTTGGGGCAGCAGTCGAGTCTCGTCGGTGTCGGGCACAAAAGCCCATTCGGTCATGCCTAAAAATCGATCGCCTGGCCCAAACACCTGATAGTGCTGGCAGTTCAAGTCCGCCTCTTGGAAGCGATGGGGAATTTTTTGTCCCTGCTGCCAACGCCTCGCCGCGTCTGCAGACAGCACAATGCGGGGATGGTGTTTGAGGACGATCGCCGGAGCAATGGGGGTGTAGCTGTCGGTTTGCAGCTGCGCTTCTAACTGCTCGAGGGAAAGGCTGCTTTCGAGCGTGAAGCCGCTGCTTTTTGTCCGTTCTAACCCGGCTAAGGTGCCACCCACGCCGAGGAGAGCGCCCAAATCACGGGCAATGGCGCGAATGTAGGTGCCTGCACCGCAGGCGATATCTACGGTGAGTTCAGGAAACTCGCCCGGCTGCCAGGCGACCGGGGTGATATGGTGCACCGTGACGGTGCGTGTGGGCACGTCAATGGCTTTGCCCCGGCGGGCCAGATCATACAGCCGTTGCCCCTGCACCTGAATGGCGCTATAGCGGGGCGGCACCTGCTCGATGGTGCCAATAAAGGTAGACAAGGGGGCGATCGCGGCTGATTCGGTGAGTGACGGAGCGCCCGCTGAGTAACAGACTTCTCCTTCGAGATCGTCGGTGGTGGTAATGACGCCAAGGCGAATGACGGCTCGATAGGCTTTATCGGGCGGCAAAAACTGCAGCAAACGGGTCGCTCGTCCCAGGGCAATGGGCAGCACGCCTGCAGCCTTGGGATCTAGGGTGCCGCCATGGCCGACCTTTTTGAGATTGAGTAAGCGTCGTACCTTCGCCACACAATCATGGGAGGTCCAGCCGACAGGCTTATATAAATTGAGAAATCCGGCGATCACGGTTAGAGGTCACTGAACAATGGAATGGGTGACTCAGCAGCTCACCCAGGTCGCGATCGCCCTTACCGTTAACGGTTCGGAACTCGCGATGGTTTAGACATCCACTTTAACAAGGCCAAAAGGGATTCACGAGTCCCTGACTGGCAAGTTGCCAAGTATCGCTTAATTTAGCGCCAGTGCTCGGCAATTTCATCCCATTTATCGCTTGTTCACAGTTTGGCTTGCCAGTGAGAAGGTGTATTCATCTGACAGCAATTTCAGCGAGTCCATTCGGTGCTTGTCTACAAACCCGAGATGACGAGCGCTATTTACTGAACTGATCGTCATTTGCCGCAATTGAGCGGTCTCGTTCAGACAAATGAGAGTGCTTTACAGCTGAGGCCCACTAATGCACAGGATAGGCGGACTGCAGATGACCTTCACGGCTCCGAACTCACCTGCCAAATGCCAAGTATTGCTCCCAGTACGCTCGAATACGTCGATACACCCGTAGTCATCGGCTTCGAGTGAACTGCGGATCGGCTTGATTTCACTCAAGGCAGGCAAACCTACTACATGCTCAACGGCGGGGAGCATCAATACTCCGCGTTTGTAGCAGGTGTAGCGATCAGGAAGCGGTGATTCGTATGAAGGATGATCGGGCCAGAGACTGCATTCAAGAGCGAAACAGAGATCACTCTGCTGCAGCCTCCAAGAAAGAACAAAGGTATCAGACAGATCGACACCCGAGAATCCCCACTGTCCTTGTTGATTGTCCGCCTCTTGTCTTAGGGCGCTGTCACCTTTCATCTCTTATTCGTAGAGTCTGAGTCTTTTTTCAGCATGCAATAATCTTGCCGCAGACGTACCGCTCACAGGTCTTAAGCCGCTCGGTTTTTATCGGTATCGCGGGGAATCTTGAGACAGAGATGGGTGCGATCACGCTTGCGAATAATCCCCGCCGACGTTCGACGTTAACACAGCCCACCCACAATTGGTGGATCCGGTGCTGACAGTTGTGGCAAACAACGACAGGTGGCTACGATGCCACCAGTTCTGAGGCCATGAGGGCACACTAAAGACGTTCCTAGAGGATGTCTGTGGCACTATGACTTCTCAAAATTTGACCTTAGCGATTGCTGATTTATACGCGCGGACGATCGCAACCGGAAAAATCACCCACAGTCATCGGCGGGTGTTATCCGAAGCGGCCAGTTCACTGGAATTAAAAGACCACGATCGCACTGCAATTGACGGCCTGTTACGGGCAATCCATGGCGGTCAGCTCAGCGTGGTTGATGAGTGAGACGATCGCTAGATGCCGAGCCGTTGATACACCTCGTCCAAATTGCGGAGATGGTGTTTGGGGTCGAAGCAGGCATCCAGGTCAGCGGTGGAAAGATGGGCTTGAACGCGATCGCTATGGGTCACCAAGGCCCGGAAATCGCCGCCTTCAGTATTCCAAGCCTGATGCGCTAGAGACTGCACAATTTCGTAGGCATCTTCTCGCGTGAGGCCTTTCTCAACTAGGGACAGCAGCACCCGTTGGCTAAAGACCACGCCGCCGTAAATGTTCATGTTGCGCTGCATGTTTTCGGGGTAGACCAGCAGCTTTTTGATCAGCTTGGTGCTTTCTACCAGCATGAAGTGAATCAAAATGCAGGAGTCGGGCAGAATCACCCGCTCGACCGAACTGTGGGAAATATCGCGTTCGTGCCACAGGGCAACGTTTTCGAGGGCGGCCATGGCGTTACCGCGAATGATCCGGGCGCAGCCGGTCAACCGCTCCGAACGAATCGGGTTGCGCTTGTGGGGCATGGCGGAAGAGCCCTTCTGCCCCTTCGAGAAAAATTCCTCTACTTCCAGGACGTCGGTGCGCTGCAGGTTGCGAATCTCGACGGCGAACCGCTCCATTGACGCGGCGAGGAGGGCCAGCGCGTTCATAAACTCGGCGTGAATGTCGCGCGAGATCACCTGAGTCGAGGCCGTGTCGGGCCGCAGACCCAGCTTTTGGCAAGCTAGGGATTCAATCCTCGGGTCGATGTTGGCATAGGTGCCCACCGCACCCGAGATTTTGCCGACGGCGATTTTTTCTTCTAAGTGGGTGAGGCGATCGCGGTGGCGCATCATTTCGGCCAGCCAGCCCGCGAGCTTAAACCCAAAGGTC
This sequence comes from Cyanobacteria bacterium J06626_4, assembly GCA_038523235.1. Taxonomy (GTDB): domain Bacteria; phylum Cyanobacteriota; class Cyanobacteriia; order Phormidesmidales; family Phormidesmidaceae; genus Halomicronema. The sequence continues at coordinate 8,049 of JBCBJQ010000138.1, forward strand.
AACGGTTCAGCATGAATACCGTGGGAGCGCCCAATCATCACCGTGTCCCGGTGTTCCTGCGCTTGATAGCGAATTGCCTGAATCAGATGCTCTACGTGAGTTTTGATCACCTTGAGGCTTTCCACCAGCTGCACTGAGAGGGCGGTATCCAGCATGTCAGAGCTGGTCATGCCCAGATGGATATAGCGACCCGCTTCTCCCACATACTCATTCACGCTGGTGAGAAAAGCGATGACATCGTGGCGCACTTCGGCCTCAATTTCGGCAATGCGCTCGGGGTTGAAATCAGCTTTTGCCTTGATCTCTTCAACGGCCTCTGCCGGAATGTAGCCCAGGTCTGCCTGTGCTTCGCAGACAGCGATTTCTACCTGGAGCCAAGTTTTGTACTTATAGAGGTCGTTCCAGAGTTCGCCCATCTCGGGCAGTGTATAACGTTCAATCAAGGCGACCAGCAAAAAACAACCGATCCATTCTACATACCGATTGCTTCTTCGCAGTGTTTTTGTTAATCATTCAGCTTGTTGACAGAGTTCGATCAAAAGCTCGCCGAGTGGCGGCTCATCACTCTGTAGGACGTGTTTTAGGGCGAGGATAGATCACGGGCTCATCTACCAAAACGGCCCAATGAAATCCGGTCACGACCCACAGTGAGCCGGTCGCCAGGTACAAAACTGTGGTGACTACTCCCAACGTGCTCACCGTCCCAAAGTTCCGCCAGCGGTCGCGCCAACTCAGCCGCCGCTGGCGATCGCGCCAGCCGTAATAAAGGACAAATAAGCCCAGGCTAACCCCGGTCCAAATCACCCGCGTCACTAGCATGACCGCTTCAGTGGGATGGGGCAACAGCAGCACCCGAAAGCCAAGTTCTTCTAGCAAGGCAGGAAGCAGGAGACCTAGCCGCATCGAGACGAAGGATGAATTCGCCAATGTGACGACCGGCAACTTGGCATTGAACCGACCGAGATTGAGCACGATCGCATAGCCAGCGATACCATACATAAACCAGCCTAAGTCACCCCAGCGCAGCCAGCGCAGCGCTTCAATCAGGCGAGAAAAAGCGGTCGGAATCACCACATAGTCGCCGAACAGTTCTGTGGGCGCGAGGGGCAAGATAGTGGGATCTTGGCCGCCAACCTGGTTGGTGCGCAGAAACCACATCTCAGCTCCGTGATCGAGCAAAATCGCGGCAATGCTGTCGTGGGCAACCCGCGGAATCACGGTGCGCCAGCTCAATGCGCTGCGCAGATAGGCCACTCCCGTACTGACCCGATCGCCGCTGTTGCGATCGCGGGTATCGTCAGGCCCTGTGCCCGCGACGCGATCAACATTAACGTTCCAGTCGGCGCGGGCGATGCCGAGGGGGACCAATTGCTGCTGTAACTGCTGACCGAGATCGATCAGGTTTTGCAACAGCTGCGTTTGCGGATCGTCAGGATGATCCGCTAGCCAAGCGACCACTTCGGGGGCGGCCACCTGCTGGCTAATCACCTGAATCGTTTCATACAAAGCCTGGCTCGAATCTTGAATGCAGGAGCGAGCTGGCGTCACGATGGCACCGGTGCTGCCATCGCCGGTACGATAACGAGCCATCATGATAAATAGCTCACGCTGGAACTCAGCGAAGGGGGTCAGTGTGGTGTTGCCAAACTGGTAGGTGTGGCTCAATGCAGGAATTTTGACCAGCACATCCGAAATGGGCTACCCCCAGCCAGCCGCGCTGCAGGTTGCCCGTATACTCAGCCCACAGCGTGCGGCCCGACACGATGCCCTGAGGGCCATGGGCATAGACCTGGTCATAGATGACCTGTAGTTGCAGTTCTTGGGTGAAGGGGTCACGAATGACGGAGCCGATGCCATAGGAAAAATGACCGGTCACAGTGCCGGGCAGCGATCGCGCCTCGGCTTGTTCACCCCCAATGCCCCCAAACAGATGAATAACCAACATCTGTTCGCCTACTTGCCAGGTGGTCAACGGCTCGGTGGCCCCATCGGCCGCGAGCAGCACCGATTGCGTCTGGCCCTTGCGACTGGGGGTGTCGTGCCAGTTGCCAAAGTTGATATAGTTCAGCGCCGCTTGCGGGGCGTTAATCACCTCATCGGGCTGCAGCTGAAACAGGCGGCGCGGGGCGATCGCCTGCACGACAAACAAGCCCTCACGGTTCTGAGCGCCATAGAGATACCACCCCGCCGTGCCTGCGGGCGAGTCGGCGAGTCCCTGAGGGGTGGACTGAAAGATGCCGTTGCGATCAGCCGGTACCTGCGGGATATGCACCGTCTCAATCGCGCCATCAAAGTCCTGGGTGGCCGGATTGTAATGCTGCACGCGCAGGTAGTCGCTGGGGCAGGGCTCCTGCCCCGGACAGGCTGAGGGGGTCGGGTAGGCCACGTCTGGCCCCAAAATTTTGACCAGTCCATAAAACCGCTCGGGAATTTGCACCGGAATGGCGTCGATACGAATCACTGCGGCGGTTCCCTCACCGCTGACCACCGCCGTCGGCAGCGCCACAATCATGTCGTCTTGGGGGCGCGTGCCCGCTAAAGACTGCAGCGGCCCCACCTGCGACCAGCCGTTGAGCCGAGTCGGGTGCACGTGCCCCGCTTCAATACTGGTGATCGCGGCGGCATCAAACTCGATGCCTTGGGTCACCAAATCTAAGACGGGTTGAATGTCTGGCTCAGGCTGCCATTGCAGCCGCAAGCGCTGCCCAATGAATTGGGGCAGTGGGCTGGTATACACCTCTAGCCAAACCCAGTCTTGATCATCAGCCGCGGCCTGGGCTTGATCGGGCAAAATGAGTCGGCCTGACCAGGCGGCGACCGGTAAATAGTTAGTTGGAGGCAGCTGATCGGGGGAATAGTCAACGACCTCGGCAACACTGACGACCGCTGCCGCGCTGACGCGGTGCGTGGGTGCAGGCGCGATCGCCTCGACCTTGAGCATGAATAGCCCGGCCGCGATCGCCCAGCCCAGCAGCCCAATGATGAGCAATCGCCCGCCACGACCCAATCGGAACGGCTCCACAGAACATCTCCTGTCTGATTGAGAAAGCTTAAAAATCTTGATACGCTCTGCAAACTTTACCTCACCCTTTGTTCCCACGGGGCGCGCTGAACTTGTGATGACTCAGCAATGACTTTTTTAGAGAAGGGGGTGCAGACTGCGCCTGATTGAGGTGATTTCTCAGTAAGAATTTATCGCTTTGAGGATGCTAACCTCGCGGGCACGGCTTCGCTCAAACGAGGCGTAACGCCCCAACGAGCCGGTTTTTTATGCCTAGAAATCGCCTTGGGCAACCGCCGAGTTAGAAGGACAGCCAGACTTAGCCCCGTTTGGAAACCGCTGGACAGTCCGCCATATACCAGCGCCAAGGTAGCTCAACTCCTTGCGTCAAGCCGATGCGAGTCGTTTGCACCAGGTTCATTGAGCCATCGATAATGGATTGTTGAAATGCCGCAGTTCTGGGTTCTAACCAGAGGGGTTGTCCCACCTCAAAGCGGTTGCCATTGAGGGTGCGATCGATCTGCAAGGCACGGCAGAGCTTGCCAGGGCCAGCCGCCACGCGCTGTGGTTTTTGCCGCTGTTTTTCGTCGATCCAGGGGGGTAGGCGATCGAGCTCTAAGGCCCGAATCAGCACGGCACTGGGCACGGTGTCCCGATTGGTGACCACGTTGATGCAGTGATACATGCCATAGATCAGGTAAACGTAGCAAAGACCGGGTGGCCCAAACATCACCTCATTGCGAGCAGTGCGGCGACGATAGGCGTGGCAGGCCGGGTCACCGGGGGTGTAGGCTTCAGTTTCGACAATGACGCCGCGATAAAGGCTACCGTCATCAAATCGCCGGACAAGACTGCAGCCAATCAGGTCGGGGGCCACGTCAGTGGCGGGGCGGCGGAGCCAATCAGCGGCAACGGCGGGAACGGTGGAATGTGTCATGCTCCCTGTATAGCGAGAGTCGGCACCGTGCCGCAAGGGGCAATCGGAGGCAGCATCAGTGCTTCAAGAAAAGTGGAGGGTAGGGAGTAGAGGGTAGAGCCATCACGATCGCTGGTGTTTTTCACGCTTATTCGGTCACAATCGTTTCTGTTCATCTCTCAGCGTCAGCAGCCTATGTGGAATGAAATCGCTCAAGAAATTAGCCGAGTGACCGAGCGACCATTTGAAATTCAAGATCGGCGCAGCATTGGCGGTGGCAGCATTAACCAGGCCTATCGCCTGACTGACGGCGATCGCGATTTCTTTCTTAAACTCAACCAGGCGGCGCAGTACGCCATGTTTGAAGCAGAGGCGCTGGGATTAAAGGAAATGGCCGATAGCCACACCATTCGAGTGCCGCGACCGATTTGCTGGGGAGTCATGGATGGCTCGTCCTACATCGTGATGGAGTATCTGCCGCTGGGCAATAGCAGTCGCGATGCTTGGTATCAGATGGGTCAGCAGTTGGCCGCGATGCATCGGGTGGTCAGCGATCGCGGGTTTGGCTGGCATCGCGACAACACCATTGGCGACACGCCGCAAAAAAATCCGTGGACGGCGGACTGGGTGACGTTCTATGGCGAGCATCGTCTGCGCTATCAGCTGCAGCTCGCCAACCGGCGGGGCAATTTTCCGCGTCAGGCGGAACTGCTAGCCGCGCTACCCTTACTGCTGGCCGGCCATGAACCGCTGCCGTCGCTGGTACACGGCGACCTGTGGTCGGGCAATGCCTCGGTGACAGTGGATGGCACGCCGGTGATTTTAGATCCGGCGACCTATTACGGCGATCGCGAAGTTGATATCGCCATGACCGAAGTGTTTGGCGGTTTTCCTCAAGCTTTTTACGAGGGCTACAACGCCGCCTATCCGCTCGCGGCGGGCTATGAAAAGCGCAAAATTCTCTACAACCTCTATCACATCCTCAATCACTTCAATCTCTTTGGCGGCGGCTACGGCAGCCAAGCCCAAAGCATGATAGATCGCCTGTTGCGATAAGAGGCTCACGGGCCACTGGTGTTT
>JBCBJQ010000139.1:0-13022 GCA_038523235.1 Cyanobacteria bacterium J06626_4
GTTCACCGCACTGGGCATCAGCACCATGGCGTTCAACCTGAACGGTTTCAACTTCAACCAGTCTGTCCTCGACTCTCAGGGTCGGGTGATTGGTACCTGGGCTGACGTGATCAACCGGGCCAACTTGGGGATGGAAGTGATGCACGAGCGTAATGCTCACAACTTCCCGCTCGACCTAGCATCTGCTGAGGCTCCCGAAATCATCGGTTAGTCCTTAGCAGTTCAGCTAGGCTGAGCTTCATTTGAAGCAGCGCTCTCCCCAACGGGAGGGCGCTGCTTTTTGTATGTGGCATTTAGAGAATTTGGGTAGGAAAGGGCGATCGCGCTCAAACACCGGGTAGCAAACTGCAGTTTGAGCGAGACTCCAAAGGACAATCTCTAACGTTTATTTGTACCGACACTCGCTTAAAAAAGACGTCTGCCTGCAGCACGAGAGATGCAAGCTCACTAGCAAGCAACGCCACCATCTGTCCATCAAATGGTGCTGACGCTAGAAAAAAAGGGTTGATTTCTCATCAAACCAGCGCCTCGCAGCATTCAGTATTACAGCCCTATCAATAGCTCCCCAATTTGACCGAGATGCCAGTTAAATTGAACTTCGATTTGCCAATTGGGGTCGACGGCTAAAGACGAGAGAGCAGTTCCTGCTTTTTTGTCTGAAATTCTTCTTCCGTTAGTATCCCCTGATCTTTTAACTGACCAAGTTTCTCTAGGGCTTCATAAATGTTGGCCGCATCGTCTCCTTTTTCATTTTCAAGGTCAGACACGTATCCTTTACCCCGCTCAAATGCAGAATCATAGGCGGTTTTAACTTGGTCTTCTACAAAGTTATTGAGCGTACCGCCATTCGCAAAATGATTGACCGCAACCTGACCAACTGCATAGGTCGATGCCCCTGACGTTAGCGCCATCGAAGCTCCACCAATCATCGTGCCAATGCCCGGAATAGCTTTGATAAAGCTGGCTCCTAGTCGCGCCAAGGTCGTCCCCGTGAGGGCGGTGACAAACGTCTTAGCAATGCTGGGAGAGTAGTCAACGCTGTAGAGTCGGGCTAATTGCTGCAACATTTCCAATTGAATTGCAGTAACCGCAGCAAAGTCGACCAGCGGAATCGGAATGAGGCCACCGCCCGTGGCCCAGAGTACGTGAGAGCGAATAATGGCGTTGGCTTGATTTTGTTGAGTCATAGCTTTGTGTTGGTAAGTAGGATAGTTAACAGCAGAATTTAGCAGTGATGAGTGAAGACTTTACTACAGGGTCGCTTTAGCGATCTAAGAAATTTCAGATCAATTGCAGTTTGCTGCGACTCAAGTATTTGTATGGAGATTTCTAGCGTTGACGGCAGCCTGATGGCCGATACGTCTCAGCATGCCCTCTTCAAAAACTCAGCTTGCACAACCAGGAATTCAGAAACCGACTCACCCAGCTAACTTATCCTGGTCTAAGTGCGGCTTGCTATTGCAGTGCCCACCTGAGGGCTGGAGTGATTGATCGTTTGTCGGTGACTCAGTGACAGACCTTGAGCGGCATATGAACGCTATTCACCGCATCAAGATTTATGGGCATGTCGGCAGCCAGTATGCTCTCAATCCCATAGATTTTGAGAGCTTTGGTTAGGAACCCCTCTGATCGCGTTCGGTTCTACCCCTAACTAACGACGGCGCAATCCAGTAGCCTCTATTTATTGGGTTTAATTGCTAGCGGTTATTTTTGCCACAGCTGGCCAGCAACCGGGGAGGCGATTTTGGAGACGGTCGATCACGGCAGCTTAAGCGATTTGCTTTGTCATGCGAATAGTTTTTCGGTGGCTGATCGCCAGAGAGGCTCATTGCTGCGTGCTCGCAACGCTGCCCTGATGGCGGAGGCCGAGTGGCGAGCCGCAATCGCCGCGTTGGCTGAGCTTTTGCCGACGCTGCCTCGCCCGACGACACTCAAGGGACATCCGGTCGATGTGGTAGACGGCATCACCTTATCAGGCCCGCTACCTGTTCTCAATGAAGCTGATTTTGGTCAGCGGTTTGAGTCTTGGGTCGTTACCCCGCAACCCCTCGCAACGGCATTACAACCCCAACGGTTTCTATCGCCTGCGGCTGAATCGCAACGTCCGGCCCAACGCCTTCCAGGCATTCAGGTGCTACCGCTGGTCTTAGAAAATCCGCTGCTAGCAGAGCGCTTTTGTCTGGTATTGACACCAACCTTGAGCGTCGCTTTGGTGCTGGGCCAACCCACCGGCGGTTCCCCTTGTTTTCAATACTCCTTTGACCCAGCTGTTTTGATCGCGCTCTGGCAACACATTCGCGACTATATTGCCGAGCCCGCCAGCCATAGCCTTAACCCATTGCACCAGCGGATTACGAATACCGTGGGCCCGCCAGATTTCCGCGTGATCACGCGCTTTACTCAGGGCCTAGTCGCTAATTTGCCCCATCGAGTCAGTGAAGCCTTTGTGGAATCAGACAAGCATGGCAACTTGCACTACACCCAGGTGCCGCACCGGGAGGTGACCGAGGATGACAACTCGCCCCGAGCCACCCACGCGTTAGCAGACCCTGAGGCCGAGAGTAAGGCCGCGATTCATGCCGGAGCTGATACCGAATTGCTGCAGGCCATGGCCCATGAAATTCGCACGCCGCTCACGACCATTCGAACGTTGACGCGATCGCTGCTGCGCCGCAAAGATGTGAGCTCCGAAGTCAAAAAAAGGTTGGCCCGCATTGATGAAGAATGCACCCAGCAAATTGACCGATTTAACCTCATCTTCCGAGCGGTCGAGTTGGAGACGACAGAGCGCGATCGCCCCCGTTCTTCTCTGACCCCGATTGCGCTGAGCCAGATTTTCAACGATGCGGTCCCCCGCTGGCAGCAGCAAGCGCAACGTCGCAATCTTGACTTAAGCGTCACGTTGCCGCCAAATCTCCCCCGCGTGAATAGCGACCCAACTCTGTTAAACGAAGTCTTAACCGGTGTCGTGGAGTGGTTTACCCAATGTCTACCTCCCCACAGTCACGTTCACATGGTGGTGATGCTGGCCGGACACCAGCTCAAGCTGCAGTTTGAAGCCGAGTCAACAGAGAAAGGAGGTGCCTTCGACCCCAACGGAGCGACCAAACGGCAGCCGTTGAAATCCATTGGCCAGCTGTTGACCGTTGTGCCGGAGACCGGGGGCGTCAGCTTGAACTTAGACGTCACTAAAAATCTCTTTGAATTTTTGGGAGGCAAGCTAATCCTGCGGCAGCGCGCAGAACAAGGTGAAGTGCTGACAGCATTCCTGCCGCTCGATACGCGCGAGATTTAGCCTCCGTCAACTTTAGCCAACCTCACCTTGATTCAGGAGAGAAACCGAAGCCCCTTAGTCTTGCTTGTCGCCGCTCCTACTCAAGTTCGAGCCTCTATTGGCATGCCATATCGGCAAGAGCCGTCCCTAAAATGTGAGGGACAGGGAGCCTGAGTTGATTTGCAAAAGAGGTTCACTAGCTCCCCACGATCAATCAAGGGCAAAGATTCATCAATGTCTTTGATTGAACAAAATTGGGATGCCGACAATTAGTCTTGCTAATACGGCCTGTCATCCTTCAAAGCATGAGGCAGAATTAGGAAAGCAAATCGTAAACCGACGCTTTGAAGGGACCTCATAGACATGCCACGTCGCCGCCGAGAAAACAACTTATGGATTCATCGCTGGTCCCGCTGGATCATTGGCGCGATCGCCCTAATGGGTGCCTGTGGCACGGCCTATTTGACCGTGATCAAGGTGATGGGAGGCGATGCGACCTGCCCAGTCGGTGGCTGCGATCGCGTCCTTTCTAGCGACTACGCCGAAGTTTTCGGCCTGCCCCTAACGCTGTTTGGCTTTTTGGGTTATCTCAGCATGGCAGTCATGGCGTTAGGGCCGTTTCTCATTAACCCAGACCGGCAAAAAGAACTCCGCAATCGGTTAGAGGATCTCACCTGGCCCCTACTGTTCATGGGGGCAACGGCCATGCTGGTGTTCAGTGGCTATCTCATGTATCTGCTGGCCTTTGAGATCAAGGCGGCCTGTCCCTACTGCATTACGTCTGCCCTCTTTGCGGCCACAATGTTTGCCATGACGGTCTTAGGACGTCGCTGGAATGATGTCGGGCAGCTAGTGTTTAGGGGCTTCATTATTGCCATGGTCACCCTACTAAGCACGCTGGCGGTCTATGCCAATGTCAACAATCCGCAGGGCGCTGACGCGAATATTCCCGGTGAGTCTGGCCCGCCCATTACCACCGTGTCTAGCGAAGCAGAAATGCAGCTGGCACAGCATTTGACGGCCATTGATGCCAAGATGTACGGCGCTTGGTGGTGCCCCCATTGCCATGACCAAAAGCAGCTCTTTGGCCAAACCGCCGCGAAGGAAATCCCCTATGTGGAATGTGACGAAGCAGGCCAAGAGCCTCAGACTGCCGTCTGCCGGGCAGTGCCTGAAGTACAAGGATTTCCCACTTGGGAGGTGAATGGCGAATTTTTGGTCGGGGCACAATCGTTAGATACACTGGCCGATGCGTCTGGCTACACCGGCGATCGCACCTTTCAAAATTAGCAACGCTAGGTGTCCACCCGCGTTTCTGTCCTGAAAATTTTTCTGCCTGAAAGTTTTCTAAGAGCGTTTCGTCGCGTTTAAGCGTGGCGAGACGCTTTTGTTTAAGGACAGTGGACATTCTCAGCACGATGGACTCAGGGACTAACGCTAGTTGAGCCAGCCGCTCCAGTACACTAAAAGCATAGTCGGTATGAGCTTGCCCCGATGCCCAGATCAGAGGTGGAAAACGTCGTCATTATTGGGTCTGGCCCAGCCGGTTACACTGCCGCCATTTATGCGGCGCGGGCTAACCTGAAGCCACTGATGTTTGAGGGCTATCAGGTCGGCGGCGTACCCGGTGGTCAGCTGATGACCACGACCGAAGTGGAAAATTTTCCGGGCTTTGCCGAGGGCATCACCGGCCCCGAACTAATGGCCCAAATGCGGCGGCAGGCCGAGCGGTGGGGCACCGAAATGCGCACCGAAGATGTCGTCGCAGTCAACCTCACGCAGCGCCCTTTCAATGTGCGATCGCGTGATCGCACCGTACAGGCCCACAGCATAATTATTGCCACAGGAGCCACGGCCAAACGGCTCAATCTCCCTGCCGAAGAGACTTTTTGGAACCAGGGCATCTCGGCCTGTGCGATTTGTGACGGCACGATCCCGAGGTTTAAGGGCCAACCGCTGGCGGTGGTTGGTGGCGGCGATTCCGCCGCTGAGGAAGCGGTGTACCTGACCAAGTACGGCTCTCACGTACATTTGCTAGTGCGTCGCGATCGCCTGCGGGCCAGTAAGACCCTGCAGGATCGGGTACTCAACAACCCTAAGATCACCGTTCACTGGCAGACGACCGTAACGGATGTGGTGGGCGATACCTGGTTGGAGGGACTGCGCCTAGCGCATGTCAGCACCGGGGCGGTGAGTGAACTGTCTGTGCGGGGACTGTTTTACGCGATCGGTCATACGCCCAACACTCAGCTGTTTCAGGGACAGCTCGACTTGGATGCCGGCGGTTATATCCTCGTACAGCCCGGCACCGTAAAAACTAGCGTTGAGGGTGTTTTCGCGGCGGGCGATGTGCAAGACCACGAGTATCGCCAGGCCGTCACGGCCGCCGGTACGGGCTGTATGGCCGCCCTGCTGGCGGAACGGTACCTCACTGCTCACGATTTAGGGCAAGAATTTTGCCAGAATCCAGCGACTGAAAGTGCTGCTGAGCAGGATGAAAGTGAGCAGGATGAATCGGTAGACCCGGCAATTACGTTTGACGCCCAGCAGACTCGCCATAGCGGTAGCTATGCGCTGCGGAAGCTCTATCACGAGAGCGATCGCCTCATTGTCGTCAAGTATGTGGCACCGACCTGCGGCCCCTGTCACGTGCTCAAACCGATTCTCAGCAGAGTCATTGATGAGTTTGAAGGGCGCATTCACTATGTCGAAATCGACATCACCACCGATCCGGATATTGCGGAATCGGCGGGCATCACAGGAACGCCGACGGTGCAGTTCTTTAAGGACAAAGGATTGGCAGGGGAACTCCGGGGCATGAAAGCCAAAAGCCAGTATCGAGCCATGATTGCTCAGAATCTGGCCGCCACCTCGGTTTCGCCATAGGCGATGTCGCCGCGCCGATGGTCATGAAACAAGCTGCTGCACGGCCTCCTGGAAATAATGAGGAAACGGGTCTGCAGTGGGCTGTTTGACGACACCGCCCAAGTACGATTTTCCCGCTAATCCGATGAGATTTAACGCCTATTATTTTGTGGTATCGATCATTTTATTTTTGATTGAGCTATGGATTGCGCTTTATGTGCGTGACGACTTTATTCGTCCTTACGTGGGCGATGTTTTAGTCGTGATTTTGATTTACGCGATCGCCCGAACATTCTTCAAAATTTCGATTCTGACGGCAGCCGCAGGTGTGCTGATCTTTGCGTTTGGGATTGAGATCCTGCAGTATTTCAAGATTGTCGAAATCCTCGGATTAGAGTCATCCACCTGGGCTCGAACCATCATTGGCACCACCTTTGATGGAGAAGATCTGATCGCCTACAGCGTCGGGATCTTGATCCTACTCGGACTAGAAAAGTTCATCGGCACCCATCAAAAAGAGTGGCGTTCTGTTCAGTCATGAGCGATGAAGGGTTGGTGATCGTCCCGCTAAGCCGACTCCGCCGTTGGCTCGTCACTGCGATGGGCTTGGCTGGTGATGATATCGATCAGGCCATCAATCATGCGATCGCGGTCAAAGGGCGTCACCGCATCGCCGTGCAGCACCCGCTGCACCAGCAGATAGTGAACCATCGCACCGGAAAATACCCGCGCCGCCACCTTCGGATCCGATAACCGCAGCTGCGTTTGGGAAGATAAATAGAGCGACAGCTGCTCGATCATCGGTTGTTGAATTTCTAGGATGAAGGTCTTCGCCACATCCGGAAACCGTTCTGACTCCCCAATAATGAGTCGCATCAACGATAGCAACGGCTGATTGTTAGACAAACCATCCAGCATCAGGTTGGCAAGGCGCCGTAACACCACATCGGGCCGATCTTCCAAATCAGACTTTGACAGCAGCTCAAACACCACCTGACGGTTGGCAGAAGTTACTGCTCGCATGAGCGCCAAAAACAGCCCCTGCTTATCTTGAAAGTTGCTGTATAGGGTGGACTTAGAAACGCCCGCTGCCGCCGCAATCCGATCCATACTGGCGGCGGCGTAGCCCTGCCCTAAAAACACTTGAAAAGCGCCTTCTAGGATGGCTTTGCCCTTATCTGATGGTTCTTTGATGAACGGCGAATCGAAGGACATCGTCACTCTTCCCAGCGGGGACAACGCAAACATACCTCAGCATAAACCGCTGTCCAGATCTCAGTCTCTACAGTACGGCCTTCAGCGAGTCGATCGCCAGCCGTCACTCAATGCAACCCATTAAAGAAGGCAAAGCCACTGCCAAAATACGCCCAACCAAGGCTTTTGCAGGGATAGTTCGATTTTCGACACTGATCGTACTAAACGGTTCGGTTGACAAAACCATACCGTTTAGTACGATCAAGAAGTCCTTTACGTCATGCCAGTGAGATGCCATGGGCTCAGATCTGTTGAATCAGCAAATGGAGGCAGTGAGTCGACCGCGCGGCCGATCGCTGCTATTGGGTGCGGCGGCTGTCGCCGCGATCGGCGTGACGGCGGGGTGGATCTGGCAAAATCAGGGGATTTTGTGGTCAGGGAACGATGTTGAGACCGTGGCCCCCGCCCCGATTCCGACGGTGACGGCCTTAGGGCGACTGGAGCCCGAGGGGGAAGCTGTGAGTTTGGTCGCACCGACCACGGCCCAAGAAACCCGCATCGGAGAATTGCTGGTGGCCGAGGGCGATCTAGTTAACGCCGGGCAAGTGGTCGCCATTTTAGATAACCGTGACCAGTTGCAAGCCGCCCTGCGCAGCGCCGAAGAACAGGTCCGAATTGCCCAGGCCCAACTCGATCAGGTCGAAGCCGGGGTCAAAACCGGTGAATTGCAGGCTCAGGAAGCCGAAATTGCCCGCTTTCGGGCCGAAGAGACGGGCACCCTCGCCACTCAGCAGGCCATCATCAACCGCTTAGCCGCCGAAGTCGAAAACGCTCGCCTGGAATACCAGCGGTATGAGTCGCTCTATCAGCAAGGGGCGATTTCGGCCTCCGAACGCGACACCAAGAAATTGACCTATGACACCGCCCAGCAGCAGCGGCAAGAGGCCCAAGCAGAACTTGATCGCTTGCAAACCACGACTCAGGAACAGATTGCGCGGGCTGAGGCCACCCTCGATCAGTTGGCAGAAGTGCGGCCCGTCGATGTGGAGCTAGCGGCAGCAGAATTGGCCGCGACCCAGGCCGCTGTGGCCGCGGCGCAGGTGGATCTTGACAAAGCCTATGTGCAAGCACCCCAGGCCGGGCAGGTGGTCAAAATTCACACTCGCCCTGGCGAAAACATTGCCAGCGAAGGGATTGTCACCCTCGGCAATACCCAGCAAATGATGGCGATCGCCGAAGTGTATCAAAGTGACATTCAGCGCATTCAGGTAGGGCAGCCGGTCACGATTACCTCGCCGGTGATCGCGGGCGCACTCAACGGCACGGTCGAGCGCATTGGCCTGCAGGTGGAATCGCAGCAGGTGGTGGATGAAAATCCCGCCGCCAACATTGACGCCAAAGTAATCGAAGTCCACGTTCGCCTTGATGAGGCGGCCAGCGCTGCCGTCGCCGGTCTCACCAATTTGCAAGTCACCGTCAGCATCGTCACTGAATAACGAGGAAATCAATGATGCGTCTTTGGACAACCTTACAGCAGCGAACGCCCCTCGGCTTGCTGCAGCTCAAGCATGACCCCATCCGCCTGTTGACGGCGATTGCGGGCATTACCTTTGCCGACATTTTGATTTTTATGCAGTTGGGGTTTGCCGACGCCTTGTACAAAAGCAACACGCAGTATCCGCGGGCGCTGCAAACCGATTTAGTGCTGATCAGCAGCGAAGCTAAAAATTTCGGCCAGTTGAGCAGCTTTACCCGTCGCCGGCTTTATCAGGCTCTCGATGTGCCCGGCGTGGTTTCAGCGGATGCCCTCTATCTCGGCTCCGTTACCTGGCGCAATCCGCAAACGGATAAAGAGGCGTCGATGCTGCTGATCGGGCAAAACCCCGAGCAACCGGCCTTTGAGCTGCCAGTCGTTAACGAGCAGCTGGAGACGGTGCTGTTGCCCGACACCGTCTTGTTTGACCGCGCCGCCCGAGGTGACTATACCCAGGTCATCGAACAGGTTGAACAAGGCGATCGCGTCACGACAGAAATTGGGCTGCGCACGATCACAGTGGGCGGCCTGTTTGAAGTGGGAGCCTCCTTTGGGGATGATGGGGCCTTGATCACCAGCGATCAAAACTTTTTACTACTGTCGCCCCGGCGCGAACCCGGCGCCGTGAGTATCGGCCTGATTGAGCTAGCCCCCGACGCCGATTGGGACGCGACCCAAGGGGCACTCAGAGACCGGCTACCTAACGACGTCTACGTCTTGACCCATGAGGAATATGTTGACTTTGAGCTGAACGATATTCAGGGAGAATCGCCGATCGGCGTGGTGTTTGGTCTGGGGTCAGCCATGGGATTCATCGTGGGGGTGGTGATTGTGTATCAGGTTCTGTCCACAGACGTGAATAGCCACCTGGGGGAATATGCCACCTTTCGCGCCATGGGATATCGCAACTCTTACCTGCTCGGCATCGTCTTTGAGGAGGCGCTCATTCTCTCGATCTTGGGCTTTATACCGGGTCTAGTGGTGTCTTTAGGCATCTATCAGTTGGCGTCGATCGCCACGGCCCTGCCCATGGTGATGACCGTCGGTCGAGCCGCTGGTGTCTTCGTTCTCACGTTTGTCATGTGTGGTGGTTCGGGGGCGATCGCGACTCGCCGCCTGCAGGCCGCCGACCCGGCTGACATCTTCTAAAAAGATTGCCGCAAAAGCAGATACCGGCACGGGAAGGACGGGTTTAGCGAGTAATACCGATTCTGCATGACGGCGCGCCCCCGCTGTCGCCGCCCCCTTGATCAAGGGGGCATTCACTATAGCGAGCCGCCGTCAGGTTGGGACACTTTTAATCGCCGGATCGCTGGCGGCAAGGCCCTCCCCGGCACCTTGAACCCGGCACCTTTCTACCCTCTGCCATACCCGAATTTTATTGAATTCATTCATCATGAGCCCAGATCTCTCTATCGTTGTGCATCAGGTTGACCACTTTTTTGGTACGGGTCGCCTGCGTAAACAAGCGCTATTCGATATCAACTTAGAAATCTCGACGGGCGAGATTGTGATTATGACTGGGCCATCGGGCTCTGGCAAAACGACCCTACTGACACTGATCGGCGGTTTGCGATCGGCGCAATCAGGCAGTTTGCAAGTCGTGGGCCATGAAATTTGTGGGGCGACGGAAAATGAACTGGTGCAGGCCCGCCGCCACAACGGCTATATCTTTCAGGCGCATAATCTGCACGGCAGCCTCACCGCGCTAGAAAATGTGCAGATGGGACTAGAAGTTCACGGGGTTTGGACCAAGGCAGAGCGGCACCGGCGCGCCAAAGAAATGCTGGAGCGGGTCGGTTTGGGCGATCGCGCTGACTATTATCCGGCTGACCTGTCGGGTGGGCAAAAACAGCGGGTGGCGATCGCCCGCGCCCTGGTCAGTCGGCCCAAAATCGTACTGGCCGACGAACCTACCGCCGCCCTCGACAAAAAATCGGGCCGAGATGTAGTGGATATCATGCATGACTTGGCTAAGCAGCAGGGCTGCACCATTTTGCTGGTTACCCACGACAACCGCATCCTCGATATTGCCGATCGCATTGTTTATATGGAAGATGGCCGCCTGTCAAAACAGCCCGACCCGGTGGAAAATGCTGATTAGCATAGATAAAGCTGGTCATGATAGCTGCTTCCTCTCGCCCCTTTTCGGGCCGCGCCAAAGGCTTTGAAACACCAACTTTATGACCCTTCTAAACGTCAGAGCTGATAAGCGCAAGGGGCCTCATCCCGACCAAGATTAGACAACGTCCTGGTTTAATGACATCAGACCGGAAAGACGAAATCAAGCGAGATATCGCCGACGCGGGATGTCCTCCATTCACGATCGCGACAAAACTCTGAGTAGCTCTATGACGATTAGATTTTGGCCAAACCGACGGTTGAAATATGGGGCGTTGCTATTAGTCGCCCTGATGCTGCAATGGCTGCTGATAGCCTTGCCAGGGTTGAGCACCGAGCGCCTCTTCGTCAACTTTGGGGCGGTGGAGTACTCCGTATCCGTAGCTAATTTAGAGACCTTCGCCCGCACCGGTGAACTCCCCTACGAACTCAGAAGTTTGGGGCGGTTTCTCTCAGCGGAACAGCTTGAGCAGCTGCGTAACGGGCTCACGGTGAGCGCCGATATCGATGTCGTTACCGTCTCCCAGTTCTTGTACTCTGCCCAGGGTGAAGCCACCTTACGGTTGTTAGGGGAACTGGTGCAAACAGCCGCGCGACAGAATGGCGCGTCGGCCATTCGCGCAGCCTTGATTTTGGCAGCAGCAGACGGTGAGGGCCAATTCAACGCGCTCAATATTCTTAACCATTTCCCCACTCAGGGAGCCCGGGTTGATTTACAACGACTCTCCACCGTGGCGCGGACGGTGATCACTGAACTGAACGAGACCGAAGCGGCCGTGACGCAGATTCAGCAGCAGGCGGCTCTGGACCTGGCCAGCGCTGGCGAGGCGAGTGCTACCGCGGTGAACCTATTGCAACCCGGACCAGAACGCTGGCAGATGCAGTCGCTCGATCAGCTGACGTTACCCACTGATTTATATCTACCCGCCAGACAAAATGCGCCTTTGATCGTCATCTCCCATGGGTTGGGGGGCGATCGCACGACCTTTGCCTATCTGGCTGAACATTTAGTCTCCTATGGGTTTGCCGTGGCCGTGGTCGAACACCCTGGCAGCAGTGCCGCGCAGCTGGAGGCGCTGCTCACCGGCCAAGCGGACAACGTGATTGAGCCCGAAGAGATGATGCGTCGCCCGCTTGCGATTCAGACGCTCTTAGATGAGTTGGCCACCGTGGCGCAGGAGCCGACGATTGGCGATCACCTCAATCTCCAGCAGGTCGGTGTTTTAGGGCAGTCTCTCGGAGGCTACACGACCTTGGCCTTAGCCGGAGCAACCGTCCAAAGCAGCACTTTAGAACCGGTGTGCCCGATCCAGACTTCGAGCCCGCTGAATTTGTCGCTGCTGCTGCAGTGTGCGGTGCTCACCCTGCCTCAGCCGCTACCGCCGTTAGCGGATCAGCGCATCCAGGCGGCGATCGCCATCAATCCGCTCGATAGTGCGGTGTTTGGCCCGGTGGGCATGGCCAATATCACCGTGCCCACAATGGTCGTCTCCGGCAGTGCTGATACGGTGACGCCTGCCTTAGCAGAGCAGATTCGCCCCTTTACTTGGCTTGAGTCGGCGGAGCGCTATCTCTTGCTAATGGAAAATGGCACTCACTTTTCGACCATTTATGAGCCGGACCCCAGTGCCGCCGCCATCCCCGTGCCGGCGCAGATCATCGGCCCCGCCCCCGAGGCGGCGCAGCGCTACATCCAGGCGATGAGCGTGGCGTTCTTCAAAACCTATTTGGCCGGGGAAGATACCTACCGCGCCTATTTGAATCAAGCGGCTGTGCAACCGCTGAGCAACCCGGCTCTGCCGCTGTCTCTAGTCCAGGAGTTCACGCTTGATGAAGAGTCAATCACTCAAAATCGAACATAACAACACCCATACTTCAACTTCAGTTCCTTCAATCTCTTCCAAAGAAAAAGGTTAAGTTAGTATGATTGTCTAAGTTCGCAGTCTTGAAGTATAGCCAACTTTAGTCAATTGTTGATTTCCCGCTTCGAATCACTTTTCGGCTGAGATTCAGAATAAGCAAAATCACTGAAAA
>JBCBJQ010000140.1:0-13012 GCA_038523235.1 Cyanobacteria bacterium J06626_4
AAGAAAACGCTAAATAGCGCCAATAAGCTTGTGTTTTATGAGTGATTTCCAGCCAAAAAAATGGCCAGCTTCACCGCTGCAAAAAGATTAATCAACTGTTTTTCTGACCAGCACTAAATTGTCAAAGTTAGATTAGAAGACCAGATAAAATCAGCATCCGCGCCTATGAAGATGTCGGAAAAAGACCACCTTCTACGTGTCTGAAACACTGCCCAAAAATTTCCTGCATCACTAAAGGGATTTAGGTGCCAACTTTAACCAGGAAATGTCGGTGAAGGCAGACGGCAGGAGCACTGGTTCTGCCGTCTGATTTCTTGATCAGCTGGAGTTTGCCGACTTAAACAGTAGCGGTTTTAATTAATCACCCAATAACCATGGTTACGCCAATATTGTTCTTGCAGGGCGGTGTCTAATTGGGCGGTTGTAATATGGCCCTCGCTAACGAACGCCCTACCCAATGGCTGCATTTGCTGAGTCTGGGTGTGCAACTTCTTCTCTAGCTCTGAAACAGAAATTGCTCCTTGCCGGACTAGAATTTGTCCCAGTTTCATGATTACATCCTCATAACTGATAGGGATTGGGAATTGAACCTGTGTGACGATCTCTGTCGGGGTGAGCCAATGGGCATCAGCTACAAATATCATCGTGATCATTCAGTCGTGAGCACCTTCAAAGGCCAGTTGTGCTATCTGTGGCGTGCTGTCGATGCCCATGGGCCGGTGCTTGATATTTTGAGGCAGTGCGACCGTGACGATTACCTGAGACTTTGTGCCTAATTCCAAACGTGGTCAGTTAAGTCGACAATCCTTTTGGGGTCTAAATTTGGATCTCGACTTCTAGGGAAACGTCGGTGGATTCTGGCCTGTTGTCTTGACGGTTGTCGGGTCGTCTAACGGGCAGTCTGGGTGCTGTTCCGGTGCTAATTCTGGCGGTGCTGGGGGGCTCTCAACTCTCTGGGCGGTCATAAAGGGCCAAATCCCCTTCCAGGAGGGGAAAGTAACAGGTTTTGCCTTAACCTGAAATGACGTTGGTTATCAGGGCAAGAAGAGAGATTCCTGCCCTGTGGCTTGGTCAGATCCCGTGGCGGATGATTTGGCAGGGCGACTAGGGCCTTTCATCATTTAGTATTCAAACTCTGACAGCGAGAGTAATACAGGCCCTAGCTGGTTTCAGGGGTGCGGGCGCGGTAATGCCCGTCCCGTCAAGCTTCTGGGTTAATTGATGACGCGCTCTAAAACCCTGTTGTCAGCCGATGGTGATTGTGAGTCTGGCCGGCGACCTCGGTGCCGGTTCCTGCACTGGTTGCGGTGCTGGTCGCGGTGCTGGCTGGGGTTCCGGTTGCGGTGTGGGTTGGGGGGCTGGCTGCGGTACTGACCGCTCTACTCTCTGAGGCACAGCATGGTTCGGTCTGCCCTCCACCGCATTGGCTTGTGCAATAGTGGCTGTCGCGGTGATCAAGCCCGCACAAGAAACGCTCGCCAACGTTGTGGTTACAAAGGCTTTGACTGTTCGATTTAGTTTCATTTTGCAGCTCCTAAACTCTAAAGAGTCATCATCATGAGAACCTCTTGTTTAAAGGTTTTCTTGACACCTTTAAATTGAGATTTCACAACGTCTGATTACGTAAACAATAGAGAAAATTGCCAATAGCAAGTATCAGTCATAAGTCACGATTCGCCCCTGTCATAAGTCACGATGACTTCATCAGCAAGAAACTTGTGTCCAAATCAATATCCGACATTGATATCGCAGAGGGTAGAAAGGTACCGGGTTCAAGGTGCAGAGAAAGGCATTGCCGCCAGCGATCCGGCGATTGAAAGTGTCCAAGCCTGACTGCGGCTCGCTATATTGCCGCTGGACATCACGAACTCTGCTGATGGCTGCGTCCAGCCGATTGTGTTGAGCCTGACAAGTTGAGCAGCAGAGCAGAAAGGCCTGGTTTTTGTCCGCGTGGGACAGGCTGCTGTTGGGGCGGTAGTGACCAGGTCTCTCTGAGGTCTTCAGTGGTCACGCCAAGGGGGACGCTGACTTCGTTTGACTGATCACAATACTGAGCCAAGCTACCTCAAGCGATTGATCCGGCGGTGGTCGCTTCAGTCACTCGTTCGACCGTGCCCGCGCGGCCATCAAGGCGCACAATCTGGCCGTCTTGAAACTGCTGGGTTGCCTCAGAGATATTCATCACTGCCGGAATTTGATATTCCCGCGCCACGATCGCCCCGTGGGAAAGTTTGCCCCCCACTTCAGCCACTAGGCCTGCTGCCTGGGCCAAAATCGGCCCCCAACCAGCATCGGTGTAGGGCACCACGATGATGGTGCCGGGGGCAATCGGCTCACTCAGCTGCAGCGTGTTCAACACTCGCACGGGGCCTTGCACCTGACCGGCGCTGGCTCCGATACCTTGCAAAACCCCAGATCGAGGTGGCGGGGGCGAGGTGGTGAGTGGTGTGGGGGGCGGCTCGTCGCCATACACAATGAAGGGCACCGTGGTTTGTGCTTGGTGCTGCTCAAACTGCGATCGCCGCGTCGCCACTAATGCCTGCAAAGCTTCATGGGAAAGGGACTCTGGCGTTGCCACACTGGCCCGCAGTTCGTTATAGGTCAAAAAGAAGCCGTCCTCCGGCTGCTGCAGGCGATTTTGCGCGATCTCCCGATCTGTCAAGGCCAGCAGGCTCCAGCGCAGTTCGGCCAACAGGGTGAGGTAGACCGTCGCCACCCGCCCCTTGAGATTGAGCCGCGCCTGCACCTGGCGATAACGCCAGCCCGTGGGCGGCGCTGAACGAGGGGCTGAACTGTCCTCTGAATCCGTCGCGGCGGCGGCTGAAGATGCTGCTGCTGGGGGCGGATTGGTCAAAAACTGGGCAAACAGCGTCTGGACGGGCTGTGGATCTTCGCGCCAAGTGGGTACGGCGATATCGGTGCCGACTTCACTGAGGTAGCCGTAGCGCTCCAAAATTTCATCCAGGGCTGTCAGCACAGTTTGGCCTTGGGGCAGTTCGGCCAGCTGTGCCAGCAGGTGCGCGGGGGAAACGGAAGTTGAAGCTGTCGCCACCCAGTCGGGGTACTGCTCGCGGGTCGATCGCGCCAGCGCTTTGACCAACTGCAGGGAAGCGATTTCCGGCTGATCGCTGGAATCCAGATCAGTTTCGGGAACTTTGAACACCGATCGCCGCAGCGCAAAACTCAGCGGGCCTAAAATGTTGTAATAGGTCGCCCGCTGCAGCTGCTGCAGGATGGTGTCGATGCGGGTCAACAGTTCCGGCGCTGCGAGCGTCGTGGCGGGGGTTGCTCGCAGGTGAGTCAATACCGGGGCAAAGTGCTGGCGATCGTCCTGCTCAAAATCTTGTAGTAATCGCCATTCGCGGCGCAGTAGCCGCAGCAGGCCCGGCACATTTTGCAGCGTGCTGCCAATCGGCGGTTTGCTGAACTTGCTGCCCAGCGTGAGAAATTCGAGACTCTCGGGCGGCAAACCCATGCGGCGAAAGGTCGCGCCCAGCAGCGTCGCGTTGAAGTAGGCCCGCGAGTAGTGCAGCGTCGCCGTATTGCCAAAGTCGAGTCCGGCGGCGCGATCGCCCAGCACAATTGTAAAAATATCGCCCCAGACGCCACAGGTCAGCGGTCGGTTAATTGACCAGGTGAGGGGCCGAATCACGCCGGGAATCACCTCGGCAGCGATTTTGCGCGTCCAAAGGGGGCTCAGCGTCGTGATGGGGCGAGCCTGCAGCAGCCACAGCGTCTCGCCGTCAAAGCTCCATTCAATATCTTGCGGAATGCCGTGGTAACGCAGTTCTAAATGACGCGCCAGTTGCGCCACCTGCTGGATCAGCGCGGGGGGAATGGGATTCGCGGCGCTCTCTCCACTCGTCCCGCCGTTTTCACTCGTGGCGGCGGGCGCGGCCTCGAGCTTGGCGAGGTCGCTAGGACTCACCTCACTCAGCTGAGCGTCATCGACCTCCAGCCGATACTGTTCGGGGGTGACCTGACCGGAAACGACCTGATCTGCCCCACCTGCCAAGGCTTCGACCACCACGGCAGCGCCCGGCTCAACGGGGTCGCGGCTAAAGGCCACGCCGGAATATAGGCCCGGCACCTGTTGTTGCACCAGCAGGGCCAGGCCTGTTTGGTCAGTCAGGCCGCGATCGCGGCGATATTGAGCCGCGGCGGCTTGGTCGTAGTATTGGCGACAGTGGTCAATTGCCTGGGCTAAATCAGTGGCGCTGCGCACGTCGGCGATCGACTCGTACTGTCCGGCCCCAGAGACGAATTCACCATCTTCATCCAGTGCGGAAGAACGGACAATCCACGAGTGCTGCCAGGGGTCGGGCTCGACTGCTTTGAGGTGCGTGACCAGTGCTGGCCCGCTGCTGCCCTGGGGCAAAATCCAGCCCCTGGGCACGGCGTAGCCCCACTGTTTTAGTTGCGCCAGCGTGGCGGCTTTATTGCCCATTTGGGCGGTTTGAGGTTTATCGTTGAGTGACCCAATCACATCCTGACCTCGAAGAAAACGAAACATTGGCCGGGTATCGGACTCCGGTTGACTCGGGGTGAGGGCCAAGTCATCGGGCAGGCGCTGATAGATGGCGGCAATCAGCAGGCTCAGGCCGGTGGCGGCGACAATGGTCGCGGGACTCTCGGGACGGCGCAGCGCCTCTAACAGCGGCAGCAGCACCAACACGCCCAGCCGCGCGGGTTGCCGCCGCCGCACGATCGCAAACCAGAGGCCCGACAGTACCCAGGTCGCCAGGGCAATCACCCAGTCATGGGTAATATAGCCCCAAACCACATTCGTTGTGCCAGCGCTGCCACCCAGCGTGTAGCGGCCTAAAACGAGGGCGATCAGCGCGATCAGTTCCCAGGGTGCCGAGTTGGCAAAGAGCGATCGCGCCAGCAGCACGACGCCAATGCCCTTCGCGGCTTCTGAGGCGACCGCCAGCAGCCCCAGTTTGGTGCCGCCGTGATAAAACGCCGCTGAGACGCTGAGATTCCCCGTGCCCAACTCGGCTAAGCGCTGCTGCGTCAGTCCGCGCACCAGCCAGTCAATGATGGGCAGGCTACCGACGGCAAAGGCGATCGCGCACAACAGTAGAGCAGTCCCAGTAGATAAAGTCATGGGCCAACCGATGGCAGTGTCAACTGTGGCTACGGTAACCCAAAGCATCGCCGCCTCGTTCATGAACCGATATACTGCCTTCTCAGCTGTCCTATCGAGGAGTTAGAAACAAAGCACGGAGCTTGCAGAAAGTTTCCCTCGGCAAATTTTCAATCAACTGCCTTGATTGAGTAAGGACAATGTCCAGAGGAGCCTTCAACTTCCTTCGAGGGCAGCAGTCGCCGAGTGCTTTTAAGGTGCGGCTCTTGCCAATTAGAGGAGGGGTGATAGTCTTTTCCCAAAGATCCTAGCCCGCTCAAACCCCTCTTTGGGTCGGCTTCCTAGCCCGCTCAACCCCACCAGTGAAAAATCAGCTTTCTCACTGGCGCTGCAGCGAAGTGGGCAGCCTTCCTAGTAGAACAGACGGTCAGATGGCTGTAGAACAAGAGACGTTGGGAGGAAGTAGGGGTATTGCTTGAGTAAGAGCGAGGCGATCGCTTTTCAATTGGCGAATCTCTCAATTCACCGATGCGGCATGGCATCCCAGATTGTCTTGGTATCAGCAAACATCCGAAAACGATAAACCCGACCGTCCCGTAAATCATAAACGTGAGCCGCTGCCGCCCGCATTGACCGGCCAGAGTCGCGGTGATACCCGCGATAGGTGCCAATCACTACGACTGAGTTGCCAACATCAAGAATTTCCTCGATATCGTAGGCAAAACTCTCCCAGCGATTGTCATTGGCCTTGAAAACTCGCTCAACGACTTCGGCTGCGCCTCGCCACACCGAACCGCTGGGGAATCCTTGATTTTGATGCCATTCCAAGTCTTCTGCACTAATACGAAGAAAGGCTGCATAGTCCTTTTCCCGAAACGACCGATATAGCTCTTCAATGACCTGTACGTTGTTCATAGAATCACCAGTTCATTGCGAGATCTTGGATCTCTAACCGGGCCGCATTGAGACCTCTTTGTCGAGCCTCCGCTCCAGAATCTAAGCCGTTTGCATGAACGAACTGCACGTCAGCAATACCGATGAAGTTGAAGGCGGTTCGCAGAAAAGGCTCTTGGCAGTCCCAGTCGGCATGAGGCATCCCGCTCCGGAAGTCATCTCCCCGCGCGGTGATGAATAAGGCTTTTTTACTGTCTACTAATCCTTGCCAGTCGCCATCTCCAACCACTGCAAAGGTCCGACCAACTCGAACAATTTGGTCAATATAAGCTTTGAAGCTGGCAGGAACGCTGAAGTTGTACATCGGCACACTAAAAACGTAGCGGTCAACTGAAAGGAACTCATCAACCAGTTTTTCAGAGAGTGCAATCTCTTGTTTCATCTCAGAGGTTCGAGCTTCTGGCGGTGTAAAGTCTGCCGCAATCCACTGTTCAGTCACGTATGGAATTGAACACAGTCTGAGATCGCGATAGATCACAGTATCGTCGGGATGCTGCTGCTGCCATGCCGTCATAAATTGCTTGGCTAGCTGTCTGGAACGAGAGCGATCGCCCCGAGGACTGGAGTCAAGATGCAACACATGGGTCATAGCAGTCAGCTCAAGAATTTATTTGCATTTAGACCTTAGAACTGGGACTTACTAAAGTAAAGTAGCTACCATTTAGTAACTCAATAACCAAAAGGGAGCCAGAGGGCACATGACGGAGCCAAAATCGAGCCCACTTGAAACGCTATTGGATCAGATCTCCGGGCGTTGGACTATGTACATCCTGTGGATTCTCGATACATATGGGACGCTACGGTTCGGTGAATTGAGACGCAAAGTGACCGGCATCTCAACCAAAGTTTTGACAGAGAGACTACGAAGGCTAGAAGCACTTGACATTATTCATCGAAACTATGTCCCGACGATTCCCCCCGAAGTTACCTACAACCTGACAGAGCGAGGCCAAGAGCTCTCTAGAACACTCGATGCCCTCTGCGATCTGGCTTCACGTTGGTATGGAGCAGAAGAATAATACCGATTCTCTGAAACAAGGCTGCAGATCTGGCTCTCCTGCCCCTCGGCTCCCTTGCGTTTCCAAGATTGCATCGGGAGTCCGATCACTGAGAACTGGTATAAATCCTGCCTCTATTGCGTACCATCCCAGATTGGTTGATGCCGGACAGGCAGAGCGGACGCATCACCAGTTGATCGCGTGATCAGAGCTAATATCAAATCGGTGACTCAACTGTGTTTGCAGGCGATCACCCGCTGTATCAGACTTAGGGACGTGACAATTGCGGTCTACCACTACACCAAAGGCGACTCAGCCGTTTGAGGTGCCCAAATTTCGTCAGTTTTTAGGGGCGATTGGCCTGATTTGGCTCGCTATGGTGGCCGGGCTCATCGTCGTTGAGTTGATGGAAAGCTGGACGATTGACTTGAACGATCCCCTGCTGACGCCGATTTTTTACATCGTGCTGTTTGGCGGTAGCAGCCTCTGGGTCTGGCAACAATATCGTCACCATCACATTGAGCCGATGCAGCTGTTGGGCGATTGGCCCTCAGGCCAGCAGTGGCCTGCCTTGATCGGGCTGTGGGTAACGCTTTTCATGTTCTCATTGGGGGCGTTTCAAGTTTCCTTTGCGGCCTTTTCCTATCTGCTGCCGCAAATGGTGGAGGACACGCTGCAAAGTTCGATCTTTCTTGGTGCCGACGAGACGGCGATCCCCTGGCTCTACAATCTGTTGATGCTGATTGTGCTCGTCATCGCCGCGCCGGTGCTCGAAGAATTTTTGTTTCGGGGATTTTTGCTGCATCGCTGGGGCACGCGGTGGAACCTGAG
The DNA here is from genome assembly GCA_038523235.1 of Cyanobacteria bacterium J06626_4. Taxonomy (GTDB): domain Bacteria; phylum Cyanobacteriota; class Cyanobacteriia; order Phormidesmidales; family Phormidesmidaceae; genus Halomicronema. Next base: position 7,873 of record JBCBJQ010000140.1, read on the forward strand.
AGTGGCCGTGCTGTTATCTTCGGTGCTGTTTGGCATCTTGCATGCCAACCTGATTGGACTCACCGGCTTTGGCCTCGCCCTCGCCCTGCTGTATCTGCGCAGCAGCAATCTGTGGCTGGTGATCATCATTCACAGTTTGAACAACGCGATCGCTGCCGGTCTCGAAATCATTTTGAGCTTTGGTGGCAGCAGTGAACCTCAATCGCTGACAGAGTTTCGCTCTAGCATTTGGTTTGGGCTGGTGCTGTTGGCCATTTCGACGCCCTTTTTAATCCGCTTTCTGCGACAAAATTGGGCCGTCACTCGCGCCCCGCTCCCTTACTTTGCCAACGGAGATCGCGCGGGGTGATCGTCCGAATACTGATTTCCCATCTAGGCAGTATTTATTTGCCAGCGGAGTGTGGAGGTCAGTATGCGAAAGTTGGCATGTGGAATGCGACATGCGGAAGTGCAGCGTCTTGACTCACGGCGGTGTGCGATACGATACGATATCTCTTGGAAATTGGGCTATTTGGCGCGGGCTCAGAGAATACATAGCAGGTGCCACTTCGGTTAGAAGCAGACTGCGGAGCCACTTGGCTGAGGCGCGAAGTAGCAGGGCTCCTCGGTGTCCGAAGCAAAGTAGTCAGCGCTATATAGTCGTCCTGTCGTTCTCTCGCCTTGGGACGTCACATCAGGCCGCGTTGATGCTAAATGGCGGTGATAATTGCGATATCAAGTTCATGCTGGGGGAGATCGCGAGCCCCGCTACAAATGCGACTGCAACGTTTGACTGATCAGGGTGGCGTGATCCGCGAGAAAATCATCACGACTCACCAACACATAGTCTCCCACCGTAAAGATCGCCTTCAGATCAGTCGGTGCTAGCTGGTCATAGGGGCTGGCCTGTTGCTGCCAGGCCGTGAACTGCGATCGCTTGACCAGGGCCACATCCAGCTGCTGCGTACTGAGCAAGCTGGCAACCCGCAAGGCATCGCGCGCCCGCGTCACCATCGCCCGCGACTCAGGCAGTTCATCGGCTAGGGTGTGGGCGATCGTTCGCCCCAGATCACAGGCCAACGCGTCTTCTCGATCGACCACAATAAATAAGTGAAGCTGGCGATAGACCTTCCATTGCGGAAACGGGGTATGGCCGAGTACCGGGAACAGGGCGATCGCGCCCAGGCCCCCGTGCAAAAACTCACGACGGTTCATGGCGCCGCTCCCGTCGCCACCTCTACGCCATTCCGGGCAGCGGCGGGCTCCTCAAAAATGGTCAACGGCAGCACCGCTGACACCAGATAATTGGGCACATCCACCAGCTGACCGATCCGCAGATCCGCTGCGACGCTGGCCACCACATAGGCCTGTTCGCGGGTCAGCCCATGATTCGCCACCAGGTAATCCACCATGTCGATCAGCGCATTGCGGGCCGCTAGAGTCAGGTCTTCTGACAAATTGCTGAGGGGCTCAAGCACCTCACTATTTAAGTAAGTGTAGTAAGGGGGAATTTCTCCTGCCTGTTTGATGGGAATGCCCGTAGTGGCGTAGAACGATTCGGGGGCCAGGGCTTTGAGCTGATCGCCCCCTTCAAACTGGGGCGCTTTGACCTGAGCTCCCAACCCCTCGCGAATGGCGGTGGTCACAGTCACGGTGGCGCCCATCTCGATCGCCGTGCCCGAGACTTCCCCATCGCCTTGGGCATAGTGCACATCACCCACAAACAGGCCACAGCCATCAATAAAGCAGGGAAACAGAATCGTCGTGCCCACCTGCATTTGCTTGACGTCCATGTTGCCGCCATTTTCCCGAGGGGGAATGGTGCGGATACAGCGGGCTTGATCACTGCCCTCAGGGCCACAGATATCGGCGGGCAGGGCTCCCGTGGGTTCGGGGGCCAGGGCAATGCCCCCCACTTCGGCTAGCTGGGTTTCTCGGGCTAAGAAGGTTTCCAGTTCTGGCTCACCCGGCAGCACCCCCATTGACCCAGTGAAGGGCGCAAAGGGAATTTTGACCTGAGGAATTTCGGCCGAGACAGCCGCAGTGCGATCGAGGCTCCAGTTGGCAATGTAGGGATCAGGAAACAGATCCCGCAGGAAGCCAAAGCCTGGAGCAATCACCGTGTAGCCGTAGGGATCGGGCTCCACATCCTGCACCGTGACCGCGACGACATCGCCGCGTTTGGCCCCGTCGATATACACCGGCCCCGTCATCGGATGCACCAGAGAGAGATCAGCCGCCACCACATCTTCTGGGGTCGAGCCAGGGCCAAAGGCGCTATCAAAGGCATCGCGGGTGCCAAATACGATGGTTTGCCCCGGTGCCGCTATGGCCGCTGGGGGAATATCGGGGTGATAGCGATTAAAGCAGGCGGCATCGTCTACACAAAACTCGCCGGTGCGCGCCAGCACCACTGGCTCAGGCGTCTGACTGCGCACGGCGGCCGCCCCGACCAACACCAATATCACGGCCAGCGCTAGCCCCAACCCTCGACCCAGCTGCCAATTTCTCATCTTCACTCCAATCCCCCACCCGACATAGCATTCACTTCTGTTTAACTACCAGGGAAAGGCGCGCGTTTGTGGCTATCCTCGCTACAGTCTGTCGTATCCAGGGCTAGAGCCGGGTATCTAGAGTTTCTCGACATGGCCTTGCGGTCAGCGCCAAAGGATTCTCAGGCTAGCGGTCACTGCGATCGCGCACAGTAGAAGGGGCTGATACCGATCCTCTAAAACAAGGCTACAGCTATGGCTCCCCTGCTCCTTGGCTCCCCTGCGTTGCCAAGACTGCATCGGCAGGCCGATCACTGAGAACTGGGATGACAGGGGGCGATCACGGCAGGTCTAAACCTCATCTAGAGTCAGCACTGGAGTTTTCATCTCCGACTGAATCTCACCGCCGGCGGCACCGCATCAAAATTACGGTTTTCACGATGGTCTCGGTCTAACCACCCCTTCGCAATCACTGAAGACCGTCATAATAGTGGCCTAATAAGCGCGACCCCTAAAATGAACTATCTAATCTTTTGGCTGCTGGGATTTGGCACCCTTTGGGCAGGGCTCAAGCTATTTGATGATGAGGCGCTGCTCATCGTGACGCTGATTGTGGGCTCAGTCCTCGTCCTCGCGGGGCTGATTTCTGCGCCCGTCAGACTCCAAATTGGGGTGGAAGTCGTTTTGGTCGTGGCCCTATTCCATGTTTGTATGGAGTGCATCCAACGGGGTGAGCGTTCCTAGGCAAACCAGCGCCGCAGTCTTGGCCTAACCAGACTGATGACTGCGATCGCTCTCAACGCATTACTCTGCTGGTTCGCTTTCAGCTGCAGCCTCTGGGGGCAACGCATCCACCCAAATGATGGGAATATGCCGCTCTGATTCGCGCGCGCCGTTTTCTTGCAAAACCTGACTGGTCTGAGCCGGATCAAAAGAGCGACTAAAGTCTTCGAAGAGGCGCTGATTTTGCGATCGCATCGACTCGACTGAGGTTTCCACTTCATGGAGCACCTGCAGCTGAGTTTGGTGATAGGGCACCAGCCTCACCAACGCCGACAGGGCCACTAAAGACAGGCCTAAATTGACGGCGAGGCGTCCCGTCATTTCCCAACCCACGGCCCGAAAGCGAGCGGCTCGCAGCGATCGCCGATATCGCTGATCACGCTTCTTGCGCAGCGATCGCACCCGCTCTGACGGCTCAACATCGAGGGTAGGTTGAGGCAAGGACATAAACTCTTTCATACCGCTGGAAATGCTTGCTGGAGGAAATTTTGGCGAATCAGATCAAAACCAATCACCATTATGAAATAAAAATACATGAATAAACCGCTGGGCAAGGGAAATTGACGGATTGGGTTGAGTTTTAGGCCAGTCGCTTTAAGAGTACTCTCTTTTGCTGATATGGCTACAAATCGTTGGGGCTCGGCGATCGGTCACGTTAGAGTTACTGGCTTTATCTCGGTGCTCTTTGCCGCCGCGATCTGTGGGGACGGTGGTGCCGGGTAGCGGGAAGTCGACTCAGCATCTTCACGCCGAGGGGGCAGCGCTGTAAGCCATTTGCCAAAAATCCTGTTCCAGATGGGCAACCTGCAAAAAAGCCGCCGCTGCGGCGGTTTGAACGTCTGTGGAGGCCACGTTGAGGGCTTCGTCGGCTTGATTAGCCAACAGTTTCACATAGTCAGTAAAGCCTGCATTGCCCCACCGGTCGGCAAATTCATCGTAGGGGGCAGGCATCGGGCCAGGCAGCTGCCAGCCCTGGTTATAGGCGTATTCGATCGCCCACAGCGCCGTCGCCTGCACGGCATAGGGGGCATTCACTAGGTTGCCCATAAAATCGCAATAGCGCTGACAGGTCAGCTGGCGCGGGGTTTGCAGGTTGAGCGATCGCTCAGCGGCTTTTTCTCTAAACCAGCTCAGTTCAGCCTGTAGCGCCATTAAACCGCTCAGCAACACATCAAAATGGCTGACCGGTGCCGCCGCCAAGCAGCGGCCGACAAAGCGAGTGAAGTTGGTAACAAATAAATAGTCTTGCACCAGCCAGGTATTAAATTGCGCCGGTTGAATGGTGCCTGCTTGGCACTGCGTCAAAAACGGATGAACGGTGGCATCACGCCAGCTATCGGGATGGGTAGACAGTAGGCTTTCACAGGTCAAGGACATGCAATTCTCAGCTTTGGGGGCAATTATGATTTTGACAGATGAGGGGCAGGTGTTGAACTCTGGCAATTTGGGGCGGGTTTTCCAGGGAATCTGGTTCGCGTCTATGGTTTGAAGCAGATGCTATGTGCTCTCTTCTTCATGCCTCTAGACAGAAGTCAAAGACCGAGGGGTTTGATACTTTGACGATTAATAGGAGTAAACCTAACGCTCCTGTTTTCGTCGTCAAGAGTTTTATCATGCTGGTCAAAAATCGCGAAGACAATACACTCATTCAAGTCATGAACTCTGAAGAGCTGATTGATCCTTCTAAAGAAAGTATTGAAGGCCGAGAAAAAGCCGGAGAAGAGGTGCAGCCAACGCAGACTTTTCCTAAATCGCAGCTGGTTTTTCCCTCTGGTGAGTCGCTGCCGCAATGTTGGCTCAATCCTAACTAACGTGAGTTCGGGATAGGAAATGAAGGGGCTGAGTAAGCTGAAACTAGTCGAAATCTTCAGCTAGGCCCCTCCCAT
>JBCBJQ010000141.1:0-12925 GCA_038523235.1 Cyanobacteria bacterium J06626_4
CATTTAGAAAGTGCGCAAAGGGCAGTTCTAAAATGACGGCATCGGGGGTCATGCCCTCTTGGGCGATCGCGCGCATGAGCGCCACACTGCCCATCGAAACGCCGTAGAGAATCGTCGGTGTGGGCAGATCTAATTCCGCCGCATACTGCAGCGATCGCACCACGTCTTGCGCTTCCTTCATGCCAATGGTGATGGTGTTGCCGCTGGAGCCGCCCACGCCCTGAAAGTCTACCAGCAGGCAGTCATAACCCAGCTGTGTAAACGTCTGGGCTGGACTGATGAGTTGACTGCCCTTCGTACCCAAATTGCCGGGAAACAGGATCACGGTGCCCCGAGGGGCAGCGGTCGGCGTCGGTACGAACCACGCTTCTAAAAACCCATCGCCCCGTAGGGGAATCTGACGGGTGGCATAGTCTAAGCCGCGATCGCTGGGCAAGGTTGTCGATACGGGCTTGGCCACCCCCAGACCTACCTGGCCCGGCGATCGCACATGGGTCATGTGATAGGTCATCAAGTAAGTCGGCACATTCATGACGATCAGCAGCGCTACCAAGCTGCTCCAGAGCCAGCGATGCGATCGTTTTTGAATCGGGGCGGCGGCATCAGAGGACGGCACCCGTCCTTGCCAGAGCCGCACGCCTAAGGCGCTAAGATAACAGAGCAAGCCGCCAAAGAGCAAGAAAGCGCCCACAGGCTGGAGCGGCAGCCGCCAGACATTGAAGATGCCGAATCGATGCAGCGCTGCCACAATCAAAGCCAGCCCGATCAAGAGTAAAAGGGCCAGCGTACCGGTTCGAACTAAAGACCGACGTAGAGTATTCATGGCTCAAACCGTAGGGAATTGAGTTTGCCAGGCGAAGCGGCCACGTTGGGATTCAGTCTCCTCAAACCAACGCACATCTTGGAGAGACCGATCCGTGATTTACCCTGTAGAAAATGGCGAGGCTACCGGTGGTTCATCGAACCATGGCATCCGGTTACTTGCTAAACCGTGACCTTTGATGCCGCTTGATTAAAGGCCACTCCAACGATCTTCACTGGCAATCGCGACCATTCCGCAGTATCCAAATCCGCAAACTTTAGAGGCGTTTGCAAGCGGTTTGTGCTCACACCGATCGCCCCCAACCGCCGACCAATTTTCCATAGCAATTTCACGGACGTTCCCTTTAGAATGAAATTCTGACCGTCGCCAAAAACTTCAACCGGTGCGGTTAGAAACTTGAAATCATCCACCCCCGGTGTCATGACATTGGGGGGCATTTTTATTGTCGCTAGTGACATCCTGATGGCATTTTCCTCCGTCGTTCGCGCCCTAGGGCGATCGCCCCTCACCACCGAAATTCTCAACAAGCTGCAGCAGTCGCCGCCGGTCAAACTCAGCGGTGCCCCCCGCCTGCCCCGAGGTCTCGTGGCATCGGCGCTAGCCAAAACATCCAATGCGCCGTTGTTGGTGGTCACCGCCACGCTGGAGGAAGCCAGCCGCTGGGCGATTCAGCTAGAGGCCATGGACTGGCGCACGGTGCATTTTTATCCCACGTCCGAGGCGTCGCCCTACGACCCCTTTGACCAAGCCTCCGAAATGACCTGGGGCCAACTGCAGGCGCTGGCCGACTTAACGCGCGGCGTTGAGTTAGAAAACACGGCGATCGTCACCACCGAACGCGCCCTGCAGCCCCACCTGCCGCCCGTGGCGGTACTCAAAGACTATTGCCTCGCCCTCACTACCGGGCTCGAAATCAACCTCAAAGATCTCTCCCTGCGCTTGGCGCGGCTAGGCTACGAAAAGGTGTCACTGGTTGAAACCGAAGGCCAGTGGGCGCAGCGAGGCGACATTGTTGACGTGTTTCCGGTCTCGTCGGAGCTGCCGATTCGCCTGGAACTGTTTGGCGATGAGCTAGAGCGCATTCGCGAGTTTGACCCGGCTTCGCAGCGATCGCTCGACGCCATCTCCCGCCTGGTGCTCACTCCCACCGACTATGTGCCGCTGATTCTTGATGCCCTGCGCGATCGCCAGCGGCTGGAGGCGTTGTTTCCGCCGGAAGCGTTGGAGGGGGTCGCCGACGGCATTTTCCCCGAAGGGGTGCGGCGGTGGCTGGGGTTAGCCTTCGACCGGCCCGCTTCCCTGCTCGACTATCTGCCTGAGAACACCTTCATGGCGCTGGATGAACCCGATCAGTGTCAGGCTCACAGCGATCGCTGGGTCGAACATGCGGAAGAAAATTGGCAGGCGCTGCAGAGTTCGGAACTGGGCAAGCGGAGTGCAGAGCTGAGCAAAGTCAAGGAGCTGCCGAGACTGCATCGGCCCTTTGCAGAAACGCTCGAAGAACTGTCCCTATTTACCACGGTGCACCTAACGGAACTGGCGGAAGAAAAGGCCGGGCTGAATCTGGCCAGTCGTCCGGTGCCCGCGATTCCTCACCAGTTTGGCAAGCTGGCGGAAACCATTCGCGGAGAGCGCGATCGCCGCTTTGCTACCTGGCTGATTTCGGCCCAGCCTTCGCGCTCCGTCGCCCTGCTGCAGGAACACGACTGCCCAGCTCAGTTCATCCCCAACCCGCGCGACTATCCCGCCATTGAAAAACTGCAGGGCCAGCATGTGCCCGTGGCGCTGAAGTATTCCGGCTTGGCGGAGCTAGAAGGATTCGTGCTGCCCACCTTCCGCATCGCCGTGGTGACCGATCGCGAATTTTTTGGTCAACACAGTCTCGCGACTCCCGGCTATGTGCGCAAGCGGCGCAAAGCGACCTCTAAGCAGGTTGATCCCAACAAGATGAAGCCGGGGGACTTCGTCGTTCACCGCAACCACGGCATCGGGCGCTTTCTGAAGCTAGAAAGCCTCACGGTCGATCGCGAAACGCGGGAATACCTGGTCATTCAATACGAAGACGGACTGCTGCGAGTCGCCGCCGATCAGGTGGGCTCCCTATCCCGCTACCGTTCCACCAGCGATCGCCCGCCCACTCTCAACAAAATGACGGGCAAAGCCTGGGAAAAAACCAAAGGCCGCGCCCGCAAAGCCGTGCAAAAGGTGGCGGTGGATCTGCTCAAGCTCTACGCCCACCGGGCGCAGCTCCAGGGGTTTACCTTTCCCATCGATACGCCGTGGCAGCAAGAGTTGGAAGACTCTTTTCCCTATCAGGCGACGCCCGATCAGCTGAAGGCGGTGCACGACGTCAAGCTGGATATGGAAAGCGATCGCCCGATGGATCGCCTGATCTGTGGCGATGTCGGCTTCGGCAAAACCGAGGTGGCGGTGCGGGCCATTTTCAAAGCCATCAACTCCCACAAACAGGTAGCGATGCTGGCCCCGACCACGATTCTCACCCAGCAGCACTACCACACGCTGAAGGAACGCTTTGCCCCGTACCCGATTCAGGTGGGGCTATTGAACCGCTTCCGCACTGCGAGCGAGAAGAAAGACATTCTGCAGCGGCTCAAAACCGGCGAGCTATACGTGGTGGTCGGCACCCATCAACTGCTGGGCAAGTCGGTGAACTTTAAAGACTTGGGCCTACTGGTGGTCGATGAAGAGCAGCGCTTTGGCGTCAACCAAAAGGAAAAAATCAAAGCGCTGAAATCAGAGGTAGATGTGCTCACCCTCAGCGCCACGCCGATTCCGCGCACTTTGTACATGGCCCTCTCAGGCGTGCGCGAAATGAGTCTGATCACTACGCCACCACCCTCGCGCCGCGCCATCAAAACCCATCTGTCGCCCTACGATCCCGAAGCGATTCGCAGTGCGGCGCGGCAAGAACTGGATCGCGGTGGTCAGATTTTCTACGTCGTCCCCCGCGTCGAAGGCATTGAGGAAATTTCTGCCCGCCTGCGGGAATGGATTCCGGGGGCCCGTATCATGGTGGCCCACGGACAGATGCAAGAAGGTGAATTGGAATCCACTATGTTGGGGTTCAGCAGCGGCGAAGCGGACATTCTGGTCTGCACCACAATTATTGAGTCCGGGCTGGATATTCCTCGTGTCAACACCATCTTGATTGAAGATGCGCAAAAGTTTGGCCTCTCCCAGCTGTACCAGCTGCGGGGCCGAGTCGGGAGATCGGGCATTCAGGCCCATGCCTGGCTGTTTTATCCCCGTCAGCAGTCCCTGACGCCCAAGGCCCGGCAACGTCTGCGGGCCATTCAGGAATTCGCGCAGCTCGGTTCCGGCTACCAGCTGGCCATGCGCGATATGGAGATTCGCGGCGTCGGCAACCTACTCGGCATGCAGCAATCGGGACAAATGGATGCGGTCGGCTTTGACCTCTATATGGACATGCTGGAGGAAGAGATTGCCGAAATTCGCGGCCAAGAGATTCCCAAGGTGGACGACACCCAGGTGGATCTCAAGGTGACGGCCTTTATCCCCAACGACTACATCGACGATACCGAGCAAAAGATGAGCGCCTATCGCGCCCTCGCCGCTGCCGATAGTAAGCGTGAGCTGGCCCAAGTCGCGGCTGACCTCAACGATCGCTACGGCCCGATTCCGTTCGCGACGGAACAGCTCATCCGCATCCTGGAACTTAAGCAACTCGGCAAACAGCTCGGCTTTGCCCGCATCAAACCCGAGGGCAAGCAGCACATCATTCTCGAAACCCCGATGGAAGAACCCGCCTGGAAGCTGCTCTTTGACAAGGTGCCCGGTCACCTAAAATCCCGCTTTGTCTACGCCGGTGGCAAGGTGATGGTGCGCGGCCTCGGTGTACTCAAACCCGAAAAGCAGGTAGAAAACCTGGTGGACTGGTTCAAACTCATGCAGGCAGGACTCAATGATCGCGAACTGGTGCAGGCATAAATCTGGCCCCCGCTCTCGCGATCATTGGGAGATTTAGACCGAGCTGAGAACAGCTCGGTGTGTTTCAGTCACAGTGAGTGACGTTCAGATTTTTATCGATGCTGTCAGGTTTGTGGCCATCTAAAATCAAAATCGGCCTCGTCATTTGGGCTCCTAACCGCGTTGGGCTGGCTGTGGTATTTGCCTTTTGTGTCAGGCATGCCGCTGCCAGGGATGCACACCTTAGCCTGGGCCTATAGCGCTTTAGCGATCGTGACGATTCTCGTGACAGCAGCCGTTTTGCTGACTCTGCCCGTGCTCGGGTTGGCTTTTCTCCTGTTGCTGCTGGCGAGCACACGCCCCGAGTGGCAGCGCCCCGCTCGGCAGGGGGCGAAAAAGCTATTGGTGCTACTTCTGGTCGAGCTGTTAGCACTCATCGCACTGCTGCCCACGCTGGTATTGGGCTACGCTCCCCAAACCCAGCAGACGATCGCCCCCTGGCACCAAACCTGGCACACAGTTTATGTTGCCCCCCTAGATGACAACTATGGTGCATTGCTGCTACTACGGTGCCGCTGGGGGCTGTGCCATCCGGTTTATCGGGGTGAAACCAATGTCATTTCAGCGGCAGAAGCGCTACTGAAATACAACCCTGAGACCGATCAGATGGCGTTGAAATTAGAGGGGCAATGGGTGTATGTGCAGTCTGCGGCGGGAGACATCTGCCGAGTGCGCCTGCGATCTCTCGATGCCTATGAAAAGTGCAGTTTTGGGCGGTAGAACTATAGGCTTAGGAATGAGGAGCGAATAACATCCGAATTGTTTAGGGCAGGCATCTTGCCTGCCTCAGGACAGCCGAGACGGCTATCCCAACTTATTCAATTCTCATTCCTTAGCGAGGATTCTGCCGATCGCACTCGCCCGCTCCGAAAGCTCAGGGCTTTGCCCTTATAACCCTTCTAAATACTGCAGCAGGTCCGCCATCACCTGAGGCTGGGGTTGAAACTGCGGCATCGGCGGCGTCTTGCCGCTCACGACCTGCTTAATCAGCTTGACCTTTGATTTGCGGGCAGAAACGCTGAGCAGACTAGGGCCGACCTCACCACCAGCGCCGAGCCCATGACAAACCGCACAGTTCATCTGAAAGATTTCTTGACCGCGATCGCCGTCACCTGACAGGGTTAAAACGTCTTGAATGTAGGGGTCAGCAGCCTGAGCGTGGCGCACGGTTAGCACCGATCCCAACACCACCATCAGCATGACGACGAAGGTCAGTACCTGTCGCAGACCAGACCGTGATGTGGGCAATTCCTTCTCTAGGGCGTCGTCACTCAAAGCCAGAATTCTAGTTACGTTTCGTTATTAACATAGCTTAAAGGTGTCTCATAAAGCCCGCCAGAAAACCTTGAATTCAGGTTTTTAGTTTGCAAAAGATTAAGCCAGACGCGCTCTTTTCAGGGATTCGCCGCGCATTGCTCAGGTGAGATGAGATAATAAATCTCAACTAAAAGTTTATTGCTGTGATGGAAAGGAGTCGTTAGGCATGGTTGAACCCCTTTTGAGTGGAATTGTGTTGGGTCTGATTCCGATAACGCTGGCGGGGTTATTTGTGGCTGCCTACATGCAGTACCGCCGGGGCAATCAGCTCGACCTGTGATGGAACCAGCATTTGAGCTCGCACTGACGGCAAACTCTGTCAGACTGGCTCGATAATGCGCTCGATTGTTGCCAAACCCCTACGGACAGGCAGTGGCAGCTTCTTAGATTTTGCGGTGGGCGCAGCGATCGCTGCGCCCATCTCTGTTTATGAGACGAGTTTTATGGACCTGTAGTGAGGCGCTGTCGGCCTGCGGCAGCCAAACAGGCAGTGCCAAACGAAGCCAGGGTAGAAGGAGCCACCGCCACGGGCAGCGCTAGGCAGCGCTGGCGAATGGTCAGCCAAGTGGCATTTTGTGCCCCGCCGCCAGCGGTCAAAATTTTGGCCGGGGCCGTCGCACCTAACTGGGTCAACAGACCATAGCCCTGCGCTTCGATGCGGGCGATACCTTCGAGCAGCCCGTGCAAAAACGCGGTATCCGCCTCAGGACGGGGCGACAGACGCGGCGGCCAATTAGGATCATTGATGGGAAACCGCTCCCCTGCTTGAGTCAGTGGATAGTAATCGAGAGGAGACGGGCGATCGCCCTCAATTTGCGCGCTCAAAGCCTGTAGCTCAACATCGGTAAAATGCTGCTTGAGCACCGCCCCGCCGGTATTGGACGCGCCGCCCACCAGCCACAGGTCGCCCAGTCGGTGACTATAGATGCCATAGCGGCTGTCATCTACCCGAGTTTCGCTCAGGAGTTTAATCACCAATGTGGAACCCAGGGAAGTGACGGCTTCACCCGGCGATCGCGCGCCGCTGGCCAAAAAAGCGGCGATGCTGTCGGTGGTGCCCGCCATCACAGTGCAGTGGGGCGGCAGGCCGTAGCGGTCGCTCGCGGCGGCAGAAACTCGACCAAAACAATCACCCGGCGCATAAACGCGGGGCAACAGCCTGTTCAGCCCCAGTGACTTGAGCCAGTCTGGATAGGCCAGTGCCCCCACGTCATAGCCGAGCTTGAGCGCGTTGTGGTAATCGCTGAGTCCCAGCTGACCGTGCAATTGAGCGGCGAGCCAGTCAGCCTGATGCAGCAGATATCGCGCTCGTTGAAATACTGCGGTCGGCAGGGTGGCTCGCCACCACAGGAGTTTGACGAGACTGGCAGTGGCGCTCAGCACCGGACTGCCTGCTGGCGCCATGTCGCTGAGTTGGGCCTGCTGCGCTTGTCCGCAGGAATTGTTATACAGCAGTGCCTCAGTCAGCAGTTCACCCCGATCATCGCAGAGCAGCACAGTCGCCGAGGTGCCGTTGATCGCGATCGCCGCCATATCAGCCGCGATCGCAGTCGGGATGCCCCGCAAGAGTTGTTCTAAAACGGTTTGCCAAAGGCGATGGTCAGCACTCGAGGCAGCTGAGCCATAGGCTTGATCATCCTGCCAGACGACCTGACAAGCAGCGTTGATGACGGTCAGACGGGCTCCAGAGGTGCCAAAATCGAGACCAGTAGCAGAGGTCATAGCGACGCGAGCCTGATAAAAACAACTTTCCTAATTGTGGTTGAGCCGCAACAGCAATTTTGCCCTCTGAGCAAACCTGATTCTGCCGGCAGGAGACGGCGATCCCTGCCATCACCAGAACAGGCCAGAGTTACCGTCCATCAAGATGAATCATGATAACAGGGTAAATGCGCCGCCCTTTTTAACCTCGCCTCAACTCAAGACTCCCCTAATCAAACTCAAATAATAGAGGATAAAAACCAGCAGGCATTGATTTTAATCTATACCACTTCTGGGTTCTGTGACTTAAAATCTTGTCTCATCTTTTGCCGCCTTTAATAAAGGCATAATGCTCTCTTTTTGAGCGCACCTTAATTGCTTCATTTTGTCAATTTTGCTTGACCTAGCGACAGAGTTAGACAGTGAGTCTGGTCGCATTCGCTACTGTTTTACAGCATCTTTGGTTCCCCGAAGTTGGATCTTTTCACGATCGCTCTAGCCTCATTTAGGGCAACGGCTTGAGTCATGCCTTGATTCCCTCTAATCACCTCTGAAATGCCCGTATAACAGCTGATTTTTCGGATCAGCACCGCTACAATACAAAGGTGTTGACTCGATCAATCAACCTCAAACCTTAATTTTTGGTGAGAAATAAGCCTTCAGAAAAAAATGTCGTTTTATAAGGTTTTGGGAAGGGTTCGTTCTTCTCGATTGGTCTTCTGGCTTGACGGTTTGATCGAGCTTGGGTTCGTTCTCTCAGGAGCAACTAGTGTTCGAAAATTTATTGCCCCCTCTCAACAATCACAACCTGCCCTATCCCGACACGATTCATCCCATCGTGGTGCACTTTGTGATTGCGATGGTGCTCTTTGCCGTGTTGTGTGACGTGATCGGCTACCTCACCAAAAATGCTCGTCTATTTGAGGTGGGCTGGTGGAATATGGTATTTGCCACGCTGTCTATCTTCATTGCGATTATCTTTGGCCAAATCGAAGCAGGCCTGGCGACTCCCTACGTCGCCGCCGCCAGCGACTTGAACCTGCATACCCTGATTGGCTGGGCGCTTTCTGGCGTGCTGGCCGTGATTACGGGCTGGCGCTACATCATTCGACTTCGCAGCCCCGAATCGCTACCGGTAGCCTACATGGGCATGAACGTGCTGCTGACCGGGATTGTCTTTTTTCAGATTTACCTCGGCGATAAGCTGGTGTGGGTCTACGGTCTGCACACCGAGGCCGTGGTCGAAGCGGCACGGGGAGGGCTCCTACGATGATGGTTGGCAGTTTGCCGGTGCTGGCAGCGGGGGCGAATGGCTTGCCCTATGGGTTGCCGATTCATCCCAATTTGGTGCACCTGACGCTGGGCTTGTTTATTGTGGCGATCGCCTTTGACATTGTCGCCGCCCTCTACCCCCTCGAAAAGCCGATTTTTAAGTTTTTGGCGATTCCCCTCACCAGCTCTAATCTCTACGATGTGGGCTGGTTCAACATGGTGGCAGCGGCCATCATCACCTTTTTTACCGTCGCGGTGGGTTTCTACGAAATTATTTTGGCCGAGCCCGATATGGATATTGTCAGTCCCTGGGGCCTAGGCGCGATGGATACGATGGTGTGGCACGGCGTTGGGGGCGTGTTGCTGCTCGGTCTGATTGTCGGCATGACGATCTGGCGCGGCTTTCAGCGCTATGTCTGGCGCGAAGATCGCGCCCGTCAGGTGCAGTGGAGCTATCTGCTTGCCGGGCTCGGCATTTTTGTGTTGATGTTTGCCCAGGGCACCTTGGGAGCCCATCTGGGAGGCGACTTTGGTGTCCACGTGACGGCTGATCGCCTCATCCGCGCGGGCATCAATCCCAATGCCCAGTTGTTAAACGTCGTTATTAAGCACTAGAGGTCATCGCGGCTATGAATCGACGCACGATTATCCGTCTGGGGGTGCTGGCGATCGCGGATTTGCTCATCAGTCTATGGATGGGGCAGCAGGCCTATCGCTGGATGCCTCCCCAGGCATCGGCAGAATCGGTGCTGGTGGATAACCTCTTTAGCTTTATGACCACCCTCGGCAGCTTCATCTTTTTTGGCGTGATGGGCACGCTGCTGTACTCGATCGTCTATCAGCGCGCCCCCAAATATGATTCCAGCGACGGCCCCCCGATTGAGGGTAACGTCAAGCTCGAGGTGGTTTGGACGGCGATTCCCATCCTGCTGGTGGTTTGGATTGCCGGCTTTAGCTACCAAACCTACGATCGCATGAGCATTCTCGGCCCCATTGAGCCCATGGCGATGGGCATGCCCACCGCTGAAGCTGCGGCTCTGGCCACCGTGACAGAGACGCCGGAGCCGATCCAAGTTTCAGCCCGCCAGTGGGCCTGGGAGTTCTACTATCCCGCACAGGCGGTCAGCAGCACCGAGCTGCACCTGCCGGTTAACCAGCGCGCCCGACTGGTGTTGTCATCAGAAGATGTGCTGCACGGCTTTTTTGTCGCGGCATTTCGTGTCAAGCAAGATGTCGTGCCAGGTCGCGCGATCGACTTTGAATTCACCCCCATCCGCGAAGGACGCTATCGCCTACGCGATTCGGAATACAGCGGCACCTACTTTGCCGCCAACCAAACCAACGTAGTGGTCGAGTCGGCTGCCGACTACGAACAGTGGTTAGCCATGGCTGCCGCCACCCCGCCCACGCCCGCCGAAAATGTGGCCTATGAAGAGTTCAATCAGGCCACCGAAAACGCCCTTGATCTAGGTTGGGCCACAGTGAAACCGGCCCCGGCCCCCGTCGTCAACTACGCCAGCTCAGAAGAGGATTTTCATGAGTAATGCATCCTTAGAGGCCATTGCCCCCAGCCTGCAGCCCCAGCCGGGGGCACCGGATAACTGGAAGCGATTTTTCACCTTCAGCACCGACCACAAGGTCATCGGTATTCAATACATCGTCACGGCCTTCGTCTTCTTTTTGTTTGGCGGACTGTTGGCCATGGTGATGCGGGGGGAACTGCTGACCCCAGAGGCCGATTTGGTTGATCGCACTGTCTACAACGGGCTGTTCACCATGCATGGCACCATCATGCTGTTCATGTGGACCTTCCCGATGCTGAACGGGCTGGCGAACTACCTGGTGCCCCTACAAATCGGCGCTCGGGACATGGCCTTTCCCCGGTTGAATGCCGCCGCTTTTTGGCTGGTGCCACTATTTGGGGTGATTCTCACAGCGAGTTTCTTTGTGCCGGGGGGCCCGTCGCAGTCGGGCTGGTGGGCTTACCCCCCGGTCAGCTTGCAGAACCCCACCGGTAACTTGATCAACGGTCAAGCGCTGTGGATTTTGGCGGTGGCTCTCTCAGGTATCTCCTCGATTATGGGTGCGGTGAACATCGTCACCACCATTTTTCGGATGCGGGCACCGGGCATGGGCTGGTTTAAAATGCCCGCCTTTTGCTGGACGGTGCTGGCGGCACAGCTGATTCAGCTGTTCGGGCTACCCGCGCTGACTGCCGGAGCAGTCATGCTGCTGTTTGACCTGACCGTGGGCACGAGCTTTTTCAACCCGGAACTGGGCGGCGATCCCATACTCTATCAGCACTTTTTCTGGTTCTATTCCCACCCGGCGGTGTATGTGATTATCCTGCCCATCTTTGGGGTGTTTTCTGAGGTGTTTCCCGTTTACGCCCGCAAGCCGCTGTTTGGCTATCCGGTGGTGGCGGTATCCTCGATTATCATCACCGCTCTCAGCGGTATTGTCTGGGTGCACCATATGTTTGCCAGCGGCACCCCCGACTGGATGCGGATGCTGTTCATGATTACCACCATGACGATTTCCGTCCCGACGGGGATCAAGGTGTTTGCCTGGGTAGCCACGATCTGGGGCGGTAAGCTGCGGCTCACAACGGGGATGCTGTTTGCCCTGGGCGGCCTGTCGATGTTCCTCTTTGCGGGCATCACCGGCATTATGCTGGCGTCGGCTCCCTTCGATATTCACGTCAACAACACCTATTTTGTGGTGGGCCACTTCCACTATGTGATTTATGGCGCGGTGGTGATGGGCTTCTACGCGGCCATTTACCACTGGTTCCCCAAAATGACGGGGCGCATGTATTACGAAGGCTTAGGGAAGCTGCACTTTGTCCTGACCTTTATTGGCGCTAACCTCAACTTTCTGCCGATGCACCCGGCGGGATTGATGGGCATGCCGCGCCGAGTCGCCTCCTATGACCCGGAATTCGCCTTTTGGAATGTGCTAGCCAGTCTGGGCGGCTTTTTGCTCGGGGTTTCAACCCTGCCGTTTATCCTCAACATGCTGAGTTCTTGGTCGCGCGGTCCAGAAGCTGGGGATAACCCCTGGCGAGCGATCGGGCTGGAATGGCTGGTCTCTTCCCCACCACCCCACGAAAATTTTGATGAAATTCCCACTGTGGTGTCGCCACCCTATGGCTACGGCAGTGACGAACCCTTGATTGCCAATACTGTGACCCAGGAGTGAGCCCGTGAGCACTGCTAATCTTGACCCCACCCTTGACGGCCACCAGGTCGCCCACGCGGCCGAGCATGAAGAAGAAGACAATCGCCTGTTCGGCTTTATCATCTTCTTACTCTCAGAAAGCGTCATTTTCATCAGTTTTTTTGTGGGCTACGGTGTTTTGAAAACCGGCGCGGCCAATTGGTATCCCACCGGGTTTGAAGGCTTAGAGATCCGCGAACCATTCATTAATACAGTGGTGCTGGTTTCCAGCAGCTTTGTCATCTATTTTGCCGAGCGCTTCCTGCACAAAGAGAATCTCTGGGGCTTTCGCGCATTTTGGCTGCTGACCATGGCCATGGGCAGCTTCTTTCTCTATGGCCAGGCGGTGGAGTGGTTAGGCCTGCCCTTTGGCTTTACCGACGGCGTCTTTGGCGGCACTTTTTATCTGCTGACGGGCTTTCACGGCCTACATGTGCTGACGGGCGTGTTGCTGCAGGGCATCATGCTGGGGCGATCGTTCATTCCCAACAACTACGCCGGGGGGGAATATGGCATTCAAGCCACCTCGCTGTTTTGGCACTTTGTAGACGTGATCTGGATTGTCTTGTTCATTCTGATTTACGT
>JBCBJQ010000142.1:0-12749 GCA_038523235.1 Cyanobacteria bacterium J06626_4
GCGGCATTATGCCAAAATCCAGGCAGACAACCCCCTCTGAACGGCAGAAAACTTACTTTCCAGAGTACTAAATCAGAGGATTAGGTAGAAAGTTTCCCTCTAATAAATAGTTGTTCTGACTGGGATGAAATGTTATCGCTTGGGAACCCTATCTGCTGGCCCAGTCAGACCAACATTCCGTTGGAACCGACACTGCCTTTAACCGCCTGACGACGCTGAGTCGGCAGTGCGGTTCAACTCCACCGTTAGACCGCCAATGTTGCCGACACTTTTTCCATCGCTGTGGCAAAGTCTGACAGCACTTTCGCCGACTCTTTGAGCTGGCTACCTTTTTGGTCACTAAACTGACGCATCAGACTATCGGCACATTGACGATACAGCGACGCAATCTCTGCATAGCGGTCTTGCGTAATGCCTATCTCAATTGAACGACGATCCGTTTTTGACGGTCGGCGCTCCACAAGACCAGCCTTCTGCAGTCGGTCAATCAATGCAGTCACAGATCCGCTGGTTAGACCAATACTTTCGCCAATGATCCTTGGTGTAAGTGGAGCATCTTCCAAAAGATTCAGCACGCGCAAATCATTACGGTGTATGCCAAGGTGTTCGGAGATTGCATAGTCAATCGCATCGATGGCCGCATGGATCCTTCGGCCTGCAATGAGTATGGTTTCGAGGTTTCTAGGGTCATTCAAAACATTTACCTTGACGATCAAGATTCTTTACGTTCTAATTATATCAAGTGTGGGCAACTTGCCTGGAAAACCAGTTGTCAAGATATAGCCGTCATCAATCTTGAATGGAGAAATAAATGGGAATTGTGCTGTCTGGAGTTATCTTGCTCATCGTTCTACTACTCGTGTTAGCAGTCTTTTTGCCTAATGTGGTTCGATATTCAGAGAAGATTATTGTTAATGCCCCAGTCGAGCAGGTGTATGACAATATTCGATGGCAAGAGCGGCTGATGCAATGGTCTGCATGGCCTGAAGCAACTGGCTCAACCTGTTCGGTCGAGAATACGGATGGGAGCATTGGTGCCCGTACTGTCTTTTTTAATGAAGGTAAGCGCTTTGGCCACCAGGAAATCATTGACCTCACACCAAATCAAAAAGTCTCTCTGACCTTAGTGAACAGTGGGCCATTGAAGCATTTGCCCTATCTTGACTTCAATCTATGCGCTCTTTCCACAACCCAAACAGAGGTCAGATTAGACTTTGCTAACACTTACCAAAAGCCCTTTCAGGTACCTGCAAAATTGCTCGGTATTGTCAAATGGACTCGTGCCCTTCAAATAAAGGATCTTGAAGGTTTGAAAGCTTATTCTGAATTTCAAAAAGCCTTGTAATATGCCGGTTTCTTGTTGATCGTTTGCATGATGAATGGTTTAGTGGTCTAACTTAAGTGTGGTCTAACAATGCCCATGCACCCGATCAAGAGGTTTCTGGTGAATATTCAAGGTCACTTACAGCGGGTGATGGACAACGTTGGGAGCTGATGGACAGTCACTATGAATGAACCTACAGTACTAAACAGCAATGGATTGAGCCCCATCGCACTTGCGACCCTGCCTGTCGAAGTCCAACAGCGCATCGCCGCTGCTTGGGCACACGGACGGGCGCTAATTCTCAATGCCAACAAGCCTGGCTATTCTGAAGCTTTCTCGATTGAGGCAGAGCAGTACATGCTCCTAAGAGACTGCATTCTCAACGCCGTAGAGTCGTTGACCCGCGACAGTGGTGAGGCGCTTCTAAAGGATGTTGTGGCCATATCCCAGAGCACGCTAGGACGGAACGCGCGATTCCCGAAAGGGCGGATGACTAACTACACGCGATACGTCAAGACGGACTTGGAAGCTCGGGGTGAGATTGAACGTGTCCCTCAAAGCTCGCCGCAGCGGATTCGTCGGGTATTGAGTGCGAGTTAATGGTTAAGGTAAACCAATGAGTGGGACCCGCCCAACAAGTAGGTGCAGTGGACTACTTTACCCGCGAGCCGAATTTGCTACCGCAAATTGCCTTACAACTAAAGTAGCCGCTTATCTTGGTCGTTATGCGAGCAAACAGACGAACAATTGGTGAGCTCGGCATGATCGAGTTCGGTTTCTCAAGTAGCGGGACCAGGGTGATCTTCCTTCATGGCGGGCCTGGCCTTTACGGATACATGCAGACTTTTTGCGAATCCTTCGCCGAACACTGTAGTGCGATCTACTACGAACAAAGAGGTTCAAAACAAGGAGACATGGGTATTGGGATTCACCATCATCTCCAAGACTTAGAACAAATTGTGGATTATTATTCCAACGAATCCAAACCCATCATAGTTGGGCATTCATGGGGTGCCATGTTGGCCATTCTTTTTGCTGGCCGCTATCCGAAGTCAATTCAGAAAGCAATTCTGACCAGTTGCGGCCCATTGAATCAAGTCCAAGGTGATGAATTTCAAAAAGTAATTAATGTCCGATTTGGCGATCGTAAAGAATACTACGATAATCTTTGGAATGCCATCGATGAGGAAAATGACGAGACGAAGCAGCAGAAACTGGCAGACCACTATATCGATAATATTATGGAAATCTACCAAATGGATTCCGTTTCTGGTTCAAAAATCCAACCACGCTATTGGGACTACAAAGGTGCACATAAAACGATGTGTGAATCTGACGAGTATATGTTCAAAGGTGAGTATGAGAGTGCTTTATCCAAAATCCACACTCCATTGACAGTTATTCATGGAACATACGACATCATGAGTCCTGATTCTATTTTTAGCTTGGTTCGGAAGCATGTTCCACATGCGAGAACATTTGAGCTGGCGAGAGCCGGTCATTACCCATGGGCTGGACCTCGCCGCGAGGAATATCTCGAGATCCTAAAGCAGGAAGTGAAGTAGCATATCAAGTCGGTCGTCACAACTCCGGCATCGCTCCGCGCTACCTCCGCGTTATGTGGCACGGTTGCGTCGGCGAGCGATCGCCTACAACAGCAACTCACCTGATAAATTACGGATTGAACACAATCCCCACGGCTCTCCTGCGATCGTGGTCAAAACTGTATCCAGCGATACACTCTGCTTTTTCTCCAGTTCTGGTATTGCCTGGATCTCAAGGCTTAGCCACTTTCGCTATCAACGTGCCCCCAGGAGAGCTGGGGTTTGAGAGATTGCTTATACTGAATGCGTCTACCTAATCACCCATATCAGGGTATTAGGCTGACGAATTTCCACCTAAACACCCAAATCAGGCGATTAGGTTGCAAGATTTCCACCTAATCCCCCATATAGGGGAGTTATGTGGAATGCGTCAGTCCAATAAATAGTTATGCCGCTGATTAGTTGGTGAGGGCACAGCCGAAAGCCTACCTGTTGGTGCTTAGAGTTAAGGTAGTGCAAAGCTGTTGGGGCAGGCGGTGCTTTGAAGCTATTGGTAAGGCGATCGCAATATGGTGTTGGAAACTAAACGGTTAATTTTGCGAGAAATGGCTCTCCATGACATGGATGATTTACTTGAAGTCCTCTCTGATCCTGAAGCAATGAAGTTCTATCCACAACCATTTGACCGCCAAATGACTCAGACGTGGATTGAGCGAAATGTCCAGAGGTATGCTCAATATGGGTTTGGGCTGTGGGCGTTAATTCTTAAGCAAACTGGCAAACTGATTGGCGATTGTGGTTTAGTAGTGCAGGAAGTTGATGGTGTTGAAGAAGTAGAAATTGGTTATCATATCTGTCGTGATTTATGGGGAAAAGGTTTAGCAACGGAAGCCGCTCAAGCCTGTCGTGACTATGGGTTTACCCAATTAGGTTTTGATAAACTCATTTCATTAGTAAATCCTGCTAACATTGCTTCTTGTCGTGTTGCCGAAAAGAATGGAATGAGCCTGATCAAAGAGATGGAGTGGCGAAATAAGCCGACCTCTGTTTATGCAGTTGAACGCAGTAACAGCGCGGCATAACAACCCGGCTGGAGCGGACTTTTGGGAGATCTTGGTTGTGTTACAAAGGTTACTTTCAGCCGCTCAGCCGGAACGTTACACCTAGATAAAACATATCGACATCGACAATGGTATTCTTGGCCGATCGCCAACTGATCAGGGGCAGCCCCTGTCAGTATGGACTTTGGTCATCGCAGCCAATGTTTCAAATACTCCAGTTATCTAAATGGGCATGGTTTTGAGCCGTTTTATGATGCAAGCTGTAGCGTCTAAAACGCCCCATTTCCCAACAACTGGAGATGGAGTTCTGACCTTTTTTCAAAGTCCTCAACCAATTGCGATCGCCCCTACCTGATTGATTACAAAGGAGCTATGATGCCATCTGACATCGTCCTCATTGGCCCTCAAGGCGTCGGCAAATCGACCGTAGGAGAACTGCTGGCCAAACAGTTGGCGCTGCCTCAATGCTCAATGGACGAACTGCGCTGGGGCTATTACGACGAGATTGGCTACGACCCAGCCCTTGCTCAGCAAAAACGTGAAGCGGGTGGGGCCTGGTCCATCATTCAATATTGGCAGCCGTTTGAGGCCCATGCGGTCGAGCGGTTGCTAGCAGAACAGTCCAACTGCGTCATTGATTTTGGGGCCGGTCACTCGGTCTACGAGGATGCAGCGCTATTTGCTCGGGTGCAGCGCGCCCTCGCCCCCTATCCCCATGTGGTATTGCTACTGCCTTCACCTGATCTGGATGAGTCTGTGAGAATTTTGGCCGATCGCAACCGCGATTTACCCGACGATATTCGCCAGACCAACGAACACTTCGTCCACCATCCCTCCAACGCTAAGCTGGCCAAATTCACGGTATACACCAAGGGCAAAACACCGGAAGAGACCCGCGACGAAATTTTGCAGTGGGTGCGATCGCGCTGAATTCCCCCGATCGCCCTTGATACAGCGTGAGTTAAGTTTTCGACCTTTAGTGACGGAGGCTTGATCCCCCCAACCCCCCTTAAAAAAGGGAGCAGACCAATTCTGGAAGTAAATAGCCCCTTTTTTAAGGGGGCGGCGACAGCGGGGGATCAAGCGACTATCGCAGCGATACGGTAAGAAACTTAGTTTCCAGAGTACTTAACATCACGCAAAAAAAAGCGGGAACGTGAGTTCCCGCTTGCAGACCATGCTGTCCAATTTGTTGAGAGAAGTTGTCAAAGAGTGTCACCTCTTGGGGGAGGCTTGCCGATCAGTGATTAGTCACAGTAGATGCGGGCTTCAGGAGCCTCAGGGTTAGCGACACAGTAGCGGGCAAAAGCCGACAGGTGAGGCTGTCTTTGCTCGCGATCCGCCTTGCGCAGTTCGTCAACGGTTTCCCACGCGATCGCGACTTCCATCGTATTGGAGCCATACATCGCCGTCAGCCGCCGCGCATGTTCGAGGGCGGCTTCGAGGCGGGTTTGCAGCGAAGGCCGAGCCTGAACACTGACCTCAGAAACAGGAGCCGGAGCGGTCGAAACAGCGGAAGTCGGAGCAGTTGTGATGTAGACCATGACGTTTACCTAAACCTATATCTGCAAGGTGTCTCGTGACTTGTTAATACTTTATCGATAAATTAAGTGGATGAGAATAGCTATTAAATATAAGTTTTTTCTATCCTTTATGAGGTTTCCTTAACAGTGGCGTCAATGGGTTTTACCCAGCGGGTGAGTGGCAAGCCTCGGCTGGCAAGTGCGCTGAGGGCGGTTGTTCCACCAATCTAGATGGCGAGCCGCTCAACCTAATCCGCGCGATCGGCCAGTCTGATGAGAGAAAAAAAGGCGATCGCGCCGCATTTTCAGCGTGACGTTATCGCCTCTGATGGCTGCTATATCGCGCATCTCAGCCAACGAGATCGGCAGCAATCACGCGACCATTACCATGACTTGAGGCTCACGAACTCCGAGAAATTTCTGATTCTTTAAAACCAACAGGGAGCGATCGCTGTACCGATAACAGACCGACATTCACTCACCTGTTTTTTGGAGAATCACTATGAACTTTCTACTCACGAACCTGGTTAACCTGATCATCGGCGAAATCTTTGAGAATGCACCGGGCATTCAGAACCTTGGCGATATTCTGTTCGGCAGTGCCGGCGACGATCAGATTCAAGGCGATGACCAAGATGATCTGATTTTTGCCGGGCAGGGGGACGACACGATTGCGGCGGGGGGCGGCAACGACTTTGTTGTGGCGGGCTCAGGCGACGACATCGTAGTCGGTCAAACTGGCAGCGACGTTGCCCTCTTGGGCGCCGGCGATGACCGCTTCATCTGGAATAACGGCGACGGCAGCGACTTTATCAACGGCGGCGCAGGCAAAGATGTGACTGAGGTCAACGGTGCTGATGGCGCGGGCGATGAATTTGACTTAGCTCAGGTCAACGGACAGACCCTTTTCAACCGCCTCAATCTAGGGCAGTTCACCCTGACCAATGAACGTGTTGAAAAATTTGAGATTAACGGCCAAGGGGGCGACGACTCCCTCACCGTGGGCGATTTGACCGGCAGTTCGGTGAAAAAGGTGGTGTTCTCGGGTGGTGAGGGCAACGATACGCTCGATGCGACCGCTAGCAGCACGGCGATCAAAGCCTTCGGCGGTGCCGGCGATGACCTACTGTTGGGAGGTTCTGCCGTTGACACGTTTAGGGCTGGGTCAGGCGACGACACTGTGGTCGGCCAGCGCGGTGATGATATTGCCTACCTCGGCGCAGGACATGACCGTTTCATCTGGAATAACGGTGACGGCAGCGACTTCATCAACGGCGGCCGGGGCTTTGACGTGACTGAGGTCAACGGCGCTGATGGCGCGGGCGACGAATTCGACCTGGCGGCGGTCAATGGTCAGGCGATCTTTAACCGGCTCAATCTCGGACTCTTCACCCTGACCAACGAGAAAATTGAGCAGTTTGAAATCAATGGTCAAGGCGGCGATGACTCCCTCACCGTCGGCGATCTGACCGACAGCACCGTCGAGAAGGTCGTATTCTCGGGCGGCGACGGCAACGATACCCTGGATGCCACAGCCAGCAGCACGGCGATCGAAGCGTTGGGCGGCGACGGCGACGATCTGTTACTCGGCGGTTCTGCGATCGATACTTTTTATGCAGGTGCTGGCGATGATGTCGTTGTGGGTCAACGCGGTAACGACATTGCTTATCTCGAAGCTGGGCATGACCGTTTTATCTGGAACAACGGCGATGGCAGCGACTTCATCAATGGCGGTGCTGGCTTCGATGTGACTGAGGTCAACGGCGCTGATGGCGCAGGCGATGAATTTGACCTCGCTACGGTCAATGGTCAAGCGATCTTCAACCGGCTCAATCTAGGACTCTTTACCTTGACCAATGAAGAGATTGAGCAGTTCGAAATCAATGGTCAAGGCGGTGATGACTCCCTCACCGTGGGTGATCTGACTAACAGCACCGTCGAAAAGGTCGTATTTTCGGGTGGCGACGGCAACGATACCCTCGATGCGACGGCTAGCAGCACAGCCATCGAAGCTTTTGGTGGCGACGGCGATGATCTGTTACTCGGCGGTTCCGCAGTCGATACCTTTTATGCCGGGGCGGGCGACGACACGGTGGTCGGCCAGCGCGGCAACGACATCGCTTACCTGGAAGAAGGGCATGACCGTTTTATCTGGAACAACGGCGACGGCAGCGACTTCATCAATGGCGGTGAAGGCTTTGACGTGACTGAGGTCAACGGCGCTGATGGCGCGGGCGATGAATTCGACCTGGCGGCGGTGGATGGTCAGGCGATTTTCAACCGTCTGAACTTAGGACTCTTTACCCTGACCAATGAGGAGATTGAGCAGTTCGAAATCAATGGCCAAGGCGGCGATGACTCCCTCACCGTGGGCGATCTGACCGACAGCACCGTCGAAAAAGTCGTCTTCTCCGGGGGTGACGGCAACGATACCCTCGATGCGCGAGAAAGTTCAACTGCCATTGAAGCCTTTGGTGGCGACGGCGATGACCTCCTATTGGGCGGTTCCGCAGTGGATACCTTTTTTGCTGGGGCAGGCGATGACATCGTGGTTGGTCAACGCGGTGACGACATTGCTTATCTGGAGGAAGGCGATGACCGCTTCATCTGGAACAACGGTGACGGCAGCGACTTCATCAACGGCGGTGAGGGCTTCGACGTGACTCAGGTCAATGGTGCCGATGGCGCAGGCGACGAATTTGACCTCAGAGCAGTGGATGGTCAAGCCATCTTTAATCGTCTGAACTTGGGACTCTTCACCCTAACGAATGAGGAAATCGAGCAGTTTGAAATCAATGGTCAAGGGGGCGATGACTCCTTCACCGTGGGCGATCTGACTGGCAGCACAGTAGAATCAGTCGTGTTTTCCGGGGGCGACGGCAACGATTTCCTCAATGCCAGCGGCACCTCCACGCCGATTGTGGCGGACGGTGGCGATGGCGATGACATCCTCATTGGCGGCGCTGGCGATGACATCCTCATTGGCGGCGGGGGTGCCGACTTGCTGATTGGGGGCGGGGGTAACAACATCCTCATTGGCGGTGATGGGACCGACTTCTTTGGCTTTGACGTCGATCTCGCTCCGGGAGCACAAGGCACTAACTCAATTCAAAACTTTGGTGCCGAAGACAGCATCTTACTGGACATGAGTCTCTTCGCAGCTTTGACCAACATGGGTGATGGCACACTGGCCGCTGACGAATTTGCGGTGGTTAACAGTGCCGAAGAGGCAGCGCTGAGCACAGCCAAAATCATCTACGGCGCGACTACTGGGGCACTGTACTACAACCCAAATGGTAGTGAAGAGGGCTTTGGCAATGGGGCTCAGATTGCCACCATTGAAGGTGCACCCACGCTCGATGCCGAGAGCTTTACCCTACAAGCCTAAGTGGCTGAAACGGTTCCAGATCCCCGGTTTCTTAGTCACAGCCTTGAGGTGAGCGATATTTCGACAGAAACCGGGGATTAAGCATCTTTTTTGCATTGTGATTAAGACACATAGCACTGATAACGTTGAATCAGATCGCCCCTTTGGTTCCTAAATCTTGAGGCGATCGGATTCAACATTATTGATCAGGATTCATGAATGCCAAGTGACCCTGCGGCAGGATGACTGGGGTTTCAGGTTCATAGATGTAGCGGCAGGGTGGGTAGCCCAAGGGGGATGAACGGCAGTGAGACTGCAGCATTGCCCCGATTCAGACAACCGGGCTTCACCCAACTGGGTGAGGTGATATCACCTAGCCGTAGGTGTCACGTAATGACGACTCACTGGCATTCTATGAAACGTGATGGGCTAGCAGCGCGGTTTTGCCCTCGGAAAAGCTCTCAACCTAGAGGTCTCAGACATCAATCAAAATGTACCATCCCAGACTCTACGGCAGTTTTTATGACATGGGCTTCAAGTACGGCAGCCTACTATTCCAGAAAAATATTCAATTTCCTGCCATCCCGGCAGAAAACATTGAGTTTGGGGCTCAATGCTATCAAGAAGTTCAACAGTTCTATCCTGATTTGATGCCAGAGTTTCAGGGGTTTGCCAAAGGCTGGCAAGTAGACGAAGCCCGTTTGGGCGCTTTTGTCTCTGGCTTAGGCGTGTTTGATACGACGGGCAAATGTAGCGTATTCGCCTATCGCAATCAGGATTCAGTGATTTTTGGGCGCAATTATGACATGCTCTTTGAGTTCAAAAAGCTGACCGAAAGCTGCCTGATCGCCCCTGCCGAAAAGTTTGCCTACATCAGCCAGTCCGATGTTTTTATTGGTCGGTGCGATGGCATTAATGAACAAGGACTGGCGATCGCCCTATCGTTCGTCAATGGCACCACTATTCAACCAGGAGTCACGTTTCACTTTGTGATTAGAAAGGTGCTAGAGACGTGTAAAAACGTTGATGAGGCGATCGCGGTTATTCAAAGTGCCAAAGTAGCCTCCGCCAATAATTTTTTAATTGCCGACGCAACGGGCAATATCGCCGTCGTAGAAACGGCACCGCAAAGCAGCACTGTCAGGTATCCCCCAGCTAGCGATAACTTCATCTGCATCACCAATCAGTTTGAGACGGCCAACATGGCACCTTTTGATCAAGGGGGCATCGACTGGTGCCAGCCCCAAGAGCGCTACCGGAGACTGTATGACTGCCTGGAAGCAACCTCGCAGATGGACTTGAGCAAAGCCAAAACTATCTTGTCTGATAGTTCAATTTGTTTGGATTTGAAGTCGGAAAAATTTGGCACGATTTGGTCAATCGTTGCCAACCTGAATGAATTAAACATCGAAAGAGCTGAGGGCAAACCCAAAGTAAAAAACTATCAGCCTGAGCCTCGACTGGCTTGGTGGCTCAAGAAAAGAGGATCGGCGAAAACCAAAAAAGCAAAGCTCGTCTGACTATCTTTAAATATTCTTTCTATTTTGCCATCATGGTTCAATTCATTTCCAGATTAAATACTCTCAATCCCGTCTTGCTTGTGCCTGTAACTTTGATTGGATTGGTGGGAATTTTGTTGCTTTCACGTCGACGCTTTAAGCAAGAGACCAACTTAATCAAGCAGGAGTTGCAATGGTTTCAGCTGAACCTGATATTGCTATCAGTCTTTATCGTCACTGCTGGCACCACCGTTTTTTTCTTGAACAGAAACCTTGACACGTTTGGCTATCCTGCCACCGTTGACGATGTTCAAACCCCAGCCCAAGTGTTGGAGTATTTGCAGCAATATAATCGCGCGATCGCCACTAATACCTATGCTTTGATTTGGTTTCTCTATGCCTTTGTCCTTTGGTTTTTGACTTCGCTCTATGCCTTTGCCCAAGTCATTGCCACCGGCCTATGGCGTCGCTCAATAAAATAACCGCTGCCCTGCCCATGCTCCGTGATCGGGCTCCCAACACAATTGGGGCAACGCCGGGGAGCAGAGGGGCAAGGGGGCCAGATTGATCGTCTTGTTTCAAAAAATCGGTGTCAGAACTTCCGTATCATCTTCAAATAAAAATAAATGACGATCTTCAAATATTTAGCGACGGTGCTTGCTGCCGCTTCAGTAGAGGTGATTTTGCCGCCCATCGCAATCGCGACGATTGCTCCCAATCAACCCTTTAAAGACCCATCGGTGAATGCGATCGCCCAACCAGAGCCGACCCGACTAACTACCCTGTCTGAGCAATTCATCATGCCTCCTGCTGCCAGCAACACTATTGCCACAAATGCTTCCTTAACTGCCGAGATGGCTGCCTATTTGCAGGCTCACTATGAAACTGGCCGGTTCATGGGTACCGTAATCGTTATGCAGAATGGCGAAACAGTTTTTGCCCAGAGCTACGGCATGGCCAGCCTAGAGCATCAGGTGCCAAATACGCCCCAGACCAAATTTCGCATTGGCTCCATCACGAAACAATTCACTGCCGCCGCCATCTTGCAGCTGCAGGATCGAGGGCAGCTAGACGTGCAGGCTCCCATTTCCACCTACTTGCCCGACTATCCCCAAGGCGATCACATCACTCTGCACCACCTGCTCACCCACACCGCTGGCATTCCCAATCTGACCAGCTTTCCTGACTATCTGGAATGGATGCAGCAGCCCACTACCCTAGAGGAACTGGTTGCCCGCTTTCAAGATTTACCCCTGGAGTTTGAACCGGGAGAGCAGCATCGCTACAGCAATTCTGGATATGTGCTGCTGACGCAAATCATCGAAACTGTCTCAGGTCAAACCTATGCCGACTATTTGCAAGAGCATTTGTTCATGCCCTTAGGACTGGAAAATACCGGTTATGAACAGCCCTTGGCCGTGATTAATCATCTGGCAAATGGCTACCAGTTTACCGGCGAAGACTATCAACAGGCAGAATACATCAACATGGCAGTACCCACTGGGGCGGGGGCGCTGTATTCGACCGTGGGTGATTTAGTGCGTTGGCACCAGTTTTTGGCCGATGCGGATAATCGTCCACCCGGCATCCTCAGCGATGCCGTCATTGCCGCGATGCAGCACCCGCATGTAGCTTTAGGCGAAAACGCTAACGGCGCGTCCTATGGCTATGGCCTCATGATTGGTAAGCAGGGCTTTATTGCCCACGGCGGCGGCATCAACGGCTTTGCTAGTTACCTGGGCAGCCTGCCAAATCAAGGCATCACCGTTGCCATCCTCAGTAATGTGCCCAATGCCAATCCTCCCATTATGGCCGAGGACTTACTCGCCATTCTGCAGGGCCAGCCAGCCCGACTGCCCGCGAACGAAACGGCCATGACCCTGGCCCCCGAAGTCTTAGAGCGCTATGTCGGCACCTACCAGGTGTTCCCCGAATTTCAGGTCGTCCTCACTGTCGAGTCAGGACAGCTCCACCTGCAAGGCACCGGACAGCCCAAGATTCCGCTGTATGCCGCATCAGAGAGGGAATTTTTTGCTCGCGTCCTAGAGTTTCGGATCGTTTTCAACACTGCTACTGATGGCTCCGTGGAAAGCGCCACCCTGCTCCAAAATGGGCAAGAATTACCCGCGCCCAAAGTTGACTAAGGCCAAGATTGAGGGCGTGATTTCAACAAGGGTCAGTCGATTGGATCATGCCTGCAGCCATGATGGCACTTGGCCCCTGCTAACGCAGTGGAATCTGAATCAGAAATTCCGTCCCCTGACCAGACTGTGAGAAGCACTCTAGTTTGCCACCATGTCTTTCAACAATAATTTGATGACTAATCGACAACCCCATGCCAGTTCCTTTCCCGATCGGTTTAGTCGTGAAAAAAGGTTGGAAAATTTGTTGTCTGACGACTTCAGGAATTCCTACACCATTGTCGGCAATG
>JBCBJQ010000143.1:0-12690 GCA_038523235.1 Cyanobacteria bacterium J06626_4
TCGAATGAACTTTCTCAGAGCTATTTTATGGATGAAAAGTTTGGAGAATACATGGAAATTTTGAATTCCAAGAAGGAAAATTCAAAATACTTGGTTGAGCCTTTTTGAATCAACCAAGCCGCAACATTGACATCATGATCAAGGAGGTAGAGTACGAATGAAGAAAATTTTGACTATCGCAGGCAGCCCGTCCGGTACATCGAGGTCTTCTGCTGTTTTAAGGCTATGTTCTTCCATTTTAGAAGAACAATCGATGGATGTTTCTTCATTGTCTGTGAAAGATGTTCCCCCTGAAGACCTGGTTTACGCAAACTTTGAGAGTGAGGCCCTCAAAAAAGCTCAACTTTTAATTGAACAAGCTGATGGTATTGTGGTCGGCACCCCCGTGTATAAAGCTTCGTACACCGGGGTACTAAAAGCATTGCTTGATTTGATGCCTCAATATGCATTCGCTGGCAAAACCATACTGCCGATCGCGACTGGCGGCACGATTACTCATTTGCTCTCGATTGAATATGCCATGAAACCTCTTTTTGGCGTTTTAGGGGCAACAAATATTTTGAGAGGTATCTTTATCCTCGACTCGCAAATGGAGAAAACAGCAGAAGGCGGCATAACGCTTGATGCTGAAATTAATGAGAGGCTGAAAACTTCTTTGTTGGAACTTGCCTCTGCAGTTGCAAGCTAACGAAAAATGCATGCCCGATTAGTTTCTAGAAGTATCTAATGTTTGCCTGAAACTACATAGGCACTATGACTTTTCCCCCATTCCCCTCACTCACTTATTAACCTGGAGATGATAAGGCTATGTCAGACAAAAAGAAAATGCACTTGTTGGGATTCATTCAGCATGGAGTCAATAGTCATGCGACCGGAATGTGGCGACATCCTAAAGACAAAGTGAATTGGGATTGGAGCCAGCCAGCCTATTGGCAACACATGGCTCGAACGATGGAGAGAGGCATGTTTGATGGCATGTTTATTGCCGATGAACTCGCTCCTTACAATAACTATGAAAAAAGCTCAGATGCCTGTGTCAAGTATGCCGTTCAATGTCCGACCCATGAGCCCTCAACAATTGTCCCGATTATCACGACTGCCACTCAGCATTTAGGTGTTGGTCTTACCCTTTCTACCGCTTTTGAGCACCCTTACTCAATGGTGAGACGCCTTTCCAGCCTGGATCACCTTTCTGGTGGCAGGATTGCCTGGAACATTGTTAGCTCTTACTCAAAAAGCGAATGGGATGCTTATGGGGCAGAAATGACTGACCGTTCTAGGCGCTATGATCGCATGGAGGAATACGTCGATTTATGCTGTCAGCTATGGGACTCTTGGGACTCTGATGCCATTATCGCTGACAAAGAAAGTGGCATATTTGCTGACCCTGAAAAAGTCAAAGAAATTGACTTTAAAGGTGAATTCTTTGCTTGTAAAGGACGATCGTTTTGTTTTCCTTCTCCTCAGGGCAGGCCGGTTTTTTGGCAAGCCGGCTCCTCTGATCGAGGTCGAGACTTTGCAGCTAAGCATGCTGAAGCTATCTTTGCGGTTCATCCCAATGTCGAGCGAATGCGGCAGTATTCAGAAGACTTAAATGAACGACTTGAGAAGAGGTTTCAAAGACCGCGTGATAGTGTCAAGCTTATCTATGGGCTGCAATGTATTGTGGGCGAGACCACACAACATGCCCAAGAGAAGTATGAGAAAATTCGTTCTTGCATACCGCTTGAAGGTGCACTCGCCTGGATTTCAGGACATTTTGGACCTGACTTTTCTACCTATGATCTCGACGAATATGTACAGAATGTTGAAATTCCAGGTATCCAGGGACTGTTTGAAAGCATTATTTATGCGAAGGGGGGTGCCCCGATCACGATTAAAGAAGCTGCTCTTTACTACGCGATGGGGATGGGTATGCCGGTAATCGTCGGCACGGCATCTGACATCGCTGACAAGATGGAATATTTCGTTGATGAAGGTGGTGCGGATGGATTTATGCTGGTTGCCACCTACACGCCTGGATGCTACGAAGAATTTGTCGATTACGTGGTTCCAGAGCTTCAGAAAAGAGGTCGGTTTCGGACTAAGTATACTGGCAGCACCTTGCGAGATAACTTACTGCAGTATTAACTTTGCGAGCATGAAAAGCTGAGCCCTAGCATATTGCTGAACGCGTTCATTTTTCGCTAATGCCGACTTCAAATCA
The DNA here is from genome assembly GCA_038523235.1 of Cyanobacteria bacterium J06626_4. Lineage (GTDB taxonomy): Bacteria > Cyanobacteriota > Cyanobacteriia > Phormidesmidales > Phormidesmidaceae > Halomicronema. The sequence continues at coordinate 2,207 of JBCBJQ010000143.1, forward strand.
GGAAAAAGGTATGACAGGGCTAATCACTTTGTCATACCTTTCCTGACCTGAGTTCAGGATAAGACTGACAAGAGATTTGCGGATAGTTTGAGGGCCAAATCCCCCTCCTGGGAGGGGTGACCGCAGGACAGGGTAGGTTTTTCCGACGGCTTGAACCCACCCCATTAGCCCCTCCCAGGAGGGGAAAGTAACGGGTTTTGCTTTAACCCAAACTGACGTTTTCCTAATTGTCGTCTTTCCAATTTAAGGAAAGTCTGGCGGGGCAGTGAGCGGGTTGACTGTGTCATAGCAAAGATCTGCTGCTTAATTCAAGGTTTATAGGGACTGCAACTGCCACGTACTGTCTTCAGCGAGGCGGAGTCGTAAGCGGTGGTGTGCTTCTAGTGATTCATGGTGGCCGACGCTGAGATAGGTGGTGGGAATCTCTTCCAACGCAGCATAAAGCTGTTCTTCGTTGACGCGATCGAGGGCGCTGGTGGCTTCATCCAAAATGGCGTAGCTGGGCTGATGTAAAAGAACGCGAGCAAAGCTGAGGCGCTGCTGCTCACCGAGTGACAGTACATCGCCCCATTCGGCTTCGGCGTCCAGACCCTCAAAACGCGCGACCAGGTTGGGCAGGTTCACGGCCTTGAGTGCGGTGTGAATTTGGTCATCACCGATCGCCGCCTCCGGATACGGGTAGAGCAATTGCTGCCGCAGGTTGCCGAGCACCATGTAGGGCTTTTGCGGCAAAAACAGCAGGTCACCCAGAGCCGGTCGTTGAATCAAGCCCTTGCCGGAGTTCCAGAGTCCGGCGATCGCCCGTAGCAGCGAACTCTTGCCGCAGCCGCTGGGGCCAACGACTAATAGGGAACTGTGCGGTTCTAACTCTAATGTCAGGTCATCAATCAGCGTGCGCTGGTAGTTGGGTGTTTGCAGGGTGACGTGATGCAGGCTGAGCAGCGGCGCTGTTTCTTGCAGAATCACCGGCTGGGTTTCGGCGATCGCGGCAACCTCCGACTCTCGTTCCTCAGGATTTGATTCAGCCTCTGACTCCGATTCATCGTTGTTAGCTGGCACTGCAACATCAGCGGTCGCATCCGGCTCTGACTCATCGCTGGCCGGTACTGCAACTGCAACTGCAGGCTCGGTGTCGGCTGGAGCGGCAATTGCCGGGGCATCCACTGTGGCTGCGTCAGCGGCTATTTCGTCATCGTCAAAGTGACCGAGAGTGTTGGCAAATTCGTAGAGGCGATCGATGCCTGCCCCGAATGCTGTCAACGACTGGAAGCGGGCCACAATCACGTTGAGCGAAAAGAAGACGCGAATAAACGCACCCTGAGCTTCGCTGACTTTGCCGACTTCCAAATCACCGCTAAACACGGCGGGAGCCACCACTAGCGCTGGCAGAATGAAGGGAATGAATTCGTAGGCGTTGGTTAAACCGTTGAGATTTAACTCCCAAAACAGCAGCCGTTTGAAGTTGTCGAAGGCGGCAGCAAAGCGGGTTTTGACCTGAGTCGATTCCTGCGCTTCGCCCTGGTAGAAGGCGATCGCCTCAGCATTTTCGCGAATGCGCACGAGGCCAAAGCGAAAGTCAGCTTCGCGCTTGAGCTGCTCAAAGTTGAGCCTGACCAGCGGTTTGCCAAAGACGCCCACCGTTAGCAAACTGCCAATCACAGCATAGCCAACCAAAAACAGCACCAGCTCTCGCGAAATGCTCCATAGCACCCCGCTAAAGGCCACCATCTCTAGCACGGAGGAGGCGACCACCAGCACGAGCGTCAACGATTCTTGGGTGAAACTTTTGACATCTTCAGCAATGCGCTGGTCGGGATTGTCGATATCGGGGCTGAACTGGTTGATGCGATAGAAGGCACGATCGCCAAAATAGCGATCGATAAATCGACCGGTCAGCCAGCGCCGCCACTCTAACCCCAGGCGATCGCGCAGGTAGGTATAGCCCGCCAGCAGCGGCGCATACACCACCAGCACCCCGACAAAGACAATCACCGTGTGCCAAAAGCGATCTTGATCTTTCGCAGAAAGTGATGAAATCAGCTCGCCCCGCTGGCTGTTGAGCACCACACTCAGACCCGTGTAGCCGAGCAGCAAAACGACAATCAGCAGCAGCAGTCCCCGCGCTTGCCATTTTTCATCACCAAACCAATAGGCTTTAGCGATCGCCCAAAATCGCCGAAAAACATTGAGATCAAACCGTTCCATAAGGAAACTGTGACTGCCAGTGCACAACCCCTTTATTGTGTCATTCTGTGAAATTAAAGCGAGTTAGTTCCTTGGTTTCTGACCCTGCTCTAGCAAGGAGCTAATTTTTTGGCCGAAACCGGAGATCTTGACGCGATTTCTAGAGCCAAGGTTTACGACGCGGACGACGACACTCCACACGATGCAGCAGTTGGGGTCATCTGTCGGTTGGGGGCAGTGAGTCAAATGGCCTGCTGGTGAGTTACTGGAAAAGCGTGGCGCTAGAAAACTGCTGGGCGGTGAGATGACTCGGATAGACTTTATTCATGCTCACTCAATCGCTGTCCGAAGCGGTTGAGACGGGGCCAGTCCTTCCGCAAACGCTGGCCCTTGATCCGCCAGAATTCTGACCAGACGGACTGTTACCAATCCAAGAGAAATCTATGAAGTGTAAAACTGCTCCTCTTCCCCAGGAAAAAATCTCCTTGGCGAGGAGGGTACGGGGTGAGAGGGGCAATAGTTTTCCACAGTTCTTGACACTTGATGATCTAACTCCAGCTGAACACTACCGATCACTACCAGCACCTCCGTCCTCAGCTGCCTGGGGGGAATAGTAATGTCATCGTAACCAGGAGGCTTTGCGTCAGTGCGTTGGTGTCTCTTGCGGTTGAAGTGGGCGCATCCGCCGCTCACTCAGTATATTGTTGAGCAGGTTGATGGCAAAGGTTTCCATCAGCTCATACCGGAGGAGGTAAATTCCTGCTTTATCGGCTGCGAGCACTGCTGACGGAACTTTTGTCCGACTAGCTGCTCGGCACAGCAACCACTCTCTAGACCCAGTTAGCGTTCACCACTTTGAGGGCTGCAAGGCTGCCCCTAGTCGTGAAGTATTCGATACAAATCGTCACCCTCTAACAGTCGGGCTCATACCTTTTTTTACTATCAACTACAGTTGTTCTGCCAGAAGTACTATCACTTCAACACTGTTTAACATCTGGTTAAGTGTATTCTGAGCTGAGAGATCTTGCTTATCAAGCTGATTGACTCGGAAAACCGCTCTTATCTCCTTCATTCAATATCTTTACTGGCCTCAATTAGCAAAAGTGCTTCCCCAAAAACTTGCTGCTGTTGTGTTTTCATCAATCTAATTAAATTCAAATCATTGACTCAAGTGCAGGATTTGATTCAGGATACTGTCTCTGCCATGCAAGATATCGCGAGGAACTTTTCCTTTTTGAAGTTTATCAAATCCTAAATCATCAAAAATATTTTCAAGGCTTTTAAAAGCGTCAAAAAATTCATTTTATTTTTGAGAAAAGAATTAATCTGGGCGTCAAGGCGGGTTGCTTTTGTAACAGCTTTTAGATAGGGTTTGTTCAGTAGATGAGCGCTATCTCATTTGTGCCTATCTCATTTCTTCTGTTGCTTATTCTCACCTGCCAAATTGATCGCATCAGGCAGGTTGTGACAGCTTAGAATCCCCTTTTCTATAGGGCTTGACGAATTTAAATTCGGCTTAAAGATATCGGTATTTGACAGGGAGTTTTGCTTCCTAAATGCTTTTTTGCCTGCTGATTCCCTTACCATCTCCGATGCAAGTAGGTGGGGCGTTTCACCACACTGATGCTCAAACTTTTTGAGCAGATAGCCTGCCACTGAGCCAATTGAAACTCAGCCTCCTTCAAGCTGAGCTCTCAAGCGGTGAGGTTGAGACAGTTGATGGGTCACCGCATTTGATGAATTAATCGAACCCCTGTTTGACTTTTAATCTTAGGAGTTACCTCATGTTGGACTGTGACTGTGGTCAACCGACTTTGGATGCGGCGAATGGACTTGACAGTGATGGTTTGAGCTTAGCCACGGCTGAGACTGCGTTGGGTCTCGTATCCTCGGAAGCGCCTCAGTCGACCGCACTCGGAGGTGTTGCCCCGCTGCAACTCAGTCCTGCGCCCACCTTGCTGTTGTCTGCAGAGAGTGCTGTCCAGGCTGAGGGGGCGTTAGATGCTGAAACCCAGAGCGTTCCTAATGCGATCGCCCAGACAGACAATCTGACTGGCTTAGCCGAAACTAACAGCTCCTTAGTCGGGGCGCTGCCTGGCCTTCCCGGCATCGGTTGTATCGTTCGCATACCGGATCTCACGATCGCTCCTGATGCCGAACTGCAGAGCAACCCAGACGGGACGGTCACAGTGAGTTGGGCAGTGACCAACCTCAGCGGAGGTAATAGTTGCGCCGATGTCGCGGCGAACAGTTTTTTTAATCGCTTTTGGCTCTCGTCGGATGAAGTTTTAGATGTCACGAGCGATACACCGATCGCCGCTGATAGCGCCCCCCCGGGCACCACCATCGATGATGATTACTACCGCAATCAGGTGGCGATCGCGGTGGATGAGACTTCGGCGGTGCGGGAAGAAACCTTCTCAATCAGTAGCGACGAACCGTACTTAATTCTGTCGGTGAATCAGCCGCAAGGGATTGGTGAAACCGACTTCACCAACAATGTGGTGGTGTTTGATTTGCAAGCGCTGGGAAACACGCCAATTGAGGCCACGCCGGTGGATAACACCGGTTATAACCAGGACACCAACTGTGCGCCAGAGCATGATGTCTCGGTTAACTCCAACGTGGAGACCCATTCCGGGGCGTTGATCGAGACCCACACCCTAGCGGCCTATCAGTCCCAGGGGATGGATCGCGCCCTGACGTTGCACTACGACTCCACGACGGCTGATGTGCAGCCCATCGTGCATTTTGCCTATGAAAACGTGGAGGATGCGCCGGGGGCGCAGTTGCTGATCGCCAGGCTGAGCCTCCAGGTAGGCGACGCGATGATCGCGGTGCCGGGCTACACTGGCGACCAGTTTGGTCTGAGTGGCGGCGAACACTTTTGGACCGTGCCAGATCAAGACAATGCGGTGGTGCAGGGAGCACTTCAGGCGGATCTAAGCGATCAGGCCTCCGGCGTCTACACTTACCAGGTGGAGCGTGATATTCAAACCTTTGATGCAGCGGCCACCTTTGACCCGTTGCGGCATACGACGACGGGCACGGTGACGGTGGTCAACCGCACCGACAGTCCCTTTGGCCACGGCTGGAGCCTGGCGGGGTGGCAGGAAATCGTCGTCAATGATGACGAGTCGGTGCTGCTCCTGAACGGCGATGGTACCCATCAAATTTTTCAGCCGCCGACCGAGGCCGGCGGTGCTTACGTCTCACAGTCGGGCGACTATTCTCGCCTGGAGCGACTGGCTGACGGCACGTTTCAGCGCACGCTGAGGGACCAGACGGTAACGACCTTTAACGCGCAGAATCAGTTGACGACGGTGACCGATCGCAATGGCAACACCCTCACTTACGGTTATGACGCGGTAGGTCAACTGGCGACGATGCGCGATGCGGTCGGACTCGAAACGACCTTTACCTACACCGAGGGTCGCATCACAACGATTACGGACCCCGCCGGTCGGGAAACGGTGCTCGCCTATGATGCCGCGGGTAATTTGCAAAGCATCACTGACCCCGATGAGGCCGTGCGCACCTGGGAATATGACGACCAGTCGCGGATGACGGCAGAGATTGATCAGCGAGGTAATCGAGAAACGACGCAATACGATGCCTTTGGCCGGGTCGAAAGCTCGACGCGGCGGGATGACACCGTGATTGAGATCGACCCGGTGCAGGTGCAGGGGCTGGCGTTGCCGACACAAACCATTGACCCCAATACGGCTCCAGTGGCGTTGACGCCGACTGCCGCCGACCTCGCGACGCCGACTGCGACCTACACCGATGGTCGGGGCAATGCCACCGTCTTCACGCTGAATCAGGCGGGCAATTTGCTGACTCAAACCGACGCCGTGGGCAATGTGGTCACGTTTGAGCGCGACTGTGATTGTGGAGAAGTGTCGGCGATCGTGGATGGCACCGGCGATCGCACCACGATTACCTACGATGAGCAGGGCAACCCCAGCCTGATTGTGGATAGCATTTCTGGGGCGGCGGGCTTACAGCAGGTGTTTGACCCGCAATTTAATCAACTGATTCAAGTCACCGATGAGCTAGGCCGCCAGACGCTGCATGAGCTAGATGCCAGCGGCAATATCGAGGAAATTCGGCAAGTCGTCGGCGAAGTGGGCGGGGCCGATGACCGGGTCACGACGATGACGTATCTGAGTGACGGCCTGGTGGATACGGTGACCGACCCGCTGGGACGAGTCACTGATTTTGACTATGACGCACGCGGGCAGGTCACCACGATTACCTACGCCCAAGGCACCGCCGACGAAGCGGTAGAACGCTACGAGTATGACAGTGCGGGCAACCAAAGTGCCTTTATCGATGCGCGGAACAACCGCACCACCTTTGAGTACGATGGGCGCAATCGCCTGATGGCAATGGTGGAAGCCGACCCGGATGGCGAGGGACCGCTGACGACGACCACCACCCAATATTTCTATGATGCGGCGGGGAACCTGTTGCGGCGCGTGGATGGCCGGGCGCATGAGACGCTGTATGCCTATGACACGATGAATCGCCTGGAGCGGATCACCGAGGCTGACCCGGATGGTGAGGGACCCCTCAACTCCCCAATCACCACCTTTGGCTACGATGCTGATGGCAACCTGACGACGCTCACCGACGAGCGGGGCAATGTCACGAGCTATGCCTACGATGCCCGCGATCGCCAAACCCAAATCACCGAAGCCGACCCCGATGGTGAGGCAGGGCCACTGGCCGCCCCGGTCACCACCTTGGACTACGACCTCGACAACAACCTCATTGAGCTGACCAATGCGCGCGGCCAGGTCACCCGCTATGACTACGACGCTCGCAATCGCCTAGAGCGCACGACTTCTGTCGATCCGGATGGTGAGGGCGCTTTGCCGCCGCTGGTAACGGCATATGACTACAACGCCGTGGATTTGCTCACCCAGCTCACCCGCCCCGGCGAGCGGACCACGACCTATCAATATGACGAGCTGAACCAGCTGGAGCAGCTCACCGAGCCCGACCCGGATGGGGCGGGGGCGCTCACCCCGCCCATCACGCAGTATGCCTATGACCTGGCGGGCAACCAGACGCAAATGACCGATGCTCTGGGGCGGGTGACGACGATGCAGTACGATGACCGCAACCGGCTGACCCAAATCACCGACCCCGACCCGGATGGCGCGGGCGACCTCGCTGCCCCCATCACGGGCTACACCTATGACGCCACGAATAACCAAACCTCGATCATTGACCCGCTGGGCCGCACCACCACCTTTGAGTACGACGGGCGCAATCGGCTGAGTCAAATCACTGACCCTGACCCCGATGGGGCGGGCGAGCAAATCGCGCCGCTGATCCGCTACAGCTATGACGCGGTGAGTAACTTGACGGCCACCAGCAATGCCCTGGGCCACACCACGGAGTATCAGTACGATGCCCTCAACCGGCAGATTGCCGTCATTGACCCGCTGAATCAGGCCACCCAGTATGGCTACGATGCGGTGGATAATTTGCTCTCCGTCACCGATCCGCTGACCAACCAGACGAGCTACGCCTACGACGGGCTCAACCGCCTCAGCCAGGAGACCAACGCCCTGGGCTTCAGCCGCACCTACGGCTACGACGCGATGGATAATCTGACGCAGGCGACTGACCGCAACGGCCAAACCCGAGAGTTTACCTACGACACTCTGGACCGCCGCATTGGCGAACAGTGGCTGGATGCCGCCGAGACCGTCCAGCGCAGCTTTACCTACGGCTTTGATGCCCTGGGGCGCATGACTCAGGTGCAAGACAGTGACGCGGCGGGCACCGTGCTGAACAGCAACACCTACAGCTTTGATGCCCTCGACCGACTGACCGCTGAAACCGTGACCACGGCCCCGGCGGTACCGGCAGTCACCTTTAACCACGCCTACGACGCGGTGGATAACCGCACCCAGACCACCGACACCATCGCCGGTATCCTCAGCGGCATCACCGACTACACCTACGATGCCTTAGACCGCATGACCCAGGTGCAGCAGGGCGGCACGGGCATTCAGCCCAAGCGGGTCGAGATGGGCTACAACGTCGCCAGTGAGTTGACCGCCCTCTCGCGCTTTGCGGGAGCCGATGGCACGACGCCGGTGGCAACTACCAGCTACAGCTACGACGGCACGGGGCGGCTGGCGCAGCTCACCCACGCCACGGCGACTGCCCCCATTGCGGACTATCAGTTCAGCTATGATGCAGCGAATCGCCTCACGACTTTCGTTGCGCCCGACGACACCGCCACCTACACCTATGATGACCGCGACCAGTTGACTGGGGCCGACTATACAGGCCAGAGCAATGAGGCTTATACCTACGATGCCAACGGCAACCGCACCAATGCGGGTTATCAAACGACCCCCAACAACCAGCTCGCCAGCGATGGGGTGTTCACTTACGAATACGACAACGAAGGGAATCGTATTCGCCGCACCCGCCTCAGTGATGGGGCGGTGACCACTTACGAATGGGATCAGCGCCAGCGCCTGGTAGCGGTGACGGAAGGCGATGGCACCACGGCCACGCAGCGCGTGACCTACACCTACGATGCCTTTGATCGTCGTCTCAGTCAGTCGGTGGACGCCGATGGCGACGGCCCTGCCGGGGCGACGACGGAGCATTTTGTTTATGACGGCGACCATATTGCCTTAGTGTTTGACGAGGCGGGCACGCAGACCCATCGCTATCTGCACGGGCCGAACATTGACCAAATCCTGGCGGAGGAGACGGCAGACGGCGCGGTGCATTGGGCACTCACCGACCATCAGGGTAGTGTGCGGGACGTCATCGACAACAGCGGCAATATTCTCAACCGCATCGTTTATGACAGCTTTGGGCAGGTGACCAGTGAGACCAATCCTGACTTCAACTTCCGTTTTGGCTACACCGGCAGAGAGCGGGATGAAGCGACGGGGTTGATGTACTACCGGGCGCGGTACTACGACCCCGCTGTAGGGCGGTTCCTCTCGGAAGACCAGATCGGGTTTGATGCGGGCGATGCCAACCTCTATCGTTACGTTTTCAATAGTCCAACTAACTACACTGATCCCACGGGGGAAGCCGTCGCGTTAGGTGCTGCCGCCGGGATCGCATTGCCTGTTGTTCTGATCGGGGCAGGGCTTATCCTCCTGAACAACCAACTGCAACCCGAGGAGGACCGCTTAACTATTGATGATCTTGGAGATGCCGCTCAATGGTGTTGGGAAACTGTCACTGGGGGCTACGATCCTGACCTCGACCCCAATCGCCCTAATCGGGATGTGCCGGTAGAGCCTGCGACCTACCCAGGGGAAATCTTGCAGGTGCCGCCTGTGAATCCAGAAGATTTCATCCCTGGTGGCTTTGGAGAAGATTCTCAGCCGGAGGTTTTTGGCCCAACACCAGGTATCGATTCTAGACCTGACGGTCTTGATAAGCCTTGGTTTGATATTGAGGAAAATACAAATCTAGGCGTTCCTGGTATAGATGAACTTTTCCAAAATGACCAAGTTCCCAATGCTAGCGAAGTTAGAGAACTTGCAGAAAGTCAAGGTTGGACAAGAGTTCAAAGTCCAACCGGACCAGAGAAATACATTGACGAAAGTGGTGTAACGAGAGTAACAATTAAAAGGGGTAGTCAAAGGACACCCGGAAGCGAAGGTCCGCACGTCGAATTACGCAATCCATCGGGCCAAAGAGTAGATCCGTTTGGAAATCCCGTTACGAGGAAGTCGCCTCGTAATCATTCTCCTATCAACTACGATTTATAAAGGAGAAAACATAAATGACCCTTCTCAACTACTACCAGCTGCCAGGATTAGAACAGATTTACCTGGAGGATAGTTATGTTCTTGGCATAGAAGAAAGTGAAAAGCACGTAAAGTTTTTACTGGAGCTTGTTTTGACAGAAAAACATGCAGCTTATACGGCTCCAAAGCCTGGAGAGCAGTATTGCTACAGAAATGCTTTTTTACACTTCAAAAATGTATCTAAGGCTAATTGGATACATAAAGAAATGACACCTTCTACAGATGCTGCGGGCGAAATCGACTACGGAAATATCGATACAATGACTTTTGTTGACGGAGTATATCATTTGTCTGGAGATTGGGGAGAAGTTGAGATAACTTCTTCAAAACCCAAAATTGATTTTATTGATTAAGCGGAATCGCTCCTCCCTATAGTTAGTAGGGTAGCAGTGCCCACCAGAGTTGTTTCTGAGATTCGCCGCAGGCGATGCAAATCTCTATCGTTATGTCTTCAATATAGAATATTAGAAAATGAATTTTAAGCCAGTTTAT
>JBCBJQ010000144.1:0-12657 GCA_038523235.1 Cyanobacteria bacterium J06626_4
TATTTCTATAAGAGCAATGCAGCGATGGCGTTGGAGATGGCGATCGCTGTCTGTAGATAAGTTCAGCAGAGCGAACACTGGCCCAGCGATTGGGCGGAACTTCAGCCTATCCTACTGTCACAGATAGAGCTGCAAAGTGCGCGGCTTTACATCAGTGCCTACGCTGCAAGTGGAGTGCTGCAGGCTCGTCTTGGCAATTTGGCCGGAGCTGAAACCATAGCGAACCAAGTCCAGCAGTTGCAGGCCAAAGAATTTGGGGCCGACTTGCTGCTATCAAGCCCCCGCTCACCGGGCGAGGCGGAGCATGACGCGCCATGCCCACCGTGTTTTGTTGACGGCGTTTGGGGCATTGCGGCGATTGCCACACGGCCCCAAACTGCTTAGAGCGATGTCTTTTGTCCACTCTCCTCTGCGAGCCTTGGCATGGTTATGGGTTAAACGGTACGTTCGGCGGCAATTTCCCGATGCCCCGAGACTCACCACCGATGAGTTGGCGATGTGGCTAGCCAGCGATCGCCCCGCCCCGCTGCTCATTGATGTGCGCAAGACCGACGAATACTACACCAGCCATCTGCCGGGTGCTCAGCATTTACCCACGCTCGCGGCGATTCAGCAAGCGTCGATTCCTCCAGAGGCCACAGTGATCCTGTACTGCTCCGTGGGGTATCGCTCGGCTCGCTTGGTGCAACAGCTGCAGGCTATAGGCTATCAAAGCGTTTTTAATTTGGAAGGCTCGATTTTTGAGTGGTACAACCGAGGCTATCCCGTGATATCGGCTCAGGCGGCCGCCCCGTCCATCCATCCTTACAACCGCATCTGGGGCTTGCTGCTGAAAGATTAGCGCGCCTCTGATCGTTGTTGGCTCAGGGCTAGGCTGGACGCGATCGTGTTGGGCTGCGTTAAGCCTTCTGTCGTTGGCGTCAAATAAAAAACGAGTTTGACCAATAGCGAATCTTCACCGTTGGCTGGGGCACCAGCGATATAGTTGTAGAAATTGTGCTGACGGGCCGGAAAGTCATGGTGTTAGACATTCTTGCGGCGATCGGGTTGAAGGAAACCGGAAGCTACATCGCGAAAGACGTATTGTTGCCGCTGCTGCAGGGGAGTCTAGAGGACTACGCCAAAGATTATTTCAAGGGCTGGATGGCTGATGCGGTGGGGTTAGCGCATCAGGAACCCGTACAAAAAGCGCTGGGGAAAGCGCTGAAGGCGTTTGTGGAACTCATCGAAGCAGAACTGGAGTTCCAAGGCTGCACCGGGTCAGAGATTCGTGATTTTTACGAGTTGCCCCTGCGAGAGTTCATGCAGGACGCAGATGTAAAAGCAACCCTGGGTCGCGCCTTTGAGCCGGATTGTCGCAGTATTGACGCGGAGTTGCTGGCCCTGCGGTGGGCAGACCTAGAGTTGCGCCCCCTGCCGGAAGAATTTGACTGGCCACAGATTGGCAAGCAGTATGTGCGCGAAGTGAAAGGTTTGCTGCGAAGCGATGATGCGCTGCGGGACTTGCTGAAGCTGCACAATCAGGAGGCCATGCGCCAGGGCATTGAAGCCCTGGTGGGGATTCCCCCCGACTTTGATTTGCGGAAGTATCAGGAAACTCTGCGGGAGCAGTACGGCAACCTGAAGCTGGAGTCGTTGGATACGTCAGCCTATGCCTACAACGACCTGAAGCTGTGGCGCATGTTTATTCCTCAGGATGTGCGGATGTGTCAGGAATTTAACCCTCAAGTGTTCGAAATTCCGAAAGAGAAGCTGAAGAAGTTACTAGAGCGAGGTGAGATTGATACAGATGTTTTAGAAACTGATCAGTTAGAACCACATCGCAAAGCTTACCTAAGTCAGCCGACTCAAAAAGTACTTGAGGTGATTGGGCGTGCTACTGGCTATGGTCAGCGAAATCGATCAGTTGCAGACTATACAGTTTTCTTAGGTAATCCGGGATCGGGGAAATCGACGCTGTTGCAGTATGTGGCGTTGCAATGGGCTGAGCAGCCGATTCACGACCTGAAGGAACTAGCCCAGCGACCGCTGCCGCTGCTGATTGAGTTACGGACATATGCCAAAAACCGTCAGGAGAAGAAGTGCAGCAGCCTGGTGGAATATCTGCACCAGGGAGATATTGCCTGTCGGCTCAATCAGCAGCGGCTGCATGAGGTGCTGACGGCGGGCAACGTCATTGCCCTGTTTGACGGCATTGATGAGGTGTTTGACCCCAACCTGCGGGATGTGGTAATGACGGATATTCACCGCTTTACCAACAACTACCCAGATGTGCAGGTGGTAGTGACCTCGCGGTGGCTGGGATACAAGGCGCAGATGCTGAGGGATGCGGGGTTTCAGCACTATATGCTGCAGGACTTGACGGATGAGCAGATTGCCGAGTTTATTCAGCGGTGGCACGACCAGACCTTTCCCGAAGGAGCGGACAAGATCCGTAAGCGGGAGCGGCTGCATAAGGCGATTCGCGAGTCGAAGGCGATTCGCGAGCTGGCGGGGAATCCGCTGCTGCTGACGATGATGGCGATTTTGAACCGTAACCAGGAGTTACCGCGCGATCGCCCGGAGCTATATAATCAGGCATCGCGGGTGTTGCTGCACCAGTGGGATGTTGAGCGGAATTTAATTGAGCAGAAGCTCGACCCGGTAACGATTGACTATCGGGATAAGCAGGCCATGCTACGAAAAGTGGCGTATCACATGCAGTCGGGGGAAGCGGGACTGGCGGGAAACATCATCAGCGCCCAAGGCCTGGAAGCGATTTTGACAGACTATTTAAAGGCAATTGATGTGGATCAGCCCCGTGATGTGGCGCGACGGATGATTCAGCAGCTCCGGACGCGCAACTTTATTTTGTGTTATCTCGGAGCCGATAACTATGCCTTTGTCCACCGCACGTTTTTGGAGTTTTTTGCCGCCTGGGCTTTTGTTTGGGAATTTAAGGAAACTCAGACGCTGAGTTTTGATGAATTACGGGATCAGACCTTTGGCGCTCACTGGCAGGAGGAAAGCTGGCAAGAAGTGCTGCGCTTGATTGCCGGGATGATTGAGGCTAGGTTCGTCAGTGGCCTGATCACATTTTTGCTTGATCGAAAGGTCAACAAAGCTAAGTTTGCTGATGATGAGTATCTTTCGCGGGAAGGGATAAGCAATTTGCTTTTAGCAGCATACTGCCTCTCAGAGGTTCGAAATCGCAGGGACCTGTCCTCTAAAGCTCATCAACTTTTTCAAAGGTTGAAAGCTGAAGTCGAAGATCAATATCCATATAAGTTAGACCAAAGCGCTTCAGAAGCACTTGTTGGGATCATTGTCGATACTTGGCGAGAGCATATTGACCTGTTCCCGCTTCTCAAAAATTGGGTTGACGCTAATCCTGGCTCATACATTCCAGCAATGTCAGTTGCCATGATTGCTCGAAACTGGTCTAAGGAGACAGATGTCCTTAACTGGCTCAAGGAGCGTGCTCAAATAGATGTGTCTTGGGCAGTGCGCCATGTTGCTGTACAGGAATTGGCGAAAGGCTGGAGAGACGACCCCGAAACCTTGACCATTCTCAAAGCTCATGCACAAAAGGATGAGGATAGTGATGTGCGCCGCGTTGCTATGCAGGAATTGGTGAAAAGCTGGAAAGATGACCCCGAAACCCTGACCATTCTCAAAGCCCGCGCCCAAACAGATAATGATTGGAACGTGTGCCGCGCTGCTATGCAGGAATTGGCGAAAGGCTGGAAAGATGACCCCGAAACCCTGACCATTCTCAAAACCCACGCCCAAACAGATGATGATGGGAGCTTTCGCCGCGTTGCTATGCAGGAATTGGTGAAAGGCTGGAAAGACGACCCCGAAACCCTGACCATTCTCAAAACTTGCGTCCAAACAGATAAAGCTAGGAGCGTGCGCTGCGCTGCTATGCAGGAATTGGTGAAAGGCTGGAGAAACGACCCCGACATCTTAGCAATTCTTAAGACCTGTATACAAATGGACAAAAGTGAGAAGGTACGCCATGTCGCTGTGCAAGAACTCGCGAAAGGTTGGAAACACAGCCCTGACACCTTAGCGATTCTCAAGACCTGTGCTCAAATGGACGAAAGCCCGACGGTGCGCAGCACTGCCCGTAAGAAACTGAAAATTTTGAGAAACGACTAAGAGGCCCTGCCATACTCAAAATCCGTACTCAAATCGATTAACAAGATTAGGCTGCTCGGAGGATGGTGGTGCATTTGGAGAACGGCAGTGCAGAAGTTGTCAAAGAGCTGGAAAGACGATCTGACTTTATTTGAGCTTTGGTGCGGCATCACCCTCAATGATCCCTTTGAACGCGAGAATGACTGGCAAGATAACCCTCGCCAAATTGCTCTCAACGTGCCGGTGCAGCAATATCCTGATCACGCCAAAACCCTGGAACTGCTGCGCGATCGCGCCCAAAACGACAGCGATGAGCAGCTCAGAGATTGGGCGGCGGAGCAGCTTTCCAAGCTTGGAAGGTGACAGACAGAGAGAATTAGCTCATCCCAATCGGGATTAACCTCACCGACGCATGGCTTGGGTAAAGTCACAGTCCTTGATGTGGGTATCGGAAAAGGTGCAGTTTCTTAAATCTGCCTGGCGAAACGAGGTGGCAGCGTGAGATTTTAGCGATCGCATTCCATCCATTAGATTGCCAAGCGTTACCCCAACCAACACTACAGCCACCGCCGCGATCGTCAGGCCGCGTCCCCAAGTGCCGGTCGTGAATAGATTGCTGCCACTGACCCACAACAAAAAGGCCAAACCGTAGGCCGCGATCGCCCCGAGCAGCCCCACGATCGCCGCCACTGGCGATGTGCGGATGATTAGGGTCATGAGGCCACCCAATAGACCACCCGAGATCGCGCCCACGAGGGCAAACGTAGGATCGTTGTCGGTGAGCCGTCCCCCATAAAAGAAGCCCATCAGAGCCGCGATCGCCAGGCCCGCGAGCGGTTGAGCCAGAACAGTGATGCGCCAGGATAGTCGCCGCAAAAAGGTGCCGACTGCCGCGATCGCCAACGCGATATACAGTGCCACAATATAAGGCCAAGCCGCCTGACCGGGCAAAGTACCTAAAGCTCCGAACACCAGTGAACTGACCGCATGAAACATGAGCACCCCGAGCAACGCTAACACCAAGCCCGCGATCGCCCAGCGCTGGGCCAGATAGCCGGTGCGACACCGAAAAAAGGTAGCTCCCCGCAAGTCCGCTTGAGAAAAGTCACAGCCCCGTAGATCACAGTCAGCAAAGTGCGCATTTTGTAGCGTTTGCCGACGAAACGAGCGCCGTCGCAGGTCTTGGTTGATAAAACTAGGAGGAGGCGAAACCATAACGAGTGACGACCGTGAACAGTATCCGCACAGTGTTTTTGGGTTGGAGTTTGGGAATCTTCGGACTCATGATCCCGCTGCTAATTTACAGTATTGCTCAATGGATGCGCCCCTTCCGCACCCCGGCAGTAGCGACCCTGTTTGCGGGCATCACCTACCAGCGCGAGATTGCCGAGCAGCCCTGGCCGCAAGTCATTCACATCGTCACGATTGACCTGAGCCAAGCGGAGTTGGAAGTGTTGGTCAGTCCTGGCACGATTGTCGCCACCGGCACTGAGGCGGCGGAGTTTGAAACCACGGCACTGCCCACGTCAGAATTTTTAGGGCAAAACAATCTGGCGCTGGCCGTCAATGCCAACTTTTTTGCCCCGTTTTCTGAAACAACGCCGTGGAATTATTATCCGGGTCACGGGGACGACACGCGGGTGTTAGGCACGGCCATCTCGGATGGGGTGCCTTATTCGCTCCCCGAGAGAGAGCGACCAGCCCTTTGTTTTGGCCCCAATAATCAGGCGCAAATCGCCCCCGAGGGCACTTGCCCCCAAGACACCCAACAGGCGATCGCGGGCAAGCAGCAGCTCGTATTGGACGGAGCACCCGTGCCGATTCAAGAAAAAGACACGCCCTACGCGCGGGTGATGGCAGCAGTGAATGCTCGGGGTGATCGTCTGTGGTTGGTGATTGTCGACGGCAAGCAACCTGGCTACAGCGAAGGGGCCACGCTGGCCCAACTCACCCAAATCGCCCTGCGACTAGAAGCCGTTGCCGCGATTAATCTCGATGGTGGCGGTTCGACCACGCTGGCGATCGCTACCCCCCAGGGGCCACGTCCCATCAATGCTCCGATTCATACCAAGCTGCCAATGCAACAGCGTCCGGTGGCCAATCATCTCGGCTTTCGCGCCGCGCCGGGGCCAGATTCATAGTCTGGCTTCAGCTCCAGAACTCGTCTATATTGACCGTCTCAATCTCCTGCTGCACTTCCTGAAAATAACTGCTGGACGTTAACGTGGCGACTTCATGCTCCCGCTTTTGCTGATCAATTTCGATTTTCAAGTCCTCTAACTGCTGGCGTAACTTGGCTTCCCGGTGCTTCCGCTCAGAGATGTCTTGCACGATGCCTTCATAAAACAGGATGTGGCCCTCGTCGTCACGCACCGCGCGGGCATCAATTTGGGTCCAGATGATGCTGCCGTCTTTGCAAAAGCAGCGATACTCAAAATCTTGCACCGCATCTTGAGTTTTGAGCAAGATCTTGAATTGCTGCCGTTGGGCCGGATCAACGTAGAGCTGTTCGCTGATGTTCTCAATATTTTGAATCATCTCCTCGGGCGAATCGTAGCCATAAATCTGGGCCAGGGCCGGATTGACGTTGATGAAGCGGCCTTCTGGACTGGACTGAAAAATCCCTTCGAGGGCATTTTCAAAGATGCTGCGGTAGTTTTCTTCGGCAATGCGCAGCGCCGCTTCGGCGCGTTTGCGGGCGGTAATGTTGCGCACCATAATCAGCACTTCGTCGTCGCCCATGACCAGAATGCGCACCTCTTCATCCTGAGACTGACCATTGACTTGCAGATGCTGCTCGTAAACCTGGAGCTGCCCCGTTTGCAACGCTTGCTGCATGTAATAAAGGCGCTTTTGGGCGAGATCGGGAGGCAGGGAATCCTGCACGGTTTGACCCGGCAGTAGAGGTTGGAGCGTGGGATGCCCGGGCGCGTCATCGCCGCCAATAATATCTAAATAAGTACCATTCCCTTTGGCCAAGATCATTAGGTCAGGAATCGTATCGACGATCGCCCGATTCGTCGCTTCACTGTGTCGCAAGGCTTCAAAAGACGCCTTGAGCTGAGCCGACATAGTGTTAAAGGAAGTCGCGAGGGCGTTGATTTCCGTAATGGGGGTGGGGCTGGGATCGACTTGCTGGTTTAAATCACCGGTCGCCAAGCGATTCGACGCTTTGGCCGTCTCTAAAATCGGGCGGGTAATCCAGCGGGCGGTGAGCACACTAATGGCGATCGCCGCCGTCAAGGCAGCCAGACACAGCAGGACGGTGTTGCGGGTGTTGGTGTTAATTTGGGCCATAAACTCCGACTCTGGCACCACCACCACAATCAGCCAGTCCAACCCGAAGCCATCTTGAAACGGTAAGACCTCTAAAAACTGAGTGTCGCCCTTGACGTCAAAGGTGAGCTGCTGCGATCGCTCAATCTGCTCAAAGCCGTTGAAGCGATCGGCCAAAAAGTTGGCCGTTTTTTGCACCAAAACATCTTCGCTTTCGGTCGCCAATAGCGGGCGCACCTCATCCCCATCTTCCCTCATGAGGGGTTCATTCGTTGAGTTAGAAATCAAGTTGCCCTTCCGATCCACCACAAACGCTTGACCGCTCTCCCCAATTTCTAGCTGCTGCAAAAACGTCCGAAATTCTTCGGGCAACACGACATCTGCCGCACAGACGCCGAGCAAATTCCGACCCGACCGGTCATAGACTGGCAGGCTGGCGGTGATGTTGGGCAGCCGGGTCGTAAAGGCGATGTAAACATCTGTCCAAGCGGGTTTCTGAGCAGCGGCGGCGGCTTTATACCAGGGTCGCTGCCGCGAGTCGTAGCGGGTGTCGGCCTCGCGCAAAAAGAAGGTGCGTTGCCCCTGCACGTCTAAGCTGTAAAACTGCCGCAAAAAGCCGGTGGACTGGTTGCTGTAGGTTAGCTCTAACGAGCCATCCGTCGGAGATCGCAAAATGCCAAAAAACTCCCCCCGCTGAGCACTGCCACAATAGACCAGCGCCAGCGTATCAGCGATTTTCATCTGTTGATAGAGCTGACTTTCGCCATAAGCCGCACCGGGCACGTCCATCAGCCCTTGGGTAAAGGCGTTGGCATTTAACCGGTTGATTTCGTGGGGCGTGGCAAAGTAACTCTCCAGTTCTTGCTGAATGCGCACGGTGAGTTCGTGGCGCAGCTGACTGGCCAAATCATTGACCGCCTTTTGGCCATTGCGAAATGACAGGTACCCCACCAGACCAACGGTGCCGACGATCTGCCCCACCCCCAGCAAAATCAACAAAATACGCAGGGGCAGAGAAGTCGGCAGGCGAGAGAAACGCGACATGGCGAAAATCCTTACCAATTATCAGCATCATTGCCAGCAATACAGGCGGCGAGATCATTTTCCGGTTGGGCCACGTTAAAAAGGTGCAGGCCAAAATCGTGGGAAAGCGCTTCGCACACTTTGATGCCCCGAGCACTGTTGCCCTTAGCGTCGAGCAACGGTGAAAAGGTGCCGACCCCCAGGGTGTTGGGGGCAACGGCGGTGATGCCCCCGCCGACGCCACTCTTGGCAGGCATGCCGACGCGATAGGTCCATTCACCAGAGCCGTCATACATACCGCAGGTGAGCATGACGCTAATCACGTCCTGCACGTAGCGTTCATCCAGAGCGCGCTCGCCCGTCACCGGATTCACCCCGCCGTTGGCCAGCGTGGCCGACAGCATAGCCAGGTCTTTGGCCGTCACCATGATCGAGCACTGCTGAAAATACAAATCTAGGGTTTCATCGACGCGATCGCTGACCATGCCAAAATTCAGCATTAGATAGGCCATGGCCCGATTGCGAAAGCCGGTGGCTTTTTCGGACAAAAAGATCGGCACGTTGATATCGTGGTCACGACCGGTGTAGCGCTTAAACATGGCCAGCATGCGCTTCAGCCGCTCGGTACTGTTGGCTCCTTTGACCAAGTCCGTCGTGGCGATCGCCCCAGCATTAACCATCGGGTTGTAAGGTCGATTGGTTTTTTCATCCAGCACAATTGCGTTAAAGGCCTCACCCGTAGGTTCAACGCTCACCTTGCTGTTGACATAGTCCCGCCCGTGATCTTCTAGGGCGAGGCCATAGACAAATGCTTTCGAAATAGACTGAATCGTAAACAGCTGCTCGCAATCGCCAATTTCAAACATCTGGCCTTCTTTAGTGACAACGCAGATGCCAAACCACTCGGGTTTCGCCAGAGTCAATTCGGGAATATAGTCGGCCACGGCGCCGTCATTCAGCACTTGATAGCGCTCATGCAGCTCATGCAAATAGTTGCGGAACGGGGAGGTAACGGCGGTGATTGAGCTGGCTAAAGACTGCATGTCAGACATCGCCCTTACACCTCCATAATCTGTTGAGCAACTTGGCGGAATTCTTGACTCACCGGATGATCAGGAAACTTCGTGCAAAACACGCCTTCACTCGCGAGCTGCACCACGTCTTCTGACAGTGGAAAGACGCCCGCCACTGGCACGCTGTAGGTCTCTTCGACCTTTTGTTGCAACGCCTCCCGATTGAGGCTGCTGTAGGCTTTATTGATCGCCAGCAACATGTTGCGCACTTTGAGCTGACGCGCCACGTCTACGGTGACAGCCGTGCCTTGGTAGTCCTGCTTATCTGGCCGCAAAATCAATACCAACACGTGGGAAATCGCAATCGACAGGAAGGTCTCTTTGGACAGGCCCGGATGGGTGTCGATAAAGAGATAGTCGAGATTCAGGGCTTTGACTAAGCCGCGAAACCCATCATTCATCCGTTTGACGTCGTATCCATCTTTGAGAATGCGGGCAATATCATCAGCTCGGACGCTAGACGGCACGAGATAAAGCTGATCCGCCTCTAAGCCGACGTTGGCCCCCACGTCATAGGCGGCATCGGTAATCGGCTTTTCATCCCAAAGGTAGTTATTGAGGGTGGCAGAAATTTGCTCAGGTTCCAGGCAAAATAAATTGTGAATGCCGGGAGAGGGCACATCGGTGTCAAACACTGCGACGCGATGGCCCTTTGCTGCCACGGTCGTCGCCAAGTTGGCCGTAAAATTCGATTTACCGGTACCGCCCCGATAAGAGTGAACGGAAACAACTTTAGGCATAGGGCATTTAACTTTAAGTGACGAAAACTGGCATTAGCATTCGTTACAGAGACCTCACAAACCGTAATGAATGATACGAATTTAGCGATGCCCGGTCGGCGGTAGAGACCCAGTCGCTAGCATACAAACACTCCGCACCCATTGCGCAAAAAATTGCGATCGAGTGCCTTTCATCAAGAAAAACTTAACAAACCGTCAATTTACGGAAGCTGTTGATGCCACTTCATGGGGGCACGAAAAGATTCACCCAGCGCAGAGCAACCATAATTTTCGCGACAAAAAAGAGCTGCTGTGGCCCACAGCACTGGTATTACTCGCCTCAGTGAATCACGTTTCAAGGAAGGGACTAAAGTACGCGATCGCGCCCCAGCGACAATGGAGATTCGTCACCCAAAACGTGGGTTGATTGAGGGTGTTGAGTTGGCTTTTCTAAAATGACTGAATAGAGGTTCGCCGTCACTACCTCCGGGACTCATCATGTCAGGCACACCGACGCGATTAGGTTTTATCGACAATCTACGCCTGTTTTTGACAGTACTCGTCGTAGCGCACCATGCAGCCCAACCCTATGGCCCGACAGGCGGCGACTGGCCGCTTTTTAATTCCGAGCGGGCGGCGATCCTAGGGCCGTTTTTTGCAGTGAATGCGGCCTTTTTTATGGGTCTGTTCTTTTTCATCTCAGGCTATTTTTTGCCCGCAGCGGGCGATCGCAAAGGCCTCAACCGTCTCCTGCAAAACCGACTGCAGCGATTGGGAATACCGGTGTTATTTTTTGCGGTGATCGTGTTTCCGCCAATTCTTTACCAACTCGCGAGCCCCTCTATTTCCTTTTTCGATTTTTTTGTGCAGGTCTATGTCAAACAGCGCGAAATTGAAGTGGCGCACCTGTGGTTCTTGCTGCATCTCCTGGGCTATACCGCCCTCTATGCAGTGTGGAGATCGGTGTCTCAGCGGCATTCTTTAAGCCCCATCAATCCCCCAAGGCACCGCCTGATTGTGGTCTACTGGCTCAGCCTCAGTCTCGTCACGTTTCTCGTGCGGATTCACTATCCGATTGATCGCTGGGTTAATCTCTTGGGCTTTGTGCCTGCTGAGCTGGCGCATCTGCCGCAGTATGGCAGCTTGTGGGTGCTGGGCATCTTGGCCTATCGCCATCACTGGCTAGGGCAAATGCCGACTGCCCGTGGCCTGACGTGGCTCCGGGTGGGGTTGGGGGCCGGTTTACTGCGCTACCTCTACAGTGTGAGTCGCACTCGCCTGGCCCTGCCGGAGCTGATTGCGGGGGGCGGCTTCGACTGGCGATCGCTGGTGTGGAGCGGTTGGGAAGCCCTGATCTGTGTCGGACTTTGCCTGGGCTTGTTAATCCTGTTTCGCGATCGCTGCAACAGTCAAAATAAATGGCTCAAACTTTTATCGGCCAATGCCTATGGCGTTTACCTCATTCATCTTCTAGTTATCCTCTACTGCCAGTTTGTGGTAGCTGATTGGGCCCTTGGCCCCTTAGTCAAGTTGGTACTGGTCATGGTAGTAGGCACACCGATTTGCTTTGTCCTTAGTGCTCTGCTGCGGCGATCGCCCTTTATTCAACTGGTTGTCCCCTGAGGCCATGCCTTCTCGCGAAATCGATTGGCCTGTGGACGCAGACCGGCAAACCGAACCAGATTTTCTTGTGACACCAAATGGCCATCCGATTGATACTGCTGCCACAATCGCTGGATGTTCTCGAACTGCTCGTTGCGGTGCGGATCATGCCCCGTCGCTCGAGTTTTCTACGCTTGCCGCCATCGGTACTGGTGCTTGCCCAACAACTGATTAACGACTGTCACATTCACGGTGATGCCCTCATTTTGCTGCAGCAACTCGGCAATTTCAGTCCGTGTCAAATGTGTCTATTTCACCGAATCATCCATGGGATACCCAGCTATATGATCCACAATCACTCGCAAATAGGTCGCGTCGATACCGTCGATGGTGTCTCAGGCCGCTTCAGGCCGCTTTTCGTCCCCACCCGTCATCGAATGCGGGGCTGATGGAGGGCAGACTCATCGGCTAACTCGCACGCCCCTGATTTAATGGCGTGATAGTCACAGCCCAATGAATAGCTGATATAGCTGATGCCGCCATGGCCCAATTTCACCGCTTCAACGACGGTATGGCAGCGGCGATCCTTCTCTGACAACGACGAATAGTAGCCGGGCATCTACTATTCGATAACCACAGGATATGACGTTTTCATCACGACCAAGGGGCATAATATAGGTCAAAGTTTGGAGCTGATATAACCCTCATTCCTAACTGACAAGGTATAACGGTAGTCCATAAGTGGTAAGGATCGGCCTAAAGGCATTAACACAAAGCTTTGAGGACTCGTAGTGAATTTCTTGGCCCGGAAGTATCCTGCCCATCTAAGTGTTTTGTCGCAA
>JBCBJQ010000145.1:0-12167 GCA_038523235.1 Cyanobacteria bacterium J06626_4
ATGATGTTACTGACTTCACTTTTATTCAGCCTTTTTTGCCGCCAGCAGATCCACAATTTAAAGTGTTACTAACGACAAGATTGCAGTTAGGGGCATCAGTTAATCAGGTATTTTTGGATGTATTACCAAGCAGCGCAGCTTTGGAGTTTCTAAGCTCTATCGTTGGTGATGAGCGAATTAACTGTCAATTGGAGGATGCGCAAGCATTGTGTGCATGGCTGGGTTATTTACCGCTAGCTTTGGAATTGGCGGCACGATATTTAGCAAGCAGACCAGATCTCTCATTGGCAAGTTTATTAAATCGGTTACAAAGACAAAAATTGGAAGCAAAAGCCTTAGCACGACCTGAAGTTGGAATGACTGCTAATTTGAACATAGGAGCAGCATTTGAGTTGAGTTGGGACGAGTTAAGTGAGTCGGCACAGCAGTTGGCAGGATGGCTCAGTTTGTTTGGCTTAGCACCAATTTCCTGGGAATTAGTAGAAGCGTGTATATCAGAATTAGGTGCAGAATCAGATGCAGAAACATTAGAGGATTTGAGGGATGAATTAATTAGTCTGAATTTGCTGCGACGAACGGATGAGCAAACCTATCAGATACACCCTCTGATTCGCGAGTTCTTTGTAGCCAAGCTGAAACAGATGCCCAAGGAAGTGTCGATGAAGCAGGCTTTTTGTCGAGAAATGGTAGTAGTAGCAAAACAAATTCCTTCAATTCCTACTCGCCAATTAATTCAGGCAATCGCTCCTGTCATTCCTCACATTGCCGAGGCGGCTACAACTCTGGAAGCTTGGCTGACAGACAATGATTTGATTATTCCTTACATTGGGATTTCTCGGTTTTATCAAGGGCAAGCAGCTTACGAGCAGGCATTGCCTTGGCTGCAACAATGTCTTCACATAGCAGAAACTCGCTTAGGTGCTGATCATCCTGATATTGCAACTAGCTTAAATAATCTTGCCTATCTTTATCAATTACAGGGGCGCTACAGCAATGCGGAACCTCTATATGTAAGAGCGCTCCAAATCCGAGAAGATCAATTGGGCGCGAACCATCCTAATACTGCACAAAGTCTGAATAACTTGGCAGAGTTGTATCGTGCGATGGGACGCTACGGCGAAGCAGAACCTTTGTTAGTGCGGTCAATTCACATCACAGAACAGCAATTAGGTGCAGACCATCCCGATACTGCGTTAAGTCTCAATAATTTAGCAGCATTATACGAGTCGCAAGGACGTTACAGCGAAGCAGAACCTTTATATATGAGATCGCTCCAAATCCGGCAAGCCCAGTTAGATGCAGACCATCCTGGCATAGCAGCTAGCTTAAATAATTTAGCAGAACTCTATAAATTGCAAGGGCGTTATGCTGAAGCCGAACCTTTGTATGTGAGATCGCTTTCTAGCAGTGAGCAGCAGTTGGGCAGCGATCATCCTCTAACTGCTACTATCCTCAATAATTTGGCAGCACTTTATTATGAACAGGGAAACTATAGCAGAGCAGAACCTTTGTATCTGCAATCACTAGCAGTTCGAGAGCAGCAGTTAGGTGCAGATCATCCTGATGTAGCAAATAGTTTGAATAATCTTGCTTATCTTTATCGGGTTCAAGGGCGTTATGCCGAAGCGGAGCCATTATTGTTACGAGCACTTCAGATTTATGAAGCCCAGTTGGGGAGCAACCACCCTAGTACAGCTGTTAGCCTGAATAACTTGGCAGAGTTGTATCTTGCGATAGGACGCTATAGCGAAGCGGAGCCATTATTGTTACGAGCACTTCAGATTTATGAAACCCAGTTGGGGAGCAACCACCCTAGTACAGCTGTTAGCTTGAATGACTTGGCAGAGTTGTATCTTGCGATGGGACGCTATGGCGAAGCGGAATCGCTGTTACTAAGGTCTCTAATGATTAGGGAAAAGCAACTAGGCACAGATCATCCAGCTACAGCAATGAGCCTAAGTAATTTAGCAGTTTTCTATTTTCACCAAAATCAACTGTCGGAAGCAGAAGCTTTGCTCACAAGAGCATTGGCAATTCTTGAGCGAGTTTTGGGGAGAAATCATCCAGATACCTTGAATACTCAGAAACTTCTAACACGGTTGCGCCAAATAATGGGTACAAACTCAGAACCTGATAACACAGATGAATTAGCAGCGCCTAAAACCGACTTACCAAAAGCGCCGCAGTATAACAATGCGCTGGAGCGGACGGATAGATAAATCTTGGTTGTGATGCTGAAAATACCTGCTGCCGCTCAGCTAAGCCGTTAGCTCAAAGTGCTGGCTCAGTGATGCGCGCGATCGCAGTTCTTTTATGCAGTTAGTAGCAATCAAAACAATGCCCAGGAGGCTGTCTCGTCAGGATAGGATCACTGATTTGACAACCTTGTGTGATGGAGACTGCCACCTTACTGCGAATTAACCGCGATCGTTCTAGTAGTTATTGGGTACTCCTGCCCTATGCGATCGCGGGTTACGAGTTTGCGATCGCTCTGAATCTTGGCTTCACCAGCAATGCTTACCTTCCAATACCTGTAACGCTTAGGCACGCCAAGACACCTGACTCAAAACCTAATTGACTGACGCTACTAAAATACAAGCAAGTCCTCTTCAACCTTTGTCACTATGCTCAGCACTACCGTCACTGACACCGGACAAATCACCCTGCCAGAAAAAATTCGACAGCATCTCAAACTAATCAGCGGCAGCCGAGTCGAGTTCGTGATTGACGAAGAGGGTCAGGTCAAAATTTTTCCTCTCAATATCGCTGTAGAAGACCTATCAGGTATCCTGCATCGGCCCGGTAAAAACCCAGTCAGTCTTGCCGATATGGATGCTGCTATCTCTGAGGGAGCGAATGATTGGGCTTGATACCAACATCCTGGTGCGCTATCTCACCCGCGGCGATGAGTCACAATGGCGACAGGCTGCTGATCTGATCCAGCACAATCAACCTTGTTTTATTGCCCATATTGTTCTCTGCGAACTGGTTTGGGTACTCAGAGAAACCAGCTATCGTTTCCAAAAGCAAGAAATTGTCAGCGTTTTGGAGGCCATGCTTCACAGCGCTGCGTTCGAATTCGAAAATCGTTCAATTCTGGATCAAGCCTTGCAGCAATATAAACAGGGCAAAGCAGACTTCTCTGACTACCTGATTGGTGCGATATCTCGCCAGATGGATTGCACAGAAACCGCGACCTTTGATGGCAAGTTGAAAGGTGAGAAAGGATTTCGCTGTCTGGCTTAGCGTCACTAGCTAACAAAGCGGTGCACCGACGTACTGGCCAAGATTGCCCGATTCCATCCCTCTGACGCAGTTGGTAACTAGCAAAACATTGCCCAATCGCCTTTCTGGTCAGGATAGAGCCATCGATTCAATGGCCTTGCCCGATGAGAACTGCCACCTTATTGCGAATTAACCGCGATCGCCGAAAGCTTATTTGTTGGTAGTTGATGCTTGTCTGCGGCGGGTGATTGGGAGCGTTGTGCTTGCTAGCGTTGCGGCAAGATAATATAGAGCTAGCTATTGCAAGGTTATTGCCATGACTTCGCATTCCAAGGGGCAAGCGGCTATTATTCGTACAGCGAGAGGGCTGACGATAACTGGCACACGCATCACCCTTTACGATGTGATGGACTACGTGACGGCTCAATATCCTCCCAAGTTTATTCAGGGTTTATTTGACCTCACGCAAGCGCAAATCGATGTGGCGCTGTCTTACATCGAGACGCATCGTGCAGAAGTGGAAGCTGAGTATCAGCAAGTTCTTCAAGAGACTGAAGAACTTCGACAACACTACAAAGAGCAAAATCGTGAGCGGGCTGCTCGCAGTGCCGCAAAGCCACCAAAGCCTGGAACTGAGGCTGCTTGGGAGAAGCTGCGAGCAGCCCAGGCAAAGCGTGAGTCCAGAGTGTGATTTTTTTGATCGACCACAATCTCAAAGGTCATGCTTTGGTTTTGTTTGGCGCGATCGCATCGCAAGGCTGGTTGGATATTGCCCCGGTTCAGTTTGTCACATTTGACCAAGTGAATTTATCAATCAATAGCGATGACCGGGTCGTTTGGCGACTTGTTCAAGCGAATCAGATGATTTTGCTGACTGCCAACCGCAGTATGAAAGGGAAAGATT
This sequence comes from Cyanobacteria bacterium J06626_4, assembly GCA_038523235.1. Lineage (GTDB taxonomy): Bacteria > Cyanobacteriota > Cyanobacteriia > Phormidesmidales > Phormidesmidaceae > Halomicronema. The sequence goes on from JBCBJQ010000145.1 coordinate 4,130, forward strand.
CCCTGGAACAGGTCATGCGTGAAGAGAACACTTCAGAGTCATTGCCTGTGATTACGGTGAGCAACGCGGATCGGTTGCTGAATGATTCTGAATATCGAGAGCGATGTATTGAAAGCCTGATTGAAATCGTTCTTGATATTGATACCTATCTGGGTGCGAGACGAATCTTCATTCCGTAATCTTGAAGATTAATACTCTCATTCACATTGATCGGAAACATCGCATCACAATCCCGATGCACCCCACCGTTGAGAGATTATTGGTTAGAGTTCAAGGCTATTTACAGCGGATAATTGGGGCCATTAGCTCAAAGTGCTGATTCAACGATGCGCCTGATTTCATCCCTCTGACGCGGTTGGTAACTAGCAAAACATTGCCCAATCAACTTTCTGGTCAGGATAGAACCACTGATTTGATAGTCTTGTGTGATGGGAACTGCCACCTTACTGCGAATTAACCGCGATCGCCTCCAGCAGCGATTGGATGCTCTCGCCACCATTGGCCAACTCCCCGACGGCGGCGTCCGACGCACCGCCTATAGCGTTGAAGACTTGGCGGCCCGACAGTGGGTAAGGGAGTCTATGCAGACAGCCGGGATGACCGTGAGCCTTGATGCCGCTGGCAACATCATCGGTCGTTATGCCGGCACCCAAGCGTTACCTGCCCTGGCAACCGGCTCCCACATCGATACCGTACCCGCTGGGGGACGCTACGACGGCGCGTTGGGCGTGCTCGCAGGCATTGAAGTGGTGGCCACCCTCAACGAATCCGGACAGCGGCTCCGCCATCCGCTTGAGGTGATTGTGTTCACCGATGAGGAGGGCGAAATGATCGGCAGCAAAGCCATGGCCGGTACCGCTAAGCTCACAGACCCAGAGCACTTTCGCCGCTTCGATGGTGAGGCCATTCAGCCCTGCTTGCAACGCATTGGCGGAAATTGGAATGCTCTGGCGACCGCCCGACGTACGGACCAAGACATCGCCGCGTATTTAGAACTCCATGTCGAACAAGGGGGCGTGCTGGAATCGGAACAGTGTCAAATCGGCGTCGTGCAAGGCATTGTCAGTCTGCAGCGCTTTCAAGTCGCCATCACCGGACGCCCCAACCACGCGGGCACCACCCCCATGCCCTTGCGCAAAGATGCCCTCTACGCCGCCTCGCTTCTGGTGGCTGCCGTTCACGATGTGGCAGTAGATATTCCCGGTGATCAGGTAGCGACGGTCGGTTTGTTGAATGTCGTACCCAATGCCCCCAACATCGTGCCCGGTCGAGTGGAACTCACCATCGACATGCGGGATTTATCCCTAGAAACCCTGGATCAAATGATGGATGTGTTGAAACAGCGCATTCAAGCGATCGCCGCCAGCACTGGCACCCAAATCGAGCTACAGCCCCAGCACTTTGTCGAGCCCACCCTCGCGAGTCCAGTCGTACAAGCCGCGATCGCGACTGTGTGCGAAGACCTCCAACTCACCCACTACTCCATGCCCAGCCGGGCAATTCACGATGCCCAAGAAATTGGTCGCTTCACGTCCATGGGCATGATCTTTGTGCCCAGCCAAGCGGGCGTGAGCCATGCCGAAGATGAATACACGTCGCCGGAGCAATGTGCTCAGGGGGCCGATGTACTGCTACACACCCTGTTGCGACTTGATGACCAGCTCTAAGAGTAGAGCATCTTAAAAATGGTCCTGCTTTGTCGCCCTCACCCCCTCGGTCCCCCTCTCCCAAAAATGGGCGAGGGGGATGTCGGTTAAGGGTTCCTGGCTCCCCTTCTCCCAACCTTGGGAGAAGGGGCTGGGGGATGAGGGCCAATGACGGAGGATAACCTTTAAGTTGGAACGCTCTAAAGCCACTGTTCCATTTGGGCGATCGTCAAATTACTCCCACACAGGGGCGTAGCCACCAGTTGTCCGGCAAAGCGTTCCCCATAAACCATCGCCGCCGCCAAACCTACCGCTCCCGCCGGTTCCACCACCACCCCGGCCATCTGATGAATCTGCTGCATCGCCTTCAGAGTCGCCGCATCGGTTACCTGTAAGATTTCATCGACGGTCGTTTGCATCAGTTCTAAAGCTTGGGGAACTGGAACTCGCACCCCGATACCATCCGCGATCGTGTTGACTGTTTCAGTAGTGATGAGGCTTCCCCGTTGCCAAGACCAATCCATTGCCGGTGCCCCCTCGGCCACCACACCGATCACCCGAGTTTGGGGTGAGTGCATCTTAAACCAGGTACCAATGCCATTGATTAACGCCCCATTCCCCACCGGAATGAGTAACGTCTCAATCGGCTCCGGATACTGATTCAGTTCGAGTCCGATCGTCCCGGCCCCCGCCGTCACCTCGGGCTCTCGACCATCTTCCACATAGGGCAACCCATGGTCCGCCGCATAAGCCTTACCCGCATCTTTGGCCGCATCAAAATCGGCACCGGCGAGTTGCACCTCAGCCCCCAACTGCCTCATGCGTTCTAATTTGAGTGGGTTGGCAGTCTCAGCCGCAAATACCGTGAGGAGAGTGTTTCGCTGGCGGCACGCATAGGCCATACCCTGACCAAAATTTCCTGCCGAGGCGCAGACAAAAGCTTGAGCCTGCCCTTGTTGTTTGACATAGTAGTTCGTCCCCCGTCCCTTAAAAGAGCGAATCGGGTTGAGGGTTTCCACCTTGAGAATCAGGCGGGTATTGAGCACCGCATTGAGAGCGTCTAGTTCAAACTGTGGGGTATTGAGAAAAACCGCATCAATGGTTTGGTGGGCCTGGGCGATCGCCTCACAGTCAGGGGCAAAGGCATTCATAGTGTTGTAAGTGTCTCCTTTCTCTTCACTATCACGTTATTCTCAAAGCGCTGCGGTGCCGTCAGCGTCATTGATCGACGACCCTCTGACGGCATTAGTAACTCACGCGGCATAACGCTTCTGAGGCCAAGTGATGTCCCAATCTGCTTCCCTAGCTCCCTCAACAACGCCCTTAGCCGATCTGCAAATCAACTGCGATCGCCTCTTGCACCGATTAGATCAGCTCGCCCAAATTGGCGCTATTGCCGGTGGTGGGGTGTGTCGGCTGGCGCTCACCGATGAGGACAAAGCGGGTCGTGATTTGGTGGTGAGCTGGATGCGGGAACTCGGACTCACTATCACGATTGACCAATTGGGTAACGTCGTGGGGACTCGTCCCGGCTTGGTCGCAGGAGCGCCGGTAATGACGGGCTCCCATATCGATACGGTCGCCACCGGGGGCCGGTATGACGGCAACTTGGGGGTGCTAGCGGGTCTGGAAGTCATGGCCACGTTGAATGAGCACAATATCCAAACTCGACATCCCCTGGCGGTGGCCTTTTTTACCAACGAAGAAGGCGCGCGGTTTCACCCCGATATGATGGGCAGTTGGGCATTTAGCGGCGGCTTGTCCAGCGCTGCCGCCCTGGCAGAAGTCGGCACTGATGGCGCTACGGTGGCCGCAGAGCTAGCCCGCATTGGCTATGCCGGTACAGTGCCCTGCGGTAGCCAGCCGGTCAAAGCCTTTGTGGAACTCCATGTGGAACAGGGGCCAGTGCTGGAGCAGTCAGGGGTGCAAATTGGGGCCGTCACCGGGGTGCAGGGCATGTCTTGGCAGAAGTTGGCGATTAAAGGAGTCTCTAACCACGCGGGCACTACGCCGATGTCCCTCCGTCACGATGCAGGCTATGGAGCCAGCGCGATCGCCGTCGCTGCCCGCGAACTGGCGCTGTCTATGGGCGGCAATCAGGTCGCGACAGTCGGGGCCATTCAACTAAAACCCAGCTTGGTCAATGTGATTGCCAAAGAAGCTCGCATGACCGTCGATTTGCGCAATACCGACGCGGCCCTGTTGAAACAGGCCGAAGCTCAACTAGCAGAACAGATTGAGGCGATCGCTCAGAAAGAAGGCCTCAACGTCACGAGTCGCTCTCTGGCTCGCTTTGAGCCCGCCACCTTTGACCCAGTGATGGTAGAGCAGGTAGTGCAAACGGCGCAAGCGCTAGGCTATTCGGCCAAACGGCTACCCAGCGGCGCGGGGCATGATGCGGGCATGATTGCGGCGATCGCCCCGACCGCCATGATTTTTGTCCCCAGTGTTAACGGCCTCAGTCACAACGTCAAAGAATATACCGCTCCTGAAGACCTCGCCAACGGTAGCAATGTGCTTTTGCAAGTACTTTTACAGCTAGCTAGCCCGCATTCCGTGTGACGTCAGTTCAACAGCCTAAAAGATAGCCTCAGGGAGAGCAGTTAGCTATTTGACCTCAAGAGATTACGCGGGTTTCTTCTCTTGATCGGTGTAGGCCACCAAGACCACCAGGAAGTTAAAGGGACTGCAATGTCGGGCGTTGCATAATTAGGGGCTGTTCATGAGGTTGAGTGATGGAGTGCCCCGATTGTCAATCCCAGCACATCCGCAAGAACGGTCAACGCCGAGGCAAACAAAATCACCGCTGCGTTGACTGTGGTCGTCAATTTGTGGCGAATCCCCAAACACACCGGGGCGATGATGACGCAACGCGCCGTCTGTGTCTGAAACTGTCCGTCAATGGTCTGGGCTTTCGCGCGATTGAGCGGGTCACGGGCGTTCACCACACGACCGTCATCACGTGGGTGAAGCAAATTGGCACCTTGCTCTCCGATGCCTACGACCCAGAAGTGATCCCCGCAGTGGGTGAACTGGATGAGTTGCAGACCTTTGTGGGGGCCCAAAACACAAAGTTTGGATTTGGACCGCCGTCAACCATTTCCGTCCCGGCATTTTAGCTTGGGCCATGGGTGACCGGAGTGCAAAAACGTTCGAGCGAGGGTGGCGTATTGTGGGTGCTTGGCAAGGCTATTTCTATGTTACGGATGGCTGGAAGGTTTACCCCCAGTTCATTCCGGCAGGGGAACAGATGGTGTCGAAGACCGACATGACGCGCGTAGAAAGAGAGAATACGCGGTTGCGCCACTACTTGGCTCGGCTGCATCGCAAGACATTGTGCTATTCCAAGTCACTCGCGATGCTTCAGCATTCACTGAGACTGTTGATTCATTACCTCAAATTCGGGGAGGTCCCGGTGCCTTTCAGGGCTGCCACGGTCACTGCATGATTCATCCCTGAAATCAGCAACGCCAATTTATTTATCAGGGCACGAATCAAGATCCGGTCAGCCATCCCCACAGCCCGACGAGTTCCCTAACGCTAGAGTCACCTCCCGATTTTGCCGTGAGCTTCAAGGCCATGCCGTCTCAGTGGCAAGCACAATTGTATGAGGCGGCCTGCGGTCTGGAAGGCAAAAAGGTGCAGTGCCTGATTCAGGAAATCCCCCTGGAGCAAGCTGCCCTGGCGGCAAAACTACAGGCATTGGTGGCAGGCTATCAGTTCAACGAGATGATTAAATTGTTGCCGTAGACAATACGTGACTTTACCTACAAGTTGGACAGTTACAGAAGCGTAAAGTGAACACATCTAATCCACTTGCAAGCACTCTAAAGTTCAAAATTGCACTCTGCCAGCCCATCGCTTTTCGCATAACCTGAACGAAGTTGAATTGTGGAAGCATAAGTCACAAAATTCAACGCGATCGCAATAGTAATAATTTAATGCGGATGGCGAGACTCGAACTCGCACAGCAAAGCCACACGCCCCTCAAGCGTGCGTGTCTACCAATTCCACCACATCCGCGTGGGAAGGTTACGGTGCTCAGAGGGATTGCAAGAACCGTTTAATAAAGATAGCTCAGATCGGCGCATTTTCGATGGCAAAATCTGAGCGGCTAAGTCTCAGCGTCGTTCTTGCTGGTGCGCTGGGTGAACGGTGTAGCGACCTGACCACAAGCCTATCCGCCGTTCGATACATAGCGGTAGAGTAGGAGGCATTGTTTTAGCGCAGTCACCGATCTGATTGGGGCAAGACTGCGGGCTAGAACGCTTGTACGACATGGGAGTTTCCCTTGAATCCGTGTCGTCGGCGAACTGGCCAACACTACATTCCAGCGAGGTGGCAACGTTAGCGATGGTTCATCTTCAGGTGCCGAGCCGGGGCGTGGTGGCAGCGGGGCATGCCCTCACGGCGGAAGCGGGTGCCGCCATGTTAAAGCAGGGGGGCAACGCCTTTGACGCCGCGATCGCAGCCGTGATGACGGCCTGGGTAACCGAGTCAGTGCTGACGTCAGCGGGGGGCGGGGGCTTTTTGCTGGCACACACGGCAGCGGGTGAAAATCGCCTGTTTGATTTCTTTACGCAAACGCCCCGCCGCAATCGCTTGAGCCAAGCGCCTGACTTTTACCCCATCCACGCGAACTTTGGCGATACGGTGCAAGAGTTTCACATTGGCTTGGGCTCCATGGCCGTGCCGGGGGCGATCGCCGGACTGCTGCAGGTGCATGACCAGTTGGGACAGCTGCCCTTGGCCGCGATCGCCGAGCCTGCGATTCACCATGCCCGAGCGGGGGTGACGGTAACCCCTTTTTTGGCCTATGTGTATACCGTGCTGAAACCGATTTTGACCGCTTCCCAAGCGGTGCGTAGTCTGTATGCGCCAGCCGGTCAGCTGCTGACAGCGGGGGATACTCTAGTGATGCCGGCCTTGGCGGATGCTCTGACACAGCTGGTAAAGGAGGGGACATCTTTTTTTTATGAGGGCGCGATCGCTCAGCAAATCGCCCAAGATTGCCAAACGGCGGGCGGCTATCTCACGCGAGCAGATTTGCAGCAGTATCAGGTGATCGAGCGCCAACCGCTGAGTCTGCGCTATCGGAATGCGACGGTGGTGACGAACCCACCCCCAAGTTCGGGGGGAGCACTGATTGGGTTTGCCCTGAAGCTGTTGTCGCAGGTTGACCTGCATCGCATGGCCTACGGCTCACCCGAGCATTTGACCAGCTTGACGAACGTAATGGCTTTGACCAATGCGGCGCGTCGTCAAGGGTACGACAATCGACTGTATGAACCGGGGGTAGCCGCTGCGTTTTTGGCTGACGAGCAGCTGTGGCCCTATCAAGAAACCCTCAAGGGCACGGTGAATCGGTTAGGCAGTACGACCCATGTGAGCGCGATCGATGCGGAGGGGAATGCGGCCAGCGTGACAACCTCCAATGGGGAGGGGTCGTCTTACGTGATTCCGCACACGGCGATTATGGTCAACAACATGCTCGGCGAAGAAGATCTGCATCCCCACGGCTTTCATCAATGGAAGGTGAATCAGCGAATTTCGTCGATGATGGCGCCGACCCTGATTCTCAAAGACGGACGACCGCGATGGGTGCTGGGCTCGGGGGGCTCTAACCGCATTAGAACGGCAATTTTGCAGGTAATTTCCAACGCGCTGGATTTTGATATGCCGTTGACTGACGCCATCATGGCCCCGCGTCTGCATTGGGAGCGCGGGACGTTGCATGTGGAACCGGGCTATGCGGCTGATATTGTGGCGCGGACCCAACCGGCGGAGACAACGGAAGCGATCGCCTGGCAGCAGCAAAATATGTTTTTTGGTGGGGTAAATGCGGTGGCTTGTGATGAGACTGGGGCCATGCATGGAGCAGGCGATCTGCGGCGGGGTGGCGCGGTGGCGATCGCCTAGTGCTCAGCACCCTACTATCCAGAAGCTTTACGAAGCAAAGGATATAGACTTTGAAAGTTGAAACGTTAAAGCAACAGACGTCCGCATCTTTCGGATCAGGCCAACTAGCCCACCAGATCGCGCTGAGATACACTTACCAGTCCTCATGGGGGAGAGCCGCGAGCTACGCCTGTGCCAGAGCATGATCGATCTCTGAGGATTCTTGGCTATAGAGCGAATTGAGACTTGCCAGGAGTGACTGATGCCTTGGAAATTTCTGTTGTCCATGAGAATTTACTTCTAGAGAGTATAAATCTACAAGTTTATTTGACACAAACTTATGAGGATGTTGTCTTTCCTGAATAGGAAGAGGCACTATAGGGCTCGCGTCGTAGTCCTTTAACATAGTTTTTCCGCTGTCACCACTTTTACCAACAGAGTTGCTATTGATAAAAGTGATGACCTTTAGCATGCAGTAGATGGTTCTCTCAGTG
>JBCBJQ010000146.1:0-11073 GCA_038523235.1 Cyanobacteria bacterium J06626_4
GATTGCTGCCTTCTATAACCTGGAATATGCCCAGGCTGCTTGATTCAGACAATTCGATTTAATCTGCAAGAGGTCTAAAGTTTAGGGTTTGCTCAAATAGGTGAAACAGATTTTCACCTGCAACTGCGGCGATCACCCAAAAACCAGAGAACACCATGAAATTTGGATTAATGATTTATGCGATCGCACTGCAGCCGATGATTGACTTTTACGTCAACGTCTTGGGGTTTCGCGTTCGCGAATCGGACGATGAGTCTGCGGCTTTGATGGCCGATGAGTGTGAGTTGGTGTTGCTACAGGCACCGACAGATATTGCCAATTCAGTACACGTCACCTGTCCTCCCCAAGCGCGGGAAGCCACCCCCATTAAGCCGGTCTTTTTCATCCACGAGAACCTGGCTGAATTGCGAGCCCGCGTTCACCAATGGAGCGGTCACTTTAACGATGTCACGCAGGAGTGGGCGTACCACGGCGACACAGTCTGTGATGGCTGGGATCTGGAAGGGAATATCTTTCAAGGGCGCTGTTCAGAGACAGGCTTGATGACGGCCCACACCCCAGATGAAAGGATAAACGCTGAAATAAATAGGTTGTCATAAATGAGGCGCGCATTCATTAGGTTGTGATAAGAGACGAAACCCAACCGCAGAAATTAGTTCATGTATACTATTTGGGCTGACACACTAAACTAAACAGGGTCACTCTAATCAGTTATCCGCGCTGAAATCTCATATCTATACGTTGCCCGCTGCGTAAGCAATCCAGAAATCTAAAATGAAGACCACCAAAGATCACGACGAGCGGATCGCAAATATGACGTTCTCCTCTGTTTATCCGCACTATGTTGCCAAGGTTGAGAAGAAGGGTCGAACTGTAGAAGAACTACATCAAGTCATTTCATGGTTGACTGGTTTCAATGTAAACGATCTGCAGCGCCTAATTAGAGATGACGCTACGTTTAAGCAATTCTTTGCCGAGGCCACGGTCAACCCAAATGCGAGTCTGATCACCGGCTCGATTTGTGGCTATCGAGTTGAAGACATTGAGACACCGTTGACCCAACAGGCTAGATACCTGGACAGGTTGGTGGACGAGTTAGCGAAAGGTCGCAAGATGGAAAAGATTTTGCGGGCTCCATAGTTCGGAAAACTGCGAATAACAATGTCATGTGCCGGAGCGGCGAAGCTGGGCTGTTTGAAATGGAGAATTGTTCGTTTTGGTCCGGTGATTGTGGCCATTGTCTTGCTTACATTTCGGGTTGTGAAAGCAGTTCAAAAGGCGATTTGTTAGCATTCAGAGTGATCTCAGACTCAGCACTACGACTGCCATGGATAGCCCCCATTTCTTTTCCTTGCTAGGTGAGATGCCCACCAAAAGTGAATTGAACTTCCAGGTGTTTGAGGAAGTAGACTGTGGGGCATTCGTTCGTCAAAAAATTGGCTATTCATCTGAGGCAGAAGAAACAATTTCCGCATTTCTCTGTGTTCCTAAAAACATCAGTGCAGCGCTCCCTGCCATTTATTGCTTTCATCAACATGCAGCAAACTGGTCACTGGGTAAAAGCGAAGTTGTCGGTCCTACAGGTTCACCGGACCAAGTTTATGCCAAAGAACTGGCAGCACGAGGCTATGTCACTCTGGCTCCCGATGCCATTTGCTTTGAAGAAAGAGCCGGAGCCGCCAATCCAGTGCAATATCATGCTCACCAACTCCACAACCGATTAATGCAAGGGCAAACCCTTCTGGGTAAAGTGTTGTTTGATATCAGTGCCGGGATCGATTTACTTCAGAGTTTGTCGCAGGTAGATGCAACTAGAATCGGCTTCATTGGTCATTCTTATGGTGGTAGAACTGCGTTGTTTGCACCCGTTTTTGATCGCAGAATTAAGGTGGCAGTCAGTAGTTGTGGGTCTACAAAATTCAAGACAATGTTGACACAAGATATCGGCATTCAGTTTGATTATGTTGTTCCTGGCTTATTAGCATGGGGTGACATCGAAGATATTGTGCGATTAGTCGAGCCAGCTCACCTACTCATACTAGGCACTGATGCTGATAAATGGAGTCAAGATATTGAAGATATTTATGAGTATGCCAAATCGGCATTTATGGCAGGTGAATTAGAGTGGCAAATCTATCCTGGGAAGCATGGCTTTTCTGAGGAGATGCGTAAAAGAGCGTATCAGTTTTTAGATCGTCATCTTTTTACAAATTATAAGACACCAGGTATCAATGATTTATGATTATTCGCCATGATATTCATCCTCATCTTTACCTGGCTAATAGTGATCTATTTCCAGCAGTATTTCAAGTTGCCAATCATCAAGAAGATGAAATACTTGTATGTGACGGCATGGGCATGCTTATTGCCTCTAGCTGGGTGCTTACCGCCGCACATGTTGCTGATGAAATTGAATCTACTAAAGACTATTTGACAATTGCCGATAAGAGATATGATATCAGGCAAATAATTCTGCATTCACTATGGAAAGATGACGAAGAAATCATAAGGATCAAAAATGACATTGCTCTCATTCAATTGACTCAACCTGTTTTAGATATTTTGCCAATTCCCCTCTATTTTCAAGATGATGAACTTGGGCAAAGTGTCACTTTCATGGGATGGGGTGATTTTGGAACTGGATTAACTGGTGTAGAAAAAGCTGATGGTCAATTCCGCTTAGCGACTAATCGCATTGAAGAAGTGGATGAACAATGGCTAGTATTCTATTTCGATAAGCCGCCTGATACTACTGATTTAGAAGGCATCAGTGGTCCTGGAGATAGTGGTGGACCTGCTTTGATTCAGACTGAATCGGGTTGGTCACTTGCAGGAATCAGCTCTGGTCAAGACTTAAAAGGCAATGAAAAAGAAGGAGTATATGGAGTATGGGAATATTACGTTCGTATTTCGAAATATCTTGACTGGATTAGTTCTATACAACGCCTATAGTAAAATCCATTTAACTAATCAAATGTAACGGATAGACAAAACAACTGGTTCTTCTGGTTTAAGAAGACTTGCTGCCGCTGATTTGAACCATTAGATCCAAATTGTCTGAAACGCTTTCTTCTTGGTCAAGGTAATAGATTCAAACCGAGTTTAATGATTCGAAATCGCCCCCAATCTCCAGCCCTGTCCTGGCGTAAGCTCTAAGACTTGCTGGTGGAATTTTCGCAAAGAGGGTCGATGGCCGACGCTGATAAAGGTGGTTGGAGTCGCTTGCAGGGCGCTGTAGAGTCGCGTTTCGTTGTCGAGGTCGAGGGCGCTGGTGGCTTCATCGAGCAGCGCGTAGCGGGGCACTTGCAACAGCAGGCGAGCAAAGGCAAGGCGCTGTTGTTCCCCTGGGGAAAGGGTAAACATGTCATCCTGGCCGCCATCTAAGCCGCCCCAGCGATCGCCCAACTCGGCCAAATTCACCTGGGTCAGCACCGCGACTAAATCGGTGTCGGTTGGGGTCACTGAGGTCGTTGATTGTGGGTAGAGGAGCTGTTCTCGTAGAGTGCCTCGAATCAAGTAGGGCTGCTGTGGCAGAAACATCAGGTGGCTGGCGTCAGGGGTGGTCAGGGTGCCCGCACCGACCTGCCACAGGCCCGCGATCGCTCGCAGCAGCGAACTTTTGCCCACGCCACTCGCACCCATAATGAGCAAATTTTGTTGTGCCGCGATCGCCACCGACAACTCCTGCACCAGGGTGGTTTGCCCGTCTGGGGTTTGTACCGTGAGCTGATCGAGCGCAATGATTTCTCCTGGCTGCCGCTGAATCTGGGAGACATTAGCCGGGATTGCCGGTCGCGTGAGAGCCTCATCGAGCTGGCCTAAACGCTGGGTGGCTGCTGCCAGGTTGGTGAGCTGCTGCATCTGCAGCACAATCAGGGCCAGGGCTCCCAGCATCAGGCTAAAGGCAGCCCCGGCCTGGGTCACATTGCCAATTTCCAGCTCTCCGGCAAATAGGCGCGGCGCGAGAATCAGCCCCGGAATCACAAAGGTGGCGTAGCGATAGTGAGTTTGAAACAGGTTGAGCCCCAACTGCCACCGAATCAGGCGCTTAAAGTTGAAAAAGGCCCGCAGAAATTGGCCCCAGCTCTGGCGTAGTTCGGGGGCTTCGCCACGATAGAGCGCGATCGCTTCGGCATTTTCGCGAATGTGGGCCAACCCAAAGCGAAAGTCGGCCTCTTGCCGCAACTGCTCAAAGTTAATGCCCACCAACCGACGGCCAAAGAAAAGGGTGGCGATCGCGGTCCCGACAATCGAGTAGACCACCAAAAACGCCATCAGCGGCGGCGAAATCGCCCAGAGCACCCCAGCGATGCCCAATAGTTGAAAAATAGACTCCAGGCCAATCATCCAAAACTTGAGAGACTCTTGGGTCAGGGTGCGAATGTCGGCCTCGATGCGCTGATCGGGATTATCCAATCGACCCTGCAGGCGCAGCTGGTAGAACTGAGTGCCGTCTAGATAGCGATGGAGATAGCGCCGCGTCAACCACTCGCGCCAGTACAGTCCTAACTTGGCGGCAATATAACCGGCCAGGGAAGCAAAGGGTACTCCGACCACCAAGATGCCGAGGAAAATCAGAATCGCCTGCACAAAGCGGTCGCCATCCTGAGCCGCCAGTGCCGACGTCACCTCGCCCCCAAAAATCAGAAACAGCACCTGCAAAGCCGTGCGGATCAGCAGCACCAATACCAGTACCGTCATTAATCCCCAAGCGCCCCACTTTTCCCGCGAGACCCAGTAGGGCCACAGCACGGGCCAAATGTGTTGCCAGCGGGGGCGTTCTAACCAGCGGGAGGGCTCAAACATCAGCGTCATCCGGCTGGGTCTGCAACGTCCAAGTGCGGTCCGGTCGCAGGGTCAAGATCTGCGCATGATAGGGCCGCAAGCTCTCACGGTGGCCCACACTCACGGCGGTAATGCCCCGTTCGACTAATTGTTGATATAGGGCTTGCTCTTGCGCCAGCGTGACGGCACTGGTGGCCTCGTCCAAAATCACGTAGGGCGGACTTTGGAGCAATACGCGGGCAAAGCTCAGCCGCTGTTGCTCGCCTAACGAAAGCCGTTGCGACCAGTCGGCCTCGGTATCGAGAGGCACCTGGGCGAGTTGCGGCAAGCCCACTTGCTCTAGCACCTGCACTAATGATGTATCAGCAGCGACAGGGGCTTCTTGGGGATAGAGGAGTTGTTGCTGCAGCGTGCCCAAGGGTAAATACGGCTGCTGCGGCACAAACAGCGTGTCGGGCGGCGCCGTGAGATGGCCTTGGCCAGTGGTCCACAAACCCGCCAAAGTCTTCATCAGCGAACTTTTGCCGACGCCGCTCGGCCCTGTTACCAGCAGACTCTGTCCCGGCGCGATCGTCAGCGACAGGTGCTCACACAGGGACCGCTGACCATCGGGGGTGGCAATGGTCAGATCTTGCACTCCCAGCATTAAGCCAGGTTGCCGTACGATCGCGCCATCTCCCTGGACTTGCATCGTTTGCAACGACTGGGCCAGCGTGCCCAAGCGGCTGATGCTGGCCGCTAGCATGGTCAGCTGCTCAAACTGCACGACGATGAGACTGAGGGAGAGCCAGATGCGATCGAAGGCCGCCTGCGACTGGACGATTGCTCCTACCTCTAACTGACCCGCCAGAATACTCGGGGCCAAAATCAGACTCGGCAAAATGAAAGTGAGATACTGATAGCCATTTTGAAAAAAGTCGAGTCCCAATTGCCAGCGAATCAGCCGATTAAAGTTAGTCACCACCCCGGCAAAAAATTGGTTGAGCGCCGCTGCCTCGGCGGGCTGACCGCGATAAAAGGCGATCGATTCGGCATGCTCGCGCACGTTGATCAAGCCAAAACGGAAGTTTGCTTCACGCTTGAGCTGCTCGGCATTGATGCGGGTGAGGCGGGGGCCAAAAATCAGGGTGGCGATCGCCGTTCCCACGAGAGCGTAGACCAGCAAAAAGCCGGTCAGGGTGGTGGAGATGACCCACAAAACGCCGATAAACCCAACCAGCTGCACGGCTGACTCCAGCGCCATCACGCCGACCAGCACTAACGTTTGGGTCACTTGTCGAATATCTTCTGACAGGCGTTGATCCGGGTTATCGATGGGCGCGATTGCGGTGGGTAACGTGAGTCGGTAATAGGCGCGATCGTGCAGATAGTTTTCTAAAAATTGGCGCGTCAACCCCTGCCGCCACCGCAAACCAACGGTATCGCGGATAAAGGCAACGACAGAGAGCAACAGGGCACTCGCCAGCAGAATTCCCACAAACGTGAAGAGGGCTTGCTGAAAGCGCTCCGCATCGCGCGCCGCCAAAGCCGAAATGAATTCGCCGCGCTGAATACTTTCCCAAACGAGAAACCCACCGCTGGCGATCGCGAGCACTCCCAAAAGCACCAGCAGTCCACCCAATCGCCAGGTTTGCAGCAGCGGCCCAGACATGCGTAATAGGAGCCAGAGCTGCGTCTGTAAACCGACAGCGGTAGCAGGTGACGATGAGGTCATTCGATGACTTTTCAAAAACAAGGCTTCCTAAATAGGAATCAGTCTCATAATATACAGGGTATTCGCTGGCAAAATAGATTTTCCTAGAGAATTTGGGCGGGACTCAACCAGAGCGAAAGTTAGGGCCATCACCGGGGCAACAGCTCTCCTTTGCTGGCCTGTGTCGGGGTTGCTCAACCCTAAATTCAAAGCTTCCAGAATGATTGGCCTCAGCATGACTGGCCGAGGGCGACGCAATTACTCGATGATTCAGTTCGGTCGATTTGGCGAAATCGTTGGAACGGGGTGCAGTTTATGGCTAATGATAGTGTTTCCTACCAAGAAGTTCGCTAATTCTCAAAGCCGCCATTGGCGTTGGCTATTCGGCATCGTCCTTACCTGTTCCGGGTGTGCAGCCTTCTCGCAGGCAGAGACCACCCCCGAAGTCGTCGCCCCGTCAGCACCACCGGCAAATGTGGCGGTGGCCAATCGCGTCGTCGCTCTAGGACGGTTGGTGCCCAAAGGCGAAGTGATTCAGCTGTCAGTGCCCAATGCCGAAGACAGTCGGGTCAACCAGATCTTGGTGGCCGAAGGTGACTTTGTGGAAGCGGGGCAGATAATTGCCATTTTGCAAGGCTATGAACGCCGCCAGCGAGATTTAGAAGAGGCGGAAAAAACGGTGGGCGTTTACCAGGCAAAACTGGAGCAGATGCGCGCTGGGAATGCCAAGACGGCGGAAATTGCCGCTCAGCGAGAAGCGATTGAGGCGCTTGAAGTCCAGCAGCGCCATGAAATCGAGGAACGGGAAGCGGCGATCGCTCGGGCCGAGGCGTCCCTGAGCCAGGCGGCCGTCACCTATCAGCGGAATCAAGACTTGGTCGCGGCCGGAGCCATCAGCCAGCAAGTGCGCGATGAGTCTCAAGAAG
Source organism: Cyanobacteria bacterium J06626_4 (assembly GCA_038523235.1). Lineage (GTDB taxonomy): Bacteria > Cyanobacteriota > Cyanobacteriia > Phormidesmidales > Phormidesmidaceae > Halomicronema. The sequence continues at coordinate 7,405 of JBCBJQ010000146.1, forward strand.
CGCTGGATGTGGCCCGTGCCACTTTAGCCGAACGGCAGGCGCAGCTCCAGAACAGCCAGCAAACCCGCACCGAGCAGATTGAACGGGAACGCGAAACCCTCGCCACCTTGCAAGAGGTGCGGCCGGTGGATGTGCAGGTGGCTCAAGCTGAGCTAGAGCGGGCGCAGATTGCCGTCGAGCAGCGGCGGGCCGATTTAGCCGATACTCAAGTGCGGGTGCCGGTGGCGGGGCAGATTTTGCGCCTTAATACCCGTGTCGGTGAGCGAGTCAATACCGAGGAGGGCATTGCTGAACTCGGTCAAACCAGTGAAATGCAGGCGATCGCTGAGGTTTACGAAACCGATATTCTCAAAGTTAGGGTGGGGCAACCGGCGACCATCACCAGTGAATACGGCGGCTTCACCGGCATCCTTCGCGGGCAGGTCGAACATGTCGGTCTGCAAATTGGCACGCGCAGTCTAGCGGATGGCTCGACTAACCCCACCACCGACGAAAACCAACGGGTGGTGGAAGTCCACATCCGCGTTCACCCTGAGGATAGCCCCCAGGTCGCTAGCCTGACGAACATGCAGGTGCGGATCGAGATCAATACCAGCGCCCCGGAGACGCCATGAAGCGGGGTAAAGGGCGGCGATCGCTGCGCATCTGGTGGGAGACCCACAAGCCTTTAGGGTGGGCGCAACTGAGCCACCGCAAAATTCGGCTGCTGGTGGCCATCATTGGCGTGGCATTTGCCAATATTTTGATCTTTACCCAGTTGGGGCTGCGGGCCATGCTGTTTGATGGGTTGACGCTCGTGCCCGATCACCTGCAAGGCGATCTGTTCCTCGTTTCGGCCTATGCTCCCAATATTGATCTGGGCACGTTTCCCAAAATCTATCTCTATCAGGCCGACGCTGTGGATGGCGTGGCGATCGCCAGCCCGCTGTACATTGAGTTTGCCGATTGGGTCAACCCTCAGGATCTGACGCCCGAGGCGATCGCCGCTCTAGACGAAGCTGAACCAGAGTCCACCTTTCAGCTGTTTCCTAACGCGGTCAAAATCTTAGCCTTCAACCCGACTCAGCCGGTGCTATCGATCCCCGAGGTCGATCAACAGATTGACCGCATTTCGACGCCGGGCACCGTGCTCTACGATCGCCTCGGCCAAGAAAAATTTGGCCCCATTGCCGCCCTCTTTGAGCAACAGGGCCGCGTCACGACCCTGATGGACAACCAGCGCGTGTATGTCACGGGTCTGTTTAGTCTGGGCAGCACTCTGTTTGATAACGGTCACCTGGTCATGAGCGATTGGACTTATACGCAGTGGTTTGGCGTCGAGAGGTTAGAAAATGTCAGCGTCGGCGTGTTGACTTTAGAGGCGGGGGCTGATCGAGAAACGGTGCGGCAAACCCTCGCAGCCACGTTACCCAATTCCATCAATATTCTGACGCAGTCAGAATTGGCGGACGCTGAGCAAGCGTTTCGCGCCTCGCTACCCAACGGCAAGATTCTCAACTTTGGGGCCATGATGGGCTTTATCGTGGGCATCGTCATCGTGTATCAAGTGCTGTACACCGACATCAGCGACCACCTGCCCGAATACGCCACCCTCAAGGCGATGGGGTACAGCGATCGCCGTTTACTCTGGGTCGTGTGGCAAGAGGCGATCGTCCTGGCCGTGATGGGCTTCATCCCCGGTTACCTGGCCTCCTATGGCGTCTACCATCTGCTGACGCTCTTGACCCGCATTCCCCTGGTGATGAAAACCCAGGTCGCGATCACGGTGTTTCTCTTGACGCTGGTGATGTGTGGCCTATCAGGGGCGATCGCCATGAATAAGCTGCGCTCCGCTGACCCTGCCGACGTGTTTTAACCTGAGTTCGGGATAAGACTGACAAGGGATCTGCGGGTAGTTTGAGGGCCAAATCCCCTCTTGGGAGGGGCTGATGGGGTGGGTTCAAGCCGTCGGAGAAACCCACCTCGTCCTGCGGACACCCCTCCCAGAAGGGGAAAGTAACAGGTTTTGCCTTAACCCGAACTGACGTTGTTTTAGAAAGCAGGGGCTTCACTTCTGCTCTGCGTCTTCCGGATTCAGCTTTGCACCTGCTGCCACATCGTCAGGGAAGAAAACTGCCTCAACGGGCAGTTCAAACAGGCGCGCAATTTTAAATGCTAGCAAGAGACTGGGGTCATATTTGCCCGTCTCAATGGCATTAATCGTTTGTCGCGACACCTCTAGCCGCTCGGCCAGGTCTGCTTGTGACCACTCCCGTTCAGCTCGCAGCACGCGCAGTTTACTTTTCATCGATATCGGCGTGATGACCAGTTAACGCCAACAATCCACATCGCCCCCATCAGCGGCCACACATATAGCCAGCTGACTGGCGGAAACCCAGCGACTTGTAGCCAACCGTAGGTAAAGCTGACCACTGCGGTACCCGCAAAGGCAAAGCCGAGTGCCTCAATGTGAAACTGACGATGAAATTCGTCCACCCGTCTCAGCAGCCGCACCACCACAACGAGCACATAACAGGACGGGATAACTGGCAACAGTGCCATCGGTACTCGTAACGCACTATCGGGGTACCGATTTAATAAGGACAGGGCGATGAACACCGCCATCGTATACATCGCCATCGTCATCGCGAGTTCAATCACATACTTACGATAAGGAGCATACATAGTGAACCTGCTTGAATGAGAGAGCATCTTCATGATCAAAAGTGTAAGGCTTGCTTTCCATAAAGACAAGCAGACTTTACACAACCTGGTCTCATCCCAGTCCTCGATTTTGGGGCGACAGAGGCTGGATGGGTCAGGAAGTGATGGGGGACTGAGTTGAATCGGCAGAGAATCGGCATCAAACTCAAGCCGAGATCGCCGCGATCTCTGACTCGGCTATCTCATTCAACGTCAAAGACTAACTCGATTCCATCAATTGTCTGGGTTCACCCTCTCGATAGCTCACACCACAGACCAACATCAATGACGCTTGAGTAACCAATTTACCTAAGGTGAGCGGTATCGCGATCGCGCACATCCGCTGGCAAAGCTACCAAAGCGGCCCGATCATAAATGGCATCCACTGAGCCCAACATCTCGCTAGAAACCTGAAAAATATCCCCGACAAAAATGTCGATATTTTCTGCGCTGTAATGCTTAACTTCACCCACTTCTAAAATTTGGGGCGTGACGTCTAGTTCCACAAATAACTGCTGAATGGCGATATAGTTGACAAGGACAGGATTTGCTTTACTTTATGGAAAGCAATATTGTTTGATCCCCACTTCTGAAGCTAATAAACTTTAACCTATTTGTAAGATGTCACTTATCGAGTACTATTCTCTATAACAACCGTAGAATTTTTCATGCCCTGCTTCAATGAAGGCATTTTCTGCACTCTCAAAATCATGAACCACCAACTCAGCAAAAGCAAACCCTACTTCAATGTATGACTCTAAAAGGTCATTATTCTCTCGGAAATCTTCAATTATCATTCTTCTACTGTTACGTTCCTTATCTGAAATGCCATCAATTTTTGATAAAACTTCAAGAGCATTATCGAAAGCTGTGTCTGATGAGTTATCCCCATCAGCGAACAACGCAAATGCCATATCTCTCATCGAAATGAACTCTAAAAGTGGATAATCATCGAATACCGTTGAGTATTCATCTAAAATTTCGTTG
>JBCBJQ010000147.1:0-10392 GCA_038523235.1 Cyanobacteria bacterium J06626_4
TTCTAAATACTATGGGCAGTGATATTGAGCAGCTCATAACAAGTTGCTGCACTTGAAAAATTAGGAACGTAGCGAGTGATTTTCGGTGAGTAAGGTGTTAGATGATCTTCTTTTGGTCGGTGAGTCACCGTAGGACAGGATAGTGAATCGTTGCCCATAGCACTTGTCTGATGCTCATCAGTAGAGGAGCGAGCGGCCCGTAGTTCACCTAGGACAGGACAAGTCTGCAGACTCCGGCAGGTCAAATCTGACCACCGGATGTTGGCAAAAAGGAAGTTCCTGCACGTGATAGAGTTTGATGCAAAAGGCTGCGGTGCCGGTTGAAACGGCGGGTTTCTATCGTGGCTCTGTGCAAGCAAATGAGGCGGTTAGCGTGAGTCAAAAGGTTCCTATTCTCGACCTAAAGCCCCAATATCAGGTCATCAAGGCTGAGATTAAGGCGGCCATTGACCGAGTGTTAGAGTCTGGTCAATTTATCTTGGGGCCGGAAGTCCAACAGTTTGAGGCTGCCGCTGCCGACTATTTAGGGGTAAAGCACGCGATCGGCGTCAACTCGGGCACGGATGCGCTGATCATTAGCCTCAGAGCCCTGGGCGTTGAGCCGGGGGATGAGGTGATTACTACTCCCTTTAGCTTTTTTGCCACAGCAGAGTCAATTAGTAGCATCGGGGCAACGCCGGTTTTTGTAGATATTGAGGCGGCGTCTTTTAACCTGGATCCCGCCCAAATTCGCGCTCAGATTACTGACAAAACGAAAGCTATTTTGCCCGTCCATCTGTTTGGCAACCCAGCGGCGATGGCGCAAATTCAGGCGATCGCCGCCGAATATCACCTCAAGGTGTTAGAAGACTGCGCTCAATCGTTTGGGGCGGTTTACCAGGGCGACTGCATCGGCTGCCAGCAGCAGTGTGATGATGATCGGCGCGATCGCCTCACTGGCCGGCGGATTGGGGCGATCGGCGATGCCGGAGCGTTCTCCTTCTTTCCCACTAAAAATCTCGGGGCCTATGGGGATGCTGGCCTGATCACGACGAACGATGATGCCGTGGCGGCGATGGCGCGTCAGCTCAGAGTCCACGGCGAGAAAAAGCGCTATCACAACGAGATGCTGGGCTACAACTCGCGGTTAGATGCCCTGCAAGCGGCCATTTTGGGCGTCAAACTACCCTATATTGATCAGTGGAATCAGCAGCGGCGGCAGGTGGCTGAGACCTATAATCGGCTGCTAGAGCCGGTGCCAAATGTTGTCGCACCGATGATCACAGCGGGTCACGTCTTTCATCAATACACCATCAGGGTTTTAGGCCGTCAGCGGGACGCCGTCAAGGCTTATCTTGCTGACCACGGCATTGGGGCAATGATCTACTACCCCATTCCGCAAGACCGCTTACCCGTCTACGATGGCCAGTTTGCCACTTGTGCCACGAGCGAACAGGTGGCCTCTGAAGTGCTGAGCCTGCCCATCTGGCCTGAGATTGACGAAGCGACCCAAGTCCGGGTGGTGAACACGCTGAAAGATGCGATCGCTCAGTCATAACCATGAGCTGCAATGACAGGAATTCTGGGTTTGTTCCCGAAATTCTGACCCTTGGGTAAACCCCCACAAGCAACGCTCAATTCCTGCCTTGGCAGACTGCGTTAGGTCAACTTGCCCCATTGCCTATCGCTTTACCGCTTTGACCGATTTTTCTGAAGCAAGAGACAACTCTGGCTCCTTTGCCCCCTTAGCTCCCTTGCTTTTCTGAAATTCTATGGGGAGTCCAATCACGAAGGATCACGCTTACGCCTGATCGACAACCACCTGCTGCTTTTGGGCGTCGTCCTCTAGAGTTTGAGGTGATCGCTTCCGCAACTCTTGCGCCAGGATGCCGTATTTGGGCGCGAAGATCATAGCCATCACAAATAGCAGCGTCAAGAGCACCACGATACTGCCGCCGGTGGAGACATCAAAGTGGTAGCTTAAATAAGTGCCCATCACACAGGAAAAAACGCTGCTCGCCACCGAGATGATCAGCATGTGATCGAAGCGATCGCTGAGCAAATAGCCAATCGACCCCGGCGTTACAAGCATCGAGATGACCAAAATAATACCCGCCGTCTGCAGGGCGGCCACAATCGTCAGGGCCAGTACTGATAGCAGCGTGTAGTACATGACCTGCGTTCGCAGCCCAATGGCCTTGGCATGGTTGGGGTCAAAGCAAAACAGTAAGAGATCTTTGCGACGCACCAAAATGACTACCAGCGTGATCACACCCGCAATTAGGGTTTGGATGATGTCTTGCGGAGAGATGCCCAATACATTGCCAAACAGGATGTGAAACAGATTGATGTTGCTGGGGATTTTGGTGACCAAGACTAGGCCAAAGGCAAAGAAGCCCGTGAAGACAATGCCGATGACGGCGTCTTCCTTAAGCCGCGTTCTGGATTTGATATAGCCGATCGCGACGGTGGCCCCAAAGCCAAACACAAACGCCCCAATCGCAAAGGGAATGTTGAGCGCATAGGCAATAACCACTCCTGGCACCACGGCATGGGAAATGGCATCGCCCATCAGCGACCAGCCTTTCAGCGTGATGTAGCAAGAGAGCACGGCACAGACCAGGCCCACAAAGGCACTCACCCAAATCGCCCGGACTAAAAAGCCGTATTGCAGGGGTTCTACCAGCCAGTCCCATCCGGGCAAGGCGGCGATGACAGCGCTCATGAACTGACCTCTGCCGACGGCAACATGTGCTCCAAATTCACCATGGGTAGGCCGCCAAAGGTGAGTTCTAAATTCTCTTTGGTGAAGGTTTCCTGGGTGTTGCCCTCGGCCAAAATCGTACGATTGAGCAAAATCGTGCGATCGCAAAACGTCGCGATCGAGGCCAGATCGTGGGTTGATACTAAAATCGTGTGGCCTTCATCCCGTAACTGCAGCAGCAGATCAACGATGCCCTTCTCAGTTTTGACATCGACGCCGGTAAAGGGCTCGTCCAGCAAAATCACCTTGCCTTCCTGCGCCAAAGCCCGCGCCAAAAAGGCGCGTTTCTTTTGACCGCCCGATAGCTCACCAATTTGGCGATCGCGGAACGGTACCATGCCCACTCGCTCTAGGCTTTCCATGACCAGACGGCGATCTTTGGCACGGGGCATTCGCAACAGGTTCATGTAGCCGTAGCGCCCCATCATCACCACGTCAAACACGCTCACCGGAAAGTTCCAGTCCACTTCATCGGATTGGGGAACATAGGCCATCAGCTGCTGCTTTTGTGCCTTTGGTACCGGCAAACCACCAACGCGCACCTGACCCTGACTCGGGCGCAAAAACCCCATGATCGATTTAAACAGGGTGGATTTACCACTGCCGTTAGGGCCCACGAGGGCGGTGATGGTACCGGGTTCTACGGTGCAGGTGGCGTTATACAGGGCGAGGCGAGCGTTGTTATAGGTGACGCTCACATTCTCGACCGCGATATCCAGGCGGGGCAGAGTGGCTGGCATAGTTAATCTCGTTTCTCTTGATGGAAGCTACAAACGTGGGCTCGTGGCGGGTAGAGGGTGCAGAGTAGGCGGGGGGAAGGAGGCATGGGTTGCGGTTTTTCAGGCAGGGACAAAGAGAGAAGCTAAAGGCGATAGCTGGATTTCAGATGTGAATTGTGAATTCTAGGGTCTGAGTGTTGAGTATTGAACGGGATTGTCATGCCTCACTTAAGACTCAGCGATCGCCACTAATTGCCTGACTGCGTATTTGCGCCGGCCAATAGGCCGTTGCTAATGATCCGAGCGTCATATTCCAGCAGGTCGAGGAACGTCGGCACCGGGCCTTCTTCGGTTGAGAGAGAATCGACATATAGGTTGCCGCCAAAGCGCGAGCCCGTGGTCTCGGCGACCTGCTTTTGCCCCTCATCACTCACCGTGCTTTCGCAGAAAATCGTCGGCACGTCATTGGTTTCCACCTGTTCGATCACGCTCTGGACTTGTTTAGGCGTGAACTGCTGCTCCGCGTTGATCGGCCACATATAGATTTCTTTTAGGCCGTAGTCGCGGGCCAGGTAAGAAAAGGCTCCTTCACAGCTCACCAGAAAGCGCTGGTCGTCCGGCACCTGCTCCAGATCAGCGGCTAACTGGGCATCAATGGCGCGTAATTTTTCGCTGTAGGCAGCCGCGTTGGCGTTGTAGATATCGGCGTTCTCCGGGTCGAGTTCGACAAAGGCTTGGCGGATGTTTTCGACATACACCAGGGCATTGCGCGGTGACATCCAGGCGTGAGGGTTGGGCTTATCGGTGTACGGCCCGTCGGCAATGGGAATCGGCTCAATGCCTTCCGTCAGCAACACTGAGGGGACATCTTCGACACTGCCTAAAAACTGCTCAAACCAGCGCTCTAAATTCATGCCGTTGTAGAGCAGCAGATCCGCCTCCTGGGCTTTGACAATGTCACTGGGGGTTGGCTCGTAACCGTGGATCTCGGCGCCCACCCGCGTAATCGATGCCACATTGAGCTGATCACCGGCCACGTTCTGGGCCATGTCAGCTAATACGGTAAACGTCGTCAAAACCGTTTTTTGGCCTTGGGTCTCTGAGTCGGTGGGGGTATCAGCCGCAACTTCTGTTGAGGCACCGTCGCTAACAGGGGCGTTATCAGATGAGACTTCTGGGGTGGCGCAGCCGGTTAGCCAAACTCCTAACGCCAGGCCAGAGGCCAGGAAAAGTCCCCGGCGATAAAAAGGGTAAAAAGACATTGCGATAAAGTGGTGAAAGGGTTTTTCATAATCGTTTCATATTTCATTTTTACCTCATAATTGCAGCGTATTGCCACCCGTTACGTTTCTTCATGGTCTGAAAATGGCTGGTTGGGGGCATAGTGCTTAAGGCCCCAGAAGTGCTCTAAGCCTCGGTGCAGCTCCGCAGTCTTGTCCCGGCCTTAAAGCTGGCGGCTTGGCCGTCAGCTTTAAGGCCGGTGCTCTGAAAAAGACAGCAAAGCCGCCTGGCCCACTCGGTTCCCTGGCGTTGCCAAGATTGCAGTGCAAACGACCTGGATTCGGGACGTCGCTGCACCGATGACACCTGATGCTTTTCAGGATTGGGAGGGGCGCGATCGCGCCCTGGGTCCTGGCCTGCGGATTTCGAGTACTAAGAAGGGGTAGCGGCGAGTGTTGTGTTCTCTTCCGGCGGCGGTGGCTTTACTTCAAGCAGGGCTGCGGTGGCGGCACCGGAGACGATGCGGCCTTGAGCAATCGGAGAAAGCGCCAGAGATAGCCGATCGCGGCAGTGGCTAAGCCGAGGTAGGCGCCAATCCAAATGCCGACCCCGCCCAAGTGGGTGTGAAATCCCAGCCCATAGCCGGACAAGATGCCCACGCCCCAAAAGGCGAATGAGCTGATCAGCATCGGCACCCGCGTATCTTGCAAACCTTGCAAAACGCCATTAGCCGTCCGCTGTACGCCATCCACAACCTGACCAAATCCGGCCACGGTGAGCATCGCCACCCCAATCACCACCACTTGTTGATTAGCCGGGTCGTCAACGTTGAGGTAGAGGCCAATTAATACGGTGGGAAACAGGACAAACAGCACGCCGGAAACCGTCATCACCGCGATCGTCAAGGCCATGCCCACGGCGGCGGCTCGTTTGACCCCGACCCAATCGCCCCGGCCATACCACTGCCCCACGCGTGCCGTGGCCGCGTAGGACAAGCCCAGCGGCACCATAAAGACCACCACGATGGTTTGCAGGGCTAGCTGCTGGGCGGCCAGCACGGCGGTGCCCAGCGCCCCGACCATCAGCGTCATCACCGTGAACAGCCCATTCTCAAGGATGGTGACGACGCCAATTGGCAACCCGAGGCTCAGCAAACGGCGTAAAGTCTGGGGCTGCCAGCGATACCAGCGATCGAACAGGTGATATGGGCGAAACAGCCCCCGGCGATGATAAATCACATAGCCCATCAGCCCGGCCCCCATCAGCAGGTGCGACAGGGCACTGGCGATCGCCAGCCCTGCCAAGCCCATGGCGGGTACCCCCAACTTGCCAAACGCCAGCACATAATTGCCAACGACGTTGAAGAGGTTTGCCCCCACCATGATGAACAAAATTGGGCGGGCCTGCGATAAAGCGGTAACCGTGCAGCGCAGCACCCCAAACCAGAGCGCGGGCAAAAATCCCCAGCGGGCAATGTTGAGATAGGTGTGGGTGAGGGCGATCACCTCGGGGTCTTGGCCCAAGGCGGGCATCACCTGGCTGAAGTTGGCTAGCAGGGGCCAAACCGGCACCGTAATCAACAGGGCCAGCCAGAGGCCCTGACGGGTCACCTCACCCACTCGACGGGGACGGTTGGCGCCGTAGGCTTCCGCCGCCAAAGACGTGACGCTAGAGACAATCCCGATGCCCGTCATCACACAGGCCATAAACACCATGACGGCCAAGCCCCCGGCGGCTAGAGACGTTTGGCCCAATCGGCCCATCATCAAGGTGTCGACAAATCCTGTCATGGCTTGGGCAACTTGGGCACTGGCGAGGGGAATGCCCAGTTTGAGAAACTCTTGAACTTCGGCTTTTAACGCGGGGGAGAGGGCGGCTAATTTCATATCCACAACTTACCCCGAACGCGATCGCCAAGGTGGGGATATTTTTTGATGCCGGTGGGCACGGATCTTGCGGATGATCGGCTGGAATCGTGAATTGTTCAGGCGATCTCCTTCACCCCACGCCGGTGAAACCTCACTGTCTGCGGCACTTCAGTCAGGAGAGGTTGGCTAGGCGGGCCAAAACTCAGATTTGCCAGGTCGATATGGTTTAGATAAGTCGATCGCAGAGGCTCGGTCTGGTCAGTTTATGCTGGCGTTAACGAGGAGAAACGCCCTGAGGCTTTAGAGTGACAGAGACGGTTTAGCAATCAAGACAATAGAGGCAAGGGCGTGACCGATATTCGACTGTTAGTGCTAGATATTGACGGCACGATCGCGGGCCATGCGAATGAAGTCACCGAGGGCGTGAAGGCCGCGATCGGCGAGGTGCAGGCTCAGGGTATCCAGGTGGCGATCGCAACTGGGCGCATGTATCGCTCAGCGGTGCGGTTTCATCAGGCTGTACAGTCTCAGTTGCCACTGCTGTCTTACCAAGGGGCGCTGATCAAAGATCCAGTCTCTGACCAGGTTTATCGCCATACGCCGCTGACGCGCGATTACACCTTGGCCCTGCTGGCCGAACTCGCCACCCTCGAAGCCGCCGAACAGCTTTCCATTCACCTATACATTGACGATCGGCTGCATGTGCGGCAAATTTTACCCGATACGCGGGAGTATGCCGAGCGGTCAGGCGTTGACCCCATTGCCGTGGGCGACCTCGCGACTTATCTGCAGCAACAAACCGAGATCGAAACCACCAAGCTACTGGCGCTGAGTCCCGATCCAACGATCGTCACTGACCTGTTGACTCGCCTCAAGCAGCTGTACGCACCCGAAGACCTCTATCTGACCCAATCCGTGGCTACCTTTTTTGAAGCCACCCACCCCCTCTCCAACAAAGGTGCTGGGGTACAGTATCTGGCGGAGGAACTGCTGGACTTAAAGCCCAATCAGGTAATGACTGTCGGTGATAACTTTAACGACTATGAAATGATTCGCTATGCGGGCATTGGGGTCGCAATGGGAGACGCCCCGGCTGGCGTCAAAGCGATCGCCGACTGGGTGGCCCCCAGTGTTGAATCAGATGGCGTAGCGGCTGCGATCGAACACTTTTTGCTGAGTGCATAAGACAGATGAAGCGGATGTCTCACGCCTAACAGCTCAAGCAAATGGTGGATGGTTGAAAACTTTTATTTAAAAACAGAAAGAGCGCCGACGACTGGCCGTGTTTCGTCTCGGCGCTCTGACTGGTTCGCTCCTCACACCGTTACAACATAACGGAAAGTTCGGGAATTGTCACGCCCTCAGGCCGTCCTGACACTTCAGTTTTTCTTATTGCTCATTCGAGCAGGATTAGGCAGGGCTCAAAATCGCAGGCTAGCAGGGGCTTACGGTCGATGAGTCGGGGGTGAGTAATCCTGACTGCCAGACTCACTCAGTTAAGATTCTTGGCCGATCTGTGGGAGAGATAGTCTGAGGTGCATCATCAGTTGATTGCCCGAATCTCCCAGAAAATCGCTGTATTCGGACGATTGTAGACGCTATGCAGAATTCGGCATACCCTGCGGGAAGGGTATGCCCTACGGAATTGAAAAGCTGATCAGATGGTGATTTCAGCCATCTGTGATGGCCTCATCAAACTGCGGCCTGCGATATCCAAGTGGGCGAACATCAAGAAATTCTGATCGGGTAGGTTGCCACCCTGCTCTAAATCTTGGGGCAGGGTGGTCGCGAGTACCGGTGGCATCGAAATTGAGGGGGCAATCATCCCCATAGCCAGCAGTGCTAATGCCTAAAAGACCATCGGACTCAGGTTACCTGCGTAAAACTTCCCGGTATAAGAGGGCGCATTGGCCGCAGTCATGTCTTGATACACCTGCTGCACCGAGGCATTGACCGCCACCGTTTTCACGTCATACATCTGCATCGCCAGCTTGGGATAAAAACCGATCGCGATAATCAGCGCAATAAAGCAGCCCGCAATCATGACCTCGCGGAAGGTCGCGTCCTCAAACTTGGCCTGGCCGGGGAGCTCACAGTTGTTGCCAAAGCACGACGGTTCTTCGTTGCCTTGATTCTTCAAATCGAGGTCATCCATATCGCAGGAGGGCAGCACATCACAGACCGGCGGAGCCGCTGCACCGTAAAACACCTGCTTCAGCATTGATAGCAGGTAGACCGGCGTGAGAATCAGCCCCACGGCAGAGAGGAACACTGTTACCGTGCGGAAGGTCTCGCTGTAAGCGCCGCTGGTAGTAAAGCCGACAAACACGGCCACCTCACTGGCAAAGCCACTCATGCCCGGCAACGCCAGGGAGGCCATCACCCCCATGGTGAACAGCGTAAACACCCTGGGCAACGCCTGACCAATGTTGCTCATCTCGTTCATCATCATGGTGTGGGTGCGATCGTAGGTGACCCCCGCCAAGAAGAACAGCACCGACGCAATCAGCCCGTGGGAGAGCATTTGCAGGAGTGCCCCACTAATGCCCAAATCGGTAAATGAAGCAATGCCTAGCAGCACAAAGCCCATGTGCGACACCGAGGAGTAGGCCAGACGGCGCTTCATATTGGTTTGAGCAAAGGAGTTCAGCGCTCCGTAGACAATGTTAATTACGCCCAGAACGGCCAAAATCGGCGCAAAGTAAACGTGGGCATGGGGCAACAGTTCGAGGTTGACGCGAATCAGCCCGTAGCCACCCATTTTGAGCAGCACGCCCGCTAACACCATCGATACCGGCGAAGAAGCTTCCCCGTGGGCATCAGGTAGCCAGGTGTGGAAGGGGAAAATCGCTAGCTTGACGCCAAAGGCCACCAACAGTCCGGCATAGAGAAACAGCTCAAGCCCGAGGGGAAACGACTTGAGGTGCAGCTGGGCCATGTCAAACGTCACCCAATCGCCATAGAAGGCCATTGCCAACGCCGCTACCAGAATGAAGATGGACGCAGCGGCGGTGTACATCAAAAATTTCGTGGCCGCATAGCGCCGGTTTTGTCCACCCCAAATGCAGACCAGCAGGTAAACGGGGACCAGCTCGACTTCCCACATGATGAAGAACAGCATCAGATCTTGGGCGACAAAGACGCCGATCTGTGCGGCATAGAGCACCAGCATCAAGCTATAAAACAGCCGGGGCCGACGATTGACCCGCCAGGCCGACAGCATTGAGAGCGTGGTCACCAGACCGGCCAGCAGCACTAACGGCGCTGACAAATCATCGACAGAAACCGTCCAGTTCAGCCCGAGGGCCGGAATCCAGGAAAAGGTTTCGATGATTTGGAAGTTGGCCTGGGTGGGATCGTAGTGCGCCCAGAAGACGTAGCACATCAGTGCTAGCTCCAGCCAACCAACACTGACGGCATACCAGCGAATCAGGTCATTGTTGGTGCCGCGCACGACGGGTAAAAAAGGCATTGCCAGCGCTGCGATGAGCGGTAGCAGGATAAGAAGCGTGAGCCAGGGAAAGTGAGCGATCGTCATAGTGATTTAAGAATTGATACCTGAATGTACCTTGCGGGGTGTCCCTTGCCCTAAACTACCGATCGCTGCAAGCTGGGGAGCAATCTCTCTAACGCTGGCTGAGAGAGCAGTTGAGCCAATCACTAGAGTTGCTACTATGTGCCGCTGTCGGTTTTGGGCCTTGTGGGTAAATGAATGGCCGTACATCGAATAGAATCTATGCAAAACAATTATTCATTTACTTTCTTCTATGATTTAAGCACTCTATAGGTATTTTTGCTAGCGCGATCGCGTTTTATCTCTTGACCACTTTTTGCAACGTCA
>JBCBJQ010000148.1:0-8731 GCA_038523235.1 Cyanobacteria bacterium J06626_4
CTGAGATGCAAGCCATGGGCATCAAGACTCAGACGTTCATCAATGATGCCGGCTAATCCCCAGGCTCAATGATCGCGACGGCCCGAGTCGGCTAGCTGTGTGCGCCTATTCGGAGCCTAGCGCGGTGAATCAAGCGATCGCGAAAATGCTTATCCAACACTCAGACTCGCCTCACCTCAGGCTTAAGCAGCCCGGCGAAAGTATTGATGTAGGTGATCGGTTAGCCCAGTGCTTGAGTGGTTGAGCGATTCGTCCCCGACATCCTTTTGCGCCAATTGCCCCCTTTACCCTTGCCGGAGCGTCTTATGGTTATTGTGATTCCTTTCGAAGCCACCCAGCGATTGATGCAAATGGCCCAGACCCATCGGGTCAATCTCCCCGTGCCGTTGAGCAGCCCTTGCGCGGGCTATCTATCGCCCGATGAAATGGACACAATTTTGCAAACGCTGGTGCCCCTAAGTGCGACTGATGCTGCTACTACGCGTTTGGTCAGTGACCTACAGGATTATCGCGAGCAACGCCTCCCGGTGATGCCTTGTGCGACCTAATAGCCAGTTCGGGTGAAGCCAACCTTCGTTTCTTTCCTCTCTGGGGAGGGGCCAATGGGGTGGGTTAAACTCTCAGCGAAGCGAAGTTGAACGTGGCGATGTCGGCGATCTCACGCCCCTTCAATCCGTGGCCGGTCTCTCCATTAAAGCGACCTAATTCAACTCATGAGGAGCTGAGTGACATTGTTGTCCATCCATCGCCATGGGCGGGATGTTCCTTTTCCCGAACCATCATTGCAAGCTGTGAAGACCAAGTGTGAAGGCATGTAGGCCGATTATTACTTTTTGAGGACTCCCGGCGATTCTGGTCTGAGTCATTTAAAGTGAGAAATCATTAATGTGGTTGCTGTGCTCGGTTAGTTTGTGCCCATGTCGCTGCCTGAAAGGTCTAGTTACAACTCCCAATCAGGTGCAACCCCTGGGCTACGGCAAGTCATTGGCCGCCTCTCGACAACGCTTGAGCGCGATCAGTTAGTGACGCAAGTGACGCATGATTTGCAGCAGCAGCTGGCGGTTGATCGAGTGCTGCTTTACTACTTTTATTGCGAGTGGAAGGGGCAAGTCACCTTCGAAGCGCTGAGCCACCCTCAACTTTCGATCTTTGGCTCCACCGGCCCCGATGAATGCTTTAACGGCGACTATGCGGCACTCTATTTAGCTGGGCGCATACGGGCGATCGCCGATATCGAAACTGAACCGATCGCTGAGTGCCATCGCGATTTTCTCCGCAATCTGCAGGTACGCGCCAATTTGGTCGTGCCGGTGCTGACGCCTCAAGGGTTATGGGGCTTGCTCGTGGCTCACCACTGTCAATCGGCTCGCAGTTGGAGCGATCGCGATATTCAGTGCCTGCAGCAAGGGGCCGAAACATTGGCGACATCACCAGCCATTCGCGGCAGTCAAGTCGTTTAGAGTATGCCTTAACGTGCTCTAGCTCCTTATCGGTTCAAAAACTTCAGACGTGACGCGACTCTCAGATTCCTGGCTGAGTCAATACCAACAGAGACAGGTAATTTTTAGAGGGCACACTTTTAGTCACAATGTGCGCCTGGCCATCGACCCAATTGTTTTTGCGAAGAATTTTCTGACGCCTGACGTTCTCCATAAATCTCAGGGGGTTTATGAATTCCCAACCACCCGATCGCCCCGACTTGCCCGATAGAAATCCTCCCAAGGTTCCAGCCTCAAAAATTAGCGGGGGAAATAGATCGGGTTCTAAACCCTCCCGGTCAATCGTTGGGCTGTGGTTGGGGGGGAACGCATTGGGGTTTGCGATCGCAATAACCATCCTTGGCCTAATGTCAATATCAGCAAACTCTGCACCACAGAAGTTCGCAAGCATAGTTCCTATGTCTGTATCTGGCATTTTGCTGGGCAGTTGCGTGGGAGTCCTTCAGGCAGCAATTTTGAAACGCAAATTTTTTGGGCTGAGAATTGGGCAATGGATCTTGGCATCTATTGCGGCCATCTATTTGGGGCTATTGGGCGGGGTAATCGTATGGAGTACAGTTATTGCGGTGTTCCCTACCGCTATTAGATTCAGTTGGCTAGGTTCCAGTATTTTTGGCGCAATGCTAGGAATGAGTGTCGGGCTGGGTCAGGTGCTTGTTTTAGTCCGACGGGTTCGCGGTCTGCGCCGTTGGTGGCTCGCGAATGTAGTGGGGAGATCGCTGGGATGGCTTGCAGCGGACGAGATGAGGCAGCTCTTAAGCAACAGGCAAGGATTCCTTCTCGCCGATAGCCTTATCGGGACAGTGACTATGGCTTTGTTGTATGGCTGCACTATCGGCCTGGTCTACGGCAGCGTAACGGCCTTCGCCCTACCGAGTTTGATACCGCGCCAGCGCTCTAATGTAGACAGAGCCGCCTAAAACAGTTACGTCTGGTTCACCAACCAGGCACCGACAACCTGCCCCATCCCGACGGGCTGCTGGGTAAACCCGAGTTTGGTGTACAGCTCCGGTACGTCGTCCGTAAATAAGTACACGTGCTGTCCAGACAACTGCTTGAGCAGCGTTCGGATCATCTCGCTAGCAATCCCCCGACGGCGATAGGCACTCAAGGTCCATACGTCCACCAGATAAGCATTGCAAACCCCATCCGATAACACCCGAGCAGTACCGACTATTTGCCGGTTCGCATAGGCTACACAAGCCGCATAGCTGTTTTCAAAAGAGGTTTTGAGCTGCTGAGGACTGCGGCCATTATCGAAAGCATCTTGGCGCAAAATAGTTTTCATCGCGGCCCAATCGACCGCATGCAAATCAGTTTGGTAAACAATTTCCGACATTTCGAGGTGACTTTATGACAGCAACATCAAAGCCGGTGGCTCTCGTTACCGGCGGCAATCGGGGCATTGGCTTCGCGATCGCCCAAGGCTTATTGGCCAAAGACTATCAGGTCATGATTACAGCCCGTTCTTTAGCCAGTGCCGAACAAGCCGCAGCGAAACTGTCGGGCACCGTCGTGCCAGTTGCCTTAGACATCAGCCAAGATGACTCGATTGAGCAGGCTGTGGCGACGATTCGGCAACACAGCGATCGCCTGGATGTGTTGATCAACAACGCGGGCGTCTATCCCGATGAGGGTGTCAACATCCTGACAATTAGCCGGGAGCTGTTGGCTGCCACCTTAAACACCAATACCCTCGGCGCGGTTTGCCTGACGCAAGCCTGTTTGCCCTTACTCAAAGCCGCTGCAGCGGCCCGCGTGATCAATCTATCGAGCGGCTATGGCGAGATTAACGGCCTGTCGGCCAACGTGCCCAGCTACTGTTTGTCAAAACTGGCGCTGAATGGCGCAACGATTATGCTGGCTCAGGCCCTGCAGCCTCACGGCATTGCGGTGAACGCCATTGATCCGGGCTGGGTAAAAACAGACATGGGGGGCAATTCGGCCCCACGCTCGCCCGAGCAGGGAGCCGATACTGCCCTCTGGCTCGCCACGGAAGCCCCTCGCGAAACTGGAAAATTGTGGCGAGATCGCCAAACGATTGCTTTTTGAACCGGGATAGGGCGATCGCGTTCACTCATCCAAAATTGGCTCTACAGCGGGCAGAGGCTCCCAGCACCTTCACCCGGTTGGGTGACGACACAGCCCGCATATTGCCCGGCAGGCGTGTTGCCATGGGGAAACACCATCATGGCATCAGCCCCTGAGGCATCCCCATGGCTAACTAGCAGTGTGTTATCCCAATAGTGCAAGCCACTAATGCTGCTGAGGGCGTAGCTCGAAAATTCATGGGGTAAGGGGTGATCGCCGGGCACCTGCAGCCGATATAGGGCATGACTCTGCGGTCCCTGAGGGGCAATAATAAACACCGCCGATTTCTGGACATCAACGCATTCCTCTAAGAGCACAGGGACGGCAACATCGCCCGTTTGGGGATTCACAGTCGGGGTGCCCAAAATCCGCTGAGCCGAGAGATCGCGCTCTGCCACTAATTCATACGTAGCGCAGTCAAAGGAATCGAGAATCGCGATCGTCCAATCCTGAATATCAATGGGGGTGCGATCGCCGCTGGGCCAGTTGAGCGTGAGGCTAGTGCCGCCATCGGCAACGGTAACGGTCGGAATGTCGGCCACGGGTTGGCTGTTGGCAGCCGGTAAGCCACTGGATAGATGAGCGGTGAGCAAAGTGCCCGCGATCGCAGCGGTGGCCGCTAATTTTCTTGGCATGGATAGTCGCATGGGTGTCTCTAGCGTGAACGAATCGGCTCTGGTCACGGCTTGGGTGATCTCAAATGAGGGCATAGCGAACCGATAATTCAACCAACAGCACCAGCAGTAACGTTTCCGGATAGCAGGAGCAGCCGCGATCTCCACTTCAATAGGCTGGGATGCCGTGAGAGATCCCTACGAGATCGAAAAATTGTGGCGCGATCGCCAAGCGATGGCTTTTTAAGCTAGGGTGCATGGAGGCCAATTTCAACCGTCTAATAATTGGCTCTACAGAAGTCTCGAATTGGCTGTTTCTCGGTGTCTAACGCCCTTGAGGAGAATAACCATGACTCGCCATTGGTCAATGCCTATTGTGGGAACGTTCATGCTAGGAGCGGCACTTGTTAGCTGCGCGGCAACATCAACCGATCAGACAGAGGTGGTCCCAACTGAAAGCTCGCCCTCGTCGGTGACGGCAACAGAACCAGAAGCAGAAGTACCGACTGAGCCAGATTCTCCTGCAATTGCCCAGGTCACCTCAGCAGAGCCCGTCGTCGTAGTTGAGGGGCTGGAGCATCCTTGGGGCATGGCCTGGTTGCCCGATGGTACGCTGATGGTGACGGAACGTCCGGGCCGCGTGCGTCTAATTCGCAATGGTCAGCTTGATCCGACACCGCTGTCGGGCGTCCCCCCGGTGCTCGCGTCCGGCCAAGGCGGCCTACTGGATGTTTCCCTCCATCCCCAATTTGCCGATAACCCCTGGGTTTATTTCACCTATGCCCACGGCGATCGCGCGATGAACCAAACGCGGGTAGCGCGGGCGCGCTTTGACGGCACTGGCCTCTCTGACTGGACGGTGATTTTTGAAGTCAATCGCACCAAGGAAGGCGGTCAGCACTTTGGCTCGCGCATCACCTGGCTGCCAGACGACACGATGCTGATTTCGATTGGCGATGGCGGCAATCCGCCGGTGCAGCTAGAGGGAGAGCTGATTCGCAATCAGGCCCAAAAGCTCGATAGTCACCTCGGCAAGGTGGTGCGGCTCAATGCCGATGGGTCGGTACCGGCGGACAATCCCTTTGTCGATACGCCCGACGCGAATCCCGCCATTTGGAGCTACGGGCATCGCAATATTCAAGGCATGATGTTTGACCCGGTGACTAATCAGCTGTGGGCCTCCGAGCACGGTTCGCGGGGCGGTGATGAACTGAACCGCGTGACGGCGGGAGAAAACTATGGCTGGCCGGTGGTGACCCATAGTCGCGAATATACCGGCGGCGAGATTTCCTCTGAGCAGTCGCGACCGGGCATGGTTGATCCGCTCGTGGTGTGGACGCCTGCGATCGCGCCATCGGGGCTGCTAGTCTATCGGGGCGATCGCTTTCCGCAGTGGCAGGGCGATGTGTTTGCAGGCGGACTGGTTTCCGGCGATGTGCGCCACATTGAGGTGGATGAGGCCGGTGCGGTGATCAATCAAACGCCGATTGCGATCGGACAGCGGGTGCGTGATGTGCGCCAGGGGCCAGACGGGCTGATTTACGTGTTGACCGATGAGCCCAATGGGCGACTGATCCGACTAGAACCGGGTTGAGGGCGATCGGCGGCAATGAATGGTAGCTGCTTCCAAGCATTGTGCGGATGTACGCAATAAGTATCACGACCGTAAGTAGGGCGGGCTTGAAAAACCAAGTCATGTGAAGTTCAATCAAGTCCTCGTTTCGCGTCTATTGAGGTTCTGTCATGGGTGCCCGATTACGAGTTTTGCTGAGTGCCGCCGAGAACCGGACATTATTTGAACTGTGCACCGCCACTACGGTTCCCTGGTTGACTGATAAAAGTTTAGTCAGGCTGATATTCAAAGGAGCGTATCTTGAATTCCAGTTGCTGTGAGGTACTTCGGTACTGTCTTCGCGAAGCCATAGCGGGTTGAGGATCATGATTGCCCCGGAATTGGACGTCACGGAGCAAGGCAGCCTTCTTGCAAGGCTGCCTTGACCCACTCGGTGCCCATGCGAAAATAGCTGTTGCCCCGAAACCAATGGGTATCCACCCAACGTCTGCGTCCGGCTGCCACCACGGCAACGCCTTGAGCGGTGACATAGAGCGTGGCGACTGCCAAGATAAAAAAGAGTCTGGAGAGGTCACAACCAGCGCGAATTTCACTCTTCTGTAAATTCCAACCATTGGACTGGTCATCCAGAAAGGCCTCCTCAATATCAAAGCGCCACCCATATTCCTGGGAAGTTTTCAGAGTCGTCTTCTCATCGCTGACAATGGCCCAAAACTCGCCATTGAGGTCATTCCGACCAAAGATGAGGTGAACC
The DNA here is from genome assembly GCA_038523235.1 of Cyanobacteria bacterium J06626_4. Taxonomy (GTDB): domain Bacteria; phylum Cyanobacteriota; class Cyanobacteriia; order Phormidesmidales; family Phormidesmidaceae; genus Halomicronema. The sequence continues at coordinate 6,532 of JBCBJQ010000148.1, forward strand.
GGCCCGTACCACTGTGTTTTGTGTAATTTGACGTAGTGAAAACACCGGGCCTCACCGGGGGCGAAATGAAAGTCCTTGAGTTGAGACCAGCCTTTGTGGGCTCGCCAAACCCAGATCGTACTTTTGAGCCGAATGCGATAGTGCCAACCTAGTTGTCCTGTTACGGCACTCATCAGCTCAGTGTGAATAAACCCTCTATCCGCCAACAAAATCACCTTGATGCCAGTAGGCAGGGATTGAGCAGCGTCAGTCAGTAACTGTCGATAGTCGCTAAAGGCAACGGAGGCACTCTCATGCTCCAGCACCCGCCAAGCGAGCGGTAAGGCCCGGCCCCGATGGACCACAGCTAAGCGAATCAAGCCATACTCATCCCAAAACAGGGAGGTATCCAGACTCAGATAGAGCCGGTCTTCCTGCCAATCGGCTAAGGCGGCTTGAATAATCGGTTTGTAGAGGCGGTGGATATTGATCCGGCTATTGCCTAACCACCGTCTGATCCGTCTTTGCTTACTTTGGGCAAAGTACCCTCGACAGGGAATGTAAGCGACCCATCGGGTTAAGTTGACTTCGCCGGTCTGAATCAGAGCTGCCACCATCCAAGCACAGGTCGTTAGGTGAGCCAGATTTGCCCAGCTCGCATCTTGACCCAGCCAGGCTCTCAGGGCATCGTAGAGGCGGGAGTTTTTTTCACAGTATTCTGGAGTTTTGAGTGGGATCTAATTCTAGAATGCTGACTCCCTATGCATTCGCTCTAGTTACCTACTGGCAAGTCTCTCAGCGATACAGGACACCTCTTTTGTCAGTCAAGCAGGTCTTAGCCACCGCTATTGAGCGCTTCTTCTTTGTTAAACAGGGCGCGGCTGCCGTCTCTAAACCCCTACAGGATTAGCTTGGGACACCGTCATCAGGCAATCTCAATGATTAGCGACTGCACTCTTCAAGAAGCTTTTTAGCTTCATCCAGTGCAAGCAAAAACTCACTTAGTTTGAATTTTGGCAAGAACTCAGAATCCACATAATCCGTCAATATTTCAATTTCAAGCGAATGTATCCCTTTATCCCTGTTTACCTGTGCAATTTGCTCTCCTCGATATTGAATTTCAGCCGTGATTTCTTCATACTTTAGATCGCTAAAGCGAAGAATCTCAAATCCAGAATCAAGCTTAACTGCCATTTCTAAGTCTCCTAATCAACAAACCCACTAAAAGAACCATCTCTGTCAAATCGTATCCCACGTCGATCTGGCAATCACACTTCGATTCCACCTCGCCCTAGTTTTTGGAAAGTAGCATCTGGCCTGGATAAAATTTCATTTATCTGCTGAGCAGCAATTTCATTTTTATTTGCGTTGTTACCCGTTAAACGAGGGAATGGAGAATCTACTCTTCTTGGTCCTGAAGCATGCTTATCAAGGGCACGTCCAGCTCTTGTTAAACCACCTCTTCCTAAAGGCTGATTAGCAGCACCTTCTAATGCTGGCAGATCTAGACTATCGGGTCTTATATTGCCTTTTGGCAACTGCGCAAATGGCTCCAGCGGATTGCTTGCTCCACCAGCATTGCCCTGAGATCGGAGCGGAGCTGCAGGATTAAGGTCATCGGCTACCCCGGTCGGCAGTCTGCCCCCACCAGGCAATGCCGGAACCAATTCATCCCCGGAACCCGCCAACGCTCTGCCGATGTCATCACCGATACTGCCTGCTCCTCTGGCAATATCATCCAGTATTGAAGGCAACTGTCTGGCAATCGAGCCACCTACGCCCCGTGCGATACCGGGTGCCGCCCCAATCCCGGCTCCTAATGCGGCTTCTGCTGGGATCCGTAAATACCAGGGCAGACCAGGGTTAATGTCGTTGCACGTTTCAGGCGTTTGCACTGGCGACCAGAGCGTATCAGCAACGAAGGGGGTAACAATCCCAGCAACGATAATCGGAATTACGGGGAATGCAGCATTGCCGCTGGGATCAGTGTAATTAGTCGGACTATTGAAGACATCGCGATAGAGGTTGGCATCCCCTGCATCAAACCCGATCGGGTCTTCTGAGAGGAAGCGGCCCACCGCCGGGTCGTAGTACCGCGCCCGGTAGTACATCAACCCCGTCACCTTATCGAGCTCTCGTCCGGTGTAGCCAAAGCGGAAGTCGAAGTCAGGTGACGAGCGAGACGAATCCTGACTTTGACTTCCGTTTTGGCTACACGGGG
>JBCBJQ010000149.1:0-8705 GCA_038523235.1 Cyanobacteria bacterium J06626_4
TCGCCTTCTATGATTACGTCCCCTCCTGCGGGGGCACTGGGGGACCAGTCCGGCAGTTGAGTCGATAAGCGCTCTTCCCAATTCGTGATGGGGCTGGGTGATTTACCGACGACTCTTCCGGCGGCTCTAACGCCAAGCCCTTCATGTCTGGCGTTGACGGCCATCTCTACCGTTGCAACTGGGGTTCTCAGCCGGACCATCGGAGTGCCACTACGTTCGTTGAAGCGACGACCACAAGCCTTACACAGGTATTGTTGAAGCACTTGGCCAGTCTTTAAGGTTTTAGTCCCATTTTTGACGACTTGCTCACTTTGGCAATAGATACAGTTCATTGGCCTAGAAGCATTACTGCATATACATTCTAGACCTCACTCCTTAATAGGACAGTGCCCATTGGCGCAGACCGCGCTCAACTGTGGGATGACGATGATGGCTTTTTCTACGACGTGCTGTATTTTCCCAATGGCGATCGCCAGCGCCTAAAGTTGCGCTCTGTGGTGGGGCTGATCCCGCTCTTTGCGGTGGCGACCTTAGAACCCGATCTACTGGCGAAAGTGCCGAACTTTAAGCAGCGCCTGGACTGGTTTATTGACAACCGACCGGAGTTGAAGAAAAACGTCGCCTGTATGGAAACCGAGGGCATGGGGGGCACGCCGCCTTTTAGCCCTCTGCTACGCCACGCTGGGTCGGGTCGAACCCCATGACAAGCTCCGGCGGATTCTCACCAAGCTGCTCGACGAATCCGAGTTTCTCAGTCCCTACGGGATTCGGGCGCTGTCTCGCTATCACGCCGAGCACCCTTACCACTTTCACGCGAACGGTGAAGACTTTTACGTGCATTACGAACCGGCAGAATCGAACAGTAGCCTGTTTGGCGGCAATTCCAACTGGCGCGGCCCAATCTGGTTTCCCACCAATTACTTGCTGATCGAATCACTGCAAAAGTTTCACCACTACCTCGGCGACGACTTCACCGTGGAATGTCCCACCGGTTCGGGGCAGCAGATGAATCTTTGGGAAGTCGCGGCAGAACTATCGCAGCGGTTGACCAATATTTTCTTACCGGATGAGACGGGCGATCGCCCCCTATACGGTGGGCTGCATCCCTTTCAGACCGATCCGCATTGGCGTCACTACGTGCTGTTTTACGAATATTTCCACGGTGACAACGGCGCCGGTCTCGGAGCCAGCCATCAAACCGGCTGGACGGGTCTCGTCGCTAAGCTCATTCAGCAATTGAGCCAATATCAACAGGGTGAATAAAGGGGGGAGCCGGTCAGCACAGCCGCGCCCAAGCACTGTCTCAGGCTTCTTCGGCCTCGATTTTTTCGCGCGTTTCGCCCCAGTAAGCACTGACGGTAATGACTTCCTGATCACCCTGAATAGCCGATTTCCAGCGGTAAATCGTCTTTTTGGGATTGACACCCACCTCAAGCAGTTTGGCTCCCATGTAGTAGGTCATCGAATCACGGGTGCGCTGCTTAAAAAATGCCGATTGGTTTTTAGGCACCGTGCGCGACAGGTGAGCTTGGGTATGTTTGGGTTTGGCCATGTCAGCAGTCGTTAATCGGATCTTCTTCTTTCATTAAACAAGCAATCGGGGGCGATCCGGCATCGCCCTGTTGAACGCCAGACAGGACGGCAGTACTCGTCTTCCTCACGGCGGTGCTGAGCGGCGATCGCCGCCAGTTTGGCACTTAATCCCGACTACCGCAGGTAGTAAAAGACCGCCTGCAGCCCCCCAATCAAGACGCCCAGGGCACCGCCGAGATTCACGATCGCCTGCAGTTCGTGGCGCACGATTCCCTGCACCGCGGCCTCTAACTCTTCAGGATTAGTGGCACTGACTCGTTCAATAATCACCTGATCAATATCGAGAATCGGAATCACCTGCGCCACCAAGCTTTCTAAATCTTTCTCCAGATAGCGCTCTAAAATCAGCGCTAACTCTTCACTCACCGGGTCGAGAGAATCATTGATCACGCTAGAGTTGCGCAAGCGATTCAGCAGTTGGTTAGCCAGCATTTGCCAATTGATGGTGGCACTGAGCCCCTGTAGCAGTTCTGGCCCCAAGGTTTTGACATAGCCTCGCACCGCTTCTCGAATCGTGGTGCGCAGTTCTCGCACGGTGGAGACCGGCAGGCGCTGCAGGGTCAGCTGCTGCAGCATTTCTTGCAGGCGGGCATTGAGATTGAGCGCTTCTACTAATTCCGCAATCCGTAGATTCGTGGTCTCCCGCTCATCCAGACAAAAGGTGCGCAAGCGAGTCAGCGCATTGCGCACGCCAAACAGATTGGCCACGACCCAATAGGTACCACTGGTTTTAGACCGAAAGATTTCGTCAATGACTTGAATGTTGCGATCGGTCAAAAAATCGACCAGCGTCCGTCGAATGCGATCCGGCGGCAGGACGGAAATCAGCAGCCAGCTCGACAGTTGCTGAGCCTGATCGGGCGATAGCTGAAATTCCAGCAGCACCTGATCAAAAATCTGATTAATCTGCGCTTCCAGAAAGTCTTCGCGCCGCGCCCAAACCTTCAGCAATCGGGGCAGAGACGCGCCAAACACATCCTGCAAAACCTTACCGACAATTTCGGCGGTGCGCGCCTGATTGCGAGACTGAATCTGATCCAGCGTTAGTTCTAACAGCCAGCGAATCGCCTGTTGCGTGCGCTCAGTCTGCAAGAGACGACGCGCCAGATTTTCGAGTTCCGTGGGGGTGAGCAGTGACCCCATAATCGTGTCGGCGACGCGGCGGGCCAGCCGCGCCTGATTACTCGGAATCAACCCTGGTGTTAAAGGCAATCGGCGCTTAAACAAGTAGTAAGGCCGATAGGGTCGAAACAGCATCTTGATAGCCAGGTCATTGGTAAAATACCCAATCACACCGCCGACCAGAGGCGGGGCTAACAGTAGCCAAATATCAGACCAGACCATTTAAGCAACCAGGGGCGATCGCACCGATACCAACGTGCCGAGCTATCATAACAAACCCACCGTCGCAGCGCTTGCCCCGTAAGGCGTATAAACCCCACCTTGCCCTTATTTGGTCATGACCAGGATACCCATCAGCCCGGCCGCCACAGGGTAAAACGTGACGTCAGCAAAGCCGGCCGTTTCGGCCAGCTGCACCTGCTGTTGCCCGGTCGGAAACCGGTCAAGACTGGGACTGATGTAAGCATATTCGGCAGTCAGGTCGAACCGCTGGGCGGCAGTGACTACCACGTTCTCTAAATACCACTGCTGAAATTGCCGTAGCCACGCCGACGCCGGTCGGTGAAAGTCAAGCACTGCCGCCCGCCCCCCCGGTTTGAGCACCCGCTGCAGCTCTCTCAGACCTTGAGGCCTGTCGGTGAGGTTGCGCAAACCGTAGGCCATCGTGACCACGTCAAATCCAGCGTCATCAAACGGTAACTGCAGCGCATCGCCTTCAATCCACTGTAGGGGTGCCAACCCGATTTGCTGCGCTGCCTTCTGCTGGGCGATCGCCAGCTGCGCCGGCGCAAAGTCTAAGCCATATACCTGACCCGTTTTGCCGAGGCGGCGGGCCAACAACAGCGCTAGATCACCACTGCCACAGCAGACATCAAGCCCGATCTGCCCCGCCGCTGCCTGACTCCAATCGACGGCCATTTGCTTCCAAACCTGATGCAGCCCGAAGCTCAGCTGCTGATTAAAGTCGTCATAAACTGGGGCAATGCGATCGAACAGGCCCTGAATGTCATCAGCGGAGGGAGACGGTGTTTGAGTCACAGGTGTATGGAGCGTCGTGAGTGCCTACTCAGACTACGATAGCCCTGCGACGCTGTTTACAGACAGGCCAGCGTCAACGCCACCTGTTGAGCCGTCATTTTGATAAAGTTTTGGCTGCGCTCTGAGAAAACCTGAGGCGATGCCCACTGCAAAGAGACGATCGCGACCACTGCGCCGCGAAACAGGACGGGTGCAACACAGTGCGCCCCCATGCCGGCAGCCTCATAAGCGGCTTTGGTAGCCGCATCAGCGACCTTAGCACCATCTGTGCAGTACTTCAGGTCACTGCTGGCGATCGCCTCGCCCACTAAAGGATCTTGCTTAATCAAGTCACTGCTGGCGGTACCGGCAATCCCCACGTGGTCGGCCAAAACAGCTTGATCCACTAAATGCACAGCAACGCCTTGCGCCCCAATTACGCGCTGGGCCGCTGTGGCGATATCCGGCAAGGCCACGGTCACATCGTCGGTAGATTGGGCAATCTCTGCCATTTTCATCACAACCCAATGCTGATTTTCTAGCAGGTCAATAGCTTCCCCGCGCTGCTTCAACAAATCATAGGTATGGGCAGCCTGATCCACCACATGCTTTAATTCGTCAGGATCCCAGGGCTTCGTAATGTAGCGATAGACCTGACCGGCATTGATCGCATCAACCAGATCTTCCACATCAGTAAAACCGGTCAAAATGATGCGCACCGTATCAGGAAACTCAGGGACAGTCTTGCTCAAAAACTCAGTGCCCTTCATCTCTGGCATGCGCTGATCAGAAATGATGACCGCAACTTCGCCGTGCTCAGACAAAATTTCTAGGGCTTGCTGACCGCTCTCAGCTCTCAACACCATGAAGTCGCGCCGAAACGTGCGATAGAGCAGGTCGAGATTGTCAGGCTCGTCGTCAACAACCAGCATCTTAGCCTTGTTAACTTTGCGTGAATGAGATGCCACAGTCATGTTTGAAATCTCCCAAAATTATGGCCGTGCACTGTCCAGTGACATGTGCCACCTAATAATCAATTGCTCTTAAAAACTCGCTTTCAGAATACCCACACAATCGTTAAAGCAAACGATGCTGACGGTTCGCATCAACATCACAATCGAGCCAGTTGCTACCACTCATGCCCGAGTCTCTCAATACAGACCAGGAAAAGTCAAAGCAGGGGCCGTCAAAAGCCCCGAGGTAGAGATGACCTACCCGTCCTGCCCCATTAGCGAGGGGCGAGAATGCCACCTGATATCGCAGCATCGCCTGCGAGCATGGCAATACCTGACAGCATAGGGTGATCGGTATACCGGGTAAGGCTGGTCACATCACGGCTTCAGTTATCTGGAGGGGCTTGACCTCACAGCGATTGACGCTCCGGCACTGAGACAGTGACCGCCTGACTCTTCCAGGCATCGCCATACCCATGCCCCGAAACAGGTCACGTGATCTCATGCAATGCTCACATCTGGCATCATGGCTGGCAAACCGCCAGTCATGACCTGGCCCAACGCAAAACTGCCCAACCAGTTTCCCACTGAACGACTACGGCAGAGCATACTGCCAGTTGAGAAGAGCGATGTCGACGGTAAAACAACAACCGATTACAAGCCCACTAGCGGACGACCCAAACCCAAGGCGTTATACCCAACCAGCAGGCTTGGCATGCATCCGGCGCGGCTAGTGACCGTAAGCGGTTGGTCGATTACTCGTGCGCCTCAGCCCCCTTTGAGAACCGATCAAAGAAATGATGATTGCGTTTACGGTAGCTTTCCGGAAACGGCAAATCCAGCGTTTGGTGAAAGTCTTCTTGAACTTTGAGCGTCAAAAGCCGCGAGGCCTGACGCACAATTTGCCCCAGCAGATGATCGCCGGTTTTCTGCACGATTCGCTTGGGTAGCGCCTGAATAAACCGAGGAAAGCTAACCCATACTTTCAAATCGAGATCCCAATCCACCTGGGTGATCACGGCTCCCGACTCACTTAAAATCTCCTTAAGCTCAAGCGATGCCTTAAAGTCAACTTCGTAGCCCGGTGCCACATAACCCGGAATCGGAATGGTCTCAATGCGGTAGACCCCGTGATCTTGGGGCAACAAATGTAAGCCGATCTTAGGCTCGACGTCGTACCCCAACGCCCCAAAATGCCCCACCGTCAGGTCATACCCGTTATCGCCCAGTGGCGTTGCCGTCATCGGATGCGCGCACCGCAGAAACCAAGCGTGGTGATCATCTAAATACTGACTCACTGTGAGGCGATTGGCGGCCATATCCATGCGCCCAACATAGCCCCCTTTGAAAAGAAACGGAGCGCCACGAGCAATTTCCGTGTGAGGCGGTTCTGACTTGCCGTCAACCGGTTCCATCGGGTTAGAAACCGTTCCAAAGCCTGGAACAGACAGGTCGTCAGCTCGATGATTAGTAAAGGATGTTTGCATGGATGCGCTGAGCCACTCGTTCCTAATAAGCAAATGTCAAAAGGCAAGGTGCGATCGCTTGCTATCGCCTTGGTTATAACCCAAATGCCATTGTAATAAACACGCCGCTCACACCTTCCGAATCAGAAGGAGCAAAATTGACGATCGCGATTACTCACAAAAGCTTAACCCACGTTAACTGAACCCACCTAGTCGAAAATACACGGACAAAAATCACCTTTCCGCATGAGTCAACGCCTTTTCTCCGCAAGCCTACTGCAGTACGGTTAGCTTATGAATAGGACTGCTCGCAATGTTGAAGCTATCGCTACGGTTTGCACCCAACACAGAGCAACTTTTTCAATGGTAACGATAGCCAAGATAGATTTTGTCATTTTATTCTGAGGGGAAGCACGATGAAAGCATTAGTAGTTGGCGCAACGGGCGAAACGGGACGTCGTATCGTGCGGGTGTTGATCGGCAAGGGTATTCCCGTTCGGGTAATGGTGCGTGACCCAGCCCAAGCCAAAGAGATCTTGCCTAACACGGTTGAAGTTGTCACCGGTGATGTGCAAAATCAGGCCAGCATTGAAGCCGCGATCGCTGACTGCACCGTCCTTTTATGTGCCACTGGGGCGCGTCCCAGCTTCGACCCTACCGGCCCTTATCAAGTGGACTATGAAGGCACCAAAAACCTCATCAACGTAGCGAAGGCCCACAACATCGAGCACTTCGTCATCGTGTCTTCTCTCTGTGTTTCACGCTTTTTACATCCACTAAACCTGTTCTGGCTGATTTTGTGGTGGAAGAAACAGGCGGAAGATTACCTGATCGCCAGTGGCCTCCCTTATACAATCGTGCGGCCGGGGGGGCTCAAAAGTGATGACACCGATGACCGCGCCCTGATGATGGCACCGGCGGATACGCTGTTTGAAGGCAACGTGCCGCGATTAAAGGTGGCGGAAACCTGCGTTGCAGCCCTCACTGATCCGGCCGCCAAAAACAAAATCGTTGAAATTGTCGCCCAAGAAAATGCCGCCCCCAAACCCTTTGCCGAGATGTTTGCCGGCATTTCATAGAAAGACCACTCAATTTTTGAGGGGCTGTGAACAGAGGTAACAACCCCAGTCGGCATGGCCAGGTTGCTCTCGTCAGGCAGGCTCGACACGAGCCTGCCTGACGAGGTTGGGATGCTTCATTGCGAGCGGATGATTTACAATAGCTAGGCCTGGAGAGGTGGCAGAGTGGTCGATTGCGTCCGACTTGAAATCGGATGTCCCAAAAGGACCGTGGGTTCGAATCCCACCCTCTCCGTTGTTCTAGCGTTCGCTATTTGCACTATTTGCTGCGAATATTGTGATAGTCGTTAGATTTTTGAGTCCAAATTGAGTCCAGGTGACGAGCTGCTAGAACGAGAATCAGCCGCTTACACGAAGGTTTCGATCTGGCGGCGGGGCGGTAGTTATAGTCTACGTGCTCGGCTCCCTGATAAGACTACTGGCAAAGTGCGGCAGCAGTGGGTCTCGATTGGCTGTAAGGCGACTCAGGCGGGGCTGAAAATCGCTCAGGCCAAGGCGGCTAAGCTTGAAAGCGATTTGCTGTTTGAGCGATTTGATTGGGCGGATTGGGGCAAGTCCAGCGGCGGCGAGTCCAGAAAACCCAAAACGGCTCATGAGTGGGTCGAGGGGTTTCTGGCGTGGAAGGGGGAAACGGTGAAGGATACGACTATCCGCAACGACTATGAACCCTACACGAAGTTGGTTGACTGCCAGCAGCTTATTACAGCCGCATTACTAACGGAAGCGTGTAGACAAGGCACTATACCGAATTCCAGGGCACGGAAAGCCTGTGTGAGGTGCCTGAAGGAGTTGGGGCGCTACGCTGGCTTGGAAATTGATTGGACAGGGTTGGCGGGCAACTACAGGCCGGAGGCGTTTGACCCGAATGAGTTGCCGACTGACGAAGTGATCGAGCAAACCTGGGAGAAAATTGCCAGCTCGATGGTGCGGTGGGTGTATGGGGTCAGCGCGACCTACGGCATTCGGCCCCATGAGGTGTATCACCTGGACTGCTCTCGGTTGGGTGGTGATGATGTGCTGGTGGTGCTGCGAGGGAAGACGGGGCGCAGGGTGGTGTATCCCTGCAAGGCGGAATGGGTGGAGGCGTTTCGGCTGTGGGATGTGCATGCGCCAACGGCTAAGGAAGGGATGCCCAACAAACGCCTGGGAGAGCGTACCAGCAAGGCGTTTAAGCGCTGGGATGTGCCTCATATTCCCTATGCTTTGCGTCATGCCTATGCGATTCGGTTGGCACGGGTGGGGGTGCCGGTAGCGATCGCGGCAAAGTGGATGGGCCATTCGGTCAGCGTCCACACTCAGACCTACCACGGGGCCATGTCAGAGCGGGAATATCAGGAGGTCTGGGAGCGAGTGGTGAAGGGTGGTCAGTAACCTTCCTAAATTTAGGTAATCAATAATTAAGTACTTTGGAAATTAAATTTATTGCCGTATTCTAGAGGGGTTCACAAGGCTGCATCACCAGCCGTTCCCCTGAT
>JBCBJQ010000150.1:0-8200 GCA_038523235.1 Cyanobacteria bacterium J06626_4
ATCTGCTGATCTAGCAGCACCACGCAATCGGCATCGCTAGCCAGACAGGCATCGAGCCAACGGCTGGGATCACCGGTCGTCGAGCCGGTGGGGGCAGCGCGGATAAATTCAGATAGTGGTAACCACACCATGTTTAATACCGCTTCAGCCGGGGGGCGGGGCAAGCGCCCACGAGCAGCCTAACAGACTGCATCCCAAGCGATCGCCGTAATCTTTCACATCCCGATTTATGGTCGTCATCAGACATTTAATCAGCCGCCGCGATCGAGCACCCACTGCTGACGGCTCCACATCCGCTGCCGGTTTTGGGTTGCTGGCTGCATTGCCGCTGATACCTCATACAATACGATTAAATTAATAAAGGTTTAATTTTTTCGACGTTTGTTGAGTCTCCCTTTACTCGCGCGCCCTGCTGTTTCCTGACCTGAGCTAGTTAGACCGTAACGTACTCATGATTTTCCAGAGAGCCTGAACCCTTGTATTCACAATTTCTAATCGGAGGTTTTGTGCAATCTCGTCAGCTCGGCCAAGCCCTAGAGTTGACGCTAGATGCGGGCTCCTATCGAGTCCACACGAGCGAAGTGTTGGAATCGTTCTTGACGTGGATTGGGCAAAACCGACACCGGATCGACTGCTTGGTGCTAGAGCTGTCTCCCCTGCTGGCTGAGCTATTGACAGCACTCAAGAAAAGGGATGTTTTATTGCCCGTGCTGGTCGTCAAAGCGGACGATCAGCCAGCGTCTGCGAGTGAAACAACGGTTGATCACCAAGTGCTGGCCGAGAGCTATCACGAAGAAACCATGCAGGTCACCCTCTCGGAACTCTCTCAGCTGGAAGATCATATTCACCAGGCCATTCAACATTTCTTGCATTTACATAACCAGGCCCCAGAAGGTCTGACAATGCCGTCACTAGAGGACACGCGTCATTTTTTGTTGAGCCTGCAGCAGCAGCGCCTGACCGAAAAACTCCGTGAGCGCCTCGGCTACATGGGCGTTTTTTATAAGCGCAATCCCGACAATTTCATTCGCAACCTTAAGCCAGAGGAGCGCGAAGTCGTCTTTACCCAATTACGCAAAGACTATCGCCAGATTGTGTTGAGCTACTTTGTCCAAAACGAGGCGCTCAACCAAAAGATCGATGATTTTGTGAATACGGCTTTTTTTGCTGATGTCTCAGTATCCAAACTGGTGGAAGTTCACATGGAGCTGATGGATGATTTTTCAACGCAACTCAAGCTCGAAGGCCGCAGCGAAGAAATCTTACTGGACTATCGACTGACCCTGATCGATGTGATCGCCCATCTCTGCGAGATGTATCGCCGCTCAATTCCCCATAAAGACCGGAGTAGCCAGTCAGGTCGTTGATCTCAAACGTGGGGCGAGCGCCCGGTGCAATCCGGTCACAGTCCACTATGGGGTCGATGCCGCAATCATATTCTGAACGCCGAGTTCACACCTGGCTCGGGCGCGTCATCTCTTCACAATTCCCCGTTTTTGCTATAGCGAGCCGCAGTCAAGTTTGGCCACTTTTAATCGTCGGATCGCTGGCGGCAAGGCCCTTCCCTGCATCTTGAACCCTGCACATTTCACCCCTCTGCTATAGCCTGCGGCTCCGTTGCTACGACCTCACAAGGCCTCCAGGCCCGAGACCCAGCACCAGACATGACCATGCCTATCCCCAGTAAAAATGATGCCAGGCCACTACGGTCGGTTGAGCCGCCGGCGATTCGCGATCAGGGTCGATGAGAGGGACTAATCCCTGTGGTTCCCAAGGAATTCCTTTAATCAGCGCGAGAATCATAAATTTGCCTCTATCCTTTGACAGGATAGGGGTGGGGCTAACGTCATCTCATGAGTTTTTTGTCGTCGATTCTGGAACTATGAATACATCCAAAAAGACCTATGTTTTGAAGTTATATGTCGCTGGCAACACGCCAAACTCCGTCCGCGCGTTGAAGACGCTCAACCAAATCCTAGAGCAAGAGTTTCAGGGGGTTTATGCCCTAAAAGTGATTGACGTCCTCAAAAATCCACAGCTCGCCGAAGAAGACAAGATCTTGGCGACCCCCACCTTGGCCAAGATTTTGCCGCCACCCGTGCGTAAAATCATTGGCGATTTGTCCGATCGCGAGCGTGTGCTGATTGGGCTCGATTTACTCTATGAAGAGCTGCGCGAGGATGACCTGTACAACTAGCCTGGTAAGGTTTTAGAGGTATTGATTGTGGGGCAGGGCGGAGATTTTCCTAATTGGTCGCGATCGCGTTACTCTTAGGTGCCCTGTTTAGCCAGCCACAATCGCTTAGAGATTTAATATCAGGCTGTTTTAAAGAGTTCTATGAGCCAATCTCCTCCCACCGATATCTATTCGATCAATCGTTCCAACAGCATTGCCAAAATTCGCACTCTGATTGAAGGGTTTGACGATATCAGCCACGGGGGCCTGCCGATTGGCCGAACGACCCTGGTGAGCGGCACGTCAGGCACCGGCAAGACGTTGATGGCCGTGCAGTTTTTGTATCTGGGCATTATCCATTTTGACGAGCCCGGCGTGTTCGTCACCTTTGAAGAATCGCCCGCCGATATCGTCAAAAACGCCCAAAGCTTTGGCTGGGATCTGCAAAAACTGATTGACGAAGGCAAGCTCTTTATTTTGGATGCGTCACCCGATCCCGAAGGGCAAGATGTTGTGGGCAACTTTGATCTGTCCGCGCTGATCGAGCGCATTCAATACGCCATCCGCAAATACAAGGCGCAACGGGTGTCAATCGACTCGGTAACCGCCGTGTTTCAGCAATATGATGCAGCCTCGGTGGTGCGGCGCGAGATTTTTCGGTTGGCAGCTCGCCTCAAGCTGATGGGCGTCACTACCATCATGACGACTGAGCGGGTCGATGAATATGGCCCAGTGGCGCGCTACGGGGTCGAAGAGTTCGTGTCCGATAATGTGGTGATTGTGCGCAACGTATTGGAAGGCGAACGACGGCGGCGCACCCTGGAGATTCTGAAACTGCGCGGCACCACCCACATGAAGGGCGAATATCCGTTCACCATTGTGGATGATGGCATCAATATCTTCCCGCTGGGCGCGATGCGTCTGACCCAGAGATCGTCTAACGTGCGAGTTTCATCTGGGGTGAAAACCCTGGATGAAATGTGCGGCGGCGGCTTTTTCCGCGATTCGATCATTTTGGCGACGGGGGCCACGGGTACGGGGAAGACGCTGTTGGTCAGCAAGTTTCTCGAAAACGGCTGCTCAAATGGCGAAAAGGTCATTCTCTTTGCCTATGAAGAGTCGCGCGCCCAGCTGCTGCGCAATGCCACTTCTTGGGGCATCGATTTTGAAGACCTTGAACAAAAGGGCCTGCTAAAAATTCTCTGTGCCTACCCCGAATCTGCCGGTCTTGAAGATCACCTACAAATTATCAAGTCGCAAATTTCGGAATTCAAACCGGCGCGCATTGCGATCGATTCGCTCTCAGCGCTCGATCGCGGCGTCAGCAATAGTTCGTTCCGGCAGTTTGTCATCGGCGTGACGGGCTATGCCAAGCAAGAAGAAATCACCGGCTTTTTCACTAACACGACGGAGCAGTTCATGGGGCTGCACTCCATCACGGAGTCCCACATCTCAACGATTACCGACACGATTTTGATGCTGCAATATGTTGAGGTGCGCGGCGAAATGTCGCGGGCGCTGAACGTCTTCAAAATGCGCGGTTCCTGGCATGACAAAGGCATTCGCGAATACACCATTACCGGTAGCGGCCCTGACATTAAAGACTCGTTCCGCAATTTAGAGCGGGTGATTAGCGGCTCACCGACACGCATCGCCGTGGATGAAAAGAGTGAGCTATCGCGCATCGCGCAAGCCATGCAGGACGACGACAGCTAAGGAAGCAGCGCAAAAATCGGGCCTTGTTCCCGATCCGCCGCGTCAAATTTCCGTCACCCGTCATTTCCTGGATTTGCGCTTGCATCTGCGTTCGCTTCCCAGCCCCTAAGCCTGGGGCTGGCCGGATGCACCCTTCTCCAAATTGGAGGGATGCCGGGGAAGCGCTTGTCAATCCGAATTTTGAGGGCGATCGCCCTCTCTGCACCAAGTCTTAACTCACCTCACTCCGCGTCTTTGCCGGTGCCTTCTAACGCCGTTGCGACGGCGAAGCCGTTGTGCTCAGCGGTGGTCATCACCGTCTCTACGGAGCAGAGCCGCTCTAATACTTGTTCAGCAGCCATCAGGCGTTTGAGCACCACCTGACCGATCGCCTTCGCCGACTGCGCGAGGGGGCGCACCTCCACCATTAACACCGCATCTTCAACTTGATAGAGCCAGAGCGATTCACCATTCTCGACAATGCTGAGCGGCATCTTTTTGAGATGGGGTTTCCGTTGCCAGGCAAACTCATCCCAGAGTCCGCCAAACTCCCAAACTCTACCTGTGGTCCAGCCCTCTGAGAGGAAAAAATACTTCACGAGCACACTCCGCGATGCAGCGACTTACGAGATTATCTAATGATTCTTGAGATTGCGATCGCCGGATTCCACAAAACATGGTTTTTTATCAGCTTGATCACGTGGTTTTGACTGTGACAGACATCGAAGCCACTTGTCGGTTTTACTCCCAAGTTCTGCAGATTCCTGTCATCAGCTTTGACGAAGAACGTAAAGCGCTGCAGCTCGGCCATCAGAAAATCAATTTGCACCCTGCTCAGGCCCCGATCCAGCCCCACGCGAGGCGTCCTCAGCCGGGTTCTGCTGATTTATGCCTGATCACAGAGCGTCCCCTGACCACCCTGATAGACGAGCTACAAGCTCACCAGGTACCCATTCTGATGGGCCCGGTGGAACGTACGGGGGCGCAGTCAAAGCTGCTGTCTATTTATATTCGCGATCCCGACGGCAATCTGATTGAGCTGGCCAATGTGATCCCCGGCTAGAGGCGATTTGAAACGTGGCTGCGGAGGGTCGCGGAGGGTAATACCAATTCGCTGAATTTGGATGACACATCCAAAAAGTGTGTAGCCCCCTTCGACAAGGGGGCAGCGACAGCGGGGGATTCCCGATCTGTAGCGCTACTTTGCAGAACTGGTATAACTCAGGCCAATTGCCTCGCCATTAGCCGCATATAGCGATGTCGAGCTTGGCTGCTGACAAACTCGACATCGCTCGTTGTGCTGGCTGTCGGGAACCAATGACAAAAACGCAATTGCAGCAGTAGTCAACCCCTGCTGAACATCGTGATTGAGCGTATAGAGCGGGACTAAAGCCTAACCGTTAGCTGCCACTCGTTAAAAGACAGCCAGCCCAGACATCCAATAAAACCACAGACAGGCCGCTGCTAGCCAGGGTAAAGGGTCGGCTAGCAGTGCCAATAAATCTACGATTAAGAGAACTCCGCGGAAGAGTCGACAGGTTGATTCATTCATCATGGAGCATGCTCTCAAAGCATCGTTACTACAAACCGTCCCAACGCTAGCGGTTTCGGGTTTCCAGGTTTTGGAAAAGATTACCTGGCGTTTGATATCTGCTTGCCACCTATTTTCAGAAGTTCTGAAGGTTGGCGCCGCCTCATCCAATGCATCGGGTGAGGCGGCGCTGCGCACCGATGGCTGACCTAGGCGCTGAGCTTAAGCCAGATCAAAGCGATCGAGGTTCATCACCTTAGTCCAGGCTGCGACAAAGTCCTGCACGAACTTTTGCTGTGAATCTTCACAACCATAGACTTCAGCGATCGCCCGCAGCTGCGAGTTCGACCCAAAGACCAGGTCGGCCCGAGTGCCCGTCCACTTCAGTTCGCCGGTAGCGCGATCGCGCCCTTCAAACTCGTCTTCCGCTTCCGAGACCGCCTTCCAGGTCGTGTCCAGATCCAGCAGGTTGACGAAGAAGTCATTGGTCAACGTTTCTGGTCGGTGGGTAAACACCCCGTGTGAGGTCTGGCCTACATTGGCATTCAAGACGCGCATTCCCCCGACGAGCACCGTCATCTCTGGTGCCGTCAGCGTTAACAACTGGGCTCGATCCACCAGTAGCTTCTCGGCTGGGATGGTGAATAACCCCTTGGTGTAGTTGCGGAAGCCATCGGCGATCGGTTCGAGCACCGCGAAAGATTCCACATCAGTTTGGGCCGACGAGGCATCGGTGCGACCCGGCTGAAAGGGCACCTCAACATCGTACCAACCGGCATTCTTCGCCGCTTGCTCAACACCCGCACAGCCCGCGAGAACAATCACGTCAGCCAGCGACACCCGCTTTTCGCCGGATTGTGAGGCATTGAAGGTGCTTTGAATCGCTTCCAGAGTCTGCAGCACCGTCGCTAATTGAGCGGGCTGGTTCACGTCCCAGTCCTTCTGTGGGGCCAGACGAATACGCGCCCCGTTCGCGCCACCGCGCATATCTGAGCCCCGGAAGGTTGAGGCCGATGCCCAAGCCGTTGAAACCAGTTGGGCAACCGATAGACTCGTCGCGAGAATCTGGCGCTTCAGAGTCGCGATATCGGGCTCATCAATCAATTCATGGGTGACAGCCGGAACGGGATCTTGCCAAATCAGCGCCTCTTGGGGTACTTCCGAGCCGAGGTAGCGGGCGCGCGGTCCCATGTCCCGGTGCGTCAGCTTGAACCAAGCGCGGGCAAACGCATCGGCAAACTGTTCTGGGTGCTCCAGAAAACGCCGCGCAATGGGTTCGTAGACCGGATCCATACGCATGGCCATATCCGCCGTCGTCATGATGGGCGCATGTCGCCTGGAGGAATCGTGAGCATCCGGCACGGCATCAGCCGCCGCGCCCCCCTGCGGCACCCACTGGTGGGCACCTGCCGGGCTCTTCGTCAGCTCCCACTCATAGCCGAACAGGTTTTCGAAGTAGTTGTTGTCCCACTTAATGGGGTTAGTGGTCCAAGCTCCTTCGATGCCGCTCGTCGTCGCATGCACCCCAACACCACTGCCAAAGCTGTTCTTCCAGCCGAGACCTTGCTGCTCAATACGGGAACCTTCAGGTTCCGCCCCGACCAACGCGGCATCACCGGCCCCGTGACATTTACCAAAGGTATGACCACCCGCAACAAGCGCCACGGTCTCCTCATCATTCATGGCCATGCGCCCAAAGGTTTCTCGAATGTCACGACCGGACGCGACCGGATCAGGATGGCCGTTCGGTCCTTCCGGATTCACGTAGATCAGACCCATTTGCACGGCACCCAGCGGATTTTCGAGTTCGCGATCGCCCGTGTAACGTTTGTCACCCAGCCATTCGGTCTCCGCCCCCCAGTAAATATCTGCTTCGGGCTCCCAAATATCTTCACGGCCCCCGGCAAAGCCAAACGACTTGAAGCCCATGGACTCCAGTGCGCAATTACCGGCGAGGATCATCAGATCGGCCCAAGAGATTTTCTGGCCGTACTTTTGCTTGATCGGCCACAGCAATCGGCGTGCCTTGTCGAGGTTGCCATTGTCAGGCCAGCTGTTGAGCGGGGCAAAGCGTTGACTACCAGTGGCCGCGCCGCCGCGTCCGTCGCTGATGCGGTACGTACCGGCACTGTGCCAAGCCATCCGGATAAAGAGCGGCCCATAGTGACCGTAGTCGGCAGGCCACCAATCTTGAGACGTCGTCATTAGCGCAAAGATGTCTGCCTTTAGCGCACTTAAGTCGAGACGCTTAAACGCTTCGGCATAGTTGAACTCTGCCCCCATGGGATCGGATTTAGCAGAGTGCTGGTGCAGGATGTTCAGACTTAACTGATTCGGCCACCATTCTTTATTTGAGGTGCCAGTGCCCGCCGTAAATTTCTGGGCTGCACCGGAAAATGGGCAGCCACCTTGACTGCTCGTCGCGGGGCTAGCTGTCGTATTTTGTAAGTCGCTCATAGTATCTCCTATGGTGTACGCAGGAAGCGCTTTTTGACTGCCTCTTGACAGACCAAAATAAGCAAGGAAAAGTCTAATCAAATTGCTTGCTTTCAGCATGATTTACAACGTGATTTGAATCCATAGTAGCTGTTTAATGCATAGAATAACTAGATTTTTAAAAACTTCATTATTATAGATTTTTTCCTATCAAATCAAATTCAAGAGAGCCTAAATATCCCTTTATATGAATAATTTTTATAGGGTTTTTCCTATAAAAATCAAACCTCACAGGGTCATGTTTTTTGAAATCGTGATTACTTTTGGATAAATCCAATGGAATTTCAATAGTTCCTGAGATG
>JBCBJQ010000151.1:0-7371 GCA_038523235.1 Cyanobacteria bacterium J06626_4
AACAAACCGATACGAATTAGACAATTCACAATACCGTACAAGAGAGTACCAGCCTGACAAGATTCATACTTACCTACCCACAGGTCATCATGTCTGCCATT
Source organism: Cyanobacteria bacterium J06626_4 (assembly GCA_038523235.1). Lineage (GTDB taxonomy): Bacteria > Cyanobacteriota > Cyanobacteriia > Phormidesmidales > Phormidesmidaceae > Halomicronema. The sequence continues at coordinate 102 of JBCBJQ010000151.1, forward strand.
GTGACTGCTCAAAACCTAACCCATGCCTTTGGTAAAGGGGCCTTGCGTAAACCTGTCCTCACTGATGTTGACTTAGAGCTCAAGTCGGGCGAAATCGTCATCTTAGAAGGGCCGTCTGGCAGTGGCAAAACCACCCTGCTCACCCTGATTGGGGCTTTGCGAACCGTGCAGTCTGGTAGCCTCACCGTGTTGAACCAGACATTACACCGATCGCGCCGTGCTGCCTTAATTCGTACCCGCAATCAAATCGGCTTTATCTTTCAGCATCACAATTTACTGGCCTGCCTCACCGCCTGGGAAAACGTCAGCACGTCCCTCAGACTGCATCCGCAGATTCCCAAAGCTGACTATCGCGATCGCGCCGAAGCCATACTCGCTGCGGTCGGGCTGGCCGATAAAGTAGACGCCTATCCCGAAAACCTATCCGGCGGGCAAAAACAGCGGGTAGCGATCGCTCGCGCTCTGGTCAACCATCCCCAGCTCTTGCTAGCAGACGAGCCGACTTCATCTTTAGATAGTCAGGCTGGCCGCAACGTGGTCGAAATCATCCAAAAGCTAGCCCGCGAAGAGGGCTGCACAGTTTTGCTCGTCACCCACGATAGCCGCATTCTCGACATCGCCGATCGCGTCCTGCATATGGAAGATGGCCGGTTGGGAAAAGGATAGGGAGGGCATTAGGTGCAAGGTGCAAGTCCCCGCTTGAACCCTGAACCTCAAACCCTGAACCTCATTCCTATTCCGGTTCCGTCGCAATTCCCAGCGTGGCCCCTTCAATCGTGCGCAGTTCATCCATGACATCAATTACATCGCCGTGATAAACCTGCTCATCCGCTCTAATCGTGATGATGGCAGTTTGACCGACGGTCAAAGATTGCTCGATCGCGGCTCGCAGATTTTCGAGCGTGATGGCTTGCTGGTCCAAGGCGATCGTCCCATCGGGCTGTAGGGTCACGGTAAAGTCGGCTTGCTCTTGTTCAATCGCGGTGTCAGCATCAGGCAGATTTACCGGCAACCCTTCCGATTGCGTCAGATATAGCGAAGACAAGATAAAAAAGGCCAGAATGGCAAAAATCACGTCGATGAGCGGCAGAATATTGACTTCCATCGCGTCATCGGTGTCATCTTCTCTAATGTGCATAAGATTCCTCCGACGCTGGCTGAGATTTATGCTTGGCATAGTAGTGACGCCCGTAGAGCACCTCTAGCTGGCTGCTGTATTCCTGCAACATCGACACCTGCCGTTTGTATAACCCGCGAAACAGATTGGCCACCACCAACGTAAAAATGGCGACCACCATGCCCGCTGCCGTTGAGACCAGTGCCTCGCTAATCCCGCCCGTCACGGCAGTCGCATTGGCCCCGACTTCACCCAACCGAATCGTGGCAAAAGACCGAATAAGGCCCAAAATTGTCCCCAACAGTCCGAGGAGGGGCGACACGGCAACAATCGTTTGAAACACAGTGTTAAATCGTCGGAGAAAGGGCAGTTCTGCCTGTGCCGCCCCCTCTAATGCGAGGCGAAACTGACTAGGGGGTTCCCCGTCCAGCTCCAAAGCTTCTAAAAAGACGCGAGCGATCGGGAGCGTGCTGTGCTGCTGCAGTCGCTCGGCTGCGGTCAGACTGTCAGATCGATAAACGCGCAAAAAATCCCGAATCACCGATCGCTGCTGGCGGCTAATCCGATACCAAAATAGCGCCCGCTCAATGGATAGGGCAATCGCGGCAATTGAAAATAACAGTAGCGGTATCATCACGACACCGCCTGCTTGGAAGACTTGAACAATAGACATGCGAATCACCAGGGATAGAGCTGAAGCGGTTGAAGAGCGCCATCTGGCCTGATCAACACAGATGCCTCGTCGAAAATAAAGTTACTGAGATCTGATGTCAAGTAAATCACTTTAAGGGTGCATTGCCACCGCCCGCTAAACCCTTGCCCTGAAGGGTGACTAACCAGAAGCGCAAACCTGAGCAGCTGAGACGTCTTTTAATATTGTATTATTGAGAACAATTCTGACTTGCTATGAAATCCATCTGGCAATGAATTCTCCCCAAGGCGGAAGGCTACAAAATCTTGTTTCTCCTGTCCAGATTTTTACTGGCCTACTGGAGAGATAGGACTTACGGCTCTCCAGAATCAACGAAACTGCCCCCCTCAAGACAGGCGGTCAGCATTATCGTCACGTTACGGAGTGCTTCATTTATTGACATTGCATTGCATTAATTATTAGTATTGAGTGACTTAATGATATCAATAACCAAGGCTGCCCAAAAGTGTTTCTGGCCCAATCGCCAAGATGAGAATTTCTCGAAAACTTAACCCTCAAGACTTGAAAGCAACGTTTTCTGCCAAGCCTTGAGGGTGAGTAGTCGTTTCTTTTTGGGAATTTTTGTCAATAAAGCTATAGCTTGCTTCGCCTGTTGTCGCTCTTCATTATTGAGTAACTGTTATGGAATTTTCTGACTCCAGCGATTCGTCTTTTTCAGGCGGCTGCTTGAATCTTGAGGTCGAGATCGATAGCATCGCCCGTTGGGACGTCTACTTTCACTTGCAAGAGCTCTCGGTGCCGTGTCAGTGCAAGCATGGTCAGGCACTGCGGGTGCAAATCAGCCATGCCACTGCCGCTATTCAGTTGTGGAGTGTCGTCCAAGCGTTTGCCGCCCCTCAGCAGTCACAGATCGATCATTTGCAGCGCTGTTGGCAAGTGCAAGCAGTTGCCTGACCGTGTTTTTCGAGTCAAACTAGCTTCAATATCATCGTTCCTTGTCGACTCCAACAAGACTTTTTGGATCCAGAAGCTGAGAAGACATACTTAGTGAAGGGCAACATTTTTTGTTGAGAAAGCTAGTATCAGGGCAATAGTTTTTATCATGCTTGCTGACTGTTTGACAGTTCAATTTTGTCAAGTTTCAATACTCAACTATGAAGCCACCCTTCCGTTTCCAAAGATAATGTCAACCGGTCATTGTTTACCAACCTACTTTTAAGCTATCGCGGGTTAAGAAGTGTTCTAGGTGATAAGCTCGCTCCTCAGTCTTCAGTAAAATTTGCTCATAGAGAAGACGAGTTGCGCGATCACCTAGGCTTTCTGCTTGAGAGGCCTGACGGCGAATGGTTTCGATGAGTGATTGTTCCGCCTGCAAGTCCTGCTTAATCATTTCGCTACAGCGAAAAACATCATCCACTACTGGCGTCAAGCAGCAAAGTGCCGACAATTGAATGAAGGATGTGGCCGGGACACCGCCCAATCCGTGCATTCTTTCACCCATGTCATGAGCATGCTTTTCTGCTGCCTCCGAACTTTCTAAAAAATAGTCATGAAGCATATGATACTCGGAACCTTCTACGACAAAATGATGTTTCTGATATTGTAAGTAGAGAGCTAAAAAGCTGGCGTATAAGATGCCAAGCCCTTCTATGACAGGCGCTGTAACCGACTTTTCTAGCAAAATCGAATTGTTTTCGACTTCGCCATAGACTTGCTGGAGAGATTCGATAGCAGACATGGTTCGTCACTCAATTTGTAAAAATTTTGCTGCCTTAATAATTTAGGCTCTCAATGAGGGTACAGGTTCAGTCTGATTTGATTGAGTATCGTTGAGAACATCAAATATCCCAATTAAGTAATGAAGTACACCAAAACAAAATATTCTTAACAAAAGACATTCCTTATTAGAAATAGCTTGCAACAGTTGCACCTAGTCTTAGCTGATGGTCGCAAGAAATTTCTGCCATTCTTTGCCTACTTCTTTTCAAATAGTCTTCTCATGGAATCAAATAACCTTGAAGCAAATTTAGCTAATCAGCACGACATCCTCCGATCGCGTCTTAATCAGCAAGGCCTCCGATTGACCGGCCCACGACAAAAGATTCTTGATTTATTTATTATGACGCCTGATGGCGAACACCTCAGTGCAGAGGATATCCATTGTCAAGTTACGACTAAAGGCGAGAAGATTAGCTACTCGACGATTTATCGAGCCCTTCACATGATGGTTGATTTAGGGATTATGAGAGAAGTTGAATTGGCCGAGGGTCGAAAATACTATGAATTGAAGACATCTCTGGCCAAGCAACATCACCATTTGGTTTGTGTGCAGTGTGGCGAAGTTCATGAGTTTGAAGACCATCGAGTCACCAAGGCCAGTCGGCAAGAAACCCTAGGGCATGGCTTTTTGCTACGAGACTGCCAATTTACGGTTTACGGCATTTGCCAAACTTGCCAGCTTTCTGCCCTTTAAGTGATTGCCCACCCCCAATGTCGAGGCGCTGAAGGCTCAAAGGTTCAAGGCTCAAAGGTTAAAACTGGACAGGACAGCCTGGTGGCGCTGGGTGATGAGGATCAATGAGGGAGCGGCGGCTGGCATTAAAGCGATCGAGGGTTTTGACGGCACAACCGCCTTCAAAGCGCAGACTACCGCCTTCATTTCCACCAAATTTTTCACAGACAGCCCGGTGAGCTGTCGCTAACGACAGATAAGCATTCACAAATTCTTGATGCTGCGGGTGCAGGGCGGCGGGCAGTTGCTCAAAGGTGGGCCGCAGGCGTTTCCAAATCTGCATGAGCGCTGCATGTTCCCACGACATCAGGCCGCTAAAATTATCGGCCTGAACCTGGGGCGGTGTCATCGATTGGCGCACCGAATGTTCATATTCATGGCGATTAAAGCTGCCTGCTAGCTCCATAGAGGCCCCAGACGCGAGCAGTAATTCAGTCGCGGTTTGGAGTTCAGTTTGGGCTTGGTCAAGCTGGCCGAGGGCGATTTGGGCTTCAAATCGTCGCAGGCAAATAATCAAGCCCTGAACATTGATAAAGAAGGCCCAGTGAAAGCCCTGCCAGAGCGTTTGTCCCTGAGTTACGGTCATGGCAATTCGGTTTTGTTGGGGGCAGCGGTGTGGTCTGTGTCTGAGGGATCAGTGTCTAACTCAAACGTTCTCTGGAGTAATTTGATGTAGCTGATAAACCCTTGCTGTTGTTGCTTGACCTGATGGGCATCTAACCAAGGCGTTTGCATATGAATCTCAAAGAACTTCTGGCAGGTCAGTAGCAGTCCTCTGACCAGGCAGAGGGCAGATTGCTCAGTGTGCACATGGCGAATTTGAAAATAGCGATCGTAGTCTTCGACTTCCCAGGCTTTGAGGGAGGTTTGGGTACTCTGAATACTGGCGGTTTGAGTATCAACTTCCCCTAAAGCGGTCAACGCCTGGCTGATGCTAATGAGCGCCGCTTGCGGTGAGGACTGCGTCAGCGCCTGCAGGAGCTGCCGTAAGGCTCGGTCAATGCGGCTTCTATCAGTGGGAGACAGGTGCTGATCAAGGGGGAGTTCCCACGGAATCAAGAGTTCCAAAACAGCTAGAGATTCGTCAGGGGAAGTCTCCATGGGTAATTCCCTAGGGGCAGTTTGAGTCATTGATTGGGGCTCTCAAGCAGAATTTTCGGATTCGGCAGCGGCCATTTTTTGGCGCAGGCTGAGGGGGCGCATGTCGGTCCACACGGTTTTGATGTAGTCAAGACAGTCTTGTTTGGTGCCGCCTGTTTGATCGGCGCGCCAGCCCCAGGGGATTTCCTTGTGTTCTGGCCAGATCGAGTAGCGCTCTTCATCGCTGATGACGACGCGGTAGATGGGTTCGGTGGGTTGGGTCATGGGGTTTCCTTGGGATAGGTGTCGGGTGCAGGGGAGCGGGGGTCGGGTGCAGGGGAGCAGGTAACGGGTAAGGGGGAAACGGGTAGCGGGTAAGGGGGGGAGGACCTCAAACCTTGCACCTCAAACCTCAAATCTTGCTCAGGACAGGCGTGGAGCTGCCATCTAAGCGCTAGACATCGTTGGCCTCCTTGAGGGCGGTTAAGGCATGGCAAAAGGCGGTGTAAATGCGGTCGATGTCCTCTGGGGTATGGGCCGTCGAGAGGAAGCCACCGCGATCGCCGCCCCGTAAATGAATGCCCTGATTAAGCAGGTGGTAGGAGAGCAGGGTCAGGGCCGCTGGAGGTATTTGGCTCTGGGTGAGGGCGATCGCAAAAAATGACCCAAATTGGGTGAATTTCACTGGCATCGCGGCACGATTAGTGAAGGCATTGAGACGGTCAACGAGATCCATAGTGCGCTGGTTGAGGGTGTGTTGCAGGTTGGATCCCTGCGCTTTTAGGTGCTGCAGGGTGGCCTGGGCTGCCGCTAGGGATAAGGGATGTTTGCAAAAGGTGCCAGCGAAAAAGGTGGTGGGCACCTGGGGGGCAGAGTCGTCGCCGAACTGCCAGGGTCCGCCGTCGATATGATCCATCCAGCGGGCCTGGCCAGCAATAACCGAGAGGGGCAGGCCGCCCCCAGCAATTTTGCTGTAGGTGGCGAGGTCAGCCTGAATACCAAAGTGGGCTTGGGCACCGCCCGGATGGATGCGAAAGCCGGTGACCATTTCGTCAAAAATCAACGCGATGCCGGTGGCCTGGGTGAGGTCGCGTAGGGCCTGCAGAAAGTCGCGGGGTTGCAACTCAGGACAGCGGCTCTGGACGGGTTCAACGAGGACGGCGGCGAGTTGACGACGATGAGCCTTAATCACATCGATGGACTTGGGATTGCCGTATTCCAAAACGAGCACATCTTTCGCGGTGGCTGGGGGGATGCCGAGTGCAGCGGATACGGCGCGGGTGCCGAGGAAATTTTTCAAGAATCCGGCTAGGGGGGAGAGCCCCGGCTTTTGTTGGAGCGATCGCACCGCTTTTTTGCGGGCATATTCGCTGAGGGGAGCTCGCATCAGGGCGGCATCGAAGTGACCGTGATAGCTATTGGTAAAAACGGCAATTTTGCGACGACGGGTTGCCGTGCGGGCAATTCGTACGGCAGTCATTACGGCTTCGGTGCCGGTATTGCTAAAGGTGACCCGTTCCAGGCCGGTGAGGTCGCTCACCAACTGGGCCACCTCACCCACGATTGCTGACTGGGGACCGATCGCCATGCCTTGCTCAAGTTGAGCCGCAATGGCCGCTTTGATAAAGGGCGGATTGTGCCCGAACAGGTTGGTGCCCAGCCCCATGAGGATGTCGATATATTCGTTGCCGTCGACATCCCACAGGCGGGAGCCCTGCGATCGCACCGCCACAATCGGATAGCACATCTCTTTAATTGCAGGCGCAAAGGCGTAACCGATGGCGGTTTTGTCGGCCAGCACTGCCCGATTTGCTGCCGCCAGTGCTTTGGAACGGCGAGTCCGGTCAGTGTAGGTGCTGATCAGCGATTGCAGGTGAGTGGGTGGGGGTTGGGTGAGCGTCATGGGGTA
>JBCBJQ010000152.1:0-7280 GCA_038523235.1 Cyanobacteria bacterium J06626_4
ACTTAACCTGATTTGACCATAAGATTTCACCGTCACCATATATGTTGACGAGATAAGTCAGTGTCGTACTCCCTGATTCCCAATCCGCTAATCCAAATTGTAAGAGGGTAGCATCTGCTGTTATTCCAGGTAGATCTAGGGAAAAACCAACTCTTGTTGGTTCTGTCCCATCAGGCTCTAATGAAAAAGTTGAACCATATTTTCTTCTATTTATGAAAACCTCTCTTGTCTCAAATTTAACTCTCTGATGACCCAAACTTACGCTAGTAATCAAAATGGCGTCATTGAACTGGCCAACATCTGGAGGCTGCTCAGTATATCCTTTGCTTGGATCAAAGCCTGGAAGTTCTGAATTATTGCTGTAATTGATATTTACTAAAACAGTCTCCCCGGTGATTGAGCCATTAGATAATGCATCACCTGAGTTGGGGGCGTTATCCGAGCCTATTTGAACTGAGCTACCATCAGTAGCCTGAGTCACATTCTCTGAATCATTGACTTCAGTATTGTCTTGCTCAATATTGCTACCGTCGCCAGCCTGGGCATCTTGCTCGTCTACAACTGTCTCTGGCGAAGCGATCCTGCCAAAGCTTCTGTCACCGATAGTCACAGAACCGAACTTGAATACATTTACAAATAAATGTCCAACACCAGCCGTACCTAAAACCGCTAGAACCAAACCAGTCCAAAATCCATATTTAAATTTGTCGAGTCTTGAGAGACCCTTCTTACCCGAACTTTGAGCTGTGACTTCAGTGCTTTGTTGATTAGTCATCTTTAAAGGTTCAAGCGTGCCAAAAAATATTTCACTACATTGTAATCACTCGCAAGGAAGCCCAAAGCTCATTTCACGTTGAATTCTGAAAGGAGAAATGCCCCACTAACGAGACGATCGCTCCTGTTAATCTCAAGCTGATTAACAATTCAGCCTTGAAAGCTCCCTCTATTTCCTCTCGGACGTCCAGCGCCGCATCAATGCGATAGTCGCAGTGAACGATGATGTAGAGGGTGTGCTTCAGTGCTGAGATCGCCTCAATCAGCTTGTCCAGATCGCTCAGTCGTGAGCGTGTCGTTCTGAGTTTTCAAGACCAGATCACTGACTCTGAAGTTTTTCTGTCCGCTGAATTTCAGGGCTAACTCGGCTCAAAACACAACGACGAAGGTTGTTTCTGGAGGTTTCTGCGGCTTCAGCTTCCTGATATTCCCTTAATGGGGTGTGAAGTTTTGAAGTGGAGCAGCGGTATCTGCCGATTTTGCGTGCCTGTTTGACGATTCCGGGCAAAATCTGCAGAGGGCTTTCTACTCAGCGTGGCTCCATCGCCTTAAGCGATGTCACGAAAAACGCTGGATTGAGACTGAATTACCGAGAATAAGAATTGACTTTGGGCAACTTTGAGTCAAACACGATGGTGTTTACAGCCGTAGTACGAGCAAGTTTATGCAGACGGAGCGAGCGTTTCGACAGTGGTGGTCTCGACGGCGACAGAAGCAAGCTTTAGTATTTTTGACGATCGGCTTATGCGGCGGCTTGGCGATCGCCCTGCTCCATCTGACGGCGGCTAACTCTCCCCTCATCAGTCTGGGTTGGCAGGGCTGGCTGACCTTGAGCCTCATCACCGTGGCATTTGGCCTCAATGCCGTTACCGCCTTACCGGCGGAAATCGTCTTTTTAGGCGCGGTGGCGATTTTGTACGTCAGCGGTGTGCTCTCGACGCCCGCCGCGCTCAATGGCTTTAGCAACGATGGCATGGTCACCGTGGGGGTGCTGTATTTCGTCGTCACTGGCCTGCAGCAAACCGGTGCCCTAGAGTGGGTGTCGCAGCAGGTGTTAGGGCTACCGAAGCGCCGCTTCACCACCTACGTCCGACTGACGGTGCCGGTCATGCTCTTGAGTGGGTTTTTGAACAATACGCCCGTGGTGGCGATGTTCATTCCTGTGGTGAGTGATTGGTGTCGCAAACTGCGGATCAGCCCCTCTAAACTGATGATTCCGCTGAGCTACGCCTCCATTTTTGGCGGCCTCTGTACGCTCATTGGCACCAGCACTAATTTAGTCGTCAGCGGGCTGCTGATCGAAGCGACCGATCATCCCGGCCTCGGCATTTTTGACGTGACGCCGGTGGGGTTGCCCTGCGCGATCGCGGGGCTGGTATATCTCTTTGTGGGGCAGCGGTGGCTGTTGCCCACCCGCAAACCGGTGATGGGCGAACGCGATGACATGCGGCAATATACCGTCGAGATGGTGGTAGCACCCCGCAGTCCCCTCGCGGGCAAAACGGTTGAACAAGCCGGTTTGCGCCACTTGCCCGGCCTGTATCTGGCCGAAATTGCCCGAGGGGCGCAAATTCTACCAGCGGTGAGCCCGCGCGAAACCCTGCGAGAAGACGACCAGCTGATTTTTGTCGGCATTGTCGACTCTATTGTCGATTTACATCGCTTGCGGGGCTTGAACCCAGCGACCGATCAGGTGTTTAAGCTCGATACGCCGCGCACCGAACGGCGGCTGATTGAAGCGGTGGTTTCTAACACCTGTTCACTGGTAGGACAAACGATTCGCCAGGGCCGCTTTCGCTCACGCTACAACGCCGTGGTCTTGGCAGTGGCCCGCAACGGTGAACGCCTGCAGGGCAAAATTGGTGACATTCGCCTCCGCCCTGGTGATACGCTGCTGCTCGAAACCCATCCCCAGTTTTTAGAGCGTCAGCGGGTTTCGAGCGATTTTTATCTGGTGAGTGATCTACCCGATTCGGAACCGCGTCGCCATGCCAAAGCCCCGATCGCGATCGTCATTCTGTCGCTCATGGTCGTCTTAGCCGGGTTGGGCTGGTTGAGTATGCTCAAAGCAGCAGTGTTGGCGGCAGTTTTGATGCTGGTGACGGGCTGTTGTTCGCCGACCCGAGCCCTGCAGAGTATTGAATGGTCAGTATTGCTGGTGATTGCGGCGGCGCTAGGCCTGAGCGAAGCCATGCAGGTAACAGGGACAGCTGAGGCGATCGCGGAGACTTTGCTCAGTGTGGTGGGCAGCACGCCGTTCTTGGCGCTGGCAGTGATTTATGGCGTGACGTCCCTGCTGACTGAGCTGATTACGAATAATGCAGCGGCGGCGCTGATGTTTCCCATCGCGCTCTCAGTAGCACAAACCCTGGGGGTCAGCTATATGCCCTTTGTGATTGCCATTATGATTAGCGCCTCGGCCAGCTTTTCGACCCCGATTGGGTATCAGACAAACTTGATGGTCTATGGCCCTGGTGGATACAAATTCACCGATTTCATGCGCATTGGCATTCCCCTCAACCTGCTGTTTTGGACCATGACCGTTTTCATCGCTCCGCTGTTTTATCCCTTTTGAGCCGGCAGCGTAAATTGTTGCGCAGTTTTTCCCTCTTGCTTAGCAGGGGGACAGGGGAGAAAGGGGGCAGTCTGTTTGACTCCGTTACCCACGTTCTGATTGCCTGCAGGACCGCTGTCTTCACGACTCTGCTAATACTGATGCTCTGAAACCAGATGACAAACCTGGCTCCCCGGCGCCTCGGCTCCCCGGCGCTGCAAGAATTACAGCGGGAGTCCGATCGCTGAGCAGGAGTGTTAACTGCCGAAAATGACCATTTCGCCCACGGGTTCCGGCAGGTCTTGCTCGGGTTCAATCGTGATCACGATCTCCGGCGTTGCCCCCCACTCATCGACTGGCAGTTGCAAAAACACCTCTCCCACTGCGTCGGATCGAAAATCACCACAGGCAATCTTTTGGCCATTCACCACCGCCCACATGCGATAGACCTGTCCTTCAGGTAACGCGGGCACGTCACGCAGCGCCAAGATGGCCGCGCTTTGGCTTGGCACGATGACTAAACTACCGGTAGAGGGCTGTTCTGGCACGGTGCTCTTGAGGGTCAGATAGCGGTTATCAGGCTGGCGCAATAGGTTGACTGCACCTTGATAGCGCGACAGCTCTTGGCGAGTGTTGACCAGCTCTATTTGCTGCAGCTGTTGGAGTGTGGCTTGGGTGAGCGTCAGCTGTTCCGTCAGGGCCTGATTCTCTAGCTGAGCAGCCGCTAGGCTTTGGCGCAGCCGATAGGTTTCCAGGCCGAATCCGGTCAGCAAAATGGCGGCGATACTGCCCACAGTCCACCAAGGCCAAGTCCGTGATTTGACTGGAGCGATCGCGACAGCAGGGGCTGCGGTCTGACGGGTGGCTTGGGCCGCTTGCAGAATCTTGTGTTCTAGCTGGGGTGACGGCAGGGGGTGGGAGAGAGACAAGGGCACCACGGCCAGCGTCGACTGCAGCGTTTGTAGTTCTGCCACCAGGGCAGGATTGTGTTTCAGCAGCTGTTTGACCCGCGCCGCTTCCGTAGGCGTCAGGTTGCCCAGCGCATAACCGGCCAAGAGCTGTTGCAGTTTGTGAGGCTTGTCTGCAGGTTCCACAATTACTCAATCCAGCCTTTTAAGAGGTGTCGTAGCTTGAGGAGGCCAAGGCGCGATCGCGTCTTGACCGTCCCCAGGGGGAGGTTTAAGCGCTTGGTAATTTCTGACTGGCTCAGGCCATCATAGTAAGCCATTTCTAGCACCCGACGTTGGCCATCGGGCAGGCCGGTCAAAGCTTCTGAGACCTGCTGAGACAGCTCTTCTAGGGAGGCGTTTTCGAAGGGAATACGCACCGAATTGGGCGCTTGGGTTTGTTGCCATTGCCGGTGTCGTTGCTGCTGAGCCTTGATCTGTTTGAGGCGATTGAGGGCGCGCGATCGCGTCAGCGTTAACAGAAAAACCACCACTGTGCCGCGTGACGGGTCATATCCTTGTCCCTGCCAGAACGCCAGAAAAACTTCTTGGGTCAAATCTTCGGCCTCGTCAACACTGCCTAAAATGCGACAGGCCAATCGATAAACAGCGCTACCATAGCGCCGATAAAGAATTGCCAACGCTGAGAGATTGCCTCGGCTCACGGCTTGAGCAATCTCCGTATCCGCCAACGTCATAAGCGCCGCGCTGGTAGCCGTGTTTTGGCATTCACTCACACCCATCACGCGCTCCTACCAGCCTCAATCTGATCGTTGCTGTTCATGGGATCAACCCATCTGGTGTAACAAGGCACAGTTTCACTGGATTGCGAAGAAAGTGAATGAGAGCTATCTGAGAATTCCGGTCGATTTCACGTGATTGACTGGCAAGTGCATGAGAAATACCTGAGAACCCGGCTCGGCGTTCGGCGGATCAAAAAGTGGGTCTGGGCCACGCCGTCGATGGCAAAATCATCTCAATTCTCTGAATCTGGACGACGCATCAAATTGCCCTGATGATCCCCCAGGCTTCTAAGCCCTGCGGGCATGGCAGCGCGTAGAAGCCTGGGGGATCGGCGATCGATAGCGCTATTTGGCAGCGCTGGGATTATCGGATATCCACAGATGGCAGGTGGCTAGACCGCTGGAAAGGTGGCTCATGCTGGAGTAAGACGATATCGGTGAGGACGGGTTTAGCGAGAATCCTGAGTTCATGACGACACCAGGTCTCTACACAACCCGCCCCAACCAGTGGCCTTAAACGAAGGCGGCTTCAGTAATCGTGTCAGCACTCACGTTGTTCAACACGGCGAGTTCATCAACACCCACGCTGATCGCCGTATGACGACCATTGCGCCCCACTGCGGTCAAGGTCAAATCACCAAACGTCAGCCCGCCGAGCAAGCTGAGCTGATCGCCACTGCCGAGCTGAAAATCGGTAATCGTATCGACGCCAATCCCTGCGCTGAGCACAAAGATATCGCTACCTCGGCCCCCTGACACCCGGTCGAAACCGGCACCGCCATACAGGGTATCGTCGCCGTTGCCGCCGCGCAGGCGATCGTTGCCCTCACCACCGAGCAAGTCATCATCACCGCCATTGCCCTGCAGATGGTCATCGCCCAGACCACCCAGTAGGCGATCATTCCCCCGTCGGCCCCGGAGGCGATCGTCGCCCTCGTTGCCGTTAATTAGGTCATCGCGGTTGGCGCCCGTAATGTCATCGTCCCCGGCTTCACCATTCAGGGTGTTAAAGATGCGGATGCGGGCCACCTCATAATCGGGCGCGGTGAAATCACCTTCGGCAAATCGGGGCTCGCTAAGAATGCGGCCACCGGGGATAAAGCCCTCCGCCAGCTGAATTACGCCGTTTTCGGGGGTGCCGGTATTGGGGGCAGATTGACCAAAGAAAGCGGTCGTTTCCGGTAGTTCATCATTAATTTCGGTACCGGCGTCTAACACGGCAGCGCCCGGCACGATAAAGTCAGCCCCTAAGAAATCGCCATCTTCGTCAAACACCTCATGGGCCAATTCGTTGCCATTGGCCACAAAAAAGTCGTTGCTCGGCAAAATCATCGACGCATAGTTGAAATAGCGGCTGCTGGGATCATGGGCATCTACTGTGACCACAAATTCCACCGTCTCGCCAGGGGCGATGGGCGCAGCGCCAATGGTACCTTGAACGGTGCCAAAGCCTGCTTGCTCAAACTCTTGAGTAATGCCGGCGTTGTTACCATCTTCGGCCACCTGCTCTAAGCCCAAAGAGGCGGGCCGACCGCGATCGTAGGTGTCAAAACTGCCGTTGTGTAGGCCAAACCAAAAGGGCGTTAGGGAAGTCCCATTTTGCGGAGCGAGATTTTCGACTGAAATCGTGAGTTGAGTTTGCATCGGGTGCCTTATGAATGATCAGTTTTGCAAATGAGGCTGACGCATTGACTGTTCACTCCACCCATTCATAGGGCCTTGGCAGGCGGCCTGACTTCCTCCGATGAGCAAGCCTTAGCCGGGTGAAACTGATTTAGCTGCGTCAGTCCTGGTTGGTGAAAACTAATCCCCAGGGCAGGCACGCCCTGCGGCACTGCAGTAAGAGGGCGACTTACTCAGCACCGCTACCTGTTGAAGGATTCACTCTATATACAAAGTCAAACGCGAATTGGATCTATGGAATTTTGAGCGATCGCGTCGACCGGCCCGGCAATGCTCGATTGGGAGCCAGAGTTGTTGTGCGATTGCAGAAAATTGGCAGCAAGCTCAAACTTCAACCCAGCGATCTCGTTCAATGAAACGCTCCCTTGCTGTCTGTTGATGGATGCGTCCTGGTGTGGTGGTGATCGCTGCTGTACTGACTCAAATGACAGATGTTGGGAGCACTGTGCGCATGATGCGCCTAGATCCCTTCAGCTTCGGTATTGACGTTCCAAAGCTCCAGCAGCGCGTCTACGCGATCAACCGAGGCCATATCCTCTTGCGCTAAATATAGGCGGCGCGCACTGGTGACCTGCACAA
>JBCBJQ010000153.1:0-7046 GCA_038523235.1 Cyanobacteria bacterium J06626_4
TACCAGCTAAGAAGCTGTTACACCTCATGCTAATAACATCATCCTTTACAAACATGACTACACATGGATCGATTTCTAAGTGAATTCTATTTAGATCTGTTGGAGCTGTGCATCCTTCATCTTCGCTGAAGAAAGCAGGAAAATAACCCATCAAATCCTCAATCTCTTGTTTTAGACCTTGATTTACCTCCGCTTGCAAGGATTCATTCCTCATGCCAGAAATTTCAGGATACCTAGCCGTCAGCAAACAGCTCTCGTTTGCCGATTCAAAAACATTCACAGTGCTGCTCCCAATTGATAACTGCCGCCCATCAATGACCAAATCATCTGATATTGACTTAAGAGAAACGTTAACTCTGTCTTTTGTGCCGATTTTAGTTGCTCCAATAAAATCGCTGAAGAAGTCAGACAACTTATCTATGTTGATGTCGAAAAGAATGAGCGGCTTAAAAATATCCTGATGTACTTGAGCGGCTTCGTCCGTGTCATATTCGCTAGAGTGACACGACACGAATATCGCTAGAGCTGGCAAGCTACTTAAAACAAACAGGTTTAGCTTTTTCATTTTTCCAGAAGCCAGTCAGTCAGATTCGACCACCTTATTTCATCCAGCAGAGCGCGCGGTTGTTTTATCCAGCAGCGATCGCTCATATTCGTTGTAGGAATGAGGCATCTCTGCCAGCAAAGCCACTCACACTTCTCCCAGATATGATTAGATGGATCGGGAATCCTGGAGTCGTGGGCTGGGGACGGAACAAATGGGCAACACCTACAAGCGTGTATTACTCAAATTGAGCGGTGAAGCCCTGATGGGCAGCCTCTCGTATGGCATTGATCCAGATATTGTTCAAACCATTTCTGAAGAGATTAGTGAAGTCGTCAAAAGCGGAATTCAAATTGCCATCGTCGTCGGCGGTGGCAATATTTTTAGGGGCATCAAAGGGTCGGCAGCCGGGATGGATCGCGCCACGGCTGACTATATCGGCATGTTGGCTACAGTGATGAATGCCATGACCCTGCAAGACGCCATAGAGCGTAACGGTACTCCCACGCGGGTACAGACGGCGATCACCATGCAAGAGGTGGCAGAACCCTACATTCGGCGGCGGGCGATGCGGCATTTAGAGAAAAACCGGGTCGTCATTTTCGGGGCGGGATCAGGCAATCCCTTTTTTACTACCGATACGACGGCAGCCTTGCGGGCAGCGGAGATCGGCGCTGAGGTCATGTTTAAGGGCACTAAGGTCGATGGCGTGTATGACTCCGACCCGAAGGTGAACCCCAATGCCCGACGATTTAATAGCCTTACTTATGGCCACGTCTTGGCCCATGATCTAAAAGTGATGGACGGTACGGCGATCGCCCTATGCAAAGACAACAATATCCCTATCATGATATTTGACCTATCTGTACCCGGCAACATTCGCCGGGCGGTGATGGGTGAGTCAATTGGCACAATTGTGGGAGAGTCCTGTGAAGTTAGCTGACTTAACTGATATCGAAATCGCCATGCAAAATGCGGTGGATGCGACAAAGCGCGCATTCAACACCATTCGCACGGGGCGCGCTAGCACATCGCTGCTAGATAAGGTGATGGTTGACTATTACGGTAGCCCCACCCCGCTGAAGTCATTGGCTAACATCAGCACCCCCGACGCCAGCACGCTGATGATTCAACCGTTTGACCCGAGCGCCTTGACGAATATTGAACGGTCAATCTCGATGTCTGATATCGGGCTCGTGCCGAATAATGACGGTAAGTTGATTCGTCTCAACATTCCCCCTCTGACCAGCGAACGACGTCAGGAATTTGTCAAAGTGGCGAACAAATATGCCGAAGAGGGCCGCGTCTCGGTACGCAACGTTCGCCGCGATGGCATTGACCTGTTTCGCAAACAAGAGAAAGATAGCGAGATCTCTAAAGACGAATCTCGGGACTTTCAAGATGAAGTGCAGGCTTTGACTGACCAGTACGTGGCGCAAATTGATGCCGCGTTCAAGGCGAAAGAAGAAGACATCATGACCGTTTAGGCGATCTCTGTGTCCCTGAGCAATCGCGCCGGCAGCCGAAGGGCTCCATCATTTCCCTAGCTGAGCAGCTGGGTTATCAGAATCGCTGAGGGCTTTGGCATTCTGGGCGAACACTGAGCCTCTGGCAGCCGGGGGCCAGCGGTGAGGTTAGTCAAGCGCTATCTGTCCACAGCCCTAGCCACATGGTAGGATTAGCTACCGTCTTGCGGTTTAATGCTCGACCCGACAGTTGGCCTGTCGGTGGCCGATTTTGGCCGTTGTCTCATGAGCTTTAAGCCGTCGTTTATGCTGCTGAGGGCACTACGAGTCGAATGCGCTTTGCCAAAATTTTGATTGCAAACCGAGGGGAAATTGCGCTCCGAATCCTCCGCACCTGCGAAGAAATGGGAATTGCGACGGTTGCAGTTCATTCCACGGTAGACCGCCACGCATTACACGTGCAACTAGCCGACGAATCGGTTTGCATCGGCGAAGCGCTCAGCAGCAAAAGCTACCTCAATATTCCCAATATCATTGCGGCGGCGCTGACTCGGGGCGTGGAAGCCATCCATCCGGGCTACGGGTTTTTGGCCGAAAATGCGCGCTTTGCCGAAATCTGCGCGGATCATAACCTCACCTTTATTGGGCCGACTCCCGCTTCCATGTTGTCGATGGGTGACAAATCCACCGCCAAAGAAACCATGCAAAAAGGAGGGGTGCCCACCATTCCCGGCAGTGATGGTTTGCTCAAAAGTGACGTCGAGGCGCGGGCGATCGCTGATCAGATGGGCTACCCGGTCATGATCAAGGCGACGGCAGGCGGTGGCGGTCGGGGTATGCGCTTAGTGCAGCAGCCCGGCGATCTTAAAAAACTGTTTCTGGCGGCTCAAGGGGAAGCTGAAGCGGCGTTTGGCAATCCCGGCGTGTATCTCGAAAAGTTCATCGAAAAACCGCGCCACGTCGAATTTCAGATTTTGGCCGATAGCCACGGTAACGTGGTGCACCTCGGAGAGCGCGACTGCTCGATTCAACGTCGCCACCAAAAGCTGTTAGAAGAAGCGCCCAGCCCCGCCTTGAACCCGGAATTGCGTCAAAAGATGGGGGATGCTGCCGTGCGGGTGGCAAAGTCGATTAACTATATCGGGGCGGGCACCGTGGAATTCTTGGTGGATGCCCACGGTAATTTTTATTTCATGGAGATGAATACGCGCATTCAGGTGGAGCATCCAGTGACGGAGATGGTGACGGGGCTCGACCTAATTGCCGAGCAGATTCGGATTGCGCAAGGCGATCGCCTCGCCTTTACCCAAGACCAGGTACAGCTGCGGGGCCACGCGATCGAGTGCCGCATTAATGCCGAAGACCCCAAATATAATTTTCGTCCGGCACCGGGTCGCATCAATGGCTACTTGCCCCCTGGTGGCCCTGGCGTGCGCATCGATTCCCATGTCTATACCGACTACGAAATTCCGCCCTACTACGACTCCTTGGTCGGCAAGCTGATCGTTTGGGGGCCTGATCGCCCCACCGCCATTCGCCGCATGAAGCGGGCACTGAGGGAATGCGCCATTACGGGCTTACCCACCACGATTCCCTTTCACCAAACCGTGTTAGATCATCCTCAGTTTCTCGCCGGCGAAATCTACACCAACTTTGTCAATCAGCTGCTCGATTTATAAGTGTCTTCGCCCCAGACCCTTGGCCTTGAGTCCGCTGAGGGCAACTCAGTCCAGGTCAGATGCCGATTGATGCACCTTTAAGGGGGATGGAGACGCGCTGTTGAGATGGCTGCGATCGCGGGTGATTTCCACTGCCACATTACCGGCGAAGTTGGGCACCGGCGGGGTCAGTTTGGTGAGTTTTACCGTGACCTGAGCTAGGCGATCGTCTGACTGTAAAACCGTCTTGGCAATTTCGCCGACGACTGACTCGATGAGCTGAAATGGCTGCTGTTGAATCAACTGCTGAATCGCCTGCACCGCATCGGCATAGTTGTAAGTATCGCTGAGCTGATCAGAGGCTCCTGCTTGAGCCAGATTGAGATCTAAAGCGAGATCGACCCGAAACCACTGGCCTAAGACATTCTCTTCAGCAAACGCGCCGGTGTAGCCGTAGGCGCGGATATCGTTGATGTAAAGCGTATCCATACAGGGCAGAGCGTTCCGGTTAGCAGGAATGGAGTGTGACGATGGTTTAGGGATCGGCCAGTGAATTGGGCGCATCCTAAGATTTGCTAATCCATCAATGCGTTTAGGGCGGGCAGTTTGGCTGCGATCAGAGCGAGAAATTGGTCTAGCTGCGGCGATGAGGAAGCTGGGGGAGACATCCCTGAAGGCTACAGCAAATCTTGATGGGTAAAGGGCTTCGCGGCTGCCCCTGAGTAAGTCGCTACGATGTGACCGTCGCCAACGAGGTGATATTTATAGGTGACAAGCCCTTCTAAACCCACCGGCCCGCGAGGCGGCATCGTTTGGGTGCTGATACCCACCTCAGCCCCAAAGCCGTAGCGAAAGCCGTCGGCAAAGCGAGTCGAACAGTTGTGATAGACCCCCGCCGCATTAACCTGGCTGCGAAAGGTCTCGGCGGCTTGGGCATCTTCGGTGGCGATCGCCTCGGTGTGCCGCGAGCCGTAGGTCTCGATGTGGCCCATGGCATCGGTTAGCGAATCCACTACCTTGATGGCCAAAATCAAGTCGTTATATTCCGTCGCCCAATCTTCTGCCGTGGCCGCAGCGATGGCGGGCAAGAGCGTTTGCACAGCCTGATCACCTCGCAGTTCCACCCCTTGAGCTTGCAAGGCCGATGCTGCTAAAGGCAAAAACTGAGCCGCGATCGCCCGATGTACCAACAGCGTTTCAATGGCGTTGCAGGCCGACGGATAACCAACCTTGGCATCAACGGCGATCGCGATCGCCTTGGCCACATCCGCCGCCTGATCGACATAGAGATGACAGATGCCGTCGGCGTGTCCCAGGACGGGGATGCGGGTATGGTCTTGCACAAAGCGCACAAAAGCGTTGGAGCCCCGAGGAATAATCAAATCCACATACCCTTCTAACGCCAACAGGGCCCGGGTTTCTTCTCGGGTGGTTAAGAGCTGCACCGCATCGGGATGCAGCCCCACGGCGGCTAACCCCTGGCGAATCGCCGTGACGATCGCTTGGCAAGAACGGACAGCCTCACGACCCCCTTTCAAAATGACGCCATTGCCCGATTTCACCGCCAGACTGGCGATCTGCATCACCGCATCGGGGCGAGATTCAAAGATGACGCCCAGCACGCCCAGCGGTGAACTGATGCGTTTTAGCTCCAGCCCCTGGTCTAACTCGCGGTGAATTTTGATCACCCCGATGGGATCGGGCAGCTTTGCGACATCACGAACACCCGCGATCGCCCCCTGCAGCTTCACCGCGTCTAGCTTGAGGCGACCGTACAGCGGTTTCGCCAGATGGTCGGCGATCGCCGCTTCACAGTCGGCGACGTTGGCCTGCAAGATGGTCTCTCGGTGGGCCCACAGGGCATCGGCAATGGCGGCGATCGCCTGATTTTTAGCCGTCGTGGGCAAACTGGCCAGCTGTTGGGCGGCAGCACGGGTGCTTTGCGCAATCGGCAGCAAATCGACCGCTGCGCCGGCCTGATTCGGTTCAGAATTGCTGGGCGTCGCCACCTGAGATACTGTCATCACTAATCTGTCCTCAGCCTTGCAGCCACTCATTTTAACAAAGAAGCCTGGGCCGATTGACCCAGGCAACATGATGCAATACGAAGCAAATTGCCCTGAACCTTTAAATCAAGGTCAGCTGTGGGTATTCGGCAATCATTTCATCAGACGTTAGGCTTTCACCAGATGCCTGGGGCGTCCAGAGAATCTCGACAGCCAGCAGGCGATCGCTCGAGATGGCACCCAGGGTACTCAGCACCTGACGCACCTCCTGCGGCGACGAAATCTTGGGTAGATTCAATTTGCCCTGAGTGGCCACAATGACCGAAGCCACAATATATTCGCCCGGTTCAGTGGTGGCTAAATCGCCCCCTGATTCAGTCGTTGACTTGGATGCCGCCTGTTCCAGACGGTTATTGACGTTGGTTAACGTTTCCCCAGTAAACTTGCTGCGTTCAGCCAAGACTAACTGATTAAAACTTTGCTCTGCCGACAGCAGGCGGGTCGATTCGGTGGTTGCGGTCGCGTACTGCCAATACTCGGGGTGACGCAGCATGGCTAAGCTGGCTTCTTGCAACACTTGTGTGAGGCCAGCCGACGAAGAGGTGTCAGCCGACAGCGCCATTCGGCTAAGGTCGTCCTGCAGCGATCGCGCTTCAGCCAACAGGCCGATCTGCAGCTTGGCCACTGAAACAGTAGGGTTGCTGCTGCCCAAGCCTTCGACGCCGCCGTTGCTATCGCCCATCTCTCGCACTGTCCGCAGGATGAAGTTAGCGAGGCCCACAAACAAGATGATGGTAAACAGACCGCCAAAGCCACCGCCAAAGCCAAACAGCGGCATCAAAAAGGGAAACCCGAACCCGCCCCCCGGATAGTAGCCACCGCCAGTCGGCGCACGGTAGGAGCGCGAGGGAGAAATTGTGCGGCTGGGCGCGCGGAAGCTACCGCCGCCAATGCGACCACCCCCGCGCGCCGCATTGGCAGCATCGGCATGACCCAGGACTAAAACACCGACCAGGGCGATCGCCATCAGCGGCTTGACGAGCGACTTGAGACGACTTAAAAGGTTTTGGAATATGTGACCCATAATGCTATCCAGACTGTTTTATCGCGAAGTATATAGCGCTACGAGGCCAACGGTATCGAGCCCTCCTAGCGCGATCGCAAGTGTTCATACTGTAACGTCTCTTCTGTCCGGCCTCACCCAAGTTGACCCCAATTTTCGATGGGCAATTGCCGCACCCTGCGCGTCTAATACCAATTCTCTGAAACTGGACTACAGATCTTCCTTATTCCCTGTGGGAAGGCTGCGCCAACGGCTCCGCTCAAGGAACGTCGGCTGAGCGAAGTCGAAGCCGACTTGTATGTGTAGCTG
>JBCBJQ010000154.1:0-6996 GCA_038523235.1 Cyanobacteria bacterium J06626_4
GTTCCCTCGTTGCTTCTCAAGTCGCTTCAATGTCTAGCGCGCGATCGCAGAACTACTCTTCAGAGTCGCCCTGACCATCAGCCGATGGAACGTCGTCAGACGGAATATCAGCGGACGGGACATCAGCGGACGGAATATCGTCTTCGGCGTAAGCCTCTTCACTGCCGTCGTAATCTTCGTAAATGTCGCCCGAATCAACTCTGCCGTTAGACCCTTCATAGATGGCATCTGCCAATCGACCCACAATTAGCTTAATGGAGCGAATCGCGTCATCGTTAGCCGGAATCGGAATATCTACGTCGTCTGGATCACAATTCGTATCCAGCAGCGACACAATGGGGATGTCGAGCTTCTTACATTCCTGAACTGCGTTGTACTCGCGGCGAGTATCGATGATGAGCGCGACATCGGGGGGACGACGCATTGTTTTCAAGCCACCGAGATACTTCTGTAGTTTCTCTAGCTCGCGCCGTAAAACTGCCGCCTCTTTCTTAGGCCGCAGGGCGAGGGCACCGGTTTCCTGCATCTTTTCTAGATCTTTCAGGCGATCGCAGCGCGTTTTGATGGTTTCCCAGTTGGTCAGCATGCCACCCAACCACCGCTGGTTAACGTAGTTAGCTCCACAGCGAGTGGCTTCCTGAGCGATAATGCCGGCGGACTGACGCTTCGTACCAATAAACAGAAACTTTTGTCCCTGGGCTGCCGAGTCACGCACGTAAGCAAACGCTTCATCCATGAGCTGAGCAGTCTGCACCAGGTCAATGATGTGAACCCCGTTACGTGAGGTAAAGATGTACTGAGACATCTTGGGGTTCCATCGGCGGGTCTGGTGACCAAAATGCACCCCAGACTCTAAGAGCTGAGGCAATGAAACTACGGGCATTGATTTTTCTCCTTTTTGGGTTAAACCTCCACCTGGCAGCCTTCGAAAAGACACCCAAAAGGCCAAGTGTGCGTTTTTTGACAACTTTATTAAAATAGCACAATCAGCTGTAGGAGGATTGTGGCCTCTGGTGAAAATATTTCATCAGCTTGCTACGAACCGATCCCATCTAGAATAGGGACGAAAATTAAGTTGTCCAATTGGGAAGTCTATGCACGATAAGGGGCATCCGCCAAAGCGTTTGCACTGCCCTGTCCAACCTTTGTAAACCTATGGGAAGCGTCCTATGCCTGCCGAATCTTCACGACCTCCTGGTGTGCCGTCTCGTATGCCGCCGCCACCCCCTCCTAGTCGGGCGGCAGCGGCAGCTCGGCCCGCTGCACCAGCTTCCCCCCCGCCTGGCCGGAGTGTGCCGCCGCCGCCAACGGTAAGTGCCAAACCCGCCCTCACCCTTGAAAAAATTGTGCGGGAAGCGTTTGATAAAGGTTTTTCTGACTTGCACCTTGGGGTTGGAGAAGTGCCCCGGTTTCGCGATCGCGGACAAATCTCGACGACTGACTACCCTGTGATTGATGAAGCTACCTTTTATCGCTGGCTCAATGAGGTTTTGAGGCCCGAAGAGATTCAGCAATTTAAGCAAACTTTAGATTTTGACGGGGCGGCTAAGTTTGAGTTTTCTCGTATCCGGATCAATATTTTTGATTCGTTGATGGGGCCTGCTCTGGTCATTCGCTTGATTCCCAACACCATCTTGACGCTGGAGCAGTTGAACCTGCCGACGGTGTTGCGGGATATTTGCCACTATCACAAGGGGCTAATTTTAGTGACTGGCCCCACGGGGTCAGGTAAATCGACCACGATGGCGGCGATGTTGGATTACATCAATAAAGAGATGCCTAAAAACATCATCACGATTGAGGATCCAATTGAGTTTGTGCATCAGAGCCGCAAATCGCTGATCAAACACCGTGAAGTGGGGCGCCACACCCTGGAATTTAGAAATGCCCTCAAAGCCTCTTTGCGCGAAGACCCCGACATCATTCTTGTGGGTGAGATGCGTGATCAAGAAACGGTCAATACGGCCTTAAAGGCTGCTCAAACGGGTCACCTGGTGCTAGGAACGCTGCACACGAACAGTGCTGTTAAAACAGTAGAGCGGGTGCTCAACTTGTATGAGCCGGAACAACAGGCCCCGGTGCGTGTTTCCTTGGCTGAATCGCTTGTGGCGGTTGTCGCTCAAGGCCTCTGCCGTACGACCGATGGCAAGCGAGCTGCCTTCCACGACATCATGATCAACACCGATGCCATTAAGGATTACATCCTGCGGGGTGATCTTGATGAGATTGAAGCGCTGATGCCTAAGTGCGGCTTTGACGGCATGTGCACGATGAATCAGTCTCTCTACTCGCTGTATGAGGAAGGACGCATCACTGAGGAAACGGCGCTTGAAATGTCGCCGCGCCAAAATGAAATGGCGCAGATGCTGCGAGGCCGCATCTAATTCTGTGCTGAGTGCTCGCTTGACTAGTCCGCTTGCTCCCCCGGTGTTTAAAGGCATCGCTGTATTTACACCGGGGGGGGATCTCGTTTACTGTCGCGATCATCATAAAAAATCACAATGGCATCTCACGCTTTGTGGGGCTCTGCAGGAACAGTTGGGCCTGCGGGAATCGCCCCACTTCTTGGTGCCGGGGTTTACAGCGACAGTGGATTGCTGGCAAGACCCCACGACACGAGCATTAACTGTTGCTGCTGAGGCCTATCCCTTTGTCTACCGCTACCAAGGTCTATTAAATGCCCTGTTTGACTTAGGCAACCTGGAGTGGCGACGTATCATTCCCAGCCCTGAATATTTGAATCTGTCTGTCTTCGAAACCTATCGATCGCAATTCCCCCAGCTTTGGGAAAATCATGACTTAATTCTCGATCTGTCGGAACCCACGGTTGATCTGGGCGAGCAGTCTTTGCCGCAGACGCCTGAGCTGTCTTCTGAAGGTTCCGTTCTAAGGCTTTTTGTGTCGGGGCATTCAGCCTTGACTGAGCAAATTTTAAAGACTTTGCAAGGCGTGTTAGAAAGTTCGCGATACAGTCCGTACACGCTGCAGATGATTGATGTGTCTAAAAATCCCGAACAAGCTGAAGCTGATCAAATTGCGGCGACTCCCACTCTGGTGAGAATTTCGCCCCAACCCATCAAGCGATTAGTGGGTGAATTGGACAACCCCAGAGCCATTTTGAGCCTGCTCAGCGATCCTTGAGACGGTGGCCCCGCGTCAAGTGATGGAGACTTGCAGGATAAATTTGCCCCCCTGGCATTGTAGGTATGGAACTGATTCGAGCTGCATGTGAGCACCACGGCCTCACGCGCCCGAATACGAACCTTGATAAAAGTTGATTAACTATGGCGGTTATTCAGCTGGGCTACCAAAACGTTATGACAAAAGTGGTGGCTGTGCCTTGAGCTAGCTGGATGAGACATGCTGCGATCGCCATTGTTATGGCAATAGCCATAAACTGCAACTGTCTAGGAATCATTGATCAAAGTTTGAGGTTGAGATGCTGCTGCCTGCTTTGAATTTTGAGGTTTATATGATGATGGCTTATTCCGTCGAGGAAATGGGTTACAAATAAGGGATGGACGTGCATCCTAATCAAGAATTCCTAGGGCAAACGGGCGATTTTCGCACCGAACTACTATGCAGCTGTGGACTCGTCAATCGCCATCCTTAGAGTCGTCACGTTCTCCAAGGCAATCACAACAATCGTACGGCTCATCCGTTTTCGCTAGGCTCCGTCCTCGTCGCATTGGCTGGCAGATTGGTTACGGATATTTAGTGGCGATCGCGATTGGGTGGGCTGGGTCGATTACTGGGATGGTCATTGCCGATTACTTTCAAGGGCAGGGCATTCTCCAGCTGATTGACGCTCAAAAGCAGGCTCAATTATTGACGGAGTTCGAGCAAACGGTTGGACAGGCTCAACTGCATGGCGCTCGCGCGATCGCGCTAAGCAACAATCGCGACAAGCTAGCCGAAGAACTGTCCGCACTACGGACGAATTTGTCTGAGGTTGCCGTCCTGCGCCAAACTTTTGATACCTTTCTCAGCGATCGCCCGGCTTGGACTGCTGCTGACCCCGCTGTGCTGAGTTTGCTCTTGGCTGACTATGAGCAATTGCTCAACCAACAGGCCGATAGCATTGTCATGACCCTAGAGATAGCGCAGCCTCAAGATGCTTTGTCTGAGATTCTGTCCGCTGAAGTCACCGAACAACTCGATCAGCGATACAGTGACCTGACTGGCCTCATTAGTGTGGCTCAAAGTCAAGCGGCTCAGGCTTCGGACGTGATGGAAACCGCCCAAGGCTTCGAGAAATTTATGATCGTCGTTAGCATGACTCTCGCTGGCTGTTTGGCGGGTGTCTTGGCTTGGCGCACTACCCGAGCGATCGCAGTTCCCCTCGAAAAGATTACTCATGTGGCTCAGCAGGTTACCCAAAAAGCCGATTATGACGTCAGAATTGCGGTCAGCCGCAATGATCAAATTGGCGTACTGGCCACCGCCCTCAACAATTTGATTGAGCGTGTTGCTGAGCGCACACAATCGTTAGAGCAGGCTGCTCAAGTTGCAGTGGTGCAGAATCAAGAGTTAGAAGAAACCCTAGCAACGCTCCGGCGAACTCAGCTGAGTCTCGTGCAGTCTGAGAAAATGTCATCTCTGGGACAGTTAGTCGCAGGCATCGCCCACGAAATTAATAACCCTCTGGGTTTCATTCACGGCAATCTCAACTATGCGGATCAATATAGTAGTAGCTTGCTGGCGGTGATTGATCAGCTGCAGGCATGTCTGAGCCAGCCTTTGAACACGCCATGCAAAGAGTCTGAAGAGGTTGATATTGATTTCATTCGCGAGGATTTTCCGAAGGTTTTGCACTCGATTAAAAACGGGGCTGAACGCATCAATAATCTCGTCGTGTCGCTCAAGATATTCTCTCGCTTGCAAGAGGCACATCTCAAGCGATCGAATCTCAACGATGGGCTAGATAGTGCGCTGCTACTATTAGGTCACCGTCTGAAGCGCCAATCCCACCGTCCGGAAATTCAAATTCAGCGTTGTTATGGTGAGCTGCCTTTGGTGGAATGTTATGGCAGTCAAATCAACCAGGCTTGTATGAATATACTCTGCAATGCTGTCGATGCGATTGATGAACGGTGGGAACAGGCTGAGGCAGATTGGCAACCGTTGATTACGATCAGAACTTTACAAGTCGGCGATCGCGTGCGACTCGAAATCGAAAACAATGGCCTCACGATTCCTCAATCAGCTCGAGACAAAGTTTTCGATCCCTTCTTTACTACTAAACCGCCTGGTCAAGGTGTCGGGCTCGGTATGTCAACGAGCTACGAAATTATTCATAATCAGCACCGAGGGCAGCTGTCGTTTGTCTCTCCAGTTTTCAATGATTGTGGGGCTCGATTTACCGTGGAAATTCCCCAGCGACTTGCCGCGATCGCTGCCTGATTGAGGGTTGCAGTTGTTCTGCAAGTATGTGATTTCACCAATGTTGGACAGGCAGGCAATCGGTCGCGGCTTCCATGGCGGTCTTGATCGTTAGCATAGACAGTATCGATAGCTATTTCTCTAGTTACTGTTGCCCAGATTAGCGATCTTCTGGCCTGGATATCGGTAACTGAGGAATTGCAGCCATATCCTGTAGGCTTAGCCGCCATTGATCAACTTTCTGACGTGGGGCAGTGGCCAGCCAGCTGTCATAGCGGGGATACACGGGTAAGCGAGGCCGCATGATCAATCCCGCATTGTGTAATTGGTGTTTTAACTCAAACAGTTTGGGATGGTGATAGTCGGGGTTAACTTCATCAATTGGGCCGATGCCACCCAGATCGCGTGCCCCGTTGGCGATCGCGGCTAGTAGATAAGACTGATCAGTCACTAAGTTAGGCGGAATTTGCAGGGTGATGTCAGCGGGAAGATATTGCCGTGCTGTGCTCACGAAATTTGCTAAATCGTCCGCTGTAAACGCAGGTAGCGTCTGTAACTGATATGTGCCGGGCTGATGGGGTTGTAGGATAACTTCTTGAATGTGTCCCCAGCGCTGATGACAGGCGGCGATCGCCTTTAAGGTTTCAATGCGATCTAACGCTGACTCCCCAATACCGAGTAAGAGGCCAGTGGTAAACGGAATTTTGAGTTGTCCCGCCTGTTCTAATTGTTGTAGGCGTAGCTCCGGCGATTTGCTCGGCGCATGACGGTGTACTCCCTTCAATAGGGTGGGGGTGATTTGCTCAAGCATCAACCCCATTGACACATTGACCTGTTTCAGGAATGCCATCTCTGATGGTGAGAGGGGGCCTACATTGGTATGTGGCAAAAACCCCATTCTCAGAGCCAATTCACCGATATCGTAAATTCGCTGCAGCCAGGCCGCTCGGCGGGGGCTTTGAGGATGCACTTCACCGCTGAGAATCAGGATCTCGATAAGCGACTGTGATTCTGCGACTTGCAGGCGTTCCTCTGCCGCTTGCAACGACATCCAGCGATCGACTAAAGGATCGACCCGAAAATTACAGTACTGGCAACGATTAAAACATTCATAAGTTGGCACTAATGTGAGAGCTGGGCTGTAGGTGACAACTTGAGTACTAGTAAGAGCGCGCTTCATATCTTTAAGGTCTGTCAGCATCGAGTCAAGACATTGCTCACTTGGGACAGCGTTGAAATCTCTGTAAAGAAATAAGTTCAGCCGTATTCAAAACATAACAATGCGACACAGAAAACATTGCGGAACATCAACCTTTTAGCTGCCAGAGGATTGAATTCGTCAATTCGCTTCATGCCGACAAGGTTGAGCATGCCAGCCAATGTCTTGCCATTCGGGAGATTCAGCGATGCCTAGGGCTAGAGAGCAAAACAAGATTGATCTGAACACTGCTTTACAAAACTCAGTGATTCCGTTAGGATAGCTTCTACAGGGATTTACATAAATTTCGATCCCTGTTGTTTATAACTACCTTGAAAAAGGAATTATCCCAATCATGACGACTACACTACAGCAGCGCGAAAGCGCTTCGTTGTGGGAACAGTTTTGTCAGTGGG
>JBCBJQ010000155.1:0-6526 GCA_038523235.1 Cyanobacteria bacterium J06626_4
GCGGTGGTTTGCTTGAGTTCACGAATATCCTCAATCACGGCAATAAAGGAGAGCAGGTTTGCCTGTTCATCCGTTTCTGTCGAGACCGTCACCATCGTCCATAAGGCTGGCGAGTCGTCAGTGGGAGCTGTGCCAAGGCTTCCTGGGCGGAGCCAACGATGAGCACTTCGGCCTGATACTCTTTGAGAATCGTGGCCGTCAAATCGCGACAACCGGGGTCTTCATCCACTGCAAGGATGCGCACGTGAGACCAGAGCGGCGGTCGTAATTGTGGTCAAATGCCCCAGCGTCGCCAGCAGTTGAGGGCAGGCGATCGCACAACTGACGCCCTCACCCTCGGTTTTCCTACAACACTGGGGGCGGTTAAGCCGATCACCTCAATTTTTTGGGAGGCGGGGCCATGTCTATGGCAATGGCGTCAGTTTGGGAAACTTGAGACCCAGCCTACCGCCATCATCGTATCGACTGTTGTCAGGAGCCTCTGATTTCAGGATGGCTGGTCGATGCGCTTATGGTTACAAGTCGGCAGGCACAATCGCTTGCCGACGGGTTTTCCCCTGGCAGAGACACTTCGCGTTGGTCTTGCCTGCCCGTAGGGCTTACGACTCCGCTCAACCCTCAACTTGCTACCTGGCCCATAATCTAGCTGATTAAGCGGAGTCGAAATCAGTGACTGGTTTAACACTTAGTTCGGCTAGCTGCTTCGCTAGGGCGTTAAGAAGCCCTCAAGAGTGCTGACCGGCACCGCCCTGCGGATGCTTTGCGCCAACTGATCAGGCACCTCTAGCGGAATCAAATGCCCGACCTCTGATAGCTGGACGAGTTCAGCCTGCGGCAACAACTGCATCACGTCTTGCTGAATGGTGGCCCAAGGAATGACGGGATCATCCGCAGACGCAATGACCGTGACCGGCACTTGGATGGTACTCATCTGGTCGGCAATCGAATGATTCATGCCGTCTAGCAGCCACCAGCGCCAGGTGCGATCTTCGCTCTGGGTGTGAGTGCGAATGGCGATCGCGCGACGCAGCTCTGGCAGGGTTTGCTGGGCGGCACTGTTAACGGTGGTGCTAGCGACGTCAGGCTGGTGATGGTCTTTGAGCATGCGATCACGCTCCTCCTCCGGCATCGGTTCTTGCGTAGGGGGCGAGGGGGCCACTAAAATCACCTGTTCTAAACCGGCCACCGGCCCATCCGCCGCAACCTGTAGCGCCAGCTTGCCCCCCATCGAGTGACCAATCAGCACAAAGCGATCGATGCCTAATTGGGATAACGCGGTTTGAATGAAAGCGCTGTAATTTTCTAAGCTGGGCTCAGCGAGTGGCGGCGCATCGCCAAATCCTGGCAAGTCTAAAGCCACACAGTGAAAATCGGCTTTTAACTGATCGGTGACCCACTGCCAGCTCGCAGCGGCACCGCTGAAATAGTGCAGAAAGACCAGGGTGACCTGCCCGTTACCTTGATTCGTTAAAGATAGTTTTTGATGAGAACGCTGCCACATAAAATCGATTTTTCACTCACTCACCAACATTTAAATTTTTCAAAGTCCAGACCTGCAGCTTCGTCTATAAAAAGCTTCAAGCTTTGATCGGGACTTGATATAAAACTCAGTTGGCAGCTTAGAAGTTGAGTGATTAACTACACCTCTATCTTTCTGTAGATAGACGTCAATTGCCTACCCCAGGGAAGACGCGCGAGTCTTTCTAAAGTGGCAAAGTCAACTCATCAGTATTGTTGGATTGACGATGTCGGATACCTATACGCTGGGCGTTGAAGAAGAATATCAGCTCGTGCAGCCCGAGACCCGCGAGCTGTGCGGGCGCGCGGGCCAGGTGCTCGCGGCGGCTCAGCAAGCGGCGGCGGGCGATCGCGTGCAGCCCGAAATGCATCGCTGTCAGATTGAAATCGCCACCGATGTTTGTGGCTCTTTAGCAGAGCTGCGGGCGGAGTTGCAGCGATCGCGCCAGGTGGTGATTGGAGCCGCTGAACAGCAGGGGGTGGCGGTAGCTGCCGCCGGGACGCATCCGTTTTCCTGCTGGCAAGAGCAAGACCTGACCGACAAAGACCGATATCGGGAGCTAGCGCAGAATCTTCAGCAGGTGATCCGTGAGCTGATCATTTTCGGCTGCCACGTCCACGTCGGGCTAAATGGCGATCAGTTTCGTCAACAGCCTGAAATTGCCCTAGAGGTCGTCAATCGCTGTCGGCTATGGCTCGGCCCCCTGCTGGCGCTGACCGCCAACTCGCCCTTTTGGCAGGGGGCTGACACGGGCTATGACAGCTACCGCACAGAGCTGTGGTGTCGGTTGCCCACCGCCGGGCCACCCCCCTATTTCCAAGACTTGGGTGACTATGAGGCGTTTATTCAAAGCCTGATTCAATCAGGGGTGATTCCCGATACCACCATGCTGTATTGGGACATCCGCCTGTCGGAGGCCTTTCCCACCATTGAGTTTCGCATCCCCGATGTGTGCATGACGATCGAAGAAGCCGTCATGCTCGCCGGATTGGTGAAAGCGTTGGTGCGGACCACCTATGAAGAGGCGGTGGCCGAGCAGCCTTACCCAGCGGTGAAATCAGAGCTACTCAAAGCCGCCCACTGGACGGCTGCTCGTTATGGCCTGTCGGCCGAGCTGATTGACCTCAAGCAGGCGATCGCCGTCCCCGCCTCCGAGCACATCACTCGACTGTTGGACTATCTGCGTCCGGCCCTCGAAGCTGAAGGCGACTGGGATACGGTCACCGCTTTGGTCAATCAGGTGTTGCTGCAGGGCAACGGCGCGACGCGCCAGCGGCAATGGCTGCAAGCAACCGGCAGCATCCGTCAGGTGGTGGATGGCCTCATCGCTCAAACTGCGGCTGGCGTTGCCCCGATGGTCTATGCCTAAAGCCCCGCCGTGGTTGACGTCCTCGGTGCCAGCAGCATCGTGATACTCGCTTTTGCCCCCCTTCATTCATAACTATCAAGGAGAAAACCATGTCCGAAATCTTTACTGGGCCACTGATCAGTCAGCTCGCCCAACTCGCCCAACCTGGTATTGATACGCCCGAAGAAGCTGCCCTAATCTTTTCGGGGCCGCAGTTTTTTATTGCCTTGCTGTCAGGCTTAGTACTGGCCTTTGGCTTTCAGCTACTGCTGACTAATCTGTCGCTCGCGGCGGGCATCTCCTACGTGGGTCATTCCTCCTCCTCTTCCTCTAACGGCAAGTCTTCGGGGGGGCCAAGCTTTGGACGCATTAGTTTGGCCGTTGGCTTTTGGACTTTGATTACCGTCAGTTTGGCGCTGTTTTTTGCCTGCTGGCTGGCCGTCAAGCTGAGCCTCTACAACAGTGCGCTGCTGGGGGCCATTACCGGCCTCGTCATTTGGGGCACTTATTTTTCGCTGCTGTTTTGGTTTAGTTCTACTACGGTGGGGTCGCTGATGGGCTCTGTCGTGCGGACGGCGACCGCTAGCTTTAACTCGTTAGTGGGTACCGCCACCTCCGCGTTTGGGGCTAAAGCCGCTAGCAATCAAATCTTTGAAACTGCCGAGGCAGTCGCCGCTACGGTGCGCAAAGAGCTGGCCCACGGCCTTAATGACAGCGACCTGCTGGATTCTCTGCAAGACTACGTTGCCACCTTGAGATCGCCCCAGCTTCAGACGGATGACTTGGAGCAAGTATTTCAAGACTTGATTAAGGGGTCTAACCTCAGCACCCTCGGTGATGCAGCAGCCCTCAATCAGCTTGATCAGAGCACCTTTGAAGAACTCGTCCGCAGCCGCACCGATCTCTCCCGGCAGGAGTCCGATCGCGTGGCGGGTCGTTTATACCGGATTTGGCAACGAGAAATCGGCCAGGCTTCCGGCCAGCAACCGCTAGTTGATCTGGTGGACTATGTGAAATCAGCTCGTCCGGGCGATCGTATGGCGACCACGGTGGGCGATCGCCTCGATCAGTTTTTAGATGAGTATCGCCGTCGTGGCCAGCAGCAGCAATCTTCGCCGGGGCTTTTATCTCAGGGTTTAAATACCCTGATGGGGGCCGTGATGGGGAGTACCAACCTGTCTGACTTAGACGCCGAAACCATCACCACGAAGGTCAAGCAGGTGAAGTCCGAGTTGGTATCTCAAGGCAATAGCTGGGCTGAGCAATTCAGTGATACGTCTGAGCCCTATAGTGTGGTCAAGGCTGATGTCGAAAATTACCTGCTGAACACTTATCCCTGGCAGCTGCAGACCGAACGACTGCAGGCGCAGTTTCGCGATGTGATTTACGACGTCGATGCCAGCACTGAACTGCTACGTCAAGAACTCCAGCAGCTCCAGCGGTCTGATTTTGAGGCCGTGTTGAGCGATCGCGGGTTGCTCACACCCACCGACATCGAGCGCACTTCCGCAGTTCTCGAAGGGGTGCGGCGGCAAGTGCTGAAGGAAATTATCGACGTTGATCGATATGTCAAAGCCAAACAGCTGCGCAGCCAGCTCGAAGTCTTTTTGCAGCAGACCCCGAAAGCTGAGCTGATTTCTGAGATGGGCAACCAGGCGTTCTCGGCGTTAACTGCTGATGAGGCGGCCAGCTTTGATGATTTACAGGTGCGCTATTCCGAAATTGATGCCGAATTTATGGCGCATAACTTGAGGACTCGCCCCGACTTTAATGCTGCCGAAGCAGACCTCTTGGTAGCCCGCTTTGAACAGCTCAAAAACCAACAGTTAACGGAAGCGCACAACCTGCAAGAACGAGTGAAGCTGCAGGTGCAAGATCAGTGGCACAAAGTGCAGGAGCACTTGCGCAATACTGGCCGCTCTGAGCTCAACCCTGACGGCATCAAGCGCGAGTTAAAGCTCTTGCTGAACGAACCGAATGTCGGCCTGCATCGCCTGCGTCAGCGGTTTGAACAGTTTGACCGGGAAACCTTGATTCAGCTTTTGAGTCAGCGCAACGATTTGAGCGAGCAAGAGGTGCGTCGCGTGGCGCGAGAGGTGGAAGGCAACTGGTATCAAGCGGTGAATGCACCGGCTCGCTTGACCGCTCAAGCCCAGGCCAAATATGACGAAGCTACCAGTGCGATCGCGAACTACCTGCGCCAGACGGGCAAGCCCGAACTGAATCCTGACGGCATTCAGCGCGATTTGCAGACGTTAATTAACGATCCGGCGGCGGGGGCAGAAGCGATTAAAGCCCGCCTCACCACGATGGATCGCGACACGCTGGTGCAGCTACTCAGCCAGCGCGATGATTTGACTGAAGCCGAAGTCAATCAAATCATTGATGACATTCTGGCGACCATTCGCCAGGTGCTCAAAGCGCCCCAGCGGCTCGCCAAACGTGCCCAGCGTGAGGTCGTTTCCTTTGAGCAAGCGCTGGAAGATTATCTGCGCAATACCGATAAAGCGGCGCTGCATCCCGAGGGCATCAAGCGCGATCTCCGATTGCTATTGGATGATCCGCAGTTGGGTAGCCAGCGACTAGGGCAGCGACTGGCTGCCATTGACCGCGATACGGTGATCGCGCTGCTGGCTCAGCGCCCTGATATGACTCGTGAAGATGCGGCGGCTGCAGTCGATCAGGTGCTCGCCGTCCGCGATGAGATGCTAGCTAAGCTGGAGCTGGTGCAGGCCCAAATCAAAGCCATCATCAATCGGCTGCTGGCACGGGTTCGAGCCTATCTCAACTCTCTGGAACGGCCTGAATTGAACTATGACGGCATCCGCCGCGATCTCCGCACCCTATTCGACGATCCGCAAGCGGGTTTTGATGCCCTGCAACAGCGGTTGGCGCGGTGCGATCGCGACACGTTAGTCGCCATTATGAGTTCCCACGATGCCATTTCTGAGGCGGATGCCAATCGCGTCATCGGCCAGATGGAAGCAGCGCGGGATGGCGCTTTGCAAAAGGCCGAGCAGCTAGAGCGTCAGGTCGAAAGCCGCGTGCTTGCCCTCAAGCAAGAGGCTCAGAATCAGGTCGAAGAGGCCCGCAAAGCCGCCGAAGCCGCCGCCTGGTGGATTTTTTCGACCGCGACGATTTCAGCCATCGTGTCGGTGATCGCGGGTAGCTTAGCCGTCGCTAGCTAGCCCTAGAAACACCATCCAATCGTGCTCTCAAGCAGCCTTTAGCAGGCTGCTTTTTTATTGGCTATATCGGCTGATCCTAGCCAGTGCTTTCCAGGGAGGCGATCGTCACTGGCTTGGCAAGGCCCGACTCGACAGTTTTTCAGACGCCTGACGACATGCCTACGACACGACACAACCATGGCGCAATTTCCTGCTGCTCGCTCAGCCGACAGGTCGAAGCCCAGTACAGACATTGATGGCACCTGACTCCAGCCACCGAGGGGGGTTCGAAGCGAACACGGCATAGCGATGACCGGCAGACGATTGGTTAGCAAAAGAGACAAAGCGTCTCTATCTAGGGCGTGTCATCAATTAGAGAGATGAAGAATTCGTCAGGTGTTTCTATTATCCAATTGCTGCTGATAAGAGACCGATGACGATGCGACGATACGCCCTACGCGATGACCAATGGGAACGGATAGAACAGATGCT
>JBCBJQ010000156.1:0-6416 GCA_038523235.1 Cyanobacteria bacterium J06626_4
CCCCTGTTATTCGGAGGATATTAGAGCTTTTACCGAGAAGTCGGTTCCCCAAAATACCTGGGGTATTTGCCCACTCGATCAGAAGTGTCAGGAATATGCTGGATCGTCACACTCAACTAGACCCGTCACCCTTAGAGGTGGCTAATCGAACGCTGCAGCAGAAACTTGTGCAAGCCGAGCAAGCCTGCTTAGCACTAGAGACGCTTGAGCCCCAGCAGCAGGCGCTGCTATGCCAACTTTTGCAAGAGGCGCAGACTGCTCAGACGGCCTTAGAGCAGCAAATCGAGCGTTTAATTCACCCTGATCACCCGGCCCAACCGGCTTCCCTAGAGCCGCCCTGTTTGTCCCCGTCTGAGACCGCGACCCCGGCGATCGACTCTGAGGCTGAGTTGCGTGAGCAAGCGCAGATCTTGCGCAGCACCTATGAGGGAGTAGAACATTCCATCTGCATTATTAATGTGTCAGCAGAGGGCGAGTTTCGTTTTGCCGGTTGGAATCCCAGCACGGAAAAAATGACCGGCATTGCGAGTGCTGCCACGGTCGGCAAAACCCCCGAAGAATTGCTGGGAGAAACGCATGGAGCGATCGTTCGACAAAACTATCAGCGCTGTTTAGAGGCGGGACACTCGATCAGCTATGAAGAAACGCTGCCCTTTCAAGGCCGTGACATCACCTGGTTGACCACCTTAAATCCCCTCAAAGATGCTCTCGGCAAAATTTATCGAATTGTGCTGACCACCTTTAACATCACTGAACGCAAAGCGGCTGAGGCCGCGCTAGAGCAAAAAGAATATCAATATCGCAGCATTTTTGAAGCCATTAATGACGGCATCTTTATCACTGAATTAGACACGGGCCAAGTTGTCACAGTTAATCCGGCTAACTGTAAGATGCACGGCTACACCCAGTCTGAGTTTATGAAACTCCAACCATCCGACTATATTCATCCCGACTCGCTGCCCATATTTACGAGTTTTATCGAAACCGTTAAGGCGGGGCGGCGTTTTGTCGGTGAAGCCGTCGATCTCCATAAAGATGGCAGCCTGATCAATATTGAGGTGACTGGGGTGCCCTTTTGTTATGGCGATCGCCCCCACGTGTTATCAGTGGTGCGAGATATTAGCGAGCAAAAGCAGCTAGAGACCGATCGCGCCGCCGCTGAACAGGCTTTACAAAAAACCAATACCCTGCTGAATTCGTTACTAGAGACCATCCCTGGGTTTTTCTTCGCCAAAGATCTTGAGGGTCGGCATATGGCGTTGAATTCTAACTTGGCCGAGTTTTTTGGCCGGCCCATTGCTGAGGTCATCGGCAAAACCGATGCTGACTTATTTGCCCCAGACATGGCGATCGCGATCATGGCTAAAGACCAAGAGGTGATGAGGCAGGGGGTGGGCCAGCGGTTTGAAGAAGTGATCTCAATTCGTGGGATCGATTGCACCTATCTCACCATCAAAACGCCCCTGTGTGATGCAGAAGGAACGACAGTCGGCCTGCTGGGTTTAGCGCAAGACATTAGCGATCTGAAATCGATGGAAGTCTCACTGCGGCAAAGTGAGCAGCGGTTTCGTGATGTGACGGAAGCCGCCGGAGAATATATTTGGGAAATTGATGCTGAGGGCACCTATACCTTTGTGACCGATCGCGCCAAAGCGGTTAAAGGCTATGACCCGGCTGCACTCATCGGGCATACGCTCTTTGAGTTTATGCCTCCAGAAGATGTGACCCAGGTCGAGGCCATGGTGCAAACCGCCGCGATGAATAAATCGGCGTTTACCCTCGAACATCGCAATATTTTGCCCTCAGGCGAAATCGTTTGGGAAGCCGTGAATGGTCTCCCGGTGCTAAATGAGCAGGGTGAGATTGCCGGCTTTCGGGGCACGGGGTTGAGCATTACCGATCGCAAAATCGCCGAAGCGGCGATCGCCGAGAGTGAGGCGAAGTTCCGGCGGCTGGTTGAGGGGGCCAATGACCTAATCTATGCTGTTGCCCCGGATGGCACCTTTACCTACCTCTCCCCCCAACTGAAAAAAATATGGGGCTATGAGGTCGCTGATTTTCTCCATCAATCCTTTGCCCCCTTAGTGCATCCTGATGATTTGCCCCAGGTGCTCGCCTCTAACCAGCGGCTGTTTGAAACGGGCAAAAGACAAATGGGGCTAGAGTTTCGCTTGCAGCATCAAGATGGTCATTGGACGTGGGTCACCTGCAGCAATTCGCCCATTAAAGATGCGACCGGTCAAGTCGTTGGCTTTCAAGGCATTGCCCGCGATGTCAGCTATCGCAAGGTGGCAGAAGCTAAGCTGCAGCAAAAAGCGGAAGAACTTGAGGCGGCCCTGCAGGAGCTGCAGCAGACCCAGTTGCAGATGATTCAGAGCGAAAAAATGTCTTCTCTTGGGCAGCTGGTGGCAGGCGTTGCCCATGAAATCAATAATCCCGTCAGTTTCATTTATGGCAACATTACGCCAACCGATCAGTACGCCCAAGATTTACTCAATCTGGTTGATCTCTACGAAACCCATTACCCTGAGCCTCTACCGATTATTCAAGATGAAATTGCGGCGATTGATCTGGACTTTTTGAAAGCGGATCTGCCAAAGACTCTGTCATCGATGAGAATGGGGGCCGATCGCATTCGTCAAATTGTCAACTCACTGCGCAACTTCTCCCGACTTGATGAGGCCGATTACAAAGCGGTTGATATTCATGCGGGCCTGGATAGCACGCTGGTGATTCTAGAACATCGCGTGAAAGCTACCCCGGATCGCCCGGCGATTCAAGTGATCAAGCAGTATGGTGAGCTGCCGCTGGTGGAATGCTATGCGGGGCAGCTCAACCAGGTCTTTATGAACATCTTGGTGAATGCTTTAGATGCGCTGGAAGAGCGCGATCACGATCGCACGCCAGCGGCCATGCAGCAGTGTCCTAGCACGATTACGATTCAAACTCGGTTAGTCCACGGCGATCGCATTGCCGTACACATTGGCGATAATGGCCCTGGCATTCCCAAGGCGGTGCAAAATCGAGTGTTTGATCCCTTTTTCACCACCAAACCTTGGGGCAAAGGTACCGGTATGGGCATGTCAATCAGCTATCAAATTGTGACTGAAAAGCATGGCGGTACCCTGGAGTGCATTTCAGCTCCGGAGCAAGGCTCAGAGTTTGTGGTGCAGATTCCGCGTCGGCAGCATCAGAGCAATTCCCTGTCATAGCTCAGCTTGCTATCCTCAGTCTCTAAGTCTGGACTATATATAGAACAAGCCATGCACTTCTACAGCTGCTTGAATCAATGTGGTGAAGTCCGGTCGAGCGGTCTGAGACGCCGCAACGAGACCGCTCACCCACAGCCTACGAGACTTCAGTACCCAGATCGTGCTTGATGGGAGCATCCGCCGGCAGCTCGGCAAACTCCTGAATATCAACATTCATCTCGTCGCAGGCTGATTTCAAGGCGGCTTGAAAAGCCTTAATGTCATCACCATAACCGCAGCGATCGCAAGCTTTGGCGAGACCACTGGCGACATTTGCTTTCGCACAGTCAACTAAGATGACGCCGGTAAGGGGAGCGGAGCTAGCCATCGCATTTGTTTCCTGACGAGTATTGACAATATCGCGAAGTTATCACAAAGAATTTTTGTAGAAATCTCGCTAAGGAATGATTTTCGCGCGGAGTGGGTGAATGGAGTGGGTACTTTGTGAGAGGCGATCGCTCTGCATGTATCGCCGTCCCCAATGCCTCTCTTATCATTAGATTATTGAAGTCTGCCGCCCTATGAAACGCCTAAAAACTTTTGGTATCGTCGTTTTGCTCAGCACCAGCGCCTTACTGGGGTGTGGTCAAAAAGAGGCGGCGATAGAACCCTCCGCCACTGAGGCGGAAACGCCAACCGCCGGGACAACGGAGACGGATACCGATGCGGCAGAGACGGTGGCCGATGAGGCCACCGCCGGAACGCCGGATTCACCTGCGGTGGTTGAAACGGCTATCAATCCGGCGCAATCAGCAACCTTAAAGGCGGCTGAAGCCGATGCGCAAATCAATTTACGCGAGCGACCGACGACACAGGCGACCTCCAAGGGATACGGCTTGGTGGGCGATCGCGTGCAGCTGACGAAGGCAGCAGAGGGTGAGCAAGGACTGACCTGGTACTACGTCAAATTCGACGGCTCTGGTGCAGAAGGTTGGGTTCGCGGTGATTTTATCGATACGTCGGGCCAATCTGCCAGCGGTGGCGCGGCAGCAACCGTCAGTGTTGATGGTTTTACAACCGATGAGTTGTTTGCAGCAGGGAGTGGCGGCTGCGGGATGACACTGTGGACCACTAACGCCGGGATGGACGACTATATTTTCTTTAACGGGCTGCCGGAAGAAGACATGTGGATGAAGCTGGATGGCAAGATGACCAAGTTTCAGCGCACCGCAGCGTCAGGCGATGAGTTTTATGGGCAAGCCAACTTTCAGAGTTTTGTAAGTTTAGACGGCACAACCGAGGTTGAGGTCACGGTGACCGTGGGCACCGAGAAAGGATACGAGGCGGTCAATATTGAGCAGGGCACGCTGAGGCTGAATGACATTAACGGTGTCGTTGAGAAAGTCGTCGTCGGTGATGCCGGATGCTAAGGCGGGTTTGAAGGCGAAGGGTTCACTGGCTGGTAATGTTCGACACCGGTGTAATCCGGCAAAATTGGGAGCCCTTTATCTGGTCATGCCCCTCATCGTTCTCGAACCAGTTTGTTGTCCTCACTGTCACACGACTAATGTTGTCAAGAACGGTCAAAGCGATGAAGGCAGGGGCATTCAAAATCCGGCTCGGGGGTTGCAGATTAGCCCCATCACCTGATTGAGGGACTCAAAAAAATCGTCATCTCGAAGCAATTAATCGAACGGTGCTAGAGGAACGACAAAGTCCGCCGATCGTTGGGGGTGGTTGCGCATTGAGGCGGCTGAGATAGACGAAATGTGGAGCTGTGCCCAATCAAAGTGGCAGCAACGCTGCTCTGACGCACCATCGACCATCAGAGCTGTGAAGTGTCCTCAGCCCTCATGAAGATACCGCCCTCTCAGCCCTCACGGCGTTGCTCACGTCCCATCCACTAGACTATGGTTTCAGTGGGAAACTCATCAAGAAGGTGTTAATACTCCTTATTTTTAAGGGAATAAAGCTTAGAGAGACATCTAAGTTTCTGACTTTATGATCACGTATTCTCTATACATTTTTTCTACACAGTGGATCTTAACTCTGCGACCATTCGAAACCCTCTGACAGTTTCACCTCAGACTCCAGTGCTAGAAGCAATCGCTCAAATGAGCGACTTCTATAAAGTTTCTGATGCCGCCGACAATCAACTTGGAACCCCTTTTGGGGCAGTGCGCTCGAGCTGTGTAGTCGTTGTAGACAATGAGCGAGTGGTCGGCATACTGACCGAGCAAGATGTCGTCCGTCTGAACTTGCAACAACAACCGCTCAATACTTTAGTGATGCAGCAGGTCATGTTGTCTCCCGTCGTTACCCTGCAGGAATCTGCTTTTACGGACGTCAATACGGCTATTCATCTACTGAAACAGCACCATGTACGTCATCTGGCCATCCTAGACAACCAAGATCGTCTAGTTGGGTTGATTACCGATGAAAGCCTCCAGCAATCGCTCAACGCCTATCAGTTACAAACAGAACAGAATCTCCGACAGCAAGTTAAAACCCGTCTGCAAGAAACTGAAACTGTTCTGCACAATATCGTTGAAGGAACCACAACCACAACTGGGCAAGGCTTTTTCCCAGCTTTAGCGAGCTATATTGCCAGTGCCTTAAATATTTCCGCCGTCCTCGTGACCGAAATGGTAGATGAGGAACTGCGGTCTCTAGCCTTTTGGGCTAACGGTGCTTTGCAACCAGCCTATCAATATCACCCTGCGAGAACTCCCTGTGGAAGAGCTTTACAAGAGGGTCAGTTTTATTGTGCCGGTTCAGTTCAGCAGATGTTCCCTGAAGACTCAGCTTTGGTTGAGCTGGGGGCAGAGAGCTATTTAGGGATTGCCCTACGAGATAGCCGAGGGAAGGCAATTGGTAATCTAGGCATCTTCCATCAGCAACCAATTCACTTTCCAAATCGAGCAAAACAAATTCTACGGGTGTTTGGTGCTCGGGCTGCTGCTGAATTAGAGCGGCAACGAGCCCTTACTTCGTTAGAGCACCTAAATCAAGAACTTGAAATCCAGGTTATCGAACGCACGGCTAAACTTCAGCATAAAGAAGCTCAGCTTCGTGCCATCATCGAGGCTATTCCAGATCTACTCTTGCACGTTGGACGAGATGGCACTTGCTTCAATTACATCCACTCGCCTAATGCAGTGGGTGAATTTCTGCCCATTCAACAGGAGCTTGCCGAAGTCCTGCCTCCCGCATTATTGCAACAAC
>JBCBJQ010000157.1:0-6348 GCA_038523235.1 Cyanobacteria bacterium J06626_4
CCACCATAGCGAGCCGTTAGATCTGGTGAACGGGTGGAGAAGAATTCGTTTTGATATTGCCAGACACTGATTCTGCTGGCGCGTTTCAAGTTGCTAAACGTATTCATATGAATCTCAAACAAGCCAACATTCCTCACCAGGGACTTGAACCAGCTAATGTTGTAACCATGAGTATTGGTGTTTCATCTGTCATTCCATGCTCTGATATGGTTCCAGAGAGTTTAGTCAAAT
The DNA here is from genome assembly GCA_038523235.1 of Cyanobacteria bacterium J06626_4. GTDB lineage: Bacteria > Cyanobacteriota > Cyanobacteriia > Phormidesmidales > Phormidesmidaceae > Halomicronema. The sequence goes on from JBCBJQ010000157.1 coordinate 232, forward strand.
CGGCAGACAAGGCGTTGTATCAGGCTAAAGCTCGAGGCAGAAACTGCACAATGCTTGCAGATTTTACGCCTCAGCTATAGTGCTTACTCAGCTCGACTTTATCCATCAGGCCGCGTAGCAAAGTAAGGTCGACCAAGTATCGAATAGCGCCCGAGGAACTTTAACTACCTCTTCCTCTGAGCCTGATGTCTGAAAAGTCTGCCGGAGCCAAAGCTGTTGTCTCACCAAGGCTAGCGCATCGGCAAAGGTAGGCAAAGTTTTCTGGTACCAAGCAGATTTGAGGAACGGGAAGGGAGTTTGCTGATGATAATCGTGGGCTAAGACTGTCACGATTGAAAACAGCGCGAGTAATGCGGGTGTCGTGCGCAGAATCGCTTTAGCTGACCATTGGCGCTGCGTCTCCACACCTAGGTGTGCCCTGACTTCTTCGAAAGTGACCTCGACTTGCCAGCGCTGTCGAAACCACTGGAGAATGTCTTCTGGCCGGGCTGTGAGGTCAGTACTCAGTAGCGCTTGTGGGTTAAACCGTCCCTCGGGGTCTCGAATTAACACCCACCGAATCGGCACAGCGGGCATCCCGGTTTTGTCTCAAACCGCAGTCGCTGAAGTCAGTTCCAATGCATAGTCCCTTTGCCCATACCAATCCGGTATTCTCACTCGTTGCCAAATCGTCTTCGGGTCATCGAGTCGGGATTGGAGACCCGTTAATCGTGCCCCCACTTTGCGGGGGCGTCCCATTTGCTTGGGACGTCATGGGGGAGCCGGTTGAAACAGTTGTGCATCCAGCCGTAGGCGGGTCACCACGTGCACTGGTCAGCGCCTCTGACTCATCGCCCACAAGAACTCAAAGGTGGCAAAGCTGCTATCGGCAACGACCACACTCGCTGGCTGCGGCAGCCAGCGTCGCACTTGCTTGAGTATTTGTCTGGCCCAGTGGGTCAGCGGTTTATGGCGGCGCTGACGCTGGTGATGATATCGCTCTGAGGGGGCTAAGACCGTTAGAAAGGGTAAGGCCCATGTCCGTTGTGCCCAGGGAACCGGCACTAGGAGCATCAGGCTTTTAACCATCGCAATCCACTGGTTTTGACGAAGTGACTGTCACTGGAACGCACCGGGTCACGGTAGATTCCTCGCGCCTCAATGTGTTTCCCCAACGCCGCTCAATCGTATCATCCAGGCCTAGAATGAGCGGTCCTGTTGGCACAAACACCGCCATCAGATGAAGCAACAGGATGAAACTAGCTTGACGACTAGACCACACTGCCCGGTTGAGCACCCGGTGGTAACGCTGATAGTAGGCCCCCATGACCCGTAAATCGGCACTCCCGGTGCGTTTCCCAGGGGCAAGTATGGCTCCTATCATCAGGACAAGCGCCGATGGCCAGACAGCGTGAGAGAATACGGGGCGAAATAGCCGTAGCACTGTTGGCAGACACATGCTAGTAAATGCAAGAACAGCTCTCTAATTCTCTCTGAGTTTGATGACCAAACGTCAATGGATAAAGTCGAGCTCAGAGGGCGTTTGAAAAGATTTGGAGAGTCAAATTTATGCCAATCGCCGCACCATGATCCGAATCATGGCGAGGTAGATGAACGTTTCCGAAGTTTCCGGCAATTGCTCATAATCACGCACGAGGCGTCGGCAGTGCATCAGCCACCCCAAAGTTCGCTCTACTTTCCAGCGCTGTTTGACGACCTGGAAGCCTCGACTTTCCTCAGGGTGTAACACGACCTGTCTCACCCAGCGATAACTGTCCATCCCCCACCGACTCAAAGGGTTGCCGTCAAAACCACCGTCAGCCCAGAGGATACGCAGTCGGCAGACTGCTCGTCATTTGCTGCAGCGCATGGGCTATCGGGCTGACATTGTAAGCAACGGCGAAGAAGTGTTCCAAGCTTTGCAGCGTCAGTCCTACGAGGTGGTGTTAATGGATGTACAAATGCCGGAGATGGACGGACTCACGGCAACTCAACAAATTTGTCAGTGCTATACAGCCGCTGATCGCCCTCATATTATTGCAATGACCGCCAATGCCATGGAGGGCGATCGCGAACGGTGTCTGGATGCGGGCATGAATGATTATGTGAGCAAGCCCATTCGTTTGCCCGAGCTGACAGCGGCTTTGCAGCGTGCCCGTATGAATGCTGTTCCAGATGCGGCGACATCCTAAATGGAGATGAGCTGCTTTAACGCCTCGACTGACCGGACGTACAAATCATTGAGCTTCTCAGACTCATTAGTAGCGGGGGCCGTAGTGCCAGCTTTGCCCCAAATTTCTAGCTGTTTGCACAGTTCAGAGAGGCGTATCGCCCCGAGGGTGGCACTCGAAGACTTGAGGGTGTGGGCAGCAAAATCCAACTGTTGTGGATCGTCTTCAGCGATCGCGGTTTGAATACTGTTCAGTAACCCAGGAGCAGTTTCCAGAAAGCTATCGAGCAGAACAGCCAGGGTTTCGGCGTCAAAACCGTAACTGCCTAGAGCTTCTTGATCAATGAGTGGCCAGGTTTCTTCAGAAATCATAGGAGTAGAGGGGAATGAACTGCTAGTTTGAGAAGTGTTGGCGGTTTCAGAGGGGGAGACTGCCTCAGGGGTATAAGTGGGGCATTGTTCTAAGATTTTGACCAGTTCGGCGATGCGAATGGGTTTGCTCATATAAGCATCCATGCCGGCGGCCAAACAAGCCTCGCGATCGCCCTGCATGGCGTTAGCGGTTACTGCCACAATCCAAGGGTGCTGCTGGGGCCAGATCCGACAAATTTCTTGAGTTGCCGTGAGTCCGTCCATCTCCGGCATTTGCAAATCCATCAAAATCAAGTCGTAGTTTTGACGATGGAGGGCTTCAATCACTTCTAAACCGTTGCCTACAGCGTCTGCTCGATAGCCCATCCGCTGTAATAAATTGAGGGCCAGCTTCTGATTAACGGCGTTATCTTCGGCGAGCAGAATGTGTAGGGGATATCGTTTGGCAAATTCTGGATCAAGCTTCCTAGCCGGGGGACTCGTGGTTTGAGGTGAGGCCATCGCTTGAGGGGTTAGCACTTGTACCAGTGCATCATGCAAGTAGGATTGGCGGATTGGCTTTTTCAAGACAATTGTGTTGGGAATTTGGCTGGCAGCGGCTAAGTCTTGAGGTGTCACGGTCGATAGCAAAATGAGCGGTAACTGGCCATATGGCGATGTTTTTCGGATCAAGTCCACTAATGTACTGCTGTCTTCTGCCGTTAATGTGGTGCTGAGGATGATTGCATCCAGCGATGGCGAACGGCTGAGCTGCTGTTGAGTGGGAGCGATCTCGGCTGTCGTTTGTACCGCCATGCCCCACTGTTGGCACTGTTCAATTAAGAGCTGACATGTCTGAGCGTGATCTTCCACAACCAATAACTGCTTGCCATGCAAGAGCTCTTCAGGTAGAGGGGTGATGGCACTCAACTGTAGAGAACAGGCATCCGCCTGGATGGTGAAAGAAAAGGTCGAGCCTTTTCCCACTTCACTATCAACCCAGATCTCGCCGCCCATCAGTTGACAAAGCTGCTTGCTAATGGCCAAACCGAGACCCGTGCCACCGTATTGCCGAGAAGTAGAAGAATCAACTTGACTAAAGGACTTGAATAACCGTTCGCGGCGATCAGCCGGAATACCGATACCAGTATCCTTCACGGCGAATTTAAGTTTGTGAGTCTGGCAAGCCTCTCTTTGGCAAGGTTTAGCATCACACTCGGGATTCCAACGTTCTGCCTCAATGACGGTGGTGGTGACGTTCACAAAGACATCGCCAGCCGGAGTGAACTTGACAGCATTGCTCAGCAGATTCACCAAAATTTGTCGCAACCGGGTGACATCGCCATTAATGACGACAGGTACGGCCTCATCCATGTGGCAAGTCAGACTTACCCCTTTCTCCATGGCTTTGGCCGCCAGCAGTTCTAAAACTTCTTCAAGGCAAATCCGCAGGTTAAAGGCCTGACTTTCTAGCTCCAGCTTGCCGGACTCAATTTTAGAAAAGTCTAAAATGTCATTGATAATTGTCAGCAACCCTTCGCCGCTACTGCGAATCGTTTCAGCATAATCTTGTTGCTGCACGGTGAGAGGCGTTTCCAGCAGTAAACTGGTCATCCCAATCACCCCATTCATCGGAGTCCGAATTTCGTGACTCATATTGGCCAAAAACTCTCCCTTGGCGTGGGTTGCGGCAAGAGCCTCGTCTCTAGCCTGGGCCAGTTCATTAGCGGTTTGTTGTAACTGCTGCTCAGCGGCTTGTCGTTCAATGATGCGCTGCTTTAGCCCGTCCAGGGTGGCCTGTAATTGCTGTGCCATGGTGTTGAGGGCATTATTGAGTTGCCCAATTTCGTCCTGGCGATCAGTAAGCACCTGCTGCTCCAAATTACCCGCTGCCAGGGCTTGTGCCCATTCAATCACCGCTTGCAAGGGACGATGTACCTGCCGATTGAACAGCACCAGGGTCAAACTTGCCATGAGCAAGCTCACTGTTACCGACGCTAATAAGCTGGTCAAGCTAGCCCGATAGAGTTCTTGACGGAGATTTTGGGTAGAGTACCCGAGCCACACTTCACCCAGCTTGCGCCCATCCGAGACGATGGGAGCGCGAATTTCCTTAACCGGATTTTCCGCACGCACCCGCTCCAGCAATTCCAGCGGTGGTAAAGGGGCACTATCCGCGGGTTGGGCGTCGAGCAGGAGAGGATGGTCGCGCTCCAGCGATCGCGTCAAGGCCTGTTGCTGCTGGTTTACCACAAGAACATAAATAATGTCTTCGTCCTCCGTGGCCTGCTGAATCAAGGTTTCGATCGCGAGGAAATCAAAGGTTAGCACCGCTTCTGGTGCCACTCCGCTAATAAAGCGGGCATCGGTTTCAGCTTTTTGTTCCAGAAAATTGAGTTGTCGAAGATATCGCCACTCAATTTGCACTAAACCGAACACCAATTGAATCGCCAGCAAAAAAACACTCGCAACCCCGAGATATCTAAATGCAATACTTTGTCGCCGCTGGGGCCAAAATCTACGCGTAGATTTGGAGTCGTTTATAGTGACCATAATCGTCTGAGCAAGTAACGCATTGAAGCAGTCATCAATTCACGGACAATAGTTAACACTAAGGCCCCCTAGCTTGAAGAGGGGGCATCCCAGCTTTTGAGTTGCAGGTTTTCAATTAAGACTTCAATCGAGTTGTAGTCGGCAGTGGGCACAAATTCTTCTATCTTGGCGGCTTGTAAAGCTGGATGTTCAGGCGGTATCGCCATCAGGGCAGCTTTGACTGCTTCCACCAATTCTGGATTGGTCTCTTCAAGAGCTGCGATCGGCCACTCCGGATAGAGCGCGGTCGTATGCTCATAAAGAAAACCATCATCTCGTGGATCGAGTACTCGAATCTCTTCGGCGCTGTCTAACATGCCTCGGGAAATCATTTTTTCTAATTGTCCCGTACGGATAAAGCCCGCATCTAGTGAACCGTTCAAAACGGCGAAAACAATGTTGTCTTGCGATTTGTTTTCTTCAAACTGCCCGAAGTCATTGAATGGTTCGATGCCGTTTTCCAATAAATGCTGAATCTGAAAGATGCATCCTGCTGCAGCTGTTTGAAAATTCACACAGGCGACATGCCTATCCTTCAAATCATTGAGCGTTTGGATATCACTATCGTCACGAACAATAATTAAGGCACTAAATTCTGGGCCAGTTTTCGGACGCGAATAGGTCGCTAGAAATTGGGTGTCATATAGCCGCTGCAGCTGCACTGCCGCTAAGGGATTGTTCGTCGTGAAGTCCAACGCTTTAGCTTCTACTGCTTCAAATTGACTGACTTGAGTAACCGGCACTAGCTCAAATGAATGTCCGGTTGTTTCGGTCAGATAGTCCATGAGAGGGGCATAGCGTTCATTAACTGAGACCGCACTATCAATGGACAGGACTCCAAACTTCACGGTTTCCTCGGTCGGCGCGGGCCGAGTGACCGCCGTTGACTCTTCATCTGACGGTTCTAGAGTGGTGATTTTTGCTGAGGGTTCACTGCAAGCAGTATTGATGAGGGCGATGCTTAACCCCAGAGACAAGACAATCACATTTTGTTGGTAGTAGGAATTTTTCATAAACACCAATAG
>JBCBJQ010000158.1:0-5372 GCA_038523235.1 Cyanobacteria bacterium J06626_4
CGCTTTTGGACTCTTTGAAGGGAAATTATTGATCATCTTAGTAACGGAATCACTCCAAGTTTTAGACATACTCAATGTTTGTATATCTGGAAGCCAAAAGTGGATAGAAGGTTGATAGAGCTGGTCAATAATGTTTTCATATTCTCCTCGGTGGATGGACCCTATTTAGGTTTCTTTGACTTAGACACTTACGATGTAGGGGACAAGGGTTGCGACATCATATGGTCTAGTACTGAGATTTTCGATAATGATGAGTGGCACTTAGTGGGGCGAAGCTTCTTGTCTTTCTTTTCAGAATATTTTTTAGGAAATCGGCTCATAGAGCTGATGTCTGATGATTACACCAATGGTGATTTTTATATAGATCGTACTTTTTTTCCGGTCATTTCTTCATAGAGTAGTCAATAGTCAGCAGGGTAGGCACTGTCGATGATTCTTTTCTCTAAAATCGGAGAAGCCGCAGGGCATTGCCCACCGACCTGAAATCTAAGCATTTGGATGGGCAGTTAAGGCTGCGCTGAACTTGATTTTTGGCACTCTGTTATTCGCGATCGCTACTCCCAAGTACTGAGGTTTTGCAGCCAGGTTTGGGCGAAGGCAATCCATCGCTGACGTCGGCGTTCAAAGTCAGCGGCAATCCAGATCAGCACCGTGCCGACGAGAATGCCCACGATCCACTTCATGAACGGGTAGGTGGGATTGAGTAGAACCAGCTGATTGACTGCATTGATTACAAAAATGATCGTGCCGACGTAAAGAAAGGCGCGGATGCGCAGCAAGAGTCCGGCGGCGATCGCCCCTAGCGCCATTAGACCCACGGGCAGACCCGTCCACTCTTCAGTGCTCAGCGCTGTCAATAGAATGAGACCCGTGGCGATGAGCCGGAGCCCATGGCGGGCATTTTTCTGGTCGGGATGACGGATCGCGGGATCAACTTGAGCGGCATATAGCAGGGCTAACCCCACGGGCAAGACTGTAATGACCCAGTCTTGAACATTAAATTCATCTAGCCAGACCCAAATCGCCCAGGTGATACAGCCCACCGAGAGGTAAGACAGTCGCACTTGGCGGTGATGCCAGGCGAGCCAAGCATAAAAGCCTGCCAACACCCACAGTGTCGGAATATGAGCGGTGGCTGCCGTGGCGAGAGTCGTGGCCAGGGGGACAGCGATCGCCATCACCCGCCAGGGTCGTGGCGGCCATTTGGATGTGATTTGCGGCACTGAGTCAATCGGCACGGCGATAACGCAAGCCACCACGCCCCACCAGCTATCCAAAACCTGGAGAGCCGGAACGGTAAATCGCAGCATCACAAACCAGCCGATCAGTTCGATCAGCCCGCTATAAATCCACGTGGCCTGCAGCGCCTCGTCTTGGCGGCGGCGACCTTGTTGCAGGGCATAGCCAATGAGGATTGCGGCAATCAAGAGTCCGACTCCGGCCAGGGTTGATGGCATCGTGGAGACCGACAGACCGATCACCACCCGGAGCATCAACAGACTCGCGATTAGCCAGTGAGCATGGGCAGCCCAGCGGCTTTCTGCCTCAGAGAGGGGTAAATACGAGGCGAAGCGGACTGCCAGTTGCTGATAGGCCACCATGATGACGACGCTTACCCCCGCCAGCATGATCACGCCATCAACCGGATTGCCCCCAGATGCTTGCGATAGTTGATACAGCACTAATTCATAACTACCGGCGGAGAGCCCGAACAGCGCCAACCACCGCAACTGAGGTAGCTGAAGGCGAGGACTAACCGCAAGTACCAGGAGGGCTGCCCCAATGACGAGTCCACCGGTCCAGGCCGTCCAGGTCGCGCTGCGGAGACCCAGGGCGAGGACGGTGTAGGCCAGGGTGAGATGACACAAGGGACGTTGCAGAGCAGCCTGAGTCTGGGGCAAACGAGTCGCGATGACAACGGCGATCGCCCCCAATCCCAACGTCGGGAGGGCTAACGCCAGCGGGGTGAGGGTCTGCCAAGTCAGCACCTGAGCCACGAGCAGCTCGACGCCCCACCCAGCCAGATATACGCTGATAGGCTCGACGGTGCCCCAGTAGCGCCAAGCCAAAACGGCTAGTAGGGCCACTTGAGCCACACTGTAGGCGATCGCCGGGGAGGCAAAGCCCTCATAAATAAACCCGACAGCGAAGGACATAAATAGCAGCAGGCTCATTGTCAGCAGGTGCCCCCAAATATCCAGCGCCTCTCGATAGAACGTTGCCAGGTTATCCTCGTCGTCGGCAGCAGCGATCGCCGACAGGCAACGCCAAAGTAGCCACACGGCCCCCGCCAACCCAGCCGTGACCACACACCAGTCCACCGCCGTGCGCGGATACGTTGGCACCCCATCGAGCAGCGCAAAGACGATAAAGCTCAGCCCCAGGCCCACCGTGATAAACGGCAGCCCCCGCCAGCGCTCATAGCGACTATTAATCAGGGTGAGCGTCGTCGCGGTGCCCAATCCCAATAAACGCGGCCAGGGCAGATTTAAGGTCATCAATAAGGCGACACCGGTGGCGACTAGACTCGCTTGATGCCGCCCAATTAGGCCCAAAGTGAGGGGAATCGCGAGGCCGATCGCCCCCAGCGGCGACTGAAAATCGGTCTCAGCGAGATGACCCGACAACACTGTGAAGGCAGCGGCAGATAGACCGAGCCCATAGACATAGCTGCTGTCTCTCCATAAACCTGGCAAAGCTTTACTCAACAGCAGCCATAACACCGCCAAGCTGGTTAGGGCGATCGCCCAGCCCGCCATCGATAAATCAGACCCCACATAATTGATGGCTGCCGCGATCGCTGCTAGGCCCACCCCCTGACTGACTAAGATGCGCCACTGCGACGGGGGTGAGCGACGTAGGGTGCTGATGACGGCTGTGATTGTCGTCGCCCCTAAGTTAACGACCAACACCGCCGGACTCAAAGTGCTAATCACGGCTAACAGAGCGCTCGTCGCGATCGCGATCGCCTCCCCCATCTGAGCCAATGGCACCTGTTGTCGCTGCCAATAGCGATCGGCAACCACCGCCATGCCGATCACAAAGGGAAAGAACGATAGCCCCAATAGCGCAATTTCGCTGCCGCCATTGGCCGTGGCCCAAGCCGAGAAGGGACCTCTAAGGCTTTGACGCAGGGTTAACGGCAGCAGCTCCCAACTGACAAATGCGAGCTGAACGGCGATCGCGTAGGCCATCAGCAAATCCCATCGCCGTCTCAGACGCTGCAGCGCGGCAATCCGCAGAGCAAGACCTAAGATACTGATGCCGCCCGCCTGCCAGAGATAGCGACCAATGGCTGTCAGCCAGCCCCACCACATCACGGCACGCCCCAAGCCCGCCGTCATCCTGGACGTTTCTAGCGCAGCTCGGGATTGATTGGTTGTAGTAGCGGCAGGCTCCCCAGCGGCAACTAAATGGCGCTGACCGAGCCAAACCCAAACGGCTCCATAAAGGCCAAAGGCTAAGCTGAGCTGCCCCCACTGGTGACTCGGCAGCAGCAGTAGTCCTCGCAAGCACAGCAACCCCAACGCAAAGAAAATGCCCACGTCAGACCAGCGGTTGCCCAATATCAGGCCAGTGCGGCGAGTCACTGCCGCTGCCGCTATCGGGCGAGCCGCCGAGCGGCTTGAGGCCCTGGATCGGTTTGTGGCCGGGGTAGCTGACCTGACCGGTGCACCGTCCCCCCGATGGGAGATGACCGCGACTGCCCCACTGAAGAGGACGCCACCATAGATGGCCAATAGCGGCATCAGGGCCAGACCCCAGCCCAGGTGTAAGTAGGCCAAACTAATCGCATTGAGGCGCTCAACCCAGGGATGCTGCTCTTGCATGACTTGAAAGACGACCAGCGTCAAGGCGATCACGGCGATCGCGGCGACTAAAATTCCGGTGCTGCTGCCCCCCACCTGCAGGGCATCCATCGCCCAAAAATTGAGCGGCACCAACAGCAGAGTCATGACCTGTAGCGTCCTGGCGGTGAGCTGTAGCTGGTCATTGCGACTGCTAAAGACCCCAATACCCCAAAAAATCAGGGTGTATGTGAGCAGGACGAAATATTGCCCCACGGCGCTAAATTGCGCCCACTGCGTCGCCGCCAAAACTGCCGACGACAGCACCACCAAAAAGACGCCCAACCCCAACAGCCAAACGACGCTCAGCTCATTCATCAAGCGATTGAGCCACTGGCCCACCGGGGCGGTCAGCGGGGGAGTGGGTGCGGCGGCATCTGGCTTGGCCGCGGGCGATCGCCGCGATGCCGCCGCTGCTCTCACCCGGCGCGTCAGGCGGCGAGGATCATCGAAGTCCTCGAACTCAGGGCTGAAACGATATGTGCTGGTGGTGGCCGCCGGCTCCGACTTGACCGGTTCCGGTTCATCCCTGTTAGAGGTGGCTAACGGTGCTGCTGGTGCGGGTAAGGGCTCTGCGGTCGGCTCGCTCAGCACGGTCGGATTGATCTCAAGCGAGGGGGCAGCCACGCGATCGGGCGGCAGGGCACAGGTCAATTGGGTTTGGGCCAGAGTAAGCACTTGCGCATCGGAGATCAGGCCGAGTCGGAGCCACTGCTCTAGCCCCTCCAGAAGTTCTGGCTGGTGGGCCGATAACTCCAGGTCGAGACGAATCATCGCTGCTGGATTGTCTGTCATAGCCTGGCCTCAACGCCGATTGGGGGGCAAATTTTCTTGCTTTTAGAACCCATTTGCAGTCTTTCACCCCTAAAAAATGGCGCATGTGTCTTCTAACTAAGCACTGATCAAACCTTGGCAAGCTCATCCTATCTCTACGCCGATAACCCTCTGGTTTTAAGGGATCGTGGCTGCCGCCGGGTAGCAGTTTTATGAGCACTCCTCTGTCGGTTGGTGCGAACTCCTCTACCGACCCTGGCATGAGGTTCAGCCGGATGAGTTGGGCCGAAACTCATGACTCCATCATGACGAAGCCACCCCAGTACTGAAAATGAGCACGCAGAGTTGTCTAGAAGGGTTGGGTAGGGTCTCGAAGCTAATAGAAGTATGCCGAAACGGTACGAAGTTTTAGGCGGCGATGCTGCTGCAGATCGCCTCTCTAAGCCTGTTTTGAATCGCAGGCGTGTCACCTTGTCCGCCGTCTGTGACCGATTACAAACGGCAGCAGATAGGAATGAAATCTGACGTTGCTGATGCCTGGGATGAATCGATTTTTGCCAGCCCTTGCAGCGCTGGGGTGCCTCCAATCTGTTCATCCTCCATTTCAGCCACGCCTAAAACCCTAACTAAGTAGGTAGGTACAAGCATCTTGCAGACGGGTTTTCTCCTCACAGAGACGCGTTGCGAACGGCTCCGCTCAACCCTCAACGTTTGACTTGGCAAGCAATATAGCTGATTGAGCGGAGTCGA
>JBCBJQ010000159.1:0-5367 GCA_038523235.1 Cyanobacteria bacterium J06626_4
TGCTTCCACGGTAAAAATTACGGAATATGTCATAAGACGAAGATTGATATACAACCTACGCACAAACCAAATACGAATCTTTACGCTGTTTTGTACGGATGGGTGCCTGCGCCTAATGTAGTGCCCTGTCTATTTTGCTGTATATATTTGGCAATCATCACTATGACTTCTACACTCCAAACCCGCGAAAACGCGGGCTTATGGGAGCGGTATTGTCAGTGGGTCACCAGCACCGAAAATCGTCTCTACGTCGGTTGGTTCGGTACGCTGATGATCCCCACTTTGATCACTGCGACCATTTGCTTCACTATCGCCTTCATCGCTGCTCCCCCCGTCGATATCGACGGCATCCGTGAGCCCGTGGCTGGCTCCTTGATGTACGGCAACAACATCATCTCCGGTGCGGTTGTGCCCTCCTCCAACGCCATTGGCCTGCACTTCTACCCCATTTGGGAAGCTGCTTCCTTAGATGAATGGCTATACAACGGTGGCCCTTACCAGCTCATCGTGTTCCACTTCTTGATTGGCTGTTTTGCCTATCTGGGTCGTCAGTGGGAACTGAGCTACCGCCTCGGCATGCGTCCTTGGATCTGCGTGGCTTATTCCGCGCCCTTGGCGTCTGCGACTGCTGTGTTCTTGATCTACCCGCTGGGTCAAGGCTCTTTCTCCGACGGCATGCCGTTGGGTATCTCTGGCACCTTCAACTTCATGATTGTGTTCCAGGCTGAGCACAACATCTTGATGCACCCCTTCCACATGCTGGGTGTGGCCGCTGTCTTTGGCGGTTCTTTGTTCTCGGCGATGCATGGTTCCTTGGTGACCTCCTCCTTGGTACGTGAGACGACTGAAAACGAGTCTCAGAACTATGGCTACAAGTTCGGCCAAGAGGAAGAGACCTACAACATCGTGGCAGCCCACGGCTATTTCGGTCGTTTGATCTTCCAATATGCGTCGTTTAACAACAGCCGTTCTTTGCACTTCTTCTTGGGTGCATGGCCGGTCATCGGCATCTGGTTCACCGCACTGGGCATCAGCACCATGGCGTTCAACCTGAATGGCTTCAACTTCAACCAGTCGGTGTTGGATTCTCAAGGTCGTGTGATTGCGACTTGGGCAGACATCATCAACCGGGCGAACTTGGGCATGGAAGTGATGCACGAGCGTAATGCTCACAACTTCCCCCTCGATTTGGCCATCCTTGAGGCTCCTGAAATTGTCGGCTAATTGCTAGCTCACAATTGAAGTGACTTCAAAAGCGCCGCTGATAGAACTATCAGCGGCGCTTTTTGATGGCTAGGGTTGACCGTCGATCCCTCTTCTAAGCAGAGGGATGGGATGAATTTGAACGTGGGTACTTTTTCTTGAGAGCGAACTCTAAAAGATGAGCCGCTACGCGATCGCATACACCCGGTTCGCCCATTGCGGCGCGCAGTTCAGCGTAACTATCCAGCATGGTTTGTCGAGCGGCGGTATCGGTGAGCAGCTTTAAAGCTGTGGCCGTCACGTCTTCTACGGTGGCTTCCCATTGAATAAACTCGGGCACGATCGCCTGGTTTAAGAACAGGTTCACCGGTGAGACATATTCAATTCGCAGTCGCAACAGATAGTAACCGATGCGAGCCGTGATTGGGTTTAAGCGATATACGACGACCTGGGGGACGTTCAGCAGGGCCACTTCTAGGTTGGCCGTGCCCGATTTGTTGAGCACAAGATCAGCTGCCGCGATCGCGGGCAAGCTGTCCCCTTCGATCAGGTGGGCCTTGACGCCAGAGCGGGCGATCGCCGTCTCAATTGCTGAGCGTAACTTACCCATTGATATCGGCACTAAAAATTCGACGTCGGGCTGAGTCGCCTGTATCTTCTCCGCGACGGCCAATAAAAGTGGCAGCACATATTTTACTTCCTGCTGACGAGAGGCTGGTAGCAAAGTGATGACTGGGACCGTTTCCGAGAGCCCCAAGTTTTGTCGGGCCGCCAGTCGATTTGGCGATTGGGCCAGTTTGTCCACTAATGGATGGCCAAAATAGCTGACGTTGGCACCATAGTTGCGATAAAATTCCGCTTCCTGCGGAAACACTGCCACCATCTGGTCGGCGATGCGCACCACCTGCTTAGTATCTTTCTCGCTAAAAGCCCAGACCCACTGCTGTGGCGCAATGTAGTAAGCGGTGGGCAGGTCGGGGAAGCGATCGAGCAAAAACGTGCCTAGCCCCAAATTTGGCCCCATATAGTCCAAAAAGATCGTGAGGTCGATCGCCTCTTGCTGGAAGAACTTTTGCACTCGCCGCTGAATCTGCCAGTTGGGTAGCAGGTAGGGCAGCGCCTCCAAAATCCCCACCGAACCAATGGGGGTGGTATCACCCACTAAGTCAGCCCCAGCGGCGACCATCCGCGGTCCCCCCAACCCAGAGACGCGCAGCGATAGGCCCAGGGTTTGAGCTTGGCGATGCAAAGCCTGGGTCAAGTAGCTGCCCTGCAAATCGCCCGAGACTTCTCCCGTGCTGATAAAAATATGCAGCGCCTGATCTGCAGCAACGGCTTCGTGCTGAGCCACAGTCATTCTCCGTCAGCGTTTGTTTTTTTGCTGCTTCCCACCATCGGGCCGCGTCGCTTTGGTTCGCTCGATGAGGTATGCAAAAAGGTCTGCAGATGTTTGACGTGGTCATTATTCGCTGACCAGGCTTCGAGATCGACCAGCGCTTCTTTCAGCGGGCGATTAGAGCGGTAGAGCGCGCGATAGGCCTCTTTGAGTTCGCGATAGAGGCGTCCCTCTTCGAGATTGGTCAGGCCTGATCGCCGCAGCCCTACAGTGTTTAATCCCCGCACGCGGCAGGGGTTGCCTTCGACCACCATATACGGCGGCACATCGCGGTCAATACGACTCATTCCCCCCAGCATGGCAAATCGCCCGATATGCACAAATTGATGAATGCCTAAGACGCCGCCGATGACCGCGTTGGATTCAATTTCGACATGTCCGGCTAAGGCCACGGCATTGGCAATAATGACTTGATTGGCGATGATGCAGTTGTGGGCGACATGCACGTAAGCCATCAAAAGATTGTCATCGCCAATCACGGTGGCTTCCCCCGCGTGGGTAGCCCGATTGATGGTCACATATTCTCGAATGCGGTTGTTGTCGCCAATCTTGACCAGACTAATCGAGCCGTCATACTTCAAATCCTGCGGTTCGATGCCAATCACTGCACCGGGAAAAATCTGGTTGTTAGCGCCAATTTCCGTATGGCCATCAATCACCACATGGGCCCCAATGTCAGTGTTGGGGCCAATAGTAACTTTTTCGCCGATGACAGCATAAGGACCAACTTTAACTGTGGGATGAAGCGTTGCCCCCCCATGAATCACAGCTGTTGGATGGATAAGCCTAGTCAAGGACATGCCTCCGGAACCCCGAATATCAGTAAGACGCACAGTCATTATTCAAAAATTATGGGCGAGTTCAATCAACCACAGAGAACATCAGTTCCCCTTCACACACTAGCTGACCGTCAACTTCTGCGCGTGCTCGCATTTTGCCAAATCGCTGTCGTTTGACTGTGAGCAGGTTTACAGTCATCACGAGTTGATCACCGGGCACCACGGGTCGACGAAAGCGCACTTTATCGATGCCCGCAAACATACATAGGCCATCAATGCCCGGTAGCTGAGTCAAGACGATGCCCCCCACTTGAGCCATCGCTTCGACGATTAAGACGCCTGGCATAATCGGTCGTCCGGGAAAATGACCTTGAAATTGGGGCTCATTAAACGTGACGTTCTTAATCCCGGTGGCTTGCTCTCCAGGCACATAGTCGATTATCCGATCAACCAGCGCAAACGGATAGCGATGGGGTAGAAGTTGCTGAATTTCTTCAGTTGTAAAAGTGGTTTTTTCAGAACTCGCTGCTTCTACTGCCAGCGGTGTCGAAGCGGTGTTTTGAGTTGAGTTGGTGCTGACTACTGTTGTCATCGGTTCCTTCGCAATCGACTTTGACAGCCGAATCCTGTTGATTGCCTAAAATCTTTGTTAATTCTCCCACCTGAGGTGCATCCTAGCCAGGCTGGGTGCTGTCTAAAAGTGCTTTGGCCAGTTGCACATGCAAATGATGGCTGGCTTTGTAAGCCATGATGTGGGCCGTCGGTAGCGTCCCCAGCAGGCTGAGGTCGCCTAGCAAGTCCAGCAGCTTATGGCGAACGGGTTCGTTTTCAAATCGCAGGGGGGGGTTAACCCAGCCGTCGCGATCGCACACCAGGGCATTCTCCAAACTGCCGCCTTTGATCAGTCCCTGCGTTCTCAGGTATTCAATCTGATGCGCTAGGCCAAAGGTGCGAGCGGGGGCAACTTCCTGGGTAAACGATGAAGCTGCGGGTGACCAGCTATACCACTGGTTGCCGATCGCCGGTAAATCAAAATCAATGCCGTAGGTAAGTCGGGGGGTGTCGGCTGGCATGGCGACCACAAAAGCATCCTGATCGCGCACCCAGATCGGGTGGGTGATCGTCCAGACGGGCCGAGCTGCCGACTGAGTTTGTTGGCCCACCGCTTGCAGCGCGTTGACCCAAACTTGGGCCGAGCCATCCATCAGGGGCACTTCGGGGCCGTTAATTTCAATCCGCGCATTGTCGATACCCAGCCCGATGAGGGCGGCTAGCAAATGTTCAACGGTGCGCACGGTGGCATCTTGAGCTGCCAACTCCGTTGATAGTAACGTTTGCTTAACGGCGTCAACCTGGGCCGGCACGGTGGGGCTACCGGGTAGATCAGTCCGCACAAAAACTCGACCCGTGTTGGCGGGCGCAGGTAAAACCTTCACTTGGGTTTCGGCACCCGAGTGCAATCCCACGCCCGCTTGGCTCACAGCGGCCCCTAGCGTACATTGCTGTGACCGGGGGTGATCTGGTTTGACCATTGCTGACGAAATTGCCTGGGTCATGGCTTAAAACCGCTCGCCGATACCAAAGTGTAGTCGGCCATCGCCTTGATCGCTAAAGCCATAGTCAACTCGAATGGGGCCCAGCGGCGTTTGCACTCGGACCCCAGCGCCGTAGCCAAAGCCACTGCCAGGCTTGCCGCGATCCGGCCCTGGTGAGCCTGGCACGTTGTCCCCGGTACCCAGATCGGTGCCCGCATCCAAAAACAGCGCCCCGCCTAAGAAAGAAAAGAGGGGAAAGCGATATTCAATTGAGGCCTGCAGGTAGCTCTGGCCGGTGCCGACATCCCCTTCTTCATAGCCGCGAACGGAGTTGGTGCCGCCGATCGAGAACGCTTCGTAAGGGGGAAAATCGCCGATGATACTGCCGCCTTGTACATTAATGGCGATCGCCTGCGGCCCTTCACTGAAATTCAAAAAAGAGACCGGCACGTAG
>JBCBJQ010000160.1:0-5139 GCA_038523235.1 Cyanobacteria bacterium J06626_4
CCCAAAAACACTGGTCGGCTTGGCAGGAGCAAGGGCTCTTTCTCTTTTTCTTGCCACCCCAATCGCCTCAGATGAACCGGATTGAGGAGGAGGGGCTGCATCTCAAGCGCCATGAACTGAGTGCTCAGTTGTTTGAAGACGAATATGACTTGGCGATCGCCTTGATAGAGACCATTGAGAAACGGGGGCAACGGCGCGGATATCCGGTCGAGCGTTTTAGGTTTAATTCTGGCTAGCTACTTAGGAGAGATCAAAGCGCTCCATCAGTCGCAGAAAGACGGGGTGGAGTTCTGGAGGATAGCCCGTTTCGCCTGCAAACGGGGGATAGCTCCAAAGCTGGCTGAGGTGCTCGAACTCGACCAGGCCGTTACGTTGGCGGGTCAGATCATCATCCAAAACGAAGCTGATGGCTTTGGCAAGCCAGTCGGGTTGTAGGATGACGATGTCTTGCAGGATGGGGTCGTAGTGGTAGTGGATGAGATAGCCCAGGGTATGAGACACCCGCACAAACAGTTCGGCGGCAGAGCCTTCCAATCCATGTTCCTCGCAGAGGGCGATGACATCGCGGTAGGGCATGTAGGGTTGGCCGGAATCTTCTAACTGTTCACGCAGCTCTTGCCACTTGGTCGGCACTTTGCGTCCCATACCAGGAAGGGTGGCAGCGGTATTAGCAATGGCCTCGCGCAACTTGGTAATGCCCGTGCCCTCTTTACTATCAATGTGGTGAAAACCCAGAACCGTGTCGTGGCCAAACAGGTCAATCAGCTCCTGACGATCAATATCGGGCTGTCGCTGACCAGGACCACCGTGAGTCGCCACTACCAACACTTTGGCATCGGGCTCGCGGTGCTTAATGAGCGTAATCCACTCTTTGACGAAACCCTGCTGCGGCCCCTCTCGGGGCTTCCATACCACCAGATACATCGCTGTAGAACTAAAAAAGAGCTGGTGCGTCGGTCGATAAACTCGCTGCCCGCCAAAATCCCAACCGTTCAGTGTAATTTCTGTTTCGCTATTCCTAGCGTTGACAATCACAGACTTAATCTCAATACCATGAGTTGTTGGGCGACTCTCTAACCAATCATCTCCCCGCAACGCTCCCAATAGACAACTCTTCCCAACTTCACCCTCACCCACCAAAATCAGCTTTGCTTGATTTAGTGAAATCTCTCCCTCTGCTCTTGCTCGTAAATATTGCTTGACTGCATGAATGTCTTGCTCATAAGCAGCAGCAAGGTCAAGATTGAGAGGATTATTGCTAATATCGAGTAACTCTAAATTCTTAAGCAGTGAAACTGATAAAGGCAGGTCAGTTAGTTCGCAACTTGCTGCATATAGCATTCTAAGATTAGCTAATTTCCCGATTTCTTCAGGGAGTTTTTCGAGTGGGATACCGTCCTCACTAAAGGTTCCCCCCAGCACTAAAATTTCAAGATTGGGCATACTATCTAATGGAAATGAAAATCTGGATATTTCATTATTCCCTAGGGCTAATATTCTTAATTGTGGCAGCTTAAGCAACCAGAACGGGCTGCCCCTTAGTCCTGTTTCTTCAATTTGAATTTCTTGAAGAGCAGTCATCAATTCCCATTGAATACTATCAAGACTTTCTGAAAGCGGATTTCTGCTCATCCTTATCACCTGCAATTTCTTTAGTCTTGAGGTTCGTTTGGGCAGCTGAATTATTCCATTGTTAAAAATCAGTAGTTCTTTTAGCTCGCAAAGAGCATCTATCCCTTCAGGGAGCATTAATAGCTGATTTCGTTGAGCATAAAGAAGCTCTAGTCTTTTTAGATTACAGATCGCCTTGGGTAATTCTGTTAATTGGTTGTCAGAAAGATCAAGCGCTTTCAACTGAGCCAGAGACGCGATCTCCTCCGGCAATTCCGTTAATTTCAGTTCGCTGAGATTGAGTTCTGTCGCTCCTTCCTGACAGGCAGCTTCAATGCACCGTTCTGCTTCCTGATAGGCTTCATCTCGCGCCATATGCTCTCGCCTAAGGTTTGCCAACTCTGTTATAGCCGCTAGCAATAGCAGATCAAAGAGGCTTCACCAGGCTCAGATTAGAGTTCAGTAAATCGAGAGTGACGCCTATTTCTGGATTGACTGCCGCGTTTAGCTGGCAACCACACGACCCAATTGCTTCAGTCCCTGCAAAATGCCCTCCAGTTCTTGATGAGACGCTAAGGCCGCAAAGGCTCGCGAAAAGTTGTACTGCCGCTCTTCAGTCTGGGCCAATTTGACAAAGATCGAATCATCCCAGTTTGTCATCAAGACAAAACTGGGTTTTTCAGGATGAGGATTCGCAGCTAAGTAAGTCAGAGTCATGAGCTGGGTATCTTTCCATATGCAACCGATGAGGTAGCAGTTAGCATTTCGCGAGCCTGTTTGCGATCTCCGAAGTGAATTTTTTCGATGCTGAAGATTGGACGATCGCCTGTAATCAGACTGGGAGGTTTGATCAAGCATCTAAACATGAAATCATGTTGGCCAATTCGGGACGATATATTTTACGGATTCCGGATCTGTTGTTTAACCCAGTCTCGAAACTGTCGCAACGTTTGGGTTTCACCCAGATTCAGAAGGTCTTCCAATAGCTCCGCGAGTTTATCCGTCGGAAATCAGGGAAACGTGGGGCTTTGCTCAACTGACTGATACGTGCCACTGGACTGCAAGACAAAGAACTGCATCGTCGTCCCCGTAAAGCGCCAAAACTCTTTAACGGCTAAACCCGCATAGAGCACCCGTTTGTCTAATGAGTTCGGGCTGATATCAATTTCAATCACCAAATCAGGGGGCGGATCGCCTGCATTCAAATCAAGGGTTTCCCGACCCCGCACCCAGGGCTCACTTTGAATGTAGTAGCAAGAATCAGGTTCAGCCCCAGCTTCCACATCATCCCTAGTTAAAGTGGTGGAGCCGCCCTTACTCATCCCAATATCCAGCTCATCGGTCATCGTCCGAATGAGATCATCAATGAAACGGTTGATGTTCTCATGACGATACAGCGGACTCATGATTTCTAACGTTCCCTGACAGTAGGCAAAGCGAGTGCGGCGATCTTCACCCGACTCCATCAGGATGCTTTTGAAGGTTTGCCAGGAGATGTGATGCAGCAGGATGCGCTGTTCAGCCGGTTTTGGAACGAGGACTTGAGTCATCAGTTCTATTACTCCTCACAGGCACCAATGCTAACCCAAGTGCTGGAACCATCTTCCCAATGTTCTTTCTTCCAGATGGGGGCGTTGTGTTTGAGAGTGTCGATCGCATACTGACAAGCCGCAAACGCCTCACCACGATGGGGACAGCCGATCGCCACCAGCACGCTAATTTCACCCACCGTCAACTTGCCCGTGCGATGGTGAATCACCACCCGCGTGACGTCGGTCCACTGCTGGCGAATCTGGGCGGCAATGTGTTTGAAAACTTCCAGGGCCATGGGTTCGTAGGCCTGATATTCCAAATAGGAAACGGCGCGGCCCTCGGTGTTGTCGCGCACCATACCGCTCATCACCACGATCGCCCCATTGCGGGCATCATCCGCCTGGCGATACGCCTCGTCTAGTGATAACGGGGCAAAGGTCATCGCAAAGAGATCGCCCTCAGCAGTGACGGGGTTGGGCGTAAATGGCAGGGTTGAGTCTAAAACCACGAGAAATGCTGATTATCCATCGTCGATAGCAGCCCCGCGATCGCGAGTGCCTATTAAATATAGTAGGGCCATCCGAGTGGCGACACCGCTGGTCACCTGCTGGCTAATCAGGCTGCGTGCGGGGTCATCCATTAGCTCAGAGCTGATTTCGACCCCACGATTGACCGGAGCCGGATGCAAAATCTTGACCGTGGGCTGGCAAACTTTAACGCGGGCATGGGTCAGGCCAAACTGTTGATGATATTCACGCAGGCTGGGCAAAAGATGCTGGCTCATGCGCTCGCGCTGCAGTCGTAGGGTCATGACAAAGTCGGCATCCACCAACGCCGCTGCCAAATCAGTATGCTGCACCAATTTGCGGGTGAGTTCGGGCGGATCGACGGGCGATCGTCGAAATGCTTCGATAAACCCTGAGGGCAGCAAAGTCGGTGGCCCAGCCAGGTGGACCTCCGCACCACAGGCCGCCAAACTCCACAGGTTAGAGCGGGCCACCCGTGAGTGAATAATGTCGCCGACGATCGCAATTTTTTTGCCCTGCAGCGCCGTAATGGTCGGTTTTTCCGGATTGAGCACCGTGCAGAGAGTCAACAGATCTAAGAGAGCCTGAGAGGGATGTTCGTGCTGCCCATCCCCTGCGTTCAACACACCGACTCCGGTCTTCAACCGATCCAGTTCGGCGGCGATCGCGTGGGGCACGCCGGTAGCGGCGTGGCGAATGATCATAATGTCGGCCCCCATCGCCAGATAGGTTTTGGCCGTATCGAGGATGGTCTCTCCTTTGGTCAACGAAGAACTCCCCGGAGCAAAGTTGAGCACATCTGCCGACAAGCGCTTCGCCGCTAGCTCAAAGCTGCTGCGGGTGCGGGTCGAGGGCTCAAAAAACAAATTGGTGACTACTTTGCCCTGCAGGGTCGGCACCTTTTTGTTGCGGCGAGAGAGCACATCGCGAAAGCTCACGGCAGTATCCACCACCGTTGCATAATCGGTCGGGGTTAGCCGTGATAACGAGAGAATGTGTCGATGATTCCAAACGGTCTCAGCCACAGCGGCATCCTATTCAGCGCATCAGTCAGGAGGGCACCCACCCATGGTCATCGTCAGCTTACATCGCTTTGCCCGTCGGCCCCGGCAATTTTTGCGGGCCTTGGGCGGGGTCAGCCACCTGGGCATGGCGGGGGCGATCGCCGCTGCCTCAATATTGACGCCTGTCGCCGTGGCCAATTCTCAGCAGGTGGTCACTGAGCAGCTCAGCGAATTGACGACTGTTGAGACGGCCACCGAGCAATTTTGGGACGCCGCGATCGCCCACAGTCCCGCTGGCATGACCGTAATTTTTTACACCCCAACGGCCACCTGCGATGCCTATGCCGGTGACCTTAACAGGGTTGCGGCTGACCACGCTATTCCCCAAGTCGTGCAGCGCTTAGTCACCGACCAAACACCGCAACTCATCAATTTTGAACTGGCGGGCTACCGCGTCCAACCGC
>JBCBJQ010000161.1:0-4855 GCA_038523235.1 Cyanobacteria bacterium J06626_4
CTCGTACAGCTTTATCTTTAATACTAGAGAGAGCCAATAGTGCCAAACTTGTAGCAGTTGCGGCAACAGCGTACTCTAACTTGCCACCAAACGTCGCTATTGTCGCACCAATAATTGACAGAGAAATAGCAGTTACATTATCCAGGTTCACTGCCACAAAACTTAAGAATGCAATCAGGTATTCTTGGAAACCTTTCCTCTTTTTCTTTATAATCATTTCACCTACTTTTTGAGTTCGGATTAGATTCTATATCTAGACTATTAGCCAACTGCCGTCAAGGTATTTACTTTAGGAAAAAATCCCAAACCCATTCCCAGGTATTTATTGCCTGATCAGGCAATTCCTAGTATTGAACCCGTACTCCGTGGTTTTCTGACAAACCTCTGATCGGGAACCTGAAACTCTGTCGAAAAGAAGATTCCAGGTTCCTCGATCAACAGTGCCACACAAATCGACACCTTGGCATTCTTTTTGTAAGTACAGTTACTTGTCTGAAATCGTCTATAGATGAGGCGTTTTCCCCTGCAGGAACATACAAAACAAAGTCCTTGATTTGCAAAGTGTTCAAAGTTTTGGCAGTCCATCAAGCCATATACCTATGAAACGTGGGGTATCTTAGTTGTTAGGCGAAGCCAGGACATCAGTGGGCGGCGAGTCCGGTGATGACACTGGGGTCGGTGACTCATCGGTTTGAATCAAATCTTTCACCTGGGCCAGCACCGTGCCCAATTTGCCGTCTTCTAACAGGCTGTTGATCAGAGCCAAGCCACTGGTCGAAAGCAACAGTTTGTTGATGTCGCCTGGGCCGCTACCATTGCCGTCACCCGCCCCGTTCGCACCGGGAAACGCGTAGATGCGCGCATCACCAATGACGCCGGGTTGGGGGGCCAAGGCGCGCAGCACTTCGGGCAGGCGATCGGCCAGTTCAGGCCAGATTTGGGCGATCACATCAGCAGTGAGGTTAGCGCTGCTGATGGCGTTGCGGGCTTCGATGTTGGCCTGACGCCCTTCGGCTTCGGCCAGGGCTTTGTCTAACTCGGCTTGGGCCAAGGTACGAATCGCCTCGGCTTCTAGCTCCGCTGTTTGTTTCGCAATTTCAGCCTGACGGCGTTTACGAAACACATCAATCTCAACCACGTTTTGATCGGCGATGCGGCGCTCGGCAGCATCTTGTTCGGCGGCGATAACGGCCAGTCGCTGCGATCGCTCGGCCTGCTCGACCGAGGTGGCGGTTTGCACCCCAGCTTCGGCCTGGGCTCGGGCGGCCTCAGCGGCAAAGCGATTGCTTTCGCGCTCGGCGATCGCGATCGCGGCTTCCTCTTGGGCCACTTTGGATTCGCGCTCGGCCTCAGCCAAATCAACCAAGGCCATATACTGCGCCGAGTCCACCGCTTTTTGCCGGTTGACTTCGGCCACGTCAGCTTCTTCGCGCTGCCGGGCCTGGGCGACCTTCAAAACCTTCTGCCGTTCTTCCAGCTCAATGTCGGCATCAATTTGTTTTTGCCGCACGCTGAGCTGACGCTGAATTTCTTCCTCCTCAACCGATTGCTCCTGCAGGATTTTGGTGCGCTGAGCAGTGGCGGTTTCGCGATCGCGCTTTTCTTGAATGGTGCGATCACGTTCCGCCTTGAGGGATTCGATTTGGAGGGTTTGGGCCAGTTTGGCGTCTTCTTGATCTTTGGCGATGTCGAGCGATCGCTTCTCGGCATCGAGTTCTTTTTGTTCGATCGCCACGCGTGTGGTCAGCTCAACCTCCCGCTTTTGTTGGATCGATCGCTGAATCGTTTCCGTCCGCAGGCGCACCCCCTGCGCGTCGAAAAAGTTGTTGGTGTCGTAGGTATCGCTCTCTTCAATCTCTGAAATTGCCAGGTTGTTGAGGGTCAAGCCCACTTTCTTCAGATCCGGCTCAATCAGGTTCAGCACCTCTTGGGCAAACCCCAGCTTGTCGGAATCAGTCTCAGCCAGGGTTTTGGTTTTAGCGGCTGCGCGAATGCCGTCATCAGCCCGCTTTTCTAGTGCGTTTTTAATATCTTCGGGGGTGATTTTGCCGTCACGTGAGAGACGCGCCGCCGCCGTCAGCACGTCATCTTCCGAAGCGTTGATGCACACATAAAAGGTCACCCGCATGTCGGCCCGCAGATAGTCTTGGGTGCGCACGGCCAGCTTGCCCGTGCGCTCGACGTCGATTGATAGTTCGCGCAGGGGCACCCGCGTCAGCTCATGGAAACCGGGCAACACCACACAGCCACCATTGAGAATCACCTTTTTTTGCTTGCGCACGATGCCGCCAGTGCGGACAAACGCTTCGTTAGTGGGGGTGATGACGTAGACGCGAGTGTAAGCCCAAATGGCCACTAGCAGCAGGACGACAAACGTCACCACACTGCCAGACGCCAGCACGCCCAAGCCCCCGAGCTGCCCCACCGTGGGCGCGGGCAGCAACGGCGTTTCTTCTAATACGGCAACTGTTTCGCGAGTTTCTCGCTCGGCTTGTCCCTCCAGCGAGGGCAGCTCGGGCAATGATTGAATTAGGGTCAGCCAATAGAACATACGCATCTCCAAAAAATGACTCTCCGGTCTCCATCCCTGACTGGCCGGTAGCTGGGTCAACCTCAGGCCAGCTGGTCACCGCTCAGCCAACGCTGCTGATCGATACTATTTTGAGCAATCACTAAGTAGTGGCCCCCCGCCCGCTCGATCACCAGCACCTTAGCGCCTCGCCGCAGCGTGATATTAGCCCAGTCTGGCAGTTTGGCACTGACGGTGACGAGGTTGGCGGCGGCATCTTTCACATCTACCTGGCCAATTTTGCCCGACTCTTCAAAGGGCACAAAGGCCGAGGTGACGGTGCCCAAACAACCGACCAGGCGATCGCTGCTGGCATCTTCGCCAAAGGCCGCAAAGATTTTACCGATGGGGCGCGATAGCCAACTGCCCACCACTAACGCAAAGGTCAATGAGGCCAGAAAGACAACGACGGCTAACCCACCGGTCGGCGATCGCAGCAGCCCGTCGGCGATCGCGACATTCAACACCCAACCGGCAAAGCCCCACAGGGTAAAGTCCATCGCTAGCAGCAGCACCAGCGGCGTCCGCCCCAGGCCAAACCAGGCCAACATCTGCAGCGCCCCCCATCCACTGCCCTCGCTGCCCACGTCAGCCTCGGCGTCTAGATCTAAGAGCGTCTCTGAGTTGAGATCAAAGTCGGCATCGAGATCAGCATCAATATCGAGATCAGCATCAATATCGAGATCAGCATCGGCATCAACGTCGAGGTCGTCATCGCCACCACCCGACAAAATCACGAACATGAACAAAAAGATGCCTGCTCCTAGCAAGATCCAATAGGGCAGGTTAACGAGACTAAACACCATTTCGTTGAGCGATTACCACCGAGCACTCCTATATCACCGTCACGTAAACCGTTAGGCTCAGGGGCGCACTCGGTTGATTTCAGACCGCCGCGATCGCCCCTAATCACGCCCAAGATAGCTGTCTTATCCGCCAACCAGCTGGTAATAGAAAGCATTTGTAACTCAACCCCCTGGCCGCTCAGCTGGACGCTGTGACTGGCATTGCCCACTGTCGTGGTTGGCTGCCACTAGGAGCGACCTATCGAGTACTGCCGGGCCTCAACTTTCCGAATCTTGGGCTGTCACCCGCCTTGCCCCTCAACCGTGAACTTAAACCCACATCATCGCCAAATGGCTGGGATACTGCCCCCGCCCTGTACGGTGGACAGGAGTCGCGATCGCCCTCTACTGACAAGCGTGGTGACGATAACGTTGAGCTCATGCTTGAAACTGTCAGCCAGAGACAATACCCTACTGCGGCTTTATTCTCTCTCCCAATGTTTCTCTTCGGTACTCTGTAGGAGAGAGCCCGGTCCAACGTTTAAAGGCTCGACGAAAGGCCCGCGCATCGGTGTATCCAACAATTTCTCCCACCGTGGCGATGTCGATTTCCAGATCGCCTAAAAAGCTTTTGGCATTCGCTAAGCGGATTTCATCAATGAGGGCATTGAGCGACGTGCCGTGCTGCTTGGCCAAACGCTGTGCCGTACGGAGACTGATATTGGCTTTGGCTGCCGCTGCCGCTGCGCCATACTCGCCCTGGGTCGCGTTTTCCATGATGCCCCGACGCAGCTCCGCTAGGGCGATCGGGTAGCGATCGCTCTCCAATTGCTGGCGCAACGCCGTAAAATGGCGCTCGACAAACCTGAACATTTGCGGATTCGCATCGCGAACCGGCGCCCTGAGACTGTCGCGTGAGAAGACCAGGGCATTACGACCCGCCTGAAAGGAAACCGGGGCTTGAAAAAATGACTCATAGGCTGCCACCAGCACCGGCTTGGCGCTCACGAACTCCACCCTCAGCAGCGATATCTCTACATCGGTGCTCTCTTGCAACAGTCGCCAAACCAACCCCGTGACGGCTTCGAGCAACATCCCCTGATCCTGGGTCTCACCAGGATGAGCAATGACCAGCGCCACCTCTGACTCGGCTTGCTCAAGCTGCACCGCCGACTGGTCGGCAATAATCGTTTGATTGGTCAAAAACCACCCCAGCATCGCCTCAATGTCATTGGCAAACTGGGCTCCTTTGGCTAAGCCGCCCAGCATTGTAAACGGAGCAGAACGGGCAATTTCCATTGAAACTGCGGTGTCCGCCCAGTGCTTGGCAATCACGCTCATCAGTGCGGCGACGGCATCATCCGAGATGCGGCTATCAAGGCGGGCATAGTCGACTGCCGAGAGGTCGGTGACTTGGGCGATCGCCTCCAGCGACATGCCGTGGGAAACAGCACAGTCAAGAACCGTGGTGACAATACTGCCCAGAGTCTCTGGCTTGACG
>JBCBJQ010000162.1:0-4746 GCA_038523235.1 Cyanobacteria bacterium J06626_4
TTTGAAGAACGAGGCATGACATCAACCTCAAATCAGACTTGACATCAACCCTACCTGCTTAAGTTCTTACCAATGGGGCTAGCTAGACTGCCGACGCTGGGAGCCCAGCGAAAATCACTGTTGGCGATCGCCGAATCTAATCGCAAGCACAGTCGCATTAAGGCGAACCTGCTTGCCGATCATTCTCTTACCATAGGCTTCGCTGATTGCCGATCGGAAAATCTTGAGGCAGTCTGTCGTCAGTCTGATTCACTCCAATTGATGCCTTTCTGATGGCAGCAAAGTGCCACAACATCAGTGACATCAGAGGCGATAGCAAGCCATCGCCACAGCACGCCGGAACGAATCGGTAGAGCTCTGTATCTGCCCGTACTAATTCCGTATGCGGACAGATCTCAGCGCCGATACTTACGTGTGCTTCAGCAGACACCTAAATCACCCGCAGTCCTTGGCGAAAGGCTTGAAATCCTCGTGGAAAGACCTTTCCAGGGCTGAATCATCAGTTTTTCAGGCCGTCTAGGCAGCATGGCTGGCGGCCTCAGCTCTCCATGAGTCCGTAGATTTACGCAAAAAACACCCCGACAGCTGGAACTCCCCTCAGAAGAGCTACGGGGGCAAGTTTTAGCCGTATTTCCCGATTCCTTGTCGAGAGACATCGGTCACAATTAATTCAGAACGTAGAACAAAGCGCGATTCCGGCTGGTGATTCATGGGTGACGTCTACGTGGCCCAAGCTGACGGCCCATTGACTAGGCAATGATTGTCCCCACAGGAGCAAATGACCATGAGCAAAATTCTGGTAATCGAAGATAACGAAGCCGCGAGAGAAAACATCAGTGACATTCTCCGACTAGAAGGCTTTGAACCCTTCATCGCGACTAACGGTCAGCAGGGATTGGAGCTCGCTTTTCAACATATTCCAGACTTGATCATTTGCGATGTGATGATGCCAAAGCTCAACGGTTATGAGGTGTTGGAGGCCCTCGGTAAAGACGAGCGACTCTCCACGATTCCCTTCATCTTTTTAACGGCTAAAGCAGCCCGATATGATGTGCGGCAAGGGATGACCCTCGGCTCCAGCGACTATCTCACCAAGCCATTTTCGCCTTCTGAGTTGGTGGCGACAATCAAAACTCAACTCAAGCGCAAAGAAACGATTACGCAGAGCTATGCTCAACAGATCAACCATCTGCAGCGCAGCATTGATCAGAGTTCGCATACAGATGAGCTGACTCAGCTGCCTAACCAAGCTGCTCTCAGCCAAACGTTAGAGCAATATCTAACTCAAGATAAAGAATTTTCTCTGTTTATTATTTCGGTCGATCAGTTCAGCTTTTTGAGCAGCACCTTGAGTACTGCCGACACCGAAGAACTGATTAAATTGATTGCTCAAAGAATTCAAAAAGTGTTTCCTCACTCAATGGCATCAGAAAGCCTAAAAGACACTTTTCGCATGGGGCAAAATCAATTCTCGGTCTTGACCGATCAGGTTGATCCAGAAGGCGGACAGCTACCCCGTACGGCCTATCGGTTTCTCAACCTTTTGAGAGCGCCTTATATTCTCAACGGTAAAGCTGTCAACGTGACGACTAGTATTGGTATCGCTTCGACGACCAACGTTACTGATGCTTCGCGACAGGTCTCTAGGGTTGAGAGTCTGTTGCAAGGGGCAAAAACTGCTCTTTATAAGGTTCAGCAAAAGGGCGGTAATGATTATTGTTTCTATCGTCCTGAGATGATATTCAGTGCCTTTGAACGACTAGACGTTGAAAACGCCTTGTATTATGCGCTTCAGCAGGACGAACTGGAAGTTTTTTATCAGCCTCAAATAGATGTATCGGCAGGGTGCGTCGTGGGGGTCGAGGCGCTGCTGCGTTGGAAGAGCGCCCAACTTGGCTGGGTTTCACCCACGAAGTTCATCCCGATCGCTGAAGAAATTGGTCTGATCAATGACATTAGTAACTGGGTCTTGTGGCAAGCCTGTGAACAGGCCAAAAAATGGCAGAAACTAATGACCAAACCCATTGGCGTCTCAGTGAATTTATCGGCAGTGCAGCTGAGTCAACCAGGTCTCTGTGAAACGGTCAGCAAAATTTTGCAGAAAACGGCAATCGAACCTCACCTGTTATGCCTAGAGATCACTGAAAACGCATTGATCAAAAATAAAGGCTACGCCATCAATATCCTGCAAGAGCTCAAAAAGATGGGGATTCGCATCGCGATCGATGATTTCGGCACTGGCTACTCGGGCTTGGGATATCTGAGCTCTTTTCCCTGCAACACCATCAAGCTTGATCGCATGTTTATTCAAGATATTCACCAGCGATACTCTAACCAGAGAATCGTCTCAGCGATTATCAATATGAGTCATGAGCTTGAGCTAAAAGTAATTGCCGAAGGGGCAGAAACTCAAGATGAGTTAGACTACCTCAAGCTGCAGGGATGTGACATTGTGCAAGGTTTTGTCCATTCCCGACCGATGCCGAGCAGCGATGTTACTAAGTTCATCCAAGCCACCACATCAGAATCGCTTGATAGCAATCCGGCAGCTATCTCCACCACCGTAACTTCCTAATCTGCGGGCTTCCCACAGGGGTGATAAAACCAACCTAACGCTACGGTTTTATCACCCCTGCTTGTGCTTTCCCCAGCGCTTGAGGGTTACCCTCTTTTGAGCACTGCCACCCACAATTCCAGTGCTGGCGGGCGGGGCGATGAAGATTGCCTTTATCAGCAGTGCTAGGGGTGGTATCTTTCATTGCTTGAGCAGCCTGCCAAATATCATATCAGCCCAGCATGGAACGTTGCCATTCAGACAGCTGACGCTGGGGTGCAATTTTGGGGCCATATCCATGCTTTGGGAACATCGGGGGAGTCCACAGGCATCGTCTAGCTGCTTAATTCAGCTTGTCAAACTGCTATAGCGAGTGGTTGGCCTCAGTCTTGCAGCTGGGGCGTAAGAGGCTGAGTGGTGGCGTCTTGTCGCCTCAAATTTGCCTATTGGGCATATTTACTAAGGGGCTGTTACGAATTACCGGCTCAATTGCTGGCAAAATACTGAAGTCAGCCCCGAACTGGGTTGATTGATAGGCACGGTTTATGTCTAACCTCATAGGGTTTAGCTGTTAATAGGTGCCCCCCTTGGGACTGGGGCGATCTTGATGCAATTCTTAGTGTTTTGCTCACGGGTCTACCGGCAAAAGCGATATTCGTAGTCAATACTTTCAGCTTTGGAGTCAATCATGTGCCGCTCATTACTATGGGAGCCGGTTTAAATACCTGTTATGGCCCTTTCTGCGATCGATGAAAATCGGCGACTGCAAGACTTGCGCCGCTATCAGATTTTGGATACTCCCCCCGAGCAGGGGTATGACGACATCACAGAGCTGTTGGCCTATGTTTGCCAGACGCCGGTCGCGTTGGTGACTTTAATTGACCGCGATCGCCAGTGGTTTAAATCTAAGATCGGGATGGATCTCTGCGAAGTGTCCCGTGACCTCGCCTTTTGTGCGTACACAATTCTGAAGCCCGAAGAGATGTTAGTGGTTCCTGATGCCACTCAAGACGAACGCTTTTGCGACCATCCTTGGGTCTTGGGTGAGCCTCATTTGCGCTTTTATGCGGGCTGTTCATTAGTTTCGCAAAGGGGCATGGCCTTAGGCACGTTGTGCACCGTTGACTACAAGCCTCGCCACTTGACGCCCGATCAACTCAACGCGTTTACCAAGTTGGGCGCTCAGGTCGTTAATTTGCTGGAGCTACGGCTGGCCTTGCGGGCCGAATATCAGCTACGACAATTTAAGACCCGGCTAATTGCGCTCATGACGCATGAATTTAGAGCCCCCTTGAGCGTCATTGCAACGTCAGCCGGCATTTTAGAAGACTACGGTCAGCGGTTAGATAAGCCTAGTCAAGCTCGGCATCACCGCCGAATTCGCACCTCAGTGACCTACCTGACGCGCTTGATGAATGGCGCGATCGCTTTAGATGAGTTGGAAAATGAAACGTTCGAGCCGGTGTTAGAAATGGTCGATGTGCAACAGCTTTGTCATCTGCTGGCCCAAGAAATCGAAGCTTCCTACGATCGCCAGGTCGTCTGCCTAACCGCGCCTGCCGCCGAGTCAGTCCGGTTAACCACTGATACCCACGTGTTTGAAAGCGTCGTTGCCAACCTTTTGGTCAATGCGGTGCAGCATTCGCCTCAAGATAGTTCCATTCATTTAGACCTAATTGTGGGAGAAAGTGCCCTCTTATTACGCATTGAAGATCAAGGCATCGGCTTGCCTTCTGGCGGCATGCAAGCGCTTTTTCCGCTCGAGAAATCGGAGGGGGGAGAGCAAGAGGATGAGGTTGAGATTGGCTTGAATTTGAGTCATAGCCAGCGCTTAGCTGAAATGATGGGGTGGCAGCTGAGCATCAGTCAGGGGAAGACTCGAGGTACCACAGCCTGCATTTATGTACCGTTCACCGAATCGGCATCGTCATCCCAGCCAGATTTGCCAGATTAAAGAGACTTCCAGCATCAACCAAACCCTCAGGGACGAATTTTGTTGATACCTGATGGCGATAAAATCAAGGTTTCTCGCTAAACCTGGCCTGCCAGTGCAAGTCTATTCTTTCTCGAAAATCGCCTAAGTTCGTGCGTACACGGGGATATATTTTCAGTATTTACGTGATGTGCAATTAAGCGATTTCCAATTCAAGCTTTAATCAGATCCTCAAATCTCAGATAGGGCCTGCCTTTGA
>JBCBJQ010000163.1:0-4720 GCA_038523235.1 Cyanobacteria bacterium J06626_4
ATCCAATGACGGAATGTTAGCCCCCGTTCCAGCAGATAGGGACCAAGCATAATATTCCGTCATTGGATTGCGGTCAATATCAAAATGAGCATGCCGATCAGTGGGCGATTATACCCCTCTCACTACAGCTTGATTTACTACAGCAAAGGCGGCAAACCCAAAACTTTTCGCAAAATCCGCACGCCGATAGAAACCTGTCGTCATTGTGGCGGTGATATCAAAGATTATGGCGGTCATCGCTCAGCGATGAATCCCAAAGGCGTCAATCTTACCGATGTTTGGAATGATATTCCGCCGGTTCGCCACTGGAAATTTAAAAGTAAAAAACGTCAGGCCAATCAACTTTCTACCAAGCTGCTCTCACGGGTGATCGAAATTTCTACCCGCCCCGGCGATATCGTGCTCGACCCTTTCGGCGGCTCTGGCACTACCTTTGCTGTCTGTGAGGCCAGACACCGTTATTGGATCGGCATTGAACTCGAAAATTGTGATGTGATTGTGGAGCGCTTGACTGCCGGTGATATCTCTCAACATCTGAACACCGATTTTATCGATGATGCTGACTAACGAACAGCGAGCAATTTTACGCTGAACCCAGAATATTTTGCGCCGCCAACTGTGCCACCATCTCCGCCCGCGACGAGACTTCTAACTTACGAAACATCCGCTTGAGCGCCTGTTTTACCGAGTTTTCAGTAATCCAAAGTTCAGTACCGATCGCGGCATTCGTTTTACCCAAAGCCACCAAGTCAGCAATTTGCAATTCGCGCGGCGTCAAGCATTCGGCTTTGCGGCTCCGCAGAGTATCGCTTTTGCAGGATGGAGTTGCCCCTTTAACTTGATCCTCCAGGCCGGTCACCTCAGCGGTCACTAGTCGTGAGCGCACGGTGGCTGCCCAAGCCGATAAATGCAAACACACAGCACTTAGGTCGGCGAGACTTTGGGTATCAAAGGCAGGCGTTGACTGCTCGCGGGTGCAGCCCACCACCCCGATTAACCGCCCCTGGCTGACAATGGGGCCGACCATCACATGCCAGTGATCAGGGCGCGGGCAAATCATCGTCCAAACTTTAGGCGAAGTCACCAATGCTTCGTGCACAGGAGCGTGGCGCTCCACAAGATAACGCACCACCGGATTGTGTTCGACCGAGAAGCCTCGACGCAGCGCTTTTTGCAGCGTTGCATCGGCCAGCGGTAGCTGTTTGCGGAGCATGTCTTCTAAAGAGTTGAAAAAGAAAACGCCCCAACGCTTAGCCTCAAAATGCTCGCCAATTGCCGGAACAACGTGAGATCGCAGCGCCTGCTCATCTGGAGCTTGGTGGATGGCTTGAAACAAAGACTGCAAAGAACGGGGCATGATTGCGCTGGCGCAAGGTGTACTCAATCGGGAACTCGGCGACGGCAAAAGCTTCTTCTGATCTTAGCTCTAGTGCTCATTACAAAAGACCAGAGAAAAATTTCCATGCAGTTAAACATGTAACGATTGGAGTAGCTAATATGACCTTTTCTAATATTCGGCGAAGCTTAGGCATCGGCTGGTTCTGCCTTTTAGTTGTACTGACTGCGGGTATTATCGTCGCCTCCGATCACGAGATCGGCAGCTTACAGAGTGCTCTGTCTACCCATCTTGCAAGCACTTTCGTAGTATCAATTCCAGCAGGCTTAGTCGCGATCGGGCCATTCATTTTGTTCAGACGCCAGCAGTGGCTGTTGGGAGTCGCCATCACGCCTTTAGTGGGCCTGGTTTTTCATAGCCTTTTATGTGCGTGGCAAACGCCTGCTTGCTATTCGACCTTGTCGGCGTTTTTAGCCATGGTTCCTCAAGTAGCGGGCGTTGTCGGCGGTTGGCTACTTTTGGTCTCGCTGCCGCCAGCGCTGCTGCTCAACCGACGTTGAACTAGTCATCGTGCTGGTTGACTGACAAACAATCGACTTCGAAACGATCACCCTGATGTCAGCAGTCAATTATCTGGATGGAGAAAACGCAACTGCCCCGATTGCTCAAGCACAGGGCATAACTACGCCGACAAAGTGTACTCGATCGGGGACTAGGCGATGGTAAAGGCGTTTCCTAATGTGAGCCCTAGTGCTAATCACAGGAGATACCTGATGACTCCATATGCTCACCCAGAAGTTTTAGTTGAGACCTCGTGGCTGATGAATCACCTCAACGATCCGCAGGTGCGGGTGGTGGAAGTGGATATGAGTCCAGACCCTTACCAAAATGCTCACATTCCGGGAGCGATTTTTTGGTCTATTTTCGCCGATCTGCTGCAGCCCGATCTCAGTATGAATCTCGACCCCACCGCGATGGCAAAGCTTCTCTCGCGATCGGGCATTACGCCGGAAACCACGGTGATTGCCTATGGCAGCTATCCCGGCACCGGCGCTTGGATATTTTGGCTGTTGAAACTCTTTGGCCATGACAACGTGTACGTGCTCAATGGCGGCCATCAAAAATGGGTAGCCGAAGAACGGCCCGTCACCGCTGAGCTAGCTAGCTTTGCCCCAACTCAGTATCAGGCAAAATCTCCCAATCCAACTTTGCGGGTGCTACAGGCAGAGGTGCAGGCGGCTTTGGCGCAGCCCAACTGCGTGGTGCTAGACGTGCGGACCGCTGAAGAATACCGGGGCGACGTTTTTATGATGAAGCCCCCCGAAGGGGACGAACGCGGGGGACATATTGCCGGGGCGATTCATCTTGAGCACACGCTCACGCTCAATGACGATGGCACCTTTAAATCAGCCAACGAGTTACAGGCTCTCTACAGCAGCCAAGGCATTACTGCTGACAAAGTCGTGTTTCCTTACTGTGCGATCGGGGGCCGCTCTGCCTATACATGGTTTGTGTTGACGTATTTACTCGGCT
The DNA here is from genome assembly GCA_038523235.1 of Cyanobacteria bacterium J06626_4. Lineage (GTDB taxonomy): Bacteria > Cyanobacteriota > Cyanobacteriia > Phormidesmidales > Phormidesmidaceae > Halomicronema. The sequence goes on from JBCBJQ010000163.1 coordinate 2,870, forward strand.
ATCCCCAAGTGCGCAACTACGATGGCTCTTGGAATGAGTGGAGTCGCCTGCCCCATGCACCGATTGAGCAGTAATCAAATTTTGCGCTGATCACACAGCATCACAGTCAACAAGGTAGCGAGCGTATGGCTGAACAATTTGGGAGGTTACAGACACCATAGGCCTCCCAAGTCACGGCTCTTGCTGAAACCCTCAGGCTGCTGGGCAAATCTAAAAGAATCCGCAAAAGCCGCCTGATTCTCAACGCCTACAAGATACAGTTCAGTAGTGTACGCCCCTCATCTGTTTGGTTGAATACTGTCCGTTTTTATCTCTGCTGGTGTCAGGTTGCCCCGAGCCAAGAACGAGGTTGATAGATGGGGAGCGATAAGATGCGGTCGCCCCAAGACAATCTCTCAGGATCTATGCGATGCAGCTGAAACAATTTATCCTTCTCGGGCCGCCTGGTGTCGGGGTAGAAAAACAAGCGATCGCCGTCGCTGAAAGCTGGTGTGTGCCTCATGTATCAACGGGGCAGCTGATTCGTGAGGCTGTGGATCAAGCGTCGGATATCGGCGTTGAGGCTCGCCCCTACGTCGAGGCCAGAACGCTGGTACCCGATGCGCTGGTGATGAAGCTGATCAAGCGGCGGTTTGAACAGCCCGACATCATGTTGAAAGGCTGGATTTTGACGGGATTTCCGCGCACGCTAGCACAGGCTCAAGCATTCGATGAATGGTGGCTGACGGTGAGCCAAGCAGCGGCGACAGCAATTCATCTAAAGGCGAAAACAGGGATGCTGATTCATCGGCTCTCATCTGAGCCGGGACAAGGTGAGACGATTTCGACGATTCGCCAGCGTTTAGAGCACCATGAGGCCGAGATCACCCCTTTGCTGGAGTATTATCAGCAGCGATCGCAGCTCAAAACCCTCAACGGCAGCCTGCCGTTTGCAGAAGTCACACGGGCCATCACAAAGTTGGGGCAAGCAACTACAGGGGCAGCTCAATTGATTCAAGATGAAGCGGAACTGGATGCCCTACTGGCGGAAGAATCACTGCTGGTAGTAGATTGCATGGCGTCTTGGTGTGGCCCCTGCAAACTGGTCGCGCCGCTGATCGACCAGCTGGCCGAGGCCTATGGCGATCGCGTCAACGTGCGGAAAATCAATTTTGATACCAACAAGCAGATCCCCAAACGGTTTGGTCTCAAAGGCCTGCCCGCTGTCATGTTCTTTAAAGGGGGTAACCTGCTGGAAACCCTGACCGGCGTGCAACCTTATAAGGTTTACAGCGCTACAGTCACTCGCTTTTTAGAGTAATCGGGCAGACCTGACGCATCGCTACTGGTCATCTTCAGTTTCTGCGAGATAGCCTTATGGATGGGTTTTAAGCTGTTCCAGCTAATTTCCTGGCCGAAAACTTGCAAGGGGTGACGCACCCTCAGGCTCCTGTTCGATCAGATTTGGGCAGAGCTGTCCTGGAGCCAATAATCAGCACAATTAAGACTACTTGACTCAAGACAAAAACTTAATAATCATCATCACTCTGAATCAGGCATAGACTTGCTTAAACTCAATTCATAGATGTTCTGACTAGGCTTAAAGCCCACCACAAATGGTTGGCCAGAGTTTTAGGTAAAAATGGCTCGAGGCCAAAATTCAGATGACCTGATCAGAGGCGATGGTATCAACTGAGCAAGAATTATTCAATCTACCAGAGGGAGGATGTAAGCAAATACCCCCTCCCTCTAAGCCTTTAAATATTTATTAGCTTGGTTAAAAGATTTTGAAAAAGCTTGATCGGGGCATCATTCGATCGATTATGAAACGGCCCACCCGTGTGGTGCTGTTAGGCTATCTTTCTTATATTT
>JBCBJQ010000164.1:0-4309 GCA_038523235.1 Cyanobacteria bacterium J06626_4
TTGAGATTGAACCCACCCCGCCCGCCCTGCGGGCACCCCTCCCGAGAGGGGAAAATTGACGCATTATTAAATTCCCGCTCCTAAGGACAGGTTGATTGACGATTAGCGCAGCGAAAGCAGCAACCATAGCGCCTGTGGCCGACTACGGAGCGAGGCGCTGATGCCCAACGGGGCAATAAAGCGCTGTTTCTAATGATCCCGAACTCGGATTCGCCTAGCGAACGGGCAACGCGGCGGGGCTCAAGGCCAATTCAAGGCGCTGTCCGTAGCGATCGAGCACTAGGGCCAGCGGTTCACCGATATCGGTCTCTTGCACGATTTGTTGCACCGTTGCTGCGGATTCAATCCTGCGCCCCGCGAGAGTCATAATCACGTCACCGGGCTGCAGACCGGCTCGGGCCGCTGGTGAGTTTTGCTGTACACCCAGGATCAAGACGCCGCTATCCACCATAATCTGGCGGTTGCTCGGAGACTCAGCATTCACGACTTCGCGCACGGCAGGCGTCAGCGATCGCATCTGGATGCCAATATAAGGATGCTCAACCCGGCCAGTCGCAATCAGCTCTTGGGCAATTGCCTGCGCCGTGTTGATCGGAATCGCAAACCCCAATCCCTGAGCACCGCCGATAATCGCGGTGTTGACGCCAATTACCTGACCGCGTTCGTTCAGCAAGGGGCCGCCAGAGTTACCAGGGTTAATCGCGGCATCAGTTTGAATAAACCGCACCCGCTTGTCAGGCACACGAATCTGTGAGCTAGATCGCCCTGTCGCGCTGATGATGCCGGCGGTGACGGTGTTATCCAGTCCCAGCGGATTACCGATCGCGATCGCCCATTCCCCCGGTCGCAGCTGTTCCGCATCGCCCAGCGCGGCAACGGGCAGCTCTGATGCTTCGACGCGAATCACGGCGACATCGGTGAGGGGGTCTTCGCCCAGCACTTCACCGGCAAACTCGCGACCATCTTTGAGCGTGACTAAAACGCGATCGGCCCCTTCCACCACATGAGCGTTCGTGATAATCAGTCCAGCCGCATCAATGATGAAACCTGACCCAGTGCCCTGCTCAACTCGCGTTCTGGGCTCGGTCGGCACGCCGCGATCGCCAAAAAACTCACGAAAGAAGGGGTCATCAAACAGGCGCGGCGATCGCTGCACTACCCGACGCGACGCATCAATGCGCACTACTGACGGCCCCACTCGTTCGACCGCATCCGCAATGAAGTTACTCGATGACGCACCGGTCGCACCGGGTAACACCTGAGCGATGGCGGGTGGTTCAGCCCGCAGCCAATTGGCCAAGCTCGCTTCTGAGGGTGAGGTGTGGTTAAGCAAGACCAAAGCCCCTGTGCCGAGCAGGGTGAGCACACCATAGGTTGCCATGCGGCGTTTGCGGGGACGGGGCGTGGGACTGGGGGGCGGGGATGATGGGGCAGCGGGCATGATGACGTAACTCCTCTGAGCGATCGACGAAAAAAATTGGATGCCAAAAACTGACAGCGCGTTGGCTGAAGTTGTGTGGGCGATACTTCAAAAAATGTTGAAAGCAAAACGGCTGCTAGCCGCAAAAATCGCCGAGTAACTTTTTCTGCGGTACCGTTACTGACCTACAAAAATCTAGGGACACGCGCTATCCCCTAGGGCTTCGAGACTCTTTGACGCCCGTGCAGAAAATTAAGTTCCTAACTACACCATAGCGAACTGTGGAGGGCTTTACCTAATTTTTACTGCTATGATGCGGGCTCGCAAGCTAAATTCAGGGTAGTTTTCAGGCCATTTTGGGGCGATCGCTCCGTCCAGATTCCCCAGTAGTTTCTGCCGGTTTGAGTTCAACGGCTATTCACTTTTGCACTCACTCTCAAGTGCACTCTTCTGCGTGTCAGCCTGAATAAAACTCAAATTTATTGATGTATTGACCTGTGTGATATCACTCAGAGTTTGTGGCTAGGCAATACGATCGGCGGTGACGTTTACGGGCAATTGGGTTCAGGAAGATTACATTAAGGCCTGCGCATGAGGGAAAGCCATAACGGCTTTATCTTCCCCGGTCTCCAGTTCTCTCTACCCCCGGTCAGACGGTGAGCCTGCAGCCGAGACCTGTTTTCATCTTGACGCCATGCTGATCACGCTGCTCATGCTGCGCCAGGATTTAGCCGGGCAACAAGCCACCGTACTCAGCAACCAATTTCTTTAGTATGCGCAGGGATTTCCTAAACTGCGAGTGGCCCCCAATATGATGGTGATTTTTGATGTTGAGCTAGGGGGGCATGACAACTACAAAATTTGGGAAGAAGGTCAAACCACAGCGATCGTGTTTGAAATGAAGTCTCAAGACACCCAAGAGCAGGATAAGTTTTTCAAAAAAGCGCTCTATGCTGAGCTTGAGGAGCAAGATATTGGCTGTTTGACCCCAAAGACGAGTGGATTTCTGACAAGCTGCAGGGCTAGCGTTTGCAGGGTAAAGACTATGTGGCGATCGCCGATAACACCAGTCCGCAACTGCAGCTGCGGCTAGTAGTTGAGGAGACGCTCATCAATTTCTACCGCCTCGATACAGGCGAAAAGCTGTTGATTCCTGAGGAACTGGCGACAGAATTGGTCGCAGAACGCCAACGCCGCGTCGAACTCGAAGCCGAACTCGCCCGCTACCGTGAGCAATTCGGCGATCTGACCGCTGAATAAATCACGCTTCGTTGAATTCTGAACTCTGATGCACCTGATAGGTGCCAAACAGGTCCAGGGATGGGCTTAGCCACAACTAGCCAGAAGTTGGCTGTTTGTGGCCAAGCCATCTTCAGCATCATTGCTGGGTCGCAATATTCTGCTTCCTTTTGAAAGCGAGCAAAGAATCCTGAAGGACGATGTATATAAACGCCACAATGCCCACAGTGTATCGATGCCCTAATCGACTGGGTTCCATCATGAGCCTCCAGCACCACTCTAAACCTAGACGGCGGACAGTATAAGGCGCTCGAACCACTCGGTTAGCCAGAAAATCGAACAGCCCACCTACACCGATTAAAGTAATACCCGGTAAGTGCTTGGCGTGCTGATCAATCCAAAACTCTTGAAGAGGAACGCCCATCGCAACTAACACAACATGAGGTTTAGCTTGCCTGATATCGTCTAAAACAGTCTCTAGGTCTTGCTCGTCAAAGTAGCCATGCTGCACCCCAGCGATGGTCAGACTGGGATTCGCTTTGGTCAGATTTTGAGCAACCTCATCAGCAACCCCCGGTTTAGCGCCCAACAAATAGACCGAAAGACCTTGAGGCGCGCCCTCCTTACACAATGCCGGGATCAAGTCAGTGCCATTTAAGTTGAACTTGATTGGCTTGCCCAGTAAACGACTACTCCACAGCACACCACTCCCATCGGGCAGCAGTAAGTCACCTCTATTGAGAGTTTCTTCTAGGGCATGCTCTTTTCTACTCATCACAACAGTATGAGCGTTGACGAAATAGATACGACTGGCAGAGCGCTTCAAACAACGGTCTAGCAGCAACTTGACAGCTTCTGGTTGAGGTAGACGCTGCAACGGCAATCGCAAAAATTCAACAACGCCGCTTGTTGAGGGTTCGCCAACCATTTGACGAGCCTGTGATGTCAAGACCGCCTGACGAAAGGCTAAATACTGTCGATTTCTGGAAGTTGACTGTTCTAACGGCTTCATTTAAACGCTCCTTTGTTAAGTACGCTAAAAATGCGAGAAATATATGCAAACACCTGTGCAAAAGCTTTCAAAAACCGGAATATTTTTAGATAACTGTTCAAGAATCGAAGAATTCTGCATAGCTCTATATACTTTTCGAGCTATATAGAACAGATATGCGCGAAGAAAAATGAGCCGAGTTTCTTGCTTTAACGAAAATACAAAAACATCTCGACAAGACTAATTCAATGGAATTGTCGCCAACAAAAAATAATCAATCTTGCGTCCAAAGCACTATCTCTGACGTAAAAACGATCGAAAAAACCAAGCACCCAGAAGTCTTTCGGATGACATCTTTGCAGTCAGTTTCTAGGGGCTAACTCCACAAAAGCCAACTTCGTGGATACTCACGAAGTCATAGAGCTGCCAAGCGATCTTTCTTCATGGCAAGCTGAATGTCTTCGTTGTCTATACCTTGGCTTCAAATAAACGTAAGTGATTACACCCAATCACACCTGAAGTCAGTGTCAAACATTTTTTATTATTGGAACACGGACTTTACTGTTTCTTCATGTAATTTCTCTATACCATGAAGAAATAGCAAAGCTGCCCCTGTTAAACTCAGTGATAATACTGGATATTAGCTATTTATATTAAGT
>JBCBJQ010000165.1:0-4291 GCA_038523235.1 Cyanobacteria bacterium J06626_4
AAGCTAGAAAATCACGTTGGCGCAATTTGGTATTTTATTCACCACTACAACGCATCCTTACAGCTTTAGAACTACCAAACGGCGAAAGCGCCGGTCTTCCAGCCTTTTAGTCGAAAGCTCGCGGTAGAAAAATATTGTCTGCTGGATGCTGGGAATGCTTGATTTACCAGCGCTGCTAATTAATTGCTGGAGGTCTGCAATCGAGCAGTGATGTGAGTCAATGAGTTAACAACTCGCTCGGATTTAATGAGATGCCGGATGGCTGCTGCTCTCTAATGAAATGCTTGCGTCTTAATTGAGATCCTTGAGCGGTAAATCGGCATTAATTGCCTCAATTTCTTGCTGTTCGGCGCGATTGATTTCATCAATGTAGTCCACCAAAATTTTTTGCAGACGATGGGCATAAAAACGATGCAGGCTGTGGTTGGGCTGAGCCGGGAAGCCGCGACGTTTCTTATGACGACCGCCAGCACCGGGGTCAAAGGTCTTAATGCCGTAATCGACTGCCCACTCAATCGGGCGGTAATAACAGGCATTGAAATGCAGATGGTTGTATTCTTCACCGCATCCCCAGTAGCGACCATAAAAACGATCGCCTTTGTAGAGGCAAAACGACATGCCTACCGGAGCCTCGACCGCTTCGCTATAGGCGGCAAACAGCACCACGCGGTGACGATAGTCAGGACATAGCTGCTCGAAAAAATTACGGGTCAGGTACTTGCTGCCCCACCAGCCAAACTTGTCGCAGGTGTCAGCATAAAAGTCATACATCTGAGAGCAGGTAGTGCGGTTGATCGCTTCGCCAACGATCGGCTCAATCCGCAAGCTTGCCTTTGCGAGAGACTTGCGTTCGCGTTTGATATTGCGACGCTGGTTGGCGTTAAAGCGGGCTAGATAATCGTCAAAAGTTTGATACCCCTCGTTTTGCCAGATGTAGCTGTGATGCAGCCATCGAGTAAAGCCCCGCTGTTCCATCAAGATCCGCCACTCGGGATCAGCATAGAGAAAATGGCAGCCTGAGATATGGTTGCGATCGCAAAATTCGTCAATCGCCGCGACCATAAGATCGGTGAGCAGATCTTCGTCTTCGCCAGCGGCAATGAGGAAACGGTAGCCTTCTGCCGGAGTAAAGGGCGACATGCCGAGCAGCTTTGGATAGTAGTCAATGCCTAACCGGTTAGCGACGTCTGCCCATTGATGGTCAAAGACAAATTCACCATAGCTGTGGCTTTTGAGATATAGCGGTGCTGCGGCCACGAGGGTCGTCCCGCGCCACACGATGAGATGGTTCGGCAACCAGCCCGCATTCGCGACGGCGCTGCCGGAGCGCTCCATGTTATGTAGCCAAGTCCATTCTAGAAAAGGTGTGGTGAGCGGCAGTGCCATGTCATCCCAGGCCGCTTGGGAAATTTCACTAATCTGACGCACCCAGGTGACCGTATATTGAGGCTTTAGCTGCTGAACCATAAAAGGGGGAGGAGACTGCGATCGCTAAACTCTCCTTAGCGTAAATCAATCCCCTTGCGGATGGCAGCGACGATAGTGCAAAAACACCTCATCGTTACTCGTGCTCGTTTGCACGAGGCGTAATCGTCGGGCTAAATCTGCCTTTAGCCCTTGGCCATCGACCGGCGTTGGGGTACTCTGTCCCCCGAGTAAGAGAGGGCACACCGTGAGGTAAAGTTCATCCACCACATCTTGCTCAACTAGACTGGCGATTAACGTGCCGCCGCCCAGCACCGCTAATCGTTCAATACTCATTGCTTTGAGCCGTTGCAGCATGCTCAACCAAGGGGTGGGTGTCGTCAGGTTAGGCAGAATCTGCTCAAATGCCTCCCCTGGAGGTTGCCATCGTTGGGCCCCTGTCGGTGAAGTTAACAACCAGCGGGGCACGGATTGTCGAAAGAATGGTAGCTGCGGATCTAAATTGCCCGTGTCAGAACAGACAATTTGTACTGGTTGCGGCGGTTGATGTTGGGTGCGTCTCTGAGCAACTAGCTCGGGTTGGCGCACCGAGAGACAGGTGCCATAGGCTCTTAACGTACCGGCCCCAAACAAAACACCGTCTGCCGCAGCAACCACTGTTTCTAAATGTGCCAGGTCATCGGGTGAGGAAAATCGGGCAGCGGTGCGATCTCGATCGGTAATCTTGCCGTCGGCGCTCATCGCCAGCACAACGGTCGTATAAGCCCGGTTCATCGTGTTCGCCATGGCCTCTTGGGGGGGAATGCGGTGATTGTGATGGACAGTCAGTCCATCGTTTATTCTTCAAACCAAGTGGCTCGCCAAGCATGTTCGGCTTCTGCCCGCGCCTTTTCCTGCTGCAGTTTTTGATAGCGTTCGCCTAAACGTTTGAGCTTGTGCAGCGTCTCTTGCAGTCGGCTACGCCATAGGGCGGTGTGGGGGTCGGAAAACTCAATATCAGCCAGCCTTAGATTAATCGCAATTAGATGGGTCATTTCACGACCCGAGTCTTTAGTGTCAAACTCCTCATCGTCGTCGGGTAAGGCATCCTCTTCATCGTCGTCGTCGGGTAAGTCAGGCGGTTGATCATCGTCAGGGCGATCGCCCCCTAGTTCCACCAGCACATTGAGCAAGTTAGGCGTGCTCGGTCCGGGTTCGCCCGCTTCCGCTTCGGCGGCGGCGGCAATCACCATTTCAGGTAAATCGGGCAAAATATCCACTTGCTTCAATAGCAGATTCGCCAAGCTCGACAGCGTTTTGAGGACTGCCCGTAGATGACGTTCTAGTAGGACATGTCGCTTCGCCAGACTAATGGGCGAGGGGGATTCTGAGCCAAAGACGGTAAACAGCGATAGGGAAGTACTCAATCGTTGAATCATTTCCGAAGCTTCTTGAGACGCGAGCTCCATTGCCGTTTCGGCAGCGGCGGCTGGTTCGTCAGTATCAGCCGCTGCCGAGGCGACTAAACTTTCGTCTCTCTGTTCGTTCCTCTGATCAGGGTTGATAGGATTCTCGTCACCCATGTTCGTGATTGTGGCATCGTCAGCCTCAGCCGGGGGCTCACTCTCGGTATCGTCCTTTGCCGTCGTTTCGTACTGCGCTGCGACTGCCGCTTCTAGCTTGTCAGCCAGCGTCGATAAATCGAACACTTGCCCTAACTGTTTGATCTGAGTCTGACCTTGGGCAGCGATTTTGCGCACTCCAGTCTGCACTTGCTCGCGCTGACCTACCGATAGCACCAAAAATTCATTGGGGTATGCCTGAGTACACAGATGATAAACGGCTAGCACTAGCTGTCGCTTGACAGCTTTGCCCAGCACGGTCAAATATTCCTGGTACAGGGCTTTGAGATCGTCATCAATACGACTCGTCGACGTTTCCAGAGTGTTTAAGTCGGTTGAAATTTGGTCAAGGCTTCTAGCCATTGCTTCTGCACAATTACCGCTAAATTGGGAGCGAACAGTCCAGCGCGATTGCCCCTTCTAGACAATTCTAAAGAGTTCGTCAGTCAGGTGACAGGCGCTGCCAGTAAAGTTAACGGCCCGCCTCCAGCGATCGTGCTGACTCAAAGGAGCCCATGCAATCGCTTTACCCATACACAAAAGAGGTGATCACCCAGGGCGATCACCTCTCTCACAAACCGTTATTCGAGCAATCTCAAGTCCCAGTTGGAGGGCTTTTTAACAGGCACCACCCAAGCTAGAAAGCCATTATTCTAAGTGGCACAAGCCTCACATCGGTTGAGTAAAGGCTACTTAGAACCCGTTTGAGCAGCTACTTCAGCGGCAAAATCAACTTCCTCTTTTTCGATCCCCTCACCCAAAACAAATCGAGTAAAGCGACGAACTTGGATGTTTTCACCCAGCTGGGAAACTAACTGCTTCACCAACTCAGCCACGGTGATATTTTGATCTTTGATGAACGGCTGATCCATCAGAGATAGTTCCTTCAGGCGCTTGTCAATTCGGCCCTGCACAATTTTCTCGCGAATATTCTCCGGTTTGCTTGCCAAGTCATCCCGGCCCATTTCAACTGCTTTTTCGCTTTGAATCATGTCTTGAGGAATGTCCTCAACTTTGACATATTCAACGTTGGGGCAGGCTGCAATTTGCATCGCGATATCTTGAGCAAGTCCTTTGAACTCCTCACGACGAGCAACGAAATCAGTTTCACAGTTGATTTCTACGAGCACACCGACCCGGCCGCCCGTATGAATATAGCTGTGAACGAGCCCTTCGGCAGCGACTCGACCCTCTTTCTTAGCTGCCGAAGCAATGCCTTTTTGGCGCAGCCATTCAATGGCTTTCTCTAGATCGCCTCCTGATTC
>JBCBJQ010000166.1:0-4268 GCA_038523235.1 Cyanobacteria bacterium J06626_4
GGAGGGGCCTAGCTGAAGATTTCGACTAGTTTCAGCTTACTCAGCCCCTTCATTTCCTATCCCGAACTCACGTTAGTCTAGGTCGCCGTTCTGCCATTGGTTACGAACTCGAAAAATCGCCAGGGTCTAGAACCCGTATCGGACCAGGTCGAGTCACCAATGAATCACTTGAGCCGCCGCAGGAGCATCATCATGAAGATTGTCACGGAGCCGCGATGGGTGGGCATTGATGTCAGTCAAGCCCAATATCTAATTGGGCTTGACTGACATCAAGAGATGAATCTTGGCGGCACTGGAACATCGTCAAATTTGAGATAATGCAGTAACAATCGGACAGAGTGGGCCAGCATATCTACGGACTTAGAGTAACAAAGCGTTTTGCGATGAAGTCGAGCCAGGTAGTGCCGCAAGCGTGTATTTTCACCTTCCACCCGAGTCATATAGGTCTGGCAGACAATCTGGTCACCTTCCGGAATGAAGCCGGGATACACTGACTAGCCATCAGTCACGTAGAAATCACAGTTCCAGGCAGCTACAATCTGCCAGAGCGGGGCCAAAGTTTCAGCACTGTGGTCGCCCAAGACCCAACCCAAAATCCCTTTTTTGAAGGGGTCAACAGCTGTCCACAGCCAAATTTTGTTTTTTTGAGCCCACAAAGGTTTCCAATTCGTCGAGTTCACCGACCTCTGGGGTGGTTTCAGGATCATAAGCATCGGGAAGGCGGTCGCCCATTTGCTTCACCCAGGTAATCACAGTCGTATGATGCACCCCTTTGACGCGCTCGATAGCCCTGAAGCCAGAGCCATTGACGTACATCTTGAGACATTCGCGTCTGACCTCATCTGAGTACCCTCGGTGAGGTTCATAGGTGTCGATAAACTGACGACCACAAGCTACACAGATGTGATTTTGCTTACCCTTTCTCTTACCGTTCTTACGGATGTGAGTCGCTCCACACTCCGGACATTGCATCGCCGATTACCCTGATTCATCCTTCAATTATGCAACGCCAGATATTGCTCTGCGTCCAGCGGGCAGCACGTGGCAACTCCGTAATGATGAATCAGGCTGGAGCGAGCTTCTGAGTCAGTTATCAACAGCGGTGATTGCCTTGGTCGTCGTGGAATCGACTGGTGGGATGGAACGCGGAGTGGTGCAGGTCTTACAGCAACATGACATCGCGGTCGCGGTCGTCAACCCCAAACGGGCGCGAGACTTTAGCAAGGCTTCGGGGCGCTTCGCCAAAACTGCTCGCATTGATGCTGAGATGCTGGCTCATTTTGGCGCAGCGCTGCAACCGTTACCGAAGCCACTGGCGACCGAAGCACAGGAAGCATTATCGGATTTGGTACATCGTCGCCAGCAAGTCGTCGAGATGCTCAATGACGAGCGTCGCCGTCGTCACAGTGTCCGTCATCGCTCGGCCCAGGCCGACATCGACAGTCATATTAAATGGCTGAAGCAACGTCTCAAAGCCTTAGACGCCGAGATCGACCAGTGGCGTCAAGCCGATGCCGACTGGCAACAACGCTATGAGCGGTTGACCAGTGTTCCATGGGTCGGGCGGGTGGTGGCCACCACGCTGCTGGCCTTGTTGCCGGAGTTAGGATAACTCTCTAGCAAACGCCTGGCGAGTCTCGTTGGGGTCGCTCCCTTCAACTTCGACAGTGGGAAGCTTAAGGGCAAACGACACATTGTCGGTGGTTGGGCTTTAGTGCGCTCGGCACTCTACAGGGCGGCCTTGGTAGCGGTGCAGCATAACCCCATCATTGCCGCCTTCTATGAACGGCTTTTGGCCCGGAACGGAGTTCCTGGCAGCGATGGCAGATGGCGTCTTCCACAGCCTCGATGGTTTCGAAATACTGGTTAGCGATGGCTTCATTGGTCAATGGCCATAATCTTTCGGCGGGTTGCAACTCCGGCGCATAGGGTGGGAGAAAGACCCGGTGCATCCCCTCTGGAACGACGAGCTTTGGAGTCGTGTGCCATCGGGCTTGATCCAGCACCAACACAATGCGCTTCTTTGCACCTATCTCAAAATGTTGGGCAAAATCCTGCAGGACTCGGCTGAAGCTTTCGGTATTCACGCGCGGCATCAGCCACCAGTAGGTTTGCTCCGTCTGCGGACACACAAAGCCGTAAAGCCAAAACCATTTAAAGCGCCATCGCATCAGCACAACGGCGGGCTCGTACCAAGGGAACTAAGCACGGCGCAAAAAGGGTTTGAGTCCCAAGCGTTGCTCATCTTGCGCCCCGACCTCGACGTCGGCGTCGGGATGCGCTTGCTGCATCGCATCGACGTCCTGATGCAGCTTTTTTTCCACGCCACGGGGCTCTGTTCATCGGCATCGAGATTGTGGGGACGAGGCACTCGCAGGCAATATTCCATCGCCTTGAGATACTCCCAACCTCTTTGGCGATTGATCGGGCGTTCCAACCACTGGCTCATCCAATCGGTAACCTTACGACCATTCCACAGCCCGCCGCCATCTGGCGGCGGGCTTTGCCACACTTGCAGCAGCAAGGCTTGTTGTTCATCGTCCAACAGCGTCAGCCGACCCGGGTGTTGGTGGCGATAATCAGGCAGGGCTTCGCCCCCTTGCTAGTTGTAGCTGCGCACCAATTCGTAGATCCAGTTGCGACTGTAGCTGGTGACTTGGGAGACCGCCAACGGCGAGCGACCTTGCGCCAGCAACCAGATAATCTGACAGTGACTGCGCTCCACCTGAGGGGATGAGAAAGTGACTATGAGCTTTACAGGATAAAGGTTTGAGAAAATAATCAGGCAAAAAAACAGGGAGTCCTCTGAAGGCTCCCCACCTCAAATATGTTGCCTGCATCATACCAAACGACTCTCCGGGCGCATCTCAACGAGAAACAGTATTTGACGCTAGAACTATTGTTGTTATTGCTACAGGCGCATCGACAAGTCAAGCTCTCAACGCTGGCGAGTGTCTTTCCGCAACCGATTCACTATGGCAGTCGTAAACGCAGCTTGCAGCGCTTTTTGTTGCTGCCACAACTGAGTCTTCAACTGCTGTGGTTTCCGCTGGTGAAACACTGGCTGCGGCAAGTGCAAACGGGCCAGGGCGGCAACCGCGCGTCTCGCCGCCGTCTGAAGACTTTGAAGCATCGTCAATATGGCTATTGGGTCATCGCCATCGACCGCACCCAATGGCAAACGCGCAATGTGTTTATGGTTTCTCTGATCTGGGGCACCCACGCACTGCCACTGTACTGGGCGGTGTTAACGCAACTGGGCAATAGCGACTTGAAAACGCAACAACGGCTGCTCAAAGTCGTGTTGCCGCTCTTCAAACAGTATCCGGTGTGAGTGTTAGGCGACCGGGAATTTCATAGTCCTAAACTCGCTGATTGGCTCGCCGCTCGCGGCGTCTCGTTTGCCTTACGGCAAAAGAAAGACCTGCATTTTAAGACGGCGTTAGACGCCGAGTATCAGGTGGCCAAAGACCTAGATATCCGTCCTGGCATGGCCCGTTTTTATCGCCAGGTCTTCTGCAATAAAGGCGATGGGCTCGGACCGTTTAACTTAGCAGTTTACTGGAAGCGAAAATATCGCGGCAAAGGCCCGAAAGCCCCGTGGTACATCCTCACCAACCTCCGTGATGGACAACAAGCAACAGCACTTTATCGCTGTCGATGGGGCATTGAACAACTCTTTAAGGACTGTAAAACCGGCGGTTACAACTTGAAAGCAACGAACGTCAATGACACTCGCTTTGGCGCCTTGCTCTTGTTGGTCGCCATTGCCTACACCTGGGCGACCTGGTACGGTCAACACCTACAGCATGTCCGTATCGACCACTATGCTGGCCGTATTCAAGAACACCAGGACAAAACGCCGCGGCACAGTCACTTTAGCTTGGGGCTTTACGGGTAACGGTGGCTCTATGGCATGGAATTATGGGCTGAGAGAGCCACGCAACTGATAAGGCTCAAACCTCAGAAACGACGCTTTTTTCAGCGCGGTCTCCAGGCTTTAACTCTCATGCAGCAAGCCATGTAGGCATGTTGTCATCCGTTAAGGCGCTCCACAGCGTCGCTACAGCCGCGATAGCGGGCTTCGAGTTCAGCCATACTGAGATGAGGGGCAATCTCAATTCTTTTAGGCATCACAGGACAGAGTGCTAGAAACTCTATGTATATTACGGCTGTGCTAACGGACTTGATATCAGCATCAAATTGCCAAATGGTGACGCGATCGCACCCCAAGATGGCTTGAATGCGATCGACGGTCGTTTGCAAAA
>JBCBJQ010000167.1:0-3876 GCA_038523235.1 Cyanobacteria bacterium J06626_4
GGCTATCAAGGCACCCCCATCCTCACACTGCGGCTGATTGAGGTCCGAGTCGGGCACCAGTGGTATCGCTATCTCACTTCAGTGCTCGACCCTACCGTCTTACCGCCAGGGATGGTAGCGGACCTGTATGCTCGGCGGTGGCGCATTGAAGAGACCTTCAACACGGTAAAGCGATTGTTGGGGCTCAGCTATTTGTGGACCGGTTCATTCAACGGCATCGCCCTGCAAGTGTGGGCCACTTGGATTGTCTACATCGTGTTGGCGGACTTCGCCGATGAGTTGGCCGATGAGTTGGCGCTGCCCGTCGAACGCATTTCTTTGGAAATGCTGTATCGCGGCCTCTACCACTTTTCAGTGGCCTACGACAAAGGTCTAGCTACCGACCCCATCGCCTATTTTGCTGACCCGCGAAACCAGGACCTGGATGTGGTCAAAGCCTTACGCAAGAAGCGGCCTCGCTTAGAGTTTGCACCTTTTCCAAAAACCTTGACCTCTGAATCATTTCCTTAAGTTCTTACCAATGAGCTAGCCCTTTGAACAGACTGAGGGCGATCGCTAAAGCGCCAACAGCGATGACGGCAATCAGTCCCCATTCCTGGAGTTCGCAATCGCCTCACTCAACCAGCAATAGACTCATCAGACTGCCGAGGCCAAGGCCAAATACACAGGTCGCCGCTAGCACCGCTGACGTTTGCCACCGGTTGAGCAATCCCAACAGGCGATCGCCCGTCTCAGCCCCGATGATGGCCCCCAAAACCGGCATTATCAGGGCAACCAAACTGACACGGATGACTTCAAAGGCGGTGGCTTTGACTTCAATCGCATCCAAATTGTCGGTACCGACAAATCCCATCGCCAACCCGAGCGCCACGGCGATCGCTGCCGTGCCCAAAATAGTCAGCAAAACTAAAGTGTTGGCCCACCACCAGCGATAACGCCCCAGCGCGCGCGGCCCCGCGAGTGCTAGAGCTTGAGCCAGCACCCCACCCATGATCAGATACCAAATCCAATAGGGCACCGGAAAAGACGACACCAACGTGCCCATGGTGGCATATAGAATGCCGGTTAAGCAGAGCCAACCCCAGGGTATGCGACCGATGGGCACTGGGCGCCGTCGAGCGTGCCGCCAAATCTTGAGTTTGCGTTGTGGACGAGGAGAGGAAGCCATACTAAATTCCAAGGGCTCATGCCCCCAACGTGAAGACGGCAGCCCAATTAACAGATGGGCTCAGCATACACTCATAAAGAAGCCTTAAGCTGAACACCAGTATACAAGCCTGCCACGGCTGGCTCGGGATTGACTTAAGGGCAATTAACCATGCACCGCACCGCCTTCACCCTATCGCGAAAGTTCAAACTCCTCATCGTATTAGCCACCCTGGGGGTGGCGCTGACGCTCAGCCAGGTCGGCTGGTCTGCTCCCGAGGCCATCTCTGTTCAGACGTTGATGACACGTTTAGCCAGCGACCAAGCACCCTTGGTGCTGGATGTCCGCTCAGCAGAGGAGTTTGCCGCAGGGCATATTCCCGGTGCGATCAATATGCCCTTTCGAGAGGTACCAGAGCGCCTAGATGAGCTTCAGGCCATCACGACCGATATTGTGGTGTACTGCGAAGTGGGTGTGAGAGCCGCGATCGCAGAATTGGCGTTAGAGCAGGCCGGCTTTGAACAGATTTTGACCCTAGAGGGTGATATCCAGGCTTGGCGGCAGGCGGGTCTGCCCCTGGAGACTGATTAATCGGTGCTTACACGATAAATTCAATAAAAAGATTGCTGTGATAGGGAGCTACGGGTTTATCGTAGGCTTGTGAACATACCGACTTTATGCCCTTGGACGCATTATTTCAGGGATTTTTAGGTGCCTCTAGCTTGTTGATCGGGGCCGGATTAGGGATTTGCTGGAAACCTGGCCGGGTGATAACAGCAGCCATCATGGCGTTTGGCAGTGGCACCCTGCTGGCAGCGATCGCCTTCGACATTACGCAACCGGTTTACGAGAAAGCCGGGTTCTGGCCGATTTTGATCGGCTTTATTCTGGGCGGCGCTCTGTTCACCATCATCATTAATTACATCGACGATCAGGGGGGGTTTATTCGCCATCCCTCCTCATCGCGGCGATTTTTCTACCACCACCGGCAAGAAGAAACGTCCGAAGTGCTAGACGAAATTGCCCACGTAGAGATGCTGCACAATCTCTCTCCTTCGGAGGTGCAGGCGATCATTCCGCTACTCAAGGCGCTCTCGGTCGAACCGGGAACGATGCTGTGCCAAGAGGGCGCTCCAGGGGATGCCATGTTTGTCATCGTGGCTGGGGAAGCCGATATCTATAAAGGCCCACAGCTGATGGCCCAGCTGGGAGCCGGCGAAATGTTTGGCGAAATGGCCCTCCTCACGGGCGAAGAGCGATCGGCGAGCGTGGTAGCACGCACGCCTATGCGGCTGTATGAGTTGGACAAGTCGGATTTTGACGGCATGCTGACACGATCGCCGCACTTAGCCAGCGGCCTCAGCCGCATTCTCGCACGGCGGTTGCGCGAGACCACGCAATCTACGGCCAAGGCTCAAGAAACCTCTGATGATCAGTGGCGACAGCAGGTGCTGGATAGCGTTGAAGTGGATTTCCCGCTGTCGGAGCAGCAGATTCAGCAGTTAGCCAAAAGCTCGGCCCCCCTCGCGATTCTCGTCGGTACGCTGATGGACAACATTCCGGAAGCGCTCGTCATTGGCTTCAACGCGGGGGCAGGTAATCTCAGCAGCTCCTTCTTAATGGCGGTTTTCATCTCTAACATTCCGGAAGCGCTCTCCAGTTCTGTGGGCATGCAGCAGGCGGGTACCCCAGCCAAGCGCATTTTGGCCCTTTGGGGCGGGGCCGTGTTGCTCAGTGGCCTAACGGCTATGCTCGGCAATTTTCTCAGTACCTTTGCCAATAGCTGGGTCTTGGGCACCGCTCAATCCCTGGCGGGCGGCGCAATTTTAGCGATGTTGTCTAGCACGATGATGCCCGAAGCCTACGAACTGGGTGGCGGCACTGTGACTTATTCGACGATCGCCGGATTTTTGGTGGGCTTTTGGGTGGTGACCCTGTCGTTGGGATAACGACTTTTGGCTAACGGATAGTTGATTGTTGGCTAACGAAGTTCTGGGTATGGCGACGTTCTCCCATTCACCCTGGTGGCGGGCCTTGCCACTGCTCTTCAGTAACAGCTTTTACTCATAGAACGCTTGGAAGAGTGGCTAAAAACCATGACGGCTGGGGCCATAGCGCTCGTTGATGAGGTCGCGGGTCATCTTTCGTGCTCATCGGTGTGCTTGCCGGGAAGAGATTTGTCGAGAAATTCCTCATGAGGCGATCGCGCTACTCCCAGCCCATTGACGCGTTAACTCATCATCCAACGTCTACCCCCCACGCTTGAACTGAGTGGCCATGTCATGCCTGCTGCCGCTTCGGACGTTACTCGATCCAAGGAATTCACTCAACGCAGCTTTTGGGATAGAGAGAGGGCATCGTTCTCGATGAAACGAAAAGTACCTTAGTGACAATGACAATTTGGGCTTTTTGACATCAGCAGACCGATGAAAGTCTGTAAGACACAGAGGCCATGTGAATCTTTTGAAGACTGCAGGCGACCTGCTGAAAAATGCGCGGCCGCGATTTATCTACGCTTGTTTTTCTGAGTGAATGTTGATGAGTCCAAGATACGGCCCGACTTAAACTTTCGTTGAGTATCAAGTTTTTTGGAACTCGGCCAAGACCCCGCATCAGTACAAACACTTCATAACGTCCCAGGTCTGCTTAAGGTTTCCATGAAGATAGCTCCGGATTTACACTTAGGCCTCTTTTGGCTGTGATACAAAATTGGTGTGTACCAGTCTAAA
>JBCBJQ010000168.1:0-3804 GCA_038523235.1 Cyanobacteria bacterium J06626_4
GCAACTGATTGTCCATCCTTCCGACGCTTCGGGGGGGAAGGTTCTCACCGACTCGGGTGTCGAGTTCATCCCCCTCTGTCGTTACGTCCCCTCCTTCAGGAGCAGGCGGAGACCAGGACGGCAGGTGAGTCGATAAACGCTCTTCCCAATTTGTGATGGGGCTAGGTGATTTACCCAGTACTCTTGCGGCGGCTTTGACGCCAAGTCCTTCATGTCTGACCTTCAGGGCCATTTCTATGGTTGTAACTGGGGTGCGCAGGCGGGCCATTGATGTTCCACTGCGTTCATGGAAGCGACGACCACAGGATTTACACAGGTATGGTTGGAGCCCTTGGGTGGTCTTTAGGGTTTTAGTTCCATTCTGGACCACTTGCCCACTCTGGCAATAGATGCAATTTATTGGCCTAGAAGCTTTGCTGCATAAGCATTCTAGGCGTCACGCCTTAGAAAAACAGTGCCGTTCTAAATTTTTGCGTCATGGCAAGTACTGTCTACAAATGGGCGTGAAATAGCCGTAGCGTTCAGGAAAAAACCAAGATCTTGAGCGATTCAATCAGATCTTGAGCGATTCAATCAGATCCTGAAGAATTCAATGAGACGCGAACAGTATTCGATTAAATACTTTTCACTACCAATCCCATCACTCTAGAGAAATAAAAACTTGAGGATGAAGCAGTTAATATCCATTTACTTAAGAAAAAGATCTGGGTGAAGTATTGCGATCGCTATTGGGCTTTGCTATATCCGTCTAAAGAATGAGTGATCAATTATCTATTTGGGCAGATACTCCGAATTGGCAATAGACCTAATATTGAATTGACGTAAATTACATGAGGTACTAGATATGGCTATCGAAGACCGAATTGACGCCACCATTAAAAACGTAGAAGGCAAGATCCAAGAAGCGGTGGGCGAATTCACAGGTGACCCGCAGGATCAGGCTGAAGGTAAAGCGAAGCAGGTCGAGGCCCGGATTCAGCACACGAAGGAAAACTTGAAAGAAAAAGTTGACGAGAAGCTGAGCTAAGGCAGGCATTGACTTAGCGAGACGCTTGATTTAAGTCAGCGTGTCGATAGGATTTTGGGGGGTTGAATGCTGGTATTACTGACGCCAGCATTCAACCCTATTTTGCTAGATATAATGTTTTCCGCTGTCGCAAAAAACGTGGTGATGAGGCTATTTTTGACACTTCGGTACGACATCTTTAATCAACCCAAAAACGGTTTTTGCTTCCATGCGATCGCCTGGAGTTTAGGGTTCATCATTGCTATTGTGCCCCCCGCGACTGCCCAAGAGGGTGAGGGGGCCGACGTGCTGCCGGTGCCTGCGCCCGCCGCCCAAACAACGCCCTCAACACCCCAGAGCGATGTTTACTTTGCCGATATTGAGGTGCGGGGGCGGCCGCTGTTTCAGGTGGGGGGGCTGACGGATTTGTCAGCGCCGGCCCGCAGTGCCGTCATCAATCGCCGCATTGCGAGTTTGTTAGCCAACGCCAATCAACCAGAGCCGGTGCAGGTTGAGCTAGCAACCGCTCAAGCCTGGGCCACGCTACGGGTCAACAATCGCGTGGTGATGACGGTTACCCAGCAGGACGCCGATGACTTTGGCTTACCTGTAGCGGCGCTGGCTGAAAAATGGGCGGCTGAACTCAATGAAGCGTTTGACAAACCGCCGTTGTTTCTGGATGTAGCGCAACGTTTAGAAGGGACTGTAAGGCAGCTTTCCCGCACCTCCATCGAGAAGTTCCCGGCCCTGGTCGGAGCCTTGATTGTGGTTTTACTCACCTGGGCGATCGCGGCCATTGTTCGCTATGTGGCTTTTACCTGGGCGCAGCAAACCGAGGGCGATCGCAGCACTGAGGTGTTGATTGGTCGTTTGGGCTATGGGGGCGTGTGGGTGTTTGGGGCCATCATTGCTCTGGGCGTGCTGGGGCTAGAGTTTGGGGCCTTGCTCAGCGCCTTTGGTTTGACTAGCGTGGCGATCGGCTTCAGCCTTAAGGATGTTTTGAGCAACTACATTTCGGGCGTGGTCTTGCTGGCAGCCCGGCCCTTTCGCCTCGGGGATCAGGTCGTCATTGATAATTTCGAAGGCACCATCACCCAGATTCAGCTGCGGGCCACGACGATGAAAACCTACGATGGCCGCACTGTTTACATTCCCAACCAAGAAGTTTTTCAGGCCAGCATTACTAACAACACCGCTTCACCCCATCGTCGCAGTTCAATCGGAGTCGGGGTCGATTATGACGCTAACTTGGCCGAAGCGAAGCTCGTTATCCGTCAGGCGATTAAAGGCATCACGGGCATTTCTACCGAAAGTCCGGTAGATGTTTTAGTGCGGGAATTAGCTGCCAGCACCGTCAACCTCGAAGTGCGGTTTTGGGTTGATTCGCGGCGCCGCAACTTTTTAGAAACAACGTCAGATGCCGCCCAAGCCATCAAGGAAGCACTGCAGGAGGCGCGGGTCGATATGCCGACCGAAATCTATACACTGCAGTTTCGCGATGGACAAGCTCTAGACCTACATTCTTCGGCAGACTACTTGACGATTACCAACGACCAGCGGTCGTCAAAGTCTGAGGATTAAGTTGACGCGCGATCGCGCCAGCAAGACCGCATTTTTATCTTTAGTAAGCTGCCATGTTTGATTTAGTGTGCACGATTTTCGGTCTTTTTGTTATTGGCCTGACTGCGGTAGACGTGTTCTTCACCGTCTTCTATCCCCGCACGGGTAAAAGCGTTCTCAGTCTAAGAATTTGTCAAAGCGTCTGGACCCTATTTCGCTTTATTTCTCGCCTTGCCGGCATACGGAATAAAGCGATTTTGTCCTATTGCGGTCCATGTTTGCTGATCATCATTGTGAGCGTTTGGGTGTGGGCCTTTACAGTCGGCTTTGCCCTTTTGTTTTGGCCGGCTTTGGGCAGTGGCATCCAAGCCAGTCAAGGAACCACCCCCACCGATTTTGCCACGGCCCTGTACTACAGCGGATTTACACTAACGACTCTCGGCGTCGGCGATTTAGTCCCTAAATCTGGTGTGTGGCGGCTGGTGTCGATCACTGAGGCTGCCGTGGGGTTTTCGGTGATTACCGCTTCGTTGACTTATCTCATGTCGGTATACAACGCCCTGACGCGACGCAATACCTTTGCGCTCAGCTTGCATCACTGCACCACCGATCCGAAAAATACGGCGAGTATGCTGGTTGCTTTGAAGGGCTATGGCCAGTTTGAGCCCGCGCTGTCGCAGCTCAAAGACATTAGCCGCGATTTACTATTTTTGCTCGAAGCTCATCACGACTACCCAATTCTGCACTTCTTTCGATTTGAAGAAGTCTATTACTCCCTTGGTCGAATGTCGTTTGTCTGTCTTGATTTAGTCACCCTGATCAAAACGGCGCTCGATCCACAAGTCTATGGGTCGCTGTTGACGGCATCAGCCACTATCGAACTCGAAAATAGTGCCCAAGCTTTACTGACTCAGCTGTCAGAATCGTTTTTAGCCAGTCACTATCTCAAACAGCCTTCGCATCCGAAAGAATGGCGCGATTACTACTTCGAATCAGTTGCAACGTTGCAGCAGCATGAAGTAGAGACGGTGAGTGATTTACCGCAGGGCGCTGACCACTACGTTCAGGCCAGAGACCGCTGGAATCATTACTCAATGGCCGTGACGGTTTATATGGAATATGACTGGAGTAATGTTGTGCAGTAGGGCTAATACGATAGTGTCAGGAGTTACGCATTGACAGCTGAATGAATTTGTGGGTTGAAATTCAAAGGTGTTGCATGAACCATTCCGTTGCGT
>JBCBJQ010000169.1:0-3399 GCA_038523235.1 Cyanobacteria bacterium J06626_4
TTGAAATATTTATTCCTCAAACTCGCGATCGCAGAGATCCATAATCTCTAGCAAATTAACCTGCATGTCGCAGAGTATTCGGTATGACCCGAACGTCATAGAGTAGAACCAAGCAAGAGACTGCTGATGTGGCAGCCCTTGTCCCCTTTATCCTGGGGGGTCCGCTCCACTATGGGAGTAGCTGCTGCTTGGGGAATAAATATGCCAAGGGGTCCAAACTGTTCACTTGAACAACCAGAACAACGTTGGATTTTTCTAGGTGCGATGTCTACAGGTGTAGCTTTTGGCACGTGGAAGTGTCAAGTCAGTCTTTATGTGTCTGATTGAATCAGGGCCAACACTTCTCGATACAGCTCGCTGGAATCGCCTCCGCGATTATCCACACCGGATTTAGCAAGGGTGCCTGAGCTGACCTGAATTACAATGGCCATATCGATAGCCATGATAGAGGGTGGTGCTATGTCCCAGTACTCCATTGCTCAAGCGAAAGATAAGCTAACCCAAATCATTCGGGCAGCGGAGGCGGGCAACTCAGTGGAGATTACCCGACGTGGTGAGCCGGTGGCGGTGATTCTGTCGATCGCGGAGTACCAAAAACTGCAACAGCCGCGTCCCAACTTTGGCGAAGCGGTCCAAGAATTTCGGCGATACATTGCCGCCGAAGGCATCGAGATTGACCCAGATGAGATTTACGGTGACATTCGAGATCGCTCTCCAGGACGCGAGGTAGACCTGTCGTAATGGCTCGGTACTTGCTCGACACCAACATCTTGTCGGAGGCAAGTAGCCTAAACGGCAATGCCCAAGTAATTGCCAGACTTGATGAAAACGCGCCATCAATTGCCACTGCTGCGGTGGTCATGCATGAACTCTTATATGGCTGTTATCGGCTACCCGTCTCTAGACGACGAGCGGCTTTAGATCGTTATCTCAACGGACTGCTGTCTAGCTCAATGCCCGTCCTAGACTACACCATTGAGGCTGCAAATTGGCATGCCTATGAACGGGCTCGTTTGAGCCAAATGGGACGAACTCCGCCCTATGCTGATGGCCAAATTGCCGCGATCGCTGCCGTCAATCAGCTCATTCTGGTGACTCGAAACGTCACTGACTTTGCAGACTTTCAGGATCTACAACTCGAAAACTGGTTTGCCTAACTGCCCATGAACGCCACCTCCGATATCGTCCAAAAACTGTGGAATCTGTGTCATGTCCTGCGGGATGACGGCATCAGCTACCTGCAATACGTCACGGAGCTGACCTACCTGCTGTTTCTCAAGATGATGCAGGAGACCGGGACCGAAACCACCCAGCTCCCGCAGGGAAAGCGCTGGGACGACCTCACCAGTCGCGACGGGCTGGAGCAGTTGAACTTTTATCGCGCCTTGCTGTTAGAGCTTGGACAAAGCGGCTCTAACCGTCGGGTGCAGGCGATCTTTGCTAATGCCCAGACTGCCGTTAAGCAGCCCCGCATCCTCAATAAGCTGGTCACCAGCATCGATGAGCTGGACTGGTATTCTGCCAAGGAAGAGGGGCTGGGCGACCTGTATGAGGGTCTGCTGCAAAAGAACGCGGAAGAGAAGAAGTCGGGGGCGGGGCAGTACTTCACACCGAGAGCGCTGATTGACTGCATGGTGGCGCTGATGCAGCCCCAGCCGGGAGAGCTGATTCAAGACCCGGCGGCGGGCACCGGCGGCTTTTTGATTGCGGCAGATCGGTACATCAAGGTACGCACCGATAATCTGTTCGAAGGGCTGTCGGAATCTCAACAAGTCTTTCAGATTCGCCAAGCCTTTTACGGCATGGAGCTGGTGCCCGATGCCCACCGCCTCTTGCTGATGAACCTGCTGCTCCACGGTATTGAGAGCGAAGTTACCCTAGGCGATACCCTGTCGCCAGAGGGCACGCGGCTGACCAAAGCCGACTTGGTGCTGACCAATCCGCCCTTTGGCACCAAAAAAGGCGGCGGCAGCCCCACGCGGGATGATTTCACCTACCCCACCTCGAACAAGCAGCTGGCGTTTTTGCAGCACATCTACCGGGGGCTGAAACCGAGGGGCCGGGCGGCGGTGGTACTGCCGGATAACGTGCTGTTTGAGGCGGGGCAGGGCCAGAGCATTCGCGCTGACCTGATGGATAAGTGCCATCTGCACACCATCCTGCGGCTGCCCACGGGCATTTTTTACGCCCAGGGGGTGAAGACGAATGTGCTGTTCTTTCAGCGAGGGACGACGGAGAAGGGCAACACGGAGAACGTGTGGGTCTACGACCTGCGGACGAACATGCCCAGCTTTGGCAAACGCACCCCGTTGACCTTTGCGCATTTTGCCGACTTCATCACCTGTTACGGTGACGACCCCAACGGCACCGCCCCCGTACCGATCAGGGCGAAGAGGGGCGCTGGCGCTGCTTTAGCCGGGAATTCATTACTCAGCGGGGCGAGAATCTGGATATCTCTTGGTTGCGGGATGAGAGTTTGCAGTCTGCCGATGACCTGCCGGAACCGGAGGCGATTGCGGCGACGATAATGGAGAAGCTACAGGTCGCCATGACCGAAATGGCAGCGCTAACCGCACTGCTGGAGGAATAGGTAACGATGACGATTCAGCTCAAACCTGACTTGCAAACCCTATTAACGACACGCCTGCGCACAACCCCGAGCGAGATTGCTGATTTTTGCCAGCGGCGAAACATTGTCGAATTTGCCTTGTTTGGGTCGGTGCTGCGGGATGATTTTCGGGTGGACAGTGATGTGGATGTGCTGGTCGTTTTTGATCCGCAAGGCCAGCCCAGCTTGCAGGAGCGACTCACCGTCCAAACTGACTTAGAGCATCTGTTTGGTCGCAAGGTGGATTTGACCGAAAAGGCTCTGATCAAAAATCCGTTTAGCCAAATGGAAATTGGCCGCACTCACCGAATTTTGTATCCCCTAGAGCAGGCCAATTTAACCACTGGTGTCGAGGTAGATCTGCCCATGACTGACAATGCGCGTACCAGCGCCGCCCTGCTGGATATGGTGGAAGCACTTGAGGCCGTTCAGGAGTTCGTGGCCGGTCGTACCTATGATGACTATGCCGCAGACCGGATGTTGCGACGGGCGATCGAGCGCGAACTGGAGATTTTAGGCGAGGCGGCGAATCGAGTGCCCAAGGGTTTTCAAGCCGACCACAGTGACATTGATTGGGGGCAGATTATCGGTCTACGCAATGTGATTATTCATCGTTATGACCAGATTGAGGATGAGCGCATGTGGGAAATCATCATGGTGCAGGTGCCGCAATGTCTGGCCCAAGTAAAACCTTTGGTGCCCCCGCTGCCAGAGGAGTAGAGATGGCTGTGAAAGGTAGTAAGAACCCTGGTTTCTTTGAGCAATCGGGGTTCTCGGATGGCGAATGGTTG
>JBCBJQ010000170.1:0-3156 GCA_038523235.1 Cyanobacteria bacterium J06626_4
CGCCGGGCACGGGCGATGCGCAACTAACGCTAGCCCAAGCGGTGCTGATGGCCGGCGCCGTTATCGTCACCACGCCGCAAAAGGTGGCCCTATCGGATGCTCGCCGGGGCCTGCGCATGTTTCAACAGCTCAAAGTGCCGGTGATGGGCATCGTGGAGAACATGAGCTACTTCATTCCCCCTGATATGCCGGAGAAGCAGTACGACATCTTTGGCTCAGGCGGCGGCGAAAAAGCCTCCGCAGAGCTGGGCGTACCGCTGCTAGGCTGCGTACCGCTAGAGATGACCGTGCGTGAGGGGGGCGATCGCGGCCTCCCCATTGTGATTGCCGAACCAGAGAGCGCATCGGCTCAGGCGCTGGTCAATATCGCCAAGGTGGTCGCGGGCAAGGTGTCGGTGGCTGCCCTGACATCGGTTTAAGCGCTCATATCGTGCAACTGGGCATCCTGGCTCGTGTTAATAGACTGGGGCAAATGTACCCACCATTAGCGCTGATTTGGGTTCAGGGTTCGGGGTTTAGGGTTCAGGATGAGCCACAGCCGAAGGGTCAAGAGACTTCTGCCAGCCAGTCCTAGTTCCAGGCTTCATCTACTCAAGGCAGCAGCCACGCCCCCAACGGCTCATGATGAAGGTACCGCGTTTCTCGCCCCTTCGCTCCCATGCCCCCGGCTCCCCAGCCATCGTCTTTCTCCCCTCACCGCGCAGTCTACTCCGTAAGGCTTTTCCCGGTTAAGCCAGCAGTGCTACTGTAATGAACGGTTTGGGGTAGTCATTTACTGCCTCGCGCCGGCTGAAAACCGGGCTGAACTCATTCGTCGGATTGCCTATGTCCACTTCGTCATTACGCGCTAAATCCGCTTGGCAGCGCTGGCTGCAGCCCTGGCAGCACCTGGATTGGTTGCTGTTGCTCTTGCCCGTATTGCTGACCGGCTTTGCCAGTTTGGTGATTGCCAGCACCCAACTCAATCTCGATGCGACGGTTTTCGGCTGGAATCATTTCATCTTGGGCACGATTGGCCTAGTGCTCGCCCTGTGGATTGCCCGCATTCGCTATGAGGTGTGGCTGCAGTGGCAGTGGATTATTTATGCCATCGTCAATCTATCGTTGGTGGCAGTGATTTTTGTCGGCACGTCGGGGTTTGGGGCCCAGCGGTGGATCACGATTTTTGGCTTTAACGTGCAGCCTTCAGAGTTTGCCAAAGTCGGGTTGATCATCACTCTGGCGGCGCAGCTGCGCGACAATCATGCAACAACGCTGTTGGGTGTGGTCAAGGTGTTGGCGATCGCGGCAGTGCCCTGGTCGCTGGTGTTTGTGCAGCCTGACTTAGGCACGTCGCTGGTCTTTGGGGCGATTACCCTCGGCATGCTGTATTGGGCCAATGTCAATCCGGGGTGGTTGGTGTTGATGATCTCACCGCTGGTGGCAGCCATTCTGTTTCACTTTTCGCTGCCGAGCTGGCTGGTGTGGTCGATCGGCATGGGCATCATTGCCTGGTTAACGTTGCCCTGGCGGCTGTTCAGCACGGTCACGGCGACGGCAGTCAACTTGATATCGGGGAAGCTGGGCGAAGTTTTTTGGGGCTTTTTGAAGGATTATCAAAAAGACCGCCTCATCCTATTTCTCGACCCTGATAAAGATCCGCTAGGGGGCGGCTATCACCTGATTCAATCGCGCATTGCCATCGGGGCGGGTCAGCTGTGGGGACGAGGCCTGCATCAGGGCACGCAAACTCAGCTCAACTTTATTCCCGAGCAGCACACCGACTTTATCTTTTCCGCCGTGGGTGAGGAATGGGGTTTTGTGGGGGCGATCGCCGTCATCACCGCCTACTGGTTAATTTGCCTGCGGCTGGTGCTGATTGCCCAAAACGCGAAGGATAACTTTGGCTCACTGCTGGCGATCGGGGTCTTTTCGATGCTGATTTTTCAGGTAGTGATCAACATCAGCATGACCATTGGCCTGGCACCGGTAACGGGCATTCCCCTCCCGTGGATGAGTTATGGCCGCACAGCTTTGGTGACCAATTTCATCGCCCTCGGCATTGTGGAATCGGTGGCCAGCTATCGCCATCGCCTCAAGTTTAGAAATTAAGCCCGACGTTACCTCTCCGAGCCTCTCCAGAAACTAGGGCTCTGGCCCTGTCGTTTCGATTGTTGGGGGCAGCGCGGCGTTAGACAAATTTGCGTACAGAAATGGTTTGGATCGAGCTTGGGCAGTGCTGATCGGCGGCGATCGCGACGGTAGCGTTAGGGCCATCCCCAGTGGTGCCAGATCGATGGATCACTAAATCCTGTGACATCTTTTCGGCTTTGCCCTGTCCTCTTTCTAAAATGGAGGATGAGGATACAGGTGTTTGAGTCGCTTCGTTACCGCTTGAATCATGCATGTTTGCTGAGCTGATCAGAGGGTGTAAATCATGCTGCCTAATCCCCACCACCGATTCCACACTTGGAAAATCACGCTAGTGCCTGTTGCGGTCACTGCAGGGCTGCTGTTGATGTCTGAGCCCAACATTGCCGATGCCTCTGCCACCGTCCTAGCCAGCCGCTATCAAAGCCAGGGCATCAATCAGCCCCTACCCGACTTCGATGAAGATGATGAGTTTGAGCAAGCGGGAGAGGGCTTCCACGCAATTTATGTGGATCGTTTGGGACGTGTCTTAGGCACTTTCGTCAATGTGCCGGGAGCCCAACTGCAGGTGTATGCCGGAGGGGAAGTGGCGATCTCAGAACAAGACTACACTGCCGCTGTAGACTATCGTTCCGACGGTCGGATTCGTAGCATTGGTGATACGCGCCTCAGCTACTTCAGGAGTGGTCGTCTACGAGCTGTTATCGGGATCGATTTCAACTATTTTCAAAGCGGTCGGTTTCGCTCGATCGGCACGGTGGATTTTGCCTACTTCAGCAGTGGTCGCCTCAAAGAAATTGAAGGGATTGACTTCGACTATGACTCAGACGGCGTATTGGAAACAATTAGCGATCGCGAAACGCGCAACGGCATTCGCATCGTCGTGGTTAATTAACATGCCGATCGCCCCACTGCTAGCAGCACGGCATCCGTTGTGACAGTTTGGCTCGACTGATCCGGCCCCGATAGAGATAAGCGATACTGTTCGCCTTGACGTTCGATCTCCTTGCCCGTCATGGCGGCGAT
>JBCBJQ010000171.1:0-2649 GCA_038523235.1 Cyanobacteria bacterium J06626_4
TGTTTTCGGCCCGCACTGGCCTCAGGCCAGTGGCCGCCACGATCTCGAGCGTGAGCTGAATCGAAATCCAGGCGATATCTTCGTCGAGATTTCCATCCAGGAAGACTCCTGATTCTAGTTTCGTCAGAGAATTCTGCAATACAGCTCCAATAGGTGAGTTATTCAGCCAGCCAACTTGGCTGAATAACTCGCCCAAGAACTGCAGGAAGGCTACCTAAATCATGTGAGTAAAGACGGAGAAGCTACTTGTTAGCAGGGCAAACATACCGCTTGTAACTTTACCCATATGTTGAACATTCACGGAAGCATAAAGTGAACACATCTCATGCAGTGACAAGCACTCCGAAGTTCGAGATTGTATAAGGTAACCAGAATTTTCTCGCATAAGCTGAACGAAGTTGAGTTATGGAAGTATAAACTGAACAATCTTCCTCAGACGTTCGCTAATGTTTGCCTTCTTTGCCAAATTTGGATGCTGATGCGCGTGAGCCAAAGCTGCATGATCTGGGCGACGTGATGCTGAAATTCCGTTGGCCAAGATTTTGTGTTGGCAAGACTACTCAACGACAGAATCAATACTCAAGGAAGGAATGAGGGATTTAGATTTTGCCTAACCTGGATTCCACATGTCTGGAGCATCACCGATTGGCGATCGCGGGTCGCGATGCCCAAATCAGGGCTAAGCCCACGATCGCCAGCAGCAAAACTGCCCCCATCCAGGCCCAGCTGCCGAAGCTGCCCCAGTTGATGCGGCGCACAGCGATATCCACCATCACCACGCCGACCAAGACCAAACCACTCAAGGTTAGCTGAATCAACCCAAATGCCCAGAGTTCCATCGCGGTGGCTTGCCGGGTCAGTAAGGCCGCCCCCGCCGCCCCGGTTAGAAACATGCCGCTGTAAAGCTGACAGTGAAAAGCATCTAGCGGCCACGGCCAGAACTGGCCAAACTGAGCAGGCAGCAGCAACAACCCAAAGCCATAAATGCCCAGAACCGCTGCCTGCCATTGCAGATAGCGCTGCCAAGGGCGGGGCAAGGGCTGGCTCACAGTGAATATGGGCTTGCGGTAGTGCCAGAGGTAATAGCTCGACCCCAAGCAATCGGCCGCATAGACGCCAAACCAAATGGCGGTCGTTCGTCGCGTCAGGTCAAACTGCTCGATTTGCAGACAAGACACGACTACAACGACGGTCGTAAATACCCACATCATCGGCACCATCAGACGGACGGCAAGCGCTCGGCGCATCACCAGCAACATCGAGAGTCCGACCAGTGATGCGAGATAAATGGCCCCTAAAAATCGGGTATTGAACGGGGTCAAAGACCAGACCCAGCGGGATCGAGCAAACTCTGGGAAGAAAAATAAACTACCGCCCACCAGCAACAATAAGAGACTAGAAGTCAGCGCCATGATGACTAGGGGCATCGGCATCGAGGCAGTGGGGTTCTGGATGGCGTTCTTTGAGGGCATGGGGACTATCGGTATCACCTGAAGGAATTAGAGTTGATGGGGCCAAATTTTGGGGTTTGCACGTCCTGTTGACTGGTTCCACCCATGGGTCGCGTCTCCCGGAGGAAATGTTTAAGGAGATTTCTGAGAATAAAAATACCCATCCTGCGGTGCATTACGCTGCGCTTTAGCGGAGCCATGCCCATAGGGCTATATGACACCCTACTGGTTCCACCCATGTGTCGTGTCTCCCGGAGAAAACGTTTAAGTTAAATCGCCCCGGCAAGATGCAAAACTGCGATCTCAATACTTTTCCATAAGCTGTGGGCCCTTTAATTTGCCCAATAGATGAATGGCGGGTGGGGTCGGGGTAGGCGAGGACGCCTACCCAACGAGTTTTTCTCATGTGGAGGCAGGGATACCGATGAGAAAATACGCAAAGTAGGTGGATTTCAGCTTACCTAATCGCCTTACCTGGCAACAGCGCCCAACTGTTTGAGAATGGTGCTCTGGGCCGCCGTCAGGCCCACGACCCCGGTAATGTCCATCCTTTCGTAGGGCTCCTGAGTCTTCAGGGTTTGCCAGCATTGCCCCGTCGCGACTGACCACAGCTTGATCGTTTTATCGTCACTGCCGCTGGCGAGGGATTGCCCATCAGGACTAAACGCCACCGACCAGACGCTGTTGCGGTGACCTTTTAGGGTGTTCACACAGTGACCGGTTTGGGCGTCCCAAAGTTTGACCGTGTGATCGGCGCTGCCGCTGGCGATCTGTTGTCCATCGGGGCTCACATCTACCGACATGACCCAGTTGCTGTGACCGTGCAGGATCTGCTGGCACTCCCCCGTGGTGAGGTTCCAGAGGCGCACCGTTTGATCAATGCTACTACTCACCAGGTAGTCGCCTTGGGGGGCAAACGCGATCGCCCACACGCCACTCAAATGACCCGAAAATGTTTGGCAGCACTCCCCCGTGGCGATATCCCAAAGCTTGAGGGTGCGATCGTAGGAACCGCTGGCAAGGAGGGGCTTTTGAGGATGGAAGGCGACGGCACACACCCAGTGTCGATGGCCGGTCAGGGTGCGATCGATGAGTTGCAGACCTTTGTGGGGGCCAAAAAAACAAAGTTTGGATTTGGACCGCCGTCAACCATTTCCGTCCCGGCATTTTAGCTTGGGCCATGGGTGACCGGAGTGCA
>JBCBJQ010000172.1:0-2452 GCA_038523235.1 Cyanobacteria bacterium J06626_4
GCGCAATCAGGCCCAGCGAAAGTTAGACCGGGCGATCGCTAAACTTCAAGAGTTGGGCATCGATGCCAATGAACTAGACAGCGAGTTCTGACCGCTCTGCTCCAGAAGAAAGAGAGTGAAAAAAAGTGGGGGAAAGTGGGATACTCTTTCCATC
This sequence comes from Cyanobacteria bacterium J06626_4, assembly GCA_038523235.1. GTDB lineage: Bacteria > Cyanobacteriota > Cyanobacteriia > Phormidesmidales > Phormidesmidaceae > Halomicronema. The sequence goes on from JBCBJQ010000172.1 coordinate 155, forward strand.
TCCTCAAGCCGCTTGAGATTTCAGTTCGGGATACCATCGCTCGAAAGTGGAGCGCCAATCCCCATCAAGAACTCGCGTTCTAACCTGCAATAGCAGATGTGCCCCTTTCTGACTCCACCGCATTTGCTGTTTTTTGACCATCCGTTTGCTAATGACCTGGTTGACCGTGGATTCGACAAAGCCGGTGGCAATTCTTTCTCCATTGCGATAGCGATCGCCATAGTTGGTAATGAACTGCTGGTTGTTGGTGATGTAGGTCTGGAACTCCTCGACCTTCTTCAACAGCTTGGTTTGTGCAGGGCTCATTTCCTCCCGATAGAGCCCGTCGGCCAGCAACTCGATTTCCTGCAAGGCCCGAAAAACGTTGCCATGCCAGAGATACCACTTGATACTCTCAATCGTGTCGTCAAGGTCTTCGACCAGCTCATCCTCAGAATAGGTGACGCTTTTAGCCATCTGCTTCATCACCGTAATGCGCATGGTGATGTGGAACCAATCCAGTACATGCTCTGCTTGCGGGTTCAGGTAGAGCTGCAAGTCCCGAACGGTATCGCCACCATCAGAGAGGAAGGTTATCTGCTGATTCATCTGCATCCCCTGCGACTGCAACAGCTCGAACAATCTTCGTTTGGGCTTCTGGTCATAGGAATTGACCAAGCCAAAACACTTCAAGGTGCCGTCATCAGCAATGCTCTTGCCCGTAATGACCTCAAAACAATGGCGTGGTTGATCCGTTTGTGTACTGCTCGAGCGAACGTAACCCCCGTCAATCCCCACAGTGAGCGGCATATCGGGTCTCGGTAAGGCGGCCCAGTCGCGCGGACAGCCTTCGACAAACATGAACTGTTCGTCCCCCAATTCCGCTTCCAACCGCTCGGCCAGCTCCCGAGTGTGGTTTCGGATCGTTGCGGCATTTATCTGTTCATCCACTGGAAAGAGTTCGGCCAACAGCTGAGCGCTTTGACCATAGGACATCAGGGCGGCAAATTTCGACTCCAAGTAGAGCAGTTCGGGAGCAGTACGCTCCGTTAACCAATCAGCGAGTGGGCTAAAGCTCTTGGTCTGGTGCGGTTGGCAATCACAGTGAAAGAATCGAGTGCTGGGCAAATGGAGTTTACCAAAGAGACTCCGGTAAACCAGCTGGCGATGATCCTTAACCCGGCGGGGGTGTTGGCAGTGTGGACAGGTCTGATGCTGTTGCTGGTAAGCCGATGTCTGCCGCTGAACTAGATGACTTTGAAGATTTTGCAGCAGGGTTTTGGCTTCCGCCAGGGTTAGCCCTAATGTGCCTGGAGCCAATGTATCGCGCTCTAGCTGGGCTACCTCTTGTACGACGGCAGGCCCACCGGCATCGTCCTCAAATACTAGCTGAACTTTGATCGGCATTATCCGATAACCTCGGCAAACAACTCTGCGCGATCGCCATCGGCATACTGCTGGAGACGACGATTGACCGTTTTACAATCAAATTCTTCGAGGCTTAGCCACTGTTGCAGCAGACGGACTTCATCAAAGCGATCTCGTAAGGTCTCGGCACCGCCTCGATAAATATCAGTCAGAACTTCCAGCGCATAACCGGCTGAGTAGTGTTGCTGCTTCATTTGAAAGGCCCAGGGACCACCGCAATTTTCTGGGGGAGCGGACCGCTTGCCGGTGATGCAAACAGGTACTGATAGGGGGTGCTCAGGAAATTGGATCGCTTCAACCCGCAGTTGGTGCTGCCACCGATCGGTGAGGTCGTATTCGTAGCGGAACTTTTCCCGTTCTCGCAGTTGCAGATCAGCTAACTGCACCTTTGCAGGATCGTCACTGAAGCTGATGCCACCTGAGTGGTAGACGCCGTATTCCTTACCGTGAATGGTGAAGCGATTCAAGTGGTCGTCGCTCCAACCCATAGCAATTTGAAGAATGTAGTGAAAATCAGCAAGGGTGTGGCTGCCACTAACCAGCAGCCGTCGCCAAATCATCGGGCTGATGCCTACCAGGACAACTTTAAGCTGATAAACAAGGGCGGCGGAGTGGTTCATCGCGCCATGATAACGCCGTTGCGGTAAGTGGTTAAACAGCGTGAATGATAACTCTGGCTAATACAGTTTTGAGGCCCCAAAAGTTGTCAGGCAGGCAACTATTCCACGCCAGCATCAGAAGTAGAACCTCAGATTTTCACCAGAGAATTTCCTGAGCTTCATCCAGCTAGACAATCTAGTCCAACTTCAGTCCCAAGTCACTGATCTGCCCATCTCAGGGCATAAGTTTAGCTGATGGAAGATAGCGCTCCCCCACTTTTTTTCACTCTCC
>JBCBJQ010000173.1:0-1458 GCA_038523235.1 Cyanobacteria bacterium J06626_4
ATTAGAGCACCTGAATCAAGAACTTGAAACCAAGGTTGTCGAACGCACGGCCAAACTTCAGCATAAAGAAGCCCAGATTCGTGCCATTGTCGAGGCTATTCCAGATTTACTCTTGCACGTTGGGCGAGATGGCACTTGCTTCAATTACATTCACTCGCCCAATTCAGTGGGGGAATTTCTGCCCATTCAACAGGAGCTTGCCGAAGTCCTGCCCCCTGCATTATTGCAACAACAGCTCTACCGAATTGATCGAGCAATTACCACCGGTACCTTGCAGGTCTATGAACACCAATTCGAAAAACAGGGACGCTTAGTCCATGAAGAAATCCACATTGTGGCAATCAACTCAGCGGAAGCGCTCGTCATCGTGCGCGATATTACCTATCGTAAGCAAGCCGAGCAGGCACTACAAGACTCTCAGCAGTTTGCTCAAACCGTGCTCGATACGATTCCTCTGCCAGTGTTCTGGAAAGATCGCAATTCGGTCTTTCTCGGCAGTAATCAGCCCCTGCTCGAGGCGATCGGCTTATCATCAGCTGCAGAGTTAATTGGCAAAACGGACTTCGACTTTGCCGCCACCAACGCCAATGCCATACACTATCGTGCCGATGATCAAGCAGTAATGACATCTGGCGAGGCCAAGTTGGGCATTGAAGAAACCCTCATTTCCTCGGAGGGTGAACAGCGATGGCTGGAAACACACAAAGCTCCCCTGCGAGACTGGGCTGGCAATGTGGTAGGGGTTGTGGGGACATTTCAGGATGTGACCGAACGCAGGCAAGCAGAAGACAAAGTTCGCACGCTGCTGAATCGGGCACAGCTACTCAATCAAATTAGTTCAGAAATCCGAGACTCTCTTCATCTGGATCGTATTTTACAGATCTCGGTAAATGCGATTGTCACCGAACTACCTGCCGACATTTGCACCTTTGCTTGGTATCAAGAGGCGAATGGCGCCCATATCTGGGAAGTTGTCAAAGAGCAGAAGAAGCCTGAATTACCGACTTGGTTAGGCGCTCATCAACTTAATAAATTGCCGACACTCCTAGAGCATCTCTTACAGAATCAACCTTGTCAGGTGGATAGCTTAGCTAAGTTAGAGAGCTTCTCTCTCAAGACCTTTTTAGAGAAGGCTGGGATTACCGCTTACTTGTGTTTGCCAATTCACACGACTGATGGCAAGATTGGCAGTTTGCAAATTGGCAGGATTGAGCATGAGCACCCTTGGAAAAAGGCGGAAATTCAGCTCTTGCAGGATATTTGCAATCAGATTGCGATCGCGATTTATCAGGCGAACCTCTATGAAGAATCTCAAGCTAAAACAAAAGAGCTTCAACGCTCTTACCAAGATCTAAAAGAGACTCAATTGCAGCTAATCCAGTCCGAGACTCTCTTCATCTGGATCGTATTTTACAGATCTCGGTAAATGCGATTGTCACCGAACTACCTGCCGACATT
>JBCBJQ010000174.1:0-1032 GCA_038523235.1 Cyanobacteria bacterium J06626_4
ATTTTACTAATTCCTGATGTTTCCTGCTTTTGGGGTCAGTCGGCAAGACGTGCCCACGCTAATTTGCAAGAGGTCTACTACCTGCTGAGTTTAGACGGGGATGTTCAACGCTTTGCCACAGCAGTCCGCCGCCATTGGGGGATTGAGAACCAACTGCATTGGTGTTTGGACGTAGCCTTTGAGGAAGACCAATCCCGTATTCGCTCAGGCCATGCTCCTGAAAACATGACCCTGATGCGCAAAATCGCGCTGAACCTGCTCTCCAAGGAGTCCTCCAAAGTCGGCAAGAAGGCGAAGCGCCTCAAGGCCGGATGGGACAACGATTACCTACTCAAAGTCCTCGCTGCCTGAGTATGCGTTTGCCCTGTTGAAGAAGCCCGGCTATTGGTTCAGCAGTTGTAGGTATGTACCATTTACGACAGCGCCAAAACCAAACTTCCTTCCCTGTGGGAACACGTTGATTTACCGGAAAAGCAGGCGGGCGAAAAAGGCTGGGGAGAAAGGGTCTCAGCCTTTTGGGACTGGAAAAATCGTCTACCAGCAGAGTTCCCCGACGAGATTTTCCACGGTAAGGTCAAGGGCGGATTTGCCGTGCTGATGTCAATGGATTATTTGCGAGACGTTCACTTCAAGTCTGCTTACAAGCCAATCGATCAGCTGAATCCGTTATCCACATATGTTTTTGAGAAGATTCGAGTCGAGCCCTGGGATAGCACCAGCCTTCGTAACGAGATTCTGCAGGAAGTTGGCTGCTCTAAAAGTCAGTTCGATACGGCATTGAAGAACCTGCAAATTTCCATGAATGTGATTCGCTCCAATGATCCTGACATCGAACGAGATACCTGGCTCACCTTCCAGGAACAGTATCCCAAAATTTGGAACTTGCAGTCTCGGAAACTTGAAATGGCCCTTACAGTGTGAGGTATCGACTTTATAAGGAGTGAATGGATGACGGGAGAGTGTTCTGATTTTTGTGTAAGCAGATTGTTGTTCAAAGTTTGAAGCGTTGTGGGAATAGAATAGCAAAGTGTG
>JBCBJQ010000175.1:0-1009 GCA_038523235.1 Cyanobacteria bacterium J06626_4
ACGTGATGTGCAATTAAGCGATTTCCAATTCAAGCTTTAATCAGATCCTCAAATCTCAGATAGGGCCTGCCTTTGAGATGATTCAGATAACTCATCACAGTATGAGCGAGCACTTTGCGTGCCACGCGGCTGGTCAAATGCCAGAGGTCGCGGGCTCGAATGTGCTCAATGTCAAACCAGTGACACAAGTGGCCAATGACGGTCTCGACCAGTTGCCGGTGGCGGGAGACGGTCCGGTTCCATTGCGGGTGATAGGTCTTCATGTTGCGACGCTGCGGTGTCAGCAGAGTGAGCTGTTGCATTGCTAGAGCCTCGCTTAAGGTTGCTCGAATATAGCCTTTGTCGCCCAACAACAGACCTTGCAGATTTCCCACCAACTCGGGCACCACATCGCGTTCATCCACGTGTGCTGGTGTGACACTCACTCCCATGATGAGTCCTTGTGCGTTGATGAGCAAATGGCCACGGAAGCCATAAAACGTACTGAGTTTGGTGGCGGAACTGCCATAACTGGCTAAGCCAGTAAAGACTTTCGCTTGGGGAGCGCGCTTGAAACCACAGACCGGCATCGGGAAGCCATCGACGCGGTACAAGTCACTTTGCGGCGCGCCTAAGGTTTGCAATAACTGTTGCTGCAGCCGTTGTTTGTAGTGCCAAAGATTGGCCGCTTGCCGGACGAAGCTCGTCCGGTCCGATAGCCCCGGAAACCAGGCTTGCCAATGTTGGCGAAAGTAGCGCCAGATGTTGGCATCATCGTGATGACCTAAGAACTCGCCCACGATTTCGAGGGTTAACACTTCACTATCGCTCAGTGCGGGCGCTGCCCCTTTACTGCGAGGCGGATATCGCTGCAATAACGGGGTTAGATAGCTGTCCACCACTAAGAAGACGGCAATGATAAACTCATCGATATCAAACATGGTTTCATCCCTGTAAGTGCTTAGAACTATCGCTAGCTCTAGCTTACAGAGATGGAACTTTTTCTCAATCTTTTAGTTGCACATCGCGT
>JBCBJQ010000176.1:0-778 GCA_038523235.1 Cyanobacteria bacterium J06626_4
GCGGCTTTCCTTAACGGACAAACTACAAAGCATCAGGAGGAGTCACCATGAAGCGCGCGATTGTAGTGGGTTTGCTGACAGTTCTGTTGGTAAGTGGTGTTGGCTGTTTCGGCACACCTCAAGGTGCGAGTTCGTCAGACCGGTTTGAAACCTTTACCGACTGGTGTCGCAGTCGCGATAGCTTAACTCCAGAGGCTCAACATACGGTCGATAAGCTGCTAGAGGAAGCCGAGACACAAACGTGCGACCAGGCTAACAGTGAGCTGACCAATCTGACCTTGCTTTTTCTCAATGACAATCAAATTGTCGACGTGGCCCCCCTCGCCAGCCTTAACAACCTGACCGAGCTTTGGCTGGAGGGCAATCAAATTGTCGATGTAGCCCCCCTCGCCAGCCTCACCAATCTGACTGACCTCTATCTCAGGGGCAATCGAATTGTCGACGTGGCTCCCCTCGCCAGCCTCACCAACCTATTCTGGCTTGAGCTCCAGTCCAATCAAATTATCGATGTGGCCCCCCTCGCCAACCTCACCGATCTGGTTCATCTTTATCTCGAAAACAATCGAATTGTCGATGTGGCTCCCCTCGCTAACCTCACCAACCTGATTAACCTTTACCTCAGAGGCAATCGAATTGTCGATGTGGCCCCCCTCGCCAACCTTACTGGTCTGACTAACCTTTATCTCTATGACAATCAAATCGTGGACGTTTCGCCCTTAGCCCACCTCATCAACTTGAGATGGCTTGAGCTCACTGCCAATCGAATTGTCGATGTGGC
>JBCBJQ010000177.1:0-705 GCA_038523235.1 Cyanobacteria bacterium J06626_4
CTGACGAATAAGGTCACGAAAGGCCTGAATGACGGCAGAAAAAGGAATATTTTGGTTGAACTGTTCAAACTTGCCTCGGACAAAATAGCCCTGCTGGCGAGTAATTGGCTTGTGAACTTCGTTGATGACGGCGGTCTTACCAATGCCCGAAAATCCGGCCACTAGCACCATTTCTGTACTGCCCTGGGCGCTGCGCTCAAAGGCCCCTAGCAGAGACTGAATTTCGGCTTCTCGGCCATAGAGCTTTTCGGGAATCAAGAAGCGATCGCACACATCTCGCTCACCCAGTGAAAATGCCGCAACGGCTCCCGTCTCTTTCCACTCAATGAGGCATCTTTCCAAATCATGCTTCATTCCCAGCGCACTCTGATAGCGATGTTCAGCATCTTTAGCCATCAGCTTTAGTACAACAGCCGCCACCATACCCGGTATTTCGAGATTGAGTTGGTCAGGCTCCGGAGGCTGCTTGGCAATATGCGCATGCACGAGTCCCATGGGGTCATCAGCGACAAACGGCAGCTGTCCCGTCAGCAGTTCGTAGAGCGTCACGCCCAGGCTATAAAAATCAGTGCGATAGTCAATGCCCCGATTCATTCGGCCAGTTTGCTCTGGGGCCAAATAGGCCAACGTCCCCTCCAAGCCACTGGGATGCTGAATCACCTGCGTTTCTTTGGGCAGTAGAGAGGCGATAGAAAAGTCAATGAG
>JBCBJQ010000178.1:0-657 GCA_038523235.1 Cyanobacteria bacterium J06626_4
TGTGATAGTAAAATTTAGGAAGATTTTTCAATCCACTGTTGGCCATAAACAACGGCTACTCTCAGGCTAATGGGTTAATCCGGCTATCGCTCCAGCAGGCGGGGCATCAACTCCACCAGGTTGCAGGGCCGATGGCGGGGTAGTGCTATTAAGGAAAGGATGGAGAGAAAGAAGCTTGATGCGCTTGTTTGCGACGTATTTGCTCGTTGTAGTGGTGAATAAAATACCAAATTGCAGCAATATGATTTTCAAGTTTTTTCGAGAAGGATAATGTTTTGCGCACCAATCGAGATACCCGCTGCCGCATCGTATTGTTAAATCGCTCAATATAACTGGTATAGCCACTATCCTTGTCGACAGGACGATGACGTTTGCTGGGTAATGCCACTGGATAGGAACTCAACCGATCTGTGTAAATCACAGCACATTGTCGATATATCGCTGGTAGGGACATCCAGATGGCCTGAGCTGACTCACCACTACGATCACCGATATAGGCACCCACGATTTCACGAGTGTCAGCATCTAAGGCTAACCATACCCATTGTTCATTCCCTTGTGGGTCGACAAAGGACCACACTTCAGCCATTTGAACCGTACGGCGCTTGTTTGGCTTGTTGGTGACCTCTACTTGCGTGGCGACGGTGGTGGCTTTCT
>JBCBJQ010000179.1:0-646 GCA_038523235.1 Cyanobacteria bacterium J06626_4
AACTAAATTTAGATACTCAAAACTTCCGTTTATTTGGGCCAGACGAAACCGCATCCAACCGACTTGCTGACGTACTAGATGTGACGCAAAGAACTTGGGTCGCAGAGACTTTAGAATACGACGATAACCTAGCAGCAGACGGTCGGGTGATGGAGATACTCAGCGAACATACCTGTCAGGGATGGTTAGAAGGATACTTATTAACAGGTCGTCACGGATTATTTTCCTGTTACGAAGCATTCATCCATATCATCGATTCCATGTTCAACCAGCACGCAAAATGGTTGAAAACCACCCGTCATATACCTTGGCGCAGACCGGTTGCTTCGCTAACATATTTATTAACATCTCACGTATGGCGACAAGACCACAACGGCTTTAGCCATCAAGATCCCGGCTTTATTGACCACGTTGTAAATAAGAAAGCTGAAGTCGTCAGAGTATATTTACCACCCGATGCCAATTGTTTGCTATCCGTAACAGACCATTGTTTAAGAAGCCGTCATTACGTTAACGTGATTGTAGCGGGTAAACAACCGTCATTGCAGTATCTAAACATGGATGAAGCAATCAAACACTGCACCACTGGTATCGGTATTTGGGGTTGGGCTTCTAACGACCAGGGAAGCGAACCAGATGTAGTAAT
>JBCBJQ010000180.1:0-643 GCA_038523235.1 Cyanobacteria bacterium J06626_4
TAACACGGTCGTGGTGCTGTCTCACATGCAGCAGATTGCAATTGAGCAAGCACTGGCTGAGCGTTTGACCGATGTAGACATCATCATGGCGGGCGGCTCTAACACGCGCCTGTTTGACGAAAACGATCGCCCCCGCGCTGGCGATACAGTCCAGGGCGAATACCCCACATTCATCACGGGTGCTGACGACAATCCCGTCGCTGTCATCAACACCGACGGCAACTACAACTACGTCGGTCGGCTGGTGGTTGACTTCGACGAAAACGGCGTCATCATTCCCGCAAGCTACGACCCCGAGGTGAGCGGTGCCTATGCCACTGACGAGCAGGGTGTCGCTGACCTCAACGCTGAAAACCTCGTTGATCCGGAAATTCAGGCAATCGTCGATGATCTGGAAGCGGTTATTAATGAGCGCGAAAGCAATGTCTTTGGCATCAGTGACGTTTACCTGGATGGTCGTCGGGGCAGCGTGCGGATTCAGGAAACTAATCTGGGGAACCTGACGGCCGACGCTAATTTGGCAGTTGCGCGTGACATCACAGGCGATGACACCATAGCAGTGTCGATCTAGAACGGCGGCGGTATTCGGGATGACATTGGTCGGCTCATCGTACCCGCTGGTGGAACTGGCGAACCTGAATTT
>JBCBJQ010000181.1:0-609 GCA_038523235.1 Cyanobacteria bacterium J06626_4
ATCATTTAATTTACTATTTTGGTAGACATTAAATAGATTAATGCTAATTAGATTTAAGGAATAAATAATTTTATTAAAACAGCTAAATCCCAAAACCCTTTGATATAAAGCATTTATCGACAAGCGTTTTATCCAGGGAATACCATAAGCTTCTTCCATGTGACGAGAGATGTAGTTCATAGAACGGTAGCAATGAATCAAGTTCATTTTTACCTTGGGAGTCAACATCATCTCGTTTAAAGTACCGTCACCAGACCACTGAGCGACTACGCGCAAGCCGATTTCTTCTAAGAGGATACGGCTAGACCAAGCATCACCACCGATGTTGTAGTCACCAATGATTGCAACATCATAAGGACCTGGTTCGTAATCTAAAGTATTTTCCTTAGCAGCTTTATCAGCAGCAGGGAATACCCAGTCACGAATAGCATCGTTAGCAATGTGGTGTCCTAAAGACTGGGACACACCACGGAAACCTTCACAACGAGCGGGGATAACTGGCTTACCAATATCTTTGGAAGCTTTCTTAGCAACCGCTTCGATGTCATCACCGATCAAACCGATGGGGCACTCAGATTGAACTGATACACCTCTGTTGAGGGGGAAGAG
>JBCBJQ010000182.1:0-596 GCA_038523235.1 Cyanobacteria bacterium J06626_4
GAATGTCTCCAGCGCAAGCCATGACTACATCTGGTTCGTGTCCTTGGTCGTTAGAAGCCCAACCCCAAATACCAACACCTGTAGTGCAATGCTTGATTGCTTCATCCATATTTAGATACTGCAATGCCGGTTGTTTGCCCGCTACGATTACGTTAACGTAATGACGACTTCTCAAGCAATGGTTTGTTACGGATAGCAAACAATTGGCATCAGGTGGTAAATATATTCTCACCACTTCGGCCTTTTTATTCACAACATGGTCAATAAAGCCGGGATCTTGATGGCTAAAGCCGTTGTGGTCTTGTCGCCATACGTGAGATGTTAATAAATAAGTTAAGGAAGGAATTGGTCTGCGCCAGGGAATATCACGAGTAGTTTTCAACCATTTTGCGTGCTGGTTGAACATGGAATCGATAATATGAATAAATGCTTCGTAGCAGGAAAATAATCCGTGACGACCTGTAAGCAAGTATCCTTCTAACCAGCCCTGGCAAGTATGTTCGCTGAGTATTTCCATGACTCGACCGTCTGCGGCTAGGTTATCGTCGTATTCTAAAGTTTCTGCAACCCAAGTTCTCGAAGTAACAGATAATACG
>JBCBJQ010000183.1:0-579 GCA_038523235.1 Cyanobacteria bacterium J06626_4
TGGCGGACGGGGTGGACGACCGCCCGATCATCTGTGCCGCCCTGCCCTCGCGGGTGGTCAAGGACACGTCGGGCGTGGACCTGCTGCCGCTGGTCTATCTGTCGTTCCACATCCTGGTGAAACAGGCGCGCCGCTATCGCACGCCCAGTGGCGGGCTGGCCCCGGTGGTGTTCAACTTTTCCTACGGCAACCTCGAGGGGCCGCATGACGGGACAGGCATCTATGCGTCGATGTTCGAACGGTATTTCGGGCCTGACGCGCTGCACAACGGAGGCGACGAACACAAGGCGTGGCTGACGCTGCCTGCGGGCAACGCCAATCTGGCGCGGCTGCATGCGGTGAATGCGCGCGGCATGACGCGTCGGCGCATATCGCTAGATCTGGTGGTGCTGCCGGATGACCGCACGCCCAACCACGTGCAGTTCTGGATGCCCTCCAGCCCGGAGGCCGATCAGGGCAACTTTGCCAAGATCAAGGTGACCACGCCCTTTGGCGCAACGAGCGTGTCGATCAATTCCCAACCCGGCGAATATGCCGAGATCACGAACGCCAACGGCGCGCGTATCGGGTGGCTGGCCT
>JBCBJQ010000184.1:0-576 GCA_038523235.1 Cyanobacteria bacterium J06626_4
ATACGCATACATTGACAACAGGTACAACAGCACCAAACGCCTTAACAACAGCTAGTTATGCATTTGGTGGCGACGTTGTAGCTATAGGATCAAAAATCGCAATGATGCCAATTAAATTAGGGACAGCAGATTTTATGGTTCATCATATTCATGCTTTTACAATCCATGTAACTGTTTTAATATTACTTAAAGGTGTTTATTTGCACGTAATTCCCGTTTAATCCCTGATAAGGCAAATTTGGGTTTCCGATTCCCTTGTGATGGCCCAGGTCGTGGTGGTACATGTCAAGTTTCCGCGTGGGATAGTGTATTTTTAGGCTTATTTTGGATGGTGCGACCCGTTGATAATGTAAAATTTGCTCTAGCAAATATATAAGATTATCGTACTTTCGGTTATATTGGTAAGGTTTGGTGAAATTTCTTCAATTTATTTTAAACTGAGGAGAAAGAGTATGATAGGAATCAGATCAGTAGGAGTTCTCTTGGTGATACTTTATCTAAATTTAATCAAACCTTACCAATATAACCGAAAGTACGATAATCTTATATATTTGCTAGAGCAAATTTTACATTATC
>JBCBJQ010000185.1:0-574 GCA_038523235.1 Cyanobacteria bacterium J06626_4
CCTGCTCCATGGACGAGACGTCGTTCATGGCTCGGTGGAGACTTTTGTCTTCGAGCTCGGTGAAGATCGGTACGTAGGTGACGTCGTAGCCGCGCCATTCTAAATACCGTCGCACCGTGTCCCAGACGATGTAGGACCGGGCGTGCCCCAGGTGGCAGTAGTCGTACACCGTCACGCCGCAGCAGTAGAACTTCACTTTGCCGGGCTCAATCGGTTCAAAGGGTTCCTTTTGGCGGGAGAGGGTGTTGTAGAGGACGAGGGCCATTGGAGTTAAGGGGGGTGCGATGGCGGAGCCGGTCCGGAGGACCATCGCATTATCACAGCAGCCTTCATCTTAAGCCGTATCTGTGGATGGCTGACAGTCTCCTGCTCAAAACTGCTTTTTGCCTAGTGTGGTGCCATCCGCTCGAACAACGACGTAGCGATAATCACGATCGGCCACCTGCCAGTAGCGCTGTAGCCGGTCGTAATCAAAGTTTGCCGGCACGTTGACCTCGAAGTAGCCGTGCTCCGGTACCCAGGCAATCCACCAGTCGCGGTTTTCATAGCCGACCGAATTCCAAAAGCCCAGCCG
>JBCBJQ010000186.1:0-232 GCA_038523235.1 Cyanobacteria bacterium J06626_4
AAAGATGCTTGGGACGACCTGATATATCAACGCATTCAATTCCGGCTAGCTTCAAACGAGAACGTAATGTTTCGGTAACGTTGGTCAATCTTTCTTCTCTCGCTGCTCGCTTATCGGCAACCAGCTGCTGTATTTGCCGGTAAGAATCGGTTTCAAGATACTTAAATGCTAAATCTTCTAAATCCCATTTAAGATGCCAAATACCCAAACGATTCGCTAAGGGAGCAAAAAT
>JBCBJQ010000186.1:242-574 GCA_038523235.1 Cyanobacteria bacterium J06626_4
TGAAGAGGTAAGACGCTTAGTTGAAGGCGTTACAAAGCTTTAGCGCGGCGTTTATGTTCCGGCATTGCTGCCAACGTCCGCATATTATGCAACCTATCTGCCAATTTTACAACAATGACGCGAATATCCTGCGCCATAGCTAAAAACATGCGGCGAAAGTTTTCTGCTTGACTTTCGGTTTTACTTTTAAAATTGATTTTAGAAAGCTTTGTAACGCCTTCAACTAAGCGTCTTACCTCTTCACCAAACCGTTCCTCAATTTCTTCAATTGTAATTTCTGTATCTTCAACTACATCATGTAAAAACCCAGCTGCGATCATAACAGAACTGCC
>JBCBJQ010000187.1:0-569 GCA_038523235.1 Cyanobacteria bacterium J06626_4
AAACTCTGTGAAACTAAGGAATCTGAGAAGATAAATCATGATTTACATTTCCTCAGAACCTTATAAAGTAAATAGTTTTAACTCAACATTTTGGATTCGCGGTTAGCAGGTGCTAGTTTGACGTTTGTAGCCAAACCGAACAACTGCAATAGTTGGATAGTCATCCAGGTCAGGTCAATTTCCCACCATTGCAACCCGTGACGGGCTGAGTATTGAAAAGCATGGTGGTTGTTGTGCCAGCCTTCACCGTAGGTCAATAAAGCTACCCACCAACAGTTTGTGGAGTGGTCTTTTGAATCGTAGGTCTTATAACCAAATTTGTGAGTCGCACTATTGACAAACCAGGTGCAGTGCCATACAAAAATAAGACGGACAAAAACACCCCAAACCACGAAAGACCAACCGCCTATTGCTAAGAGCAACAAACCCAAAGCAATTTGGATTAACAGCATATTCTTTTCCAAGAATATGTAGAAGGGGTCGTCTTTGATGTCCTTCGTAAAGCGAGGAACATCGTCATAACGTGGAGAATGGTAAAACATCCAACCGATATGACTCCAGAAAAAACC
>JBCBJQ010000188.1:0-564 GCA_038523235.1 Cyanobacteria bacterium J06626_4
TTTAGACCGTAATGGCTTAAGACCTGCGCGTTACTGTATTACCAAAGACGACTACATTGTGGTTGCTTCAGAAGCTGGTGTAGTTGATTTCCCAGAAGAAAATATTATTGAGAAAGGTAGGCTTGGTCCCGGACAGGCGATCGCCGTGGATTTACAAAACCATGAAATTCTCAAAAATTGGGAAATCAAACAGCGGGTTGCTAAAAGTCATCCTTATGGGGAGTGGTTGCACAAGCATCGGAAGTCAGTTAGCAGTGAGCAGTTAACAGTGAGCAGCGAGCAGTGAGCAGTGAGCAGTGAGCAGCGAGCAGTGAACAGCCAGCACTCAACAATTAATCCGCGCCTCCATCCCTTGCCAAACTCCATCCGTTGCCAAACTGCTCACTGCTCACTGCTCACTGCTCACTGATAACTGACTTACGCCATTACCATTCCGCCATCGACGTTAAAGACTTGTCCGGTAATATAAGCTGCTGCGGTATCTGCGGCAAGAAAACGCACCATTCCTGCTATTTCTTCTGGCTTACCATAACGCCCTAAAGGAATTGCTTTGAGAATTTCTTC
>JBCBJQ010000189.1:0-552 GCA_038523235.1 Cyanobacteria bacterium J06626_4
GGAGGTCGAATGACAATAAGTCCTCCGGAGCGAGAGGAGAAAAAAGCAAGAGTCATAGTTGATAAGGACCCGGTGCCAACCTCATTTGAGCGATGGGGCAAACCCGGTCACTTTGACAGAACCCTTGCTAAAGGCCCCAAAACCACCACTTGGATTTGGAACCTGCACGCACTCGCCCATGAATTTGATACACATACTAGCGATTTAGAAGATATATCCCGTAAGGTATTCGCAGCCCACTTCGGACATTTAGCCGTAGTGTTTATCTGGCTGAGCGGGATGATATTCCACGGTGCTCGTTTTTCCAACTACGAAGCTTGGTTAACCGATCCGTTAGCAATTAAGCCAAGCGCTCAAGTTGTTTGGCCTGTAGTTGGCCAACAAATATTAAATGGAGATGTAGGTGGTGGATTCCACGGAATTCAAATCACCTCTGGTTTATTCCAGATATGGCGCGGTTGGGGTATAACTAGCTCGTTCCAGCTATACTGCACCGCCATCGGTGGCTTGGTAATGGCAGGTTTGATGCTATTTGCCGGTTGGTTCCACTAC
>JBCBJQ010000190.1:0-551 GCA_038523235.1 Cyanobacteria bacterium J06626_4
GTCATTACTTAAAAATTAAGTAAAAACCGAAACTTATTTCTAATATATTATACTATTTTTTAAATTAAATATGTTTTTCATCTGTCTTAAGGTATAAATAAATCTATGTTACAGAATTTTTACAAATATATTTTAAAAAGTATAAATACTGTTTTTACAGAGAAAAATATGTATTATACGTAACAAAAAATCCTAACATAGATATGGAGTAATGTAATGGGTGGACTAATAGCAAAAATATGGTATACATTTCGTATACATTTACAGTTGGTCTCATAATCAAACCGCAATTTAGAATGGCAATTGTAAATTTATACTCTTTTTTAGACTGTTATAAGGGAACATAATTATCGGGCGAAGTCCTTAAGGCTGCTCAATAGCGATTTACTATTCGATACCGTTTTCTTTTCTATCCCCTAAAGAATTGTAAAAGTCTTTAATTAAATAATTTACGAGGGGTAGATTTTTACATAATATTTTGATAAAATGAAAAACGCAGATGCGGCGACATAGCCAAGTGGTAAGGCAGAGGTCTGCAAAACCTCCATCCC
>JBCBJQ010000191.1:0-544 GCA_038523235.1 Cyanobacteria bacterium J06626_4
TTACATAAAGCGACTAGAGTAATAGCCCTAATCTCAATAAGAAAATTGGGTACGTTGAGTTTGTATCTGTGTGTACATACGCTTTTGGCTAGCAATCAATGAGCAAGCGGAACGAACTTCCTGTACTCTTAACCAGCCTCGTCTTAACGGGCGCATTTATGGGTACCGGCGCTTGGTGGATAGGAAATAAATTCTCAGGAAATCCTACGGCCATCACCCGTAACATCACAGCCGATGGCATTACCAAACTCACCCTGCTGGGCGATACCTTCAGCGGCTACAGCACCTTTCGCAACGAAGACTTCAACGCCACGCTAAAAGAAGCCGGCATTGAAATTGACTATGCCGACGAATTTGATCAGGCCCTTAGAGCAGAGCAGCTCGGCAAAGGCAACGCCGACCTGATTTTGACCACCCTCGATCAGTACTTGCAGCAACAGCCCCACGGCAAAATTGTGGGCCTACTTGACCGCACAGTAGGTGCAGACGCTGTGGTGCTCAATAGCAAGCAATACCCAGAGCTAAACTCCCTTTTAGATTTAGA
>JBCBJQ010000192.1:0-540 GCA_038523235.1 Cyanobacteria bacterium J06626_4
GTCCCCCCAGAGGTCATAGATAAATTTCTTGGTGCCAATGACGCCGGCTACAACGGGGCCTGAATTAATTCCAATACGAATGCGAAAAGATTCTCCCGTATCTTGGTTGAAGGTAGCAATCGCTCTTTGCATATCGAGGGCAAAGTCAACAACAGCTTTGGCATGATCTTCACGCGCAACCGGCAAGCCTCCAACAACCATGTAGGCATCGCCAATGGTTTTGATTTTCTCCAAATCGTGTTTTTCGCATAGCTGGTCGAAGGCGGAAAAAATACCGTTCAGCAAAGACACCAGCTTTTGGGGCGGCATGGTATTCGAGAGTTGAGTAAAGCCAACAATATCTGCAAACAATACCGTGACATTCGAAAAGCCGTCAGCGATCGCCGCGGACTTTTGTTTCAGTCGTTGAGCAATCGGCTGAGGCAGAATGTTCAACAGTAGCTTTTCTGATTTTTGCTGCTCTATGGCAAGGTGGCGAGCAGTTTTCTGGGTTTTTTGCAGAGACTGATCCAATGCTGTCATCATCTGCTGAATCTTCCG
>JBCBJQ010000193.1:0-539 GCA_038523235.1 Cyanobacteria bacterium J06626_4
ATCCAGGGCATTTGGGTCTACCGAAATGCCTTTTTCATAGGTACCGCTGAGATGATAGATGACCGGCTCTAAGCCTTTCCACATCATCCGAGAAGCCCACTCCAGGGTGGTGTCAATCGAATCGAGAATTGCCCCATTCCAGAACTGCTCCAGCGCCGCCCAGCAGCGCTCCACCGGATTGTATTTGCTGTGATAAGGCGGATAGTAAATGAGTTCGAGGGTCAACCCGCTGTCTCGGACAAAGGTGACTAAGCGCTTGATAAATTGAGTGCGGTTAGAGCGGGTCGCCCCGCCACTGTCGAGATTAATCGCCAGCGTCGTAATATCGGCATAATCTGATTGATTGTCTGCCCACCAGTTGACCAGACAATCGACCACAAAGTCAGGAGTTTCAGCCGACTCCCCAAACAAGATAGTCAGTTCATCGGTTTGTAGGTTGAGGATGCCAAAGGGGACTAAAACGTCTGTCCATTGCGTATCGTGGTCATCTGCTTTAGGCGCTGCTAATCGACGGTCGTGCCCACCCCGAGACAAGTTAC
>JBCBJQ010000194.1:0-539 GCA_038523235.1 Cyanobacteria bacterium J06626_4
ATAAAAAATTCGGCGTTGCCGATCTTCGGTATGAGTTTATCGGGTAAATATCGGTACCTCGTATATCTCACAGAGCGGCTCATACCCTCAATCAGCAATGCCCAAAATTCAGTTAAATAGTTTTTTCGTAATGCTAATCAAACCGTTCCGTTCTCTCCTCACCCTTGAAAAACCTCTGGCCTGGGCTCAGCTTTCCCATCAGAAAGTTCGCCTTGCTGTTGCCATCACCGGCGTCAGCTTTGCCAACATTCTCATGTTCACCATGATGGGTCTACAAAGCCTCATCGCCGATGGCACCACCACCTTGCACGAAAATCTCAGGGGCGATCTCTTTTTAATGTCATCATTTAGCCCTAGCCTCAGAATACCGATGGCGTTACCCCGTGCGTATCTGATTCAGGCCCATGGGGTAACGGGCGTGGCAACAGCAGCACCGCTATATCTCAATATGGCCAACTGGACAGACCCAAGCCAGCTCAACTCATTACCGGAGGATGAAACCAAAGGAGATGTTTTTGGCAATCAGGTGCGGGTGATTG
>JBCBJQ010000195.1:0-537 GCA_038523235.1 Cyanobacteria bacterium J06626_4
TTCTGACCTGGGGGACTGTTCATTCATTGCCCTATAGCTCAACTGGCAGAGCAAGCGGCTGTTAACCGCGAGGTTGTAGGGTTCTCCCAAAGGGAGACGCTTCGCGAACGATTCCTACTGGGGCAGTTATTGGGAAGTAGGGAAGTAGGCAAATAGGCAAAGCCGTCGCACTTTGAATGCGAAGTTTTGGGGGTATGTCCTTCGGACACGCTACGCTAACGATTCCCTCCTTCCCAGCTTAGGCTCCTGTAGCCCAATTGGAAGAGGCGACTGTCTCAAAAACAGTCTATGTGTGGGTTCAACTCCCACCGGGAGTACCAATATGCTGCTGTAGCCCAACTGGAAGAGGCGCTAGTCTTAGAAACTAGATGTTGTGGGGTTCTCCCTTCGGGAGACGCTAACGCGAACGACTCCCACCAGCAGTATTATCCGAGTGTTTCAAGACCTTAAATTTTGTGATTCGGATTCATGGGTCGTTAGCTCAATTGGCAGAGCATCCGGCTTTTAACCGGAAAGTTCAGAGTTCGAGTCTCTGAC
>JBCBJQ010000196.1:0-529 GCA_038523235.1 Cyanobacteria bacterium J06626_4
CCGAGAAAAGTTGAGCATTCCTTCCGCTCAAGTCGCTGATGCGATCGCCCACCTAAGCAGTTCACCCACCATTGCAGAGGTCTCCATCCTCAGCACCTGCAACCGCCTCGAAATTCACATCGTTGCCAGCGAAATCGAAATTGGCGTCCGCGATGTTATGCGCTTTTTGAGCGACCACAGCGGCATTGAGCCAAACGAGCTGCGGCCGCACCTATTTGTACTGCTTCAGCAAGACGCCGTCATGCACCTGATGCGCGTCGCGGGTGGGCTCGACAGCCTGGTCCTCGGCGAAGGCCAAATTCTCTCACAGGTCAAGCATGCCCTCAGCCTGGCACAGCAGCACAAAGGCGTGGGTCGCATTCTCAACCGCTTACTCAAGGATTCGATCAAGGCAGGCAAGCGCGTCCGCACAGAAACCAACCTGGGCACGGGTGCGGTTTCCATCAGTTCTGCAGCTGCCGAACTAGCCCTGATGAAAGTCGAAAGCTTTGACGATTGCCACATCGCTATCTTGGGCGCGGGCAAAATG
>JBCBJQ010000197.1:0-527 GCA_038523235.1 Cyanobacteria bacterium J06626_4
ATTGCCGTTGAGGCGGTCATTGTCCTCGTTGCCATTGAGGGTGTCACTACCATCGCCGCCGTTGAGGGTGTCGTTGCCGTCTCCGCCGTTGAGGATGTCATGGCCAGTGCCGCCGTTGAGGGTGTCATCGCCACTCTGACCGTCAATGGTGTCGTTGCCCGCATCGCCAAAGACCTGGTCGTTGCCCGCATCGCTCCTGAGGATGTCGTTGCCACTCTGGCCGACCAGTCGATCGTTGCCGGTGCCGCCGTTGAGGAAGTCATTGCCGTCACCGCCGTTGAGGGTGTCATTGCCACTCTGGCCGACCAGTCGATCGTTGCCGGTGCCGCCGTTGAGGACGTCATGGCCGGTGCCGCCGTTGAGGAAGTCATTATCCTCATCGCCGTTGAGGGTGTCGTTGTCCTCACCGCCGTTAAGGATGTCATTGCCGGTGCCGCCGTTGAGGGTGTCATCGCCGTCGCGCCCTTCCAGACGGTCATTGCCTCCTTCCCCGAAGAGGAGGTTATTGTTGTCATCGCCAATCAGCG
>JBCBJQ010000198.1:0-524 GCA_038523235.1 Cyanobacteria bacterium J06626_4
TCTTTGAACTCTGTCACCATAATCTCTTTGAGTCGCAACGATTGCTTTAACTAAATCGTAAACGTCATCTTTGGAGACATAACAAATCTCGTCAGCCTTTCTAGCGAAAGTTTCTTCCTTATTATGAGTTCTTCCCAAACCACCACCGCAAAAGACATTGAAACCTAACAACTCTGAATTATCATCGGTAATTACTACCAAAGATAAATCTTGAGTATAAAGGTCAATACTATTATCACCGGGTACCGTAACGCTAATTTTAAACTTGCGCGGCATGTAGTGGGTACCGTAAATCGGTTCCGGTGAATCGTGAAAAATAGTACCCGTACCGTTACGCTGACGAGCGGCTTTTACCTCCGGACTTTCCTCAGCGCTGATAGCTTTTTCACCATCGAGCCAAATTTCATAATAAGCACCAGTTTGGGGTGTAAGTAAATCGGCTATCTTATCAGCGTACTCAATCGCGTATTGATATTCTGGTTTATTTTTAAAAGGAGCAGCAGGAACCATTATATTGCGATTCA
>JBCBJQ010000199.1:0-517 GCA_038523235.1 Cyanobacteria bacterium J06626_4
CTATCTCGTCGAAGTAAAAATAATCCCGTTTTAATTGGCGAACCTGGAGTCGGAAAAACTGCGATCGCCGAAGCGCTAGCTCAAAGAATTATTAATGGTGATGTTCCAGAATCGCTGAAAGACCGACAAATCATCGGTTTGGATATGGGTAGTTTGATTGCTGGTGCGAAGTATCGCGGTGAGTTTGAAGATAGACTAAAAGCTGTCCTCCGTGAAGTTACTGAGTCAGCAGGTCAAATAGTTTTATTTATCGATGAACTTCATACGGTAGTCGGTGCCGGTTCCGGACAGCAAGGTTCGATGGATGCTGGTAATTTACTCAAGCCGATGTTGGCTCGTGGTGAATTGCGCTGTATTGGTGCTACTACTACGGATGAATATCGTAAATACATTGAAAAAGACCCAGCTTTAGAAAGACGTTTTCAGCAGGTTTTAGTTACTCAACCCAGCGTTGAAAATACAATTTCGATTTTACGAGGATTGAAAGAGCGTTACGAAGTTCATCACAACGTTAAAA
>JBCBJQ010000200.1:0-515 GCA_038523235.1 Cyanobacteria bacterium J06626_4
CCAATCAACCCCGATTTTCTGGACAACAATCCGATCATCTCCCGCCGAATCGAAATTTTAGGGAGTCAGACCCTGGCCGATCTCCATCAGGCTATATTTAGAGCCTTTGATCGCTACGAAGAGCATTTGTACGAGTTTCAGATTGGTGGCAAGGGGCCACACGACCCCAACAACCGGGTCTACGTCCTCGCTAGCGCCATGAAACGAGAAGATGATACGGTTGCTGCAGCAGGCGATGTGGCGATGACCACTATTGCCGATGCAGGTATTGCGGTTGACCAACCGTTCGGCTACTGGTTTGACTTTGGCGATGACTGGTGGCATCAGGTCAACCTGGTCGACATTCGGGGCAAGGGTGATGTCGATGCGACCTTCCCTAAAATCATTGGTCGCGTGGGCACTAGCCCACCGCAGTACATGGATATGGATGAGGAAGAGTAGGGCTGGAGTCGAACGGTTGGTCAACCGCAATACCTGCATCGGCAATAGTGGTCATCGCCACATCGCCTGCTGCA
>JBCBJQ010000201.1:0-506 GCA_038523235.1 Cyanobacteria bacterium J06626_4
TGGAAAGCGTCACGGACGGGCAGGTGCACATCGGCGGCGAGGACGTTACGCATCGCCCGCCGGACAAACGGCACTTGTCGATGGTGTTCCAGAACTACGCCCTGTTTCCGCATCTGAGCGTGGCGGAAAACATCATCTTCGGCTTGCGGGTCGAACGGCTGGACAAGGCCGACCGCGCGGCGCGCCTGCACGAGGTGGCCGAGCTTCTGGAGCTGGTGCCGTATCTGGAGCGCAAACCGGCGGCGCTCTCGGGCGGGCAGCAGCAGCGCGTTGCCCTTGGCCGGGCGGTCATTTCGCGCCGCCCGGTGTGCCTGATGGACGAGCCGCTGTCGAACCTTGACGCGCGGCTGCGCGACGAGATGCGGCGCGAGATCAGGCAGCTGCAACGGTCGCTGGGCTTTACGATGGTCTACGTCACCCATGACCAGACCGAAGCGATCACGATGGCCGATCAGGTCGTTCTGATGAACGCCGGCCGGATCGAGCAGGTGGCCAGCCCGCAAGAC
>JBCBJQ010000202.1:0-505 GCA_038523235.1 Cyanobacteria bacterium J06626_4
TGCTGTGCGTGTCGGATGCGGTGCGTGACATGGCGATGTCCCACGGGTTAGAGCCTGATCTGCTGCAGACCTGCTATATCGGCACCGCGCAGGCCGAGGCCTGGGCGCGCACCGCGCCGCGCCCGCTGCCGGACGGGCCGCTGACGCTGGGCTATCTGGGCTATATGCGGCGCGACAAGGGGTTCTTTTTCCTGATGGACGCGCTGGACGGCGCGCCGGATGCGCTGCTGGGGCGGCTGCGGCTGGTGGTGGCGGCCCGGCGCGGCGATGCGGACGCGATGGGCCGGCTGGCCGCGCTGCGCCCGCGGCTGGCCGCGCTCGACTGGCAGGATGGCTACCGCCATGACGGGCTCGATGCGCTGCTGGGTGGGGTCGATGTTGGGCTGGTGCCGCCGCTCTGGGCCGACAACCTGCCGCAGGTGGCCATCGAGATGCACAGCCGCCACATTCCGCTTTTGTGTTCGGACATGGGGGGCGCGCGCGAACTGGCGGGCTGCGACGCGAT
>JBCBJQ010000203.1:0-502 GCA_038523235.1 Cyanobacteria bacterium J06626_4
TCCATATCATCGAAAGCACCACCAAGTTCAAGCTCAACCTGGACGTAACGCGGGGCTGCAGCAAATGGCTGACACTCCACCGATATAACCAGCAGTCTGGCAATACCGAGCAATGCATTCAGACACTGAAAGCGAACGGATACCGGCTGGTCGCAACCACCCCCCACGGTCAGCCGCTGCCGCTGCCCGAGCTACCGGTGGACAAGCCCCTGGCGCTTTGGTTTGGCAACGAGCACGATGGATTATCCCAAACGGCCCTGGCCGCAGCCGATATGCAGGTCAGTATTCCCATGCGAGGATTTAGTGAAAGCCTGAATGTATCGGTGAGTGCCGCACTGTGTTTGCAAAGCTTGTGCAATGGCGGAGCCGGTCCGGAGGACCATCGCATTGACCCAGCCAATCCCTGGCCCCTCTCCGCCGAAGAGATGCACACGCTGCGCCTACACTGGTATCGCCAAGCCCTGCCTTTGAGCAAACAGCTCGAAAAACAGTTCTGGGCTGC
>JBCBJQ010000204.1:0-500 GCA_038523235.1 Cyanobacteria bacterium J06626_4
TGTTCGACCCAACCGGCTTGCCGCTTGTAGACGGCGCCGCCCCGGACCACCCTAAGGTGGCAGAGCTGCGCGATCTGGCCGTCTGGTCCGAAGGCATGGTCTGGTCCAGCCCCGAACGCCACGGTGCCATGACCGGGCTGATGAAGACGCAGATCGACTGGCTGCCACTGTCGATGCAGGGCGGCATTCGCCCGACGCAGGGCAAGACGCTGGCGCTGATGCAGGTGTCGGGCGGGTCCCAAAGCTTTAACGCCGTCAATCAGATGCGCATTCTGGGGCGCTGGATGCGGATGGTGACCATCCCCAACCAGTCCAGCATCGCCAAGGCGTGGCTTGAGTTCAAAGACGGGCGTTTGCCTGCCGGGCCGTTTTACGCCCGCGTTGTGGACGTGATGGAAGAACTGGTGAAATTCACCTGGATGGTGCGCGGACGTTCGCCGTATTTGGTGGACCGCTATTCCGAACGGGTGGAAAGCGTGCAAGAGGTACATGCGCGTGTG